>NZ_DIUM01000135.1:0-216308 GCF_002423035.1 Thiocapsa sp. UBA6158
AGTAGACACCCGGCCCCTGGCTCCTGCGAGCCCGAGAAAATCGTCGGTGCCCCGCCAAGGTCCACGTGGACCACGGAGGTGGGTGCGGGGCGGGGGCGCGGATCCCTAAAAATCCAGGCGTCTCCGCCCCGCACCCACCGGGCCGAGGGATCACAGATCGCTGGCTCGGTGCCATGTCGGCACCGCCCAACCCCGTGCTGGCTCGATGGCGGAGGCGTCTCGGTCACAAGCGTTGCTCCCTGACGATGTCGGCGGGAGATGTGCCGGCGGCCAATCAGATCTGAAGGCTGTCCGCCAACCCCTTATCCTGGCTCATCGGCGCATCGCCCATGACCTTTCAGGCGAAGGCCCGATTGACATCAAAGTCGGTCCCCTCGCGCAGCATGTAGTAACAGGCTCGTGCCAACTTGTGCGCCACCGTCTTGATGGCGACCACGCCATTGGTCTTGGCGCGCTTGCGCTGGTCGTAGCGCTTGATCGCGGGGTTGTAGCGCACCGCGAAATTGGCCGCATCCAGATAGGCCCAAGCCAGATATTTGTTGCCGCTCTTGGTGTTGCCCCGGCCCTTGCGTTTGCCGTTGGAGAGCCGCTCGCTGCCGACGAGGCGACTGTATGACGCGTCGTTGCCGACGCGGGCAAAGCGCTCGATGGGGCCGGTCTCCAACAGGATCGTCAACCCCAGCACCTGACCGATGCCGCTGGTGCTGAGGAGATGCCGATACTCGGGCCGGCTTTTGACCTGCGCGCAGGCCTCGCGCTCCAACAGATCGATCGCCGCCTCTTGACCACGCATGGCCAGCAGGGTGCTCTGTACCGCCAGGGCCAAATGTACATCCGGCAGCAGCTCGCCCACGGTCTCGGGCGTCAGGCGTCGGATCGCATTGGCACTCAGCGAGCGCCCGCGGTTGCGGGAGAACAGGTTCTGCACCGCCAGGACGTTGGCCGTATGCTGTTGGACCAGGCGACTGCGCCGGCGCAGCAGATCGCGCACGGCGCGCTGTTCCTTGGGGTAGATATAGCCCTCCGGCAACAGCCCGAGGCGCAGCAGCTTGGCCAGCCAGGCGGCGTCGGAATCGTCGTCGCTGTACTTCAGCCCGAGTTTCTCGTTTTCCTCAGGCGACCAGCCCCATGACTGCGGCGATGAGTGGATTTCGGGTGCCGTGGCGGGGATCGTCGCAGTCGACCCCGAAACCCACGTCGGCGAGATCATGGGCGAGCGCTCGGCGCACATCGGCGAAGGCATATTCGGTCCGACGCGCGGCGGCATAATGCCACGCGGGGGCCTGCTCCAAGCTGGTCGCGTCGCTCCAGGTGATGGTGGTGGCCACCATACAGAAGTGCAGATGGTTGGTGACCGCATCGGGATTGCGGGTCTGCGTCCGGGCACTGCCGATCTCCTGCTCGATTTCTCTGAATCCGGCTTCGATTTTCCAGTGCGCCCCATAGATTTCAATGATTTGCGAAACCATCAGGGTCAGATCTGTGGTCACCGGCGCGACCCATTGGGTGCGTCGGTAGACCCAGACCACGCGCACTTGGCAGCGCAGGGTCTTGAGCATCACCACCTGCTCGGCGGCCACCACGTCGCGCACCCGACCGTAGAGGTTGAGCGAATACGTCCGCGCGGTGGCCCGCAGCGCGGTCTGCATGGCCTTGACACTGCCAAGGCGCTCACCGTACTTGCGGGGGCGTCCGGCGCGTCCCGGCACGGCCACCGGCAAGTCATGAAGCACCGCGTTCACGCGCAGACGCGAGAGCAGATGCGCACGCGAGCCGAGCGCCCGGCGCAAGGGCTTGAGCAAGCCGTTGTTGCCGAACCAGCTGTCGGTGACCAGCAGGATCGGCGCCCGCGGAAAGACCCCGGCAAAGGTCTGAATCAGGCGCACGGCTTGGGTGAACTTGCTCTCGAACGTGAGCGCCCGACCGCGAATGCGCACGCTGCGTAGCACCATGGTCGCTTTGCGCAGATAAAAGGCGAAGGCCAGCGGCAGGCAGCACCAGCGCCCGTGAATGACCTTCAGCAGACCGAGCGTGACGATGGTCTGCGCCCACGGAAACGCGCTTTGATTGGTCTTGGCGGCATGATCGAAGCTGCGCTGGCAGGCAAACACCTTGGTGCCGGTCTTCGGATTGATCGAGTCGTCCAGCGCCAGCACCACACGCCCGTCGGTGAGGGGGCGGGGATCGCCCGCCAGAGCACCGCGCAGACCCGCGCCCACGGCAGCTTCACCGAGGCCATGAAGGTGTCATACTTCGCCTCGCCGATCACCACGCCGCAGAGCGTGGCGATGGTGCGCAGCAGGTTGGAGGTGCGCGAGGCGGTGATCGGCAGCAGGATGGCCTGCAGAGTAAGAATGGGTCTCGGGCTGATTCGACGCGTGGACAGCCAGGCCGAGGGCTTGAGCTTACCTTAGAACCAGCACCTCGATCATCGACGATGCCGAGCGACGCTCGCGCTCCCCGGCGAGTTTGAGCGGCGCCTTGATCTCGGCGGAGGTGCGGATGATGAGGACTTAATTCTTGGGGCGTGCCATGCCGAGGTCACCTGATCGTCATCCGTCCGGTACCGCCAAGATATGACTGTGCCGGCAATCGCTAAAGGCGTTGAAGCGTGTGCGAGTTCATGGCTTGACGTGGATCTGTCTTCGCTGATCTCGGATTGGCCGATGGGGCGATGCTGCTCAACCATCGGGATCGCGTCCGCGAGCATGCCTACCTGGCTGCGGTTACCATTATCGGCTTCGTGTAGCCGTTTGTCCGCTGTCCGGACGACAGAAAGATCCGGTGAATAATCCGTCAACGAAGACATGCGAGGACTCTCTATGGCGCTCGATCAAAAGGCATTGCAGAGGAAGCGGGCCAAGCGTGAGCTGAAACGCAGGCAAACCAAGCCGGCGGCTTCGGGGCTGCCGGGAGTCTTGTCTCAGGCGCGCGTCTGGGCCAACGCGGGCCGGGCGCCGATCGCGGATGTCTTTGTCCCGTCGAACCTCTTCGAGCTGGGCATCGGCACCGTCTGGGTGAGCCGGAGTCTGCCCGATGGGCGCTATGCCGTCGCGGGGATCCTGGTGGATGTGTTTTGTCTGGGCGCCAAAAACGCCTTGTACAAGATTGTCGATGCGGCCGAGTATCCGACCGTCCTGGCCCGCATCCGAGGGAATCCGACGGAATCGGCCGAGGCCCGGCATCCTAGCTGTGCGCGCAAGCTAGTCGAAGAGGCATTGGCCTATGCCAAGGACCTCGGCTTCGAGCCGCACGCAGACTACCGGATTGCCCGGTTGATCTTCGGCGACATCGATGCCGATGCCTGCTCGGTGTCCTTCACCTTCGGGAAGGACGGCAAGCCCTTCTATATCTCTGGGCCGAACGACACAGCGGCAATGCAGCGGCGCATCGTCAAGCAGCTGGAGCGTCGCTGTGGTCCGGGGGATATGACGATCTCGTGATGGTGTGACGTCGTCGGATCGGGATCGGCTTTCGGGCATGCGGAGTCGGGCTGACTACTCACGGAAATCGTCTTACGGCAGGTCGCCCCGACGGAAGAGCAGGTAGCCGCCTAGGGCGCAAACGGTGCCGACCAGCATCGGGTAGACAATGGCATAGACCATGTATCCGGCCTGCCCGAAGTTGTCGAGGATGACGTAGGCGGAGGGGCCGAGCATGACCAGCTGTGAATCGAGCAGGAGCATCGCTGCGGTGCGGAACACCTGCATCGGATTGGCCAGCGCGATGCCGACGACCGTCTCGGGCGGGATCTGATTGCGGATCAGTGTGCCGAGCAGGATGAGATCCAGGAACAGCAGGAGCGTCAGCCAGACCACGAAGGCGGACGCCTGGGCGACATCGGCCGAACGGCTGAGTGTGGAGAGCAGCATCCCGATGCCCAGAAAACACCAGGCCAGCGCCATCAGAAGTGTCGTGTACCAGATGAAGAGCACCCAGGGCACCGCGGCCCCTTTGACCGAGCCCCAGATGATGGCGCCGACCATCGCGAGGAACACGGGTAGGAAGACGACCAGGAAGCGCCCGGCGAGCTTGCCCCAGTACCAGGGCGCCAGACCGATGGGCAGCGAGAGCAGATATTCGTAGACGCCGGCCTCGCGGTCGCCGGCCACCGAGCGGACCGTCGTGATGAGCACGAAGACCGGCAGGATCGCCATGGCGAGCTGGATATAGGTCACCATCAGGCGGGACAGCCCGGTAAAACCCATGATCCGCGACTCGGTGAGCCCGAAGGCGAACAGCAGGACCACCAGCCCGCCGAAGACGAGCGTGTAGGCAACGAACCACTTGGCCCGAAACGATTCGAGGAGATCGGTTTGGGCGGTCAGCCAGAATTCACGCATGGTCTCGGGACTCCGTTAACAGCTCAATGCGCATGGTCATGCGGGTGCTCGTTCGGCAGCACTTGACCTGCCGGCGGGATCTCAGGCGATGGCACGCCGGGCGACGCCGGGTTGGCATCCAGATGTCCGCCGTGGACATTGAAGCGCGCTTCGACATCGAAGATGTGCGCCTTGGCCTGCGCGAAGTCGAGCCCGTCCGGCGCGGGCTCGGGTTGGGCACCGAGTCCGTATTCCATCGGCGTGACCTGGCCGCTCAGATAGGTCGCGGTGCGCGCGTCGATCCAGTCGCCCGTGCGCCAGTCGTTCACCCAGATCTCGGTGGCGGGGTCGTCGCGCTCGGCGCGCTCTTCGAGCCAGATCAGGGCGCATCCGATGTCGTCGAAGCGATAGACGCGTGAGCGTCCGTCCGGTGTCGGGACACGCACCTGAGCGGAGTGCAATCGATCCGAGAGGACCATGCGGCAGCGCTCGCAGGTGTCGCGGTCCCATTTCACCTCGACAGGCCCTTGTCCCGGATCGCCTCCGCAGGCGGAGAGGATGAGCGCCAATAGGGCGAACAGCAGGCCGGTTCTGAACCGCGTCCCGACTGAGAAAGGGAGGCTTGGCGGTACAGTCACCGACCGGTGCAACCCAATCGATTCGAGCTGGACGCGGTTCAGAAAAAGACAGAAAACATCATCAAACCGCGTCGACTGCAGCGCCTGTTGGATGCCGCGAGTTGAGATGCAGGCTGACGCCGATCCATACCGCACCTGACGCGGTTTACGCATACGCCACCTCGGCCAACTCCGGCTCGCTCGCCGCATCCAAGCGGATGGACTCAAGCAGCGCCGCATAGCGCGATAGAAGCCCCAAAAATCGTAGCCGATCCGCCCCGGCGACCCAGCCCTCCCAGGTGATGCCCTGATCTAGGCTGCGCAGACCCCAGGGCGTGACCGCCCGTGCAAAGGCGTCGTCGGCACGGGTCAGGACCAGGCGGCAGCGCAGACGGCTGGTGAGATCGACCAGGTCCGCGACGCGATCGTCGAGGACCACCAGGCCCTGATCCATCTCGATGACCCGGTTCACGAGCGCGGCGACCTCGTCCAGACGGTGACTGGAGATCAGCATGGCGACCTTCTCCTGACGCTCGGCGAGGAGCTCGAAGAAGATGTGTCGCGCGTCGGGATCCAGGTTCGCGGCGGGCTCGTCCATGACCAGCAACTCGGTATCCCGACCCAGGGCGATGCTGATCAAGAGCTTTTGTTTCTGGCCGCCCGAGAGCTTGACGAAGGGCTGGTGCCGAAACGCCTTGGCGTTCAGCCCGAGCCGTGTCGCGACTGCTTCCATGCGCCGCGGATCTGCACCGCAGACCCCGGCAGCGAACTGGATCAACTGCCCGACCGGCATCTTCAGCGGCGGCGGCAGTTGCGGCACGAAGCCGATCTTGCCCAGCACCTCGCGACGGTGCTCGCGCGGGTCCAGATCATCGACGCGGACCTTGCCCTGACAGACATATTCCCCGAGCAGACAGCGGATCAGCGTGGTCTTGCCGGCCCCGTTGGAGCCGACCAGGGCGACGCGATGTCCGCGCTCGATGGTGAGGTCGATGCCCTTCAGAACGGTCTGGCGACGAAAGCGTTTGCTGACCTGCTCGAAACGGATCATAGGGCCTTCTCCAGTCCCTTGAATTTGAAGCTCAGCGAGCTGGTCGGACAGATGTCGACGCAGAGACCGCAGCGGGTGCAATCGGCGCCGATGTCGGTGGTGAGCCCGGTTGCCCGACCGCGAATAGTGACATCGAGTACATGCGGCACCATGCAGATCTTCCGACAGTCGCCCTCGTGGTGGCAGCTCTGCATGTTGTACTGCACCCGCAACGGCGAGACGACACCGACCAGGCCATAGGTGATGCCGATCGGGCAGACATAGCGGCACCAGGCCCGGCGCGAGAGCAGCACTTCGAAGGCCAACAGGGCGAGGATCCAAAGCAGGGCCAGACCGGGACCATAGATCAACGCGCGGCTGAGGATCCCGGTCGGCGAGATGGTCTCGAAGACCGTGTAGCCGGTCAACAGTGCAAGCAGGGCGAAGATGACATAGAAGACCGCCCGCACGGAGCGATGGAGCTGGATGTCGATCGCCCAGCCGCGCTTGGCGAGCCACAGATGCAGCGACTCGGCCCATTCGGCGACGAGATGATAGGGACAGACCCAGGAGCAGAATGTGCGCCCGCCGAGCAGGATCCAGAGCACCAGGACGGTCAGTGTGCCGATCAGCAGGTTGATCACGATGTGCTTGTAGGCGAGCGTGACCTGCAGCGCCGAGTTCAGATCGGCTAGGTGAAAACCGATGACGCGCGAGGCGGTCAACGCGCCCTCGACCAGTTGCACGTCGAGCACATAGGACACGACGAACAAGAGGTTCACGACGATCAAAGTGATCCAGCGGCGATTGCGCCATTTGTGGCGGCTCGGGCTGCGCGCGTGACCGTCCTCGGCCGCGCGCAGCGCCTCGCGGGTCAGCGGCGTCTTGCGCTTCTCTTTATAGATCAGCTGGATCGGAATCGGAATCTGCTCGGGTGCGGGCTTGACCGGTTTGAGCCCAGCCAACTGACGCAGCGAATCGACGAAATAGCTCATTGGAAGTCGGCGCTCCGGTGGATGTCCACGACGATGGCGGCGGGCTCGGCGGGACAGACCATCTCGCAGACTCCGCATCCGACACAGCCGTCTTCGACCACCGGGATCGTGCCGCGACCGGTCGGCATCGGCTGCATCCGGATGGCGTGCAAGGGCGGGCACTGATTGGGATCGCCCGAGGGCGGCGTGCCGGCATCGCATTGGGCGATGCGGATCTCGATCGGGCAGAGTCGGACACACAGATCGCACAGCGGCAGGTCGAACGGATGCTCGGCGAGCGGGATCGGATTCCAGCGGTCGACGGCCTCGAAGCGCAGCAGGCCGGGGTGATCCGTGCCGCGCGCCGCGCCTTTGAAGGGTTGACCGCGCACGGCGAGACAGCGGCCGGGCCGGGCGAGTCGTGCAAATCCCATCCGCGTCTCGGCGGGATAGTCGATGTCGTGCGTCAGTGCACCGGTCGGACAGGCCAGCACGCATTGCAGCCCGTCGCAGGAGAAGTCGCAGGCCTGGTCGCGCGCCTCGATGTAGGGTACACCGATCCCGACACCGTCGGTGATGTCCGCGAGCTTGATCGCTTCGACCGGACAGACCTGCACGCACTGGCCGCACTTGATGCAGGCGGAGAGAAATTCCTGCTCGTCGAGCCGATCCTTGAGTGCGCCCGGTGGGCGCAGACGCGCGTTGGCCTGGCCGATCAGCGGGATGAGTCCGGCGAGCGAGGCCCCGACCATCCCGACAAGCAGGGCGGTGCTGCGCAGAAACTCGCGCCGCCCCTGCTCGCGCAGCTTCTTGGTCTTGCGCCGCGGCTTGGGTTTCGGCTGGGCAGTGGATGTGTCTTTCATCGTCGGTCGACCTCTCAATCCCGCCCGAGCGAGCGACGCAGCGCCTCGTAGGCGTCATAGCCGCCCGGCTCGACGTCCGGGGCGGGCGCCTCGGGCTCCGCATCCGGATCCAGCTCCCAATCCGACCCGCCGGCCAATCCGGCTTCGGGCACGGCGAGCACGACCCGGGTATCGGCGTTCCACAGCGGATGCTCGTCGCGCACCAGCAGATCCGGGGTGGTGAAGGGCGCGAGTCGCTCGAGGAAATCGATGACTTCGAGCATCGGCGAGCCCTTGAAGAATTGCGCCGGGGGCACGTCCATCCAGA
The DNA here is from genome assembly GCF_002423035.1 of Thiocapsa sp. UBA6158. GTDB lineage: Bacteria > Pseudomonadota > Gammaproteobacteria > Chromatiales > Chromatiaceae > Thiocapsa. The sequence goes on from NZ_DIUM01000135.1 coordinate 8,114, forward strand.
GCCGATCGGCGAAGGCTTGAATCAGATGCGCGGAATCACCGATGCCGTCGTTGTTTCGATCGAAGCCCTCGTAGTCGTCCCAGTAATTACCGTTCCAGGTGTTGCGATTGGCGGTCTTGCCGCCCTCCACCACCACCTGCGTGGTGTTGCCCTTAAACCGGTTTCCGGTCAGGACGTTGCCCTGCCAGTCATTGATGAAGCGGATCCCGATGCCGTTGTAGGCGATCAGATTGTCGCGAAAATGATTGATACTGCCGGGCTGGTAGGGCGAGACATCCAGATACAACCCCTCGGCGCAATAGAGGATGCGGTTGCCCTCGATGACGACGTCCGAGGTCTCTTTGAAACCGATCCCGATGCCGGTCGTGCCGGTAGCGTTGGCGATCAGGTTGTTGCGCACGACGATGCCGTCGCTGTACATCAGGAAGATCCCGACCGTGTTGTTCTCGTAATGGTTGCCCTCGACCCGGTTGGTCTGGGAGTACATGAAATGCAGCGAATAGCGCCCGCCGCGCGCATCGTTGCGGGCGATCAGATTGTCGCGCGAGTACCAGACCACGGTGTCGCGTGCATCGCGGATGACGTTGTCGGTCACCTGGTTGTTGAAGCTGTACCAAAGCCGGATCGCATCGCCCCGCACACCGAGATCGACCGGCTTGGAGGAGATGTGGTTGCGCCGCACGATGTTGTTCTCGGACTGCTGCAGGTCGACGCCGAACAGGGCGTTGTCGATGCGGTTGTCGCTGATCACGTTGAACTTGCCGCGGACCTGCACGCCCGAATCCAGATCGTTGTGCGAGCTGCCCGAGTTGGTGAGATGCAGGTTCCGAAGCGTCGCCCCGTCGGTCTCGAGCAGCACCACGGTCCCCTTGCCGCCCCCGTCGATCGTCACCCGATCGCGACCGTCGATGGTCAGCGGCTTGTCCACACGCACCGGCCCGGCGTAGATGCCGGGCTCGGGCATCAGCACCGAACCCGCTTCGGCGGCATCGACCAGTGGCTGAAAAGGTGGGTAAGCCGCGTGGGCCAGTGCCGGCAGTAGCAGCAACGCCGCCCATGCAAGCCGGCCGGACCGGGTTGGACTTGAGCTCATGCCGAGGACTTGATCTGCTTGCGTCGCAGCAGACTCGCCGCCGCCAGCACGACCGAGAGCAGCAGCATCAGCCCGAAGCCCCAGTAGGGATAGGAATGGGTCCCGAACTGGGCGACCTTGCCGTCGCCGAAGACGGTTGGCATAAAGGGCTTCACCGTGAACGCGCCCATCGCGTTCATATTGTGGCCGTACCACCAGAGCCAGGCGGAATAGTCCAGGATGAAGATCAGCGGCAGGGCCATCGGCGCGATGATCAAGAGCCAGTAGAGCGGGCCTTGGGATCGGCGGGCACCCCAAAGCAACAGCAGCATGGCGCCGATGATCCCCCAGAAGACGACATGCGCGGCCGTGCTCATGATGCCGACCATCGGCCGGATCTCTTCGGGGTTGTTGAAATAGCGCCCGAGGCTCTTGCCGTAGTGCCAGGCGAGCAACTGGTGGCCGCTCCCGGTCCACTCCATGCGCTCGCCGGCGGCCTGTTTGGCCTGATCGCGCTCGAAGGCACCACGCAGGCTTGCAGCCAGTACCGACTTGTCCGGCTCGCCGGCGATGTCGATGTCCGCAGCACCCGAATCGGCTTGCGTGACCGCATCACCCTCCAATGAGGCCTTCATCTGGGCGATCAGCGCCTCGGCCGGCGACAGGCGCTTTTCGGCTTCGGGTGTGGCCGTCTCTTGATCGAGCGCGAACGCCAGGGCACTCAGATAGCCCCGGCTGTTGAGCTTCATCCCGTCGGCCGTGTAGAAGGTCATCGCCATCCAGCCGACAATCAGCGCAAACCCGGCGCCCATGACCGCCATGCGGGTCTTGGAGCCGGGGATTGCGAATCCGATGATCATGACGCCGAGCATCGACAGGAGAAAGGGCGCAAAGGCCCGCTCGACCACGCCGCCGGCCGAGATGGGATACATGCCGACATAGTGATTGATGGTGTCCATCTCGTGGACACAATTGAGCGCCTCGTCTTCGATGATCTCCGACTTCTCCACCATTTTGCAGCCATTGAAGACGCCGTTCATGTGGAAATGGATGCGCACGCCGTCCGGGAAGGATTCGGGCGGATAATTGGGCGCGGTCAAGGAGACCCACCAGATGGGAACGAAATAGATAGCGCCGAGCAGGATCAGTCCGATCAGGCTCAAGCCGAAGATCAACGGCGTGCGCTGATCCGAAAAGGATGGAGTCGAGTGATTGCTCATGATGGATACGGCCATGCGCGTGCGTTGCGTGGAGGAGCCTTCAGCATCGATCCGGCCGGCAGGATCCGCGTCGCGGGCCTGTGCGTCACTCCGGCCAAGTCGGCGGGCGTGCCGCGTCGCCAGGTCATCTCGGCCTGATACCATCAGGGCTGGAAGCCCCGGCGACGCCGGTCAGGCTGCGCCCGACTCACTCGAAGTCAGGGTTCTTCCAATCCACCGAGTCGGCCAACTGCTCCTCGGGCACCGGCTGCCAAGAGGTGTAGCTGATGACCGCCTGCATGTCCTTGTCGGAGAAGTTTTTGATCTGCTCGACCATCTCCGGATTGGCATTGCGGCGCTTATGGTCGCGGATCCATTCGAACTGGCGAACCATGTATTCGTAATGCTGCCCGTTGATGCGCGGATAGAATTTCTCCACGTCGCCCATTCCGATCTCGCCGTGGCATTTCACGCAGTTGTCCTTGTAGAGCTGCTCGCCCAGCGTATATTCCTCGGTTCCGGGACCCCAAGGCCCTTTGCCCCACGCCGGGTTCATCGGCAGGCTTTCGATATAGGCCACCACATCGGCCAGCGCTTGTGCATCGCCGATCGATTGCGGGAGCGAGAAGGGATACATGGTCGGGTTGTCGCGGTTCTGTGCCCGGATGTCCGCCATCTGCTTGATCAGCACACCACGATGCTGGCCGGCTAATTGCGGGAAGGTTCCGTCAGGCGTACCCCAGCCTTCGGGCAGATGACAGGCGGCGCAGACCTCGTAGACATCCATGCCGTTCTCGATGTCCGGTTCGAGATGCAAGGCGGCATCCTGCTCGCCTCCGCCTTGATTCCAATCCACAGGCTCGGCGCGATGGACACGATCGGTGTCGCTCGTATCCTCTGCTGAGAGTGTTCCGGCTGTCCCGACGGCCGCGGCCAGGATCGCGACTTGAAAAAGGTGACGTTGATTCATGACATACTCCGAATCGAGCTTGAAGGACTCACATTGCGGTGAAAGGCGATAAGAGTCGCTTCGACGTCTTGTGTGTTGAAAGTGAACATGCTCGCACCGCGAGGGGACACGAGCCCCGTACAAGCGACGGATGATATGGGCGACGTTGGGGGACGCGCGTTTAATTCAGCGTACCCAGCCAGTTCGCGATGGCTCGCATCTCCGCCTCGTCGACAAGGTGCATGACACCTTTCATCGCTGCGGTCATGCCGTTGCTTCGGGCGCCGCTCTTGATGTCCACCATTTGATTGTAGGCGTAATCCGGACTTTGTCCCGCGAGCTTCGGGTAGATGGGCAGGATGGGTGTGTTGGCGTCTTTGCCGTGACAGGCGACACAGGTCTTGGTGACATAGAGTTCGGCGCCGTCCATCGCGAGAACGGGCAAGGATGCCGTTGTCGCCGCGGCGATCGAGATCGAGATGAGAGCGGACTTCAAGGCGTTCATCGTGGATTCTCCGGCGATTAGCCGATTGCGGATATCGAGAGGCTGTCATCGACCGGGATCGAGATCCCGGTCGATGACGCGACTTCACTTGTTGACCGTCGCGCCCTCCTCATCCAGGAGGTTCTTCGCACGCAGGCCCAGGTCGGCGGCCTTCACCTGGTACTGCCACCACTGATTGGCCCAGAGCATGGCGTTCTGCCAGTCGGCCTTGGCGGCGGCATCCTCGGATTTCTTCTTGGACTCTTGTGCGAATCCGAGCTGGTCGGTCGCATCCTCCACGAGCGCGACTGCGATCGGGAAGTCCTGGAAGTTTCGAGCCGTGATGTAGGCGACGACCTGGTCGATGACTGCTTGGGTCTCGAGGTTGGTCTTGACCTGGGTGTCGTAGTCGGCTTGCGAATACAGAGTCCCTTCGACCATCGAGACCTCGGTTGCCTGATAGCCCTTCGGACGGACCAAGAGATAACCCTGCATCTCCAGATGCAACGCGGAGCAGAACTCCGTGCAGTAGTAGGGGAAGACGCCTTCCTCGTCGGCGACGAAGCTGAACGAGGCGGTCTTTCCGGGCTCGATCGAGAGGTTCACGTTTTGCCCGTAGAGGGCGAATCCATGCACCTGGTCCTGGGCACGCTCGAGGTTGGTGAGGTGCAGATGGATCTGATCGCCGACCTCTGCCTCGATGATCTCGGGTGTGATGTGCGAGCGAATCACGGTGCCCATCACGCGCGTCGTGCAATTGCCGTCTGCATCGCAAGTCCGTTCGGTGGTCTCGCGGCCGGCACGGGTCCGATTCGGATGCACTTCATCGGTGCGACTGTTCCAACCCGATTTGTAACGCACGGCGGGCTGCAGCTTCTCGGCACGGATCGCGGCTGCATAGTGGGGCTCGCCGAGCGGCAAGGGCATGTCGTAGAGGAGCTGCATCTTGTCGCCGCTGATGTCGATCAGCTGATGGTTCTGCGGATGCAGCGGGCCGACAGGCTGATGACGATCGATCGAGAGCTTGTTGAGGGCCACCAGATACTTGCCCTGCGGGTTGACGGTGTCGCCCTCCATCGTCATGAGGTGACCGATGTTGTAATGGATCGACAGCTTGTCGAGAACCTTGCCTTCACAGTAGTCGTATTTCGCGACTTGCGAGTCCACATACAGCGAGGTGTAGGCGACGCAGGGTTTGGAGTCGAACTGTGTGTGCAGCGGGCCTAGGCCCAGATTCACCTGAGTATGGAGCGCCGCCTGCATCGGAATGATCGGCACGCCGTAGGGATCCTTGCCCTCGAAGTTGCCCTCCTCGATGGCCTTCATGATCTTCTCGAAGCTGTAGACCGAGACATGGCTGTCGAGCTTGCCCGCAACGATGATGAACTTGCCGTCCGGAGTGACGTCCACCCCGTGTGGACTCTTGGGTTCGGGAACCAGGTAGATCAGGCCCTCGGCGATCGCTTGCTCCATCGGGATGAAGTACATCCCCTTCTCTTGCTTGACCTTGCCGGCCTTCACCAGTTCCTCGGCCTTCTTCCAATTGGTCACGTGCAGGAAGTCGGTGTCCTTGGAGGAGCACCCGGCCTCGAAGGGCGGGCGTCCGCGCTCGATACCGCCCACATAGCGTTCGGTACAGAATGAGTTGGTAAAACCCCAGCCGTAACTGTCCTTCTTGCCTGCATCGGAGAGATCCTGACTGTAGGGGCCGAGCTCGAGCGTGAAGGAGTTTTCGGGCGCGATGCGGCCCTTCTCCTTATTGAAGCTCCAATAGGTGAGGCCGCCGCGGTACTTTTCGTTGAACTCCTCCAGCGGCACGAAACCGTCGTCGAGGAGCGGGGCAGCGTATTGCGCCGCTTCCATGACGTATTCGGTATTCGGCGTCACGAAAGCGCCGCCGTGCGAGGACTTGAAGAAAGGGTTGACGACGATCTGCTTGGTTTCGAAGTCGTGCAGATCGATCACCGCGATGCGCGGGTTGGCCTTGTCGTTGATGAAGACGAATTTAGCGTCGTAATCGCCGTCGGTCTCGGACATCGCGGGGTGATGGGTGTCGCCGTAGACCAGATCCTTTCCGCGTGTACGACCCTGAGCAAGGACCGCCTTGGACTCGTCGTCGAAGCCGTAACCCTGCCAGGGCTCGGGCGTGAAGACGCCGATATATTTCAGCAGCCGCATCGAGGGGATCCCGTAGACGATCACCTGCCCGGACTGTCCGCCGGAGGCAAAGACCACGAACTCGTCGCGTCCGCCCGTCGGAACATAGGTCTTGGCCGCGGCGAGAAGATCCTTCTCGGTCAGGCCGCGTCGATCCATGACGTCCTTCAGGGTGTCTTCGGACCAGGCGGCGCCTGCGGCCCCGAGTCCGAGGATGACCCCTGTGGCGAGGGTCGTCAGACGATGTGCTCTTTTGTTCATGTGTCCTCCTACGGTGCCATTGAACGAGATCTCGAACCGGTCAGTCGACCTGCTCAAGCTAGCAAAAGGCTCCGAGGAGAAACTTGATTCATGTCAAATCCTGCAGGCGGTGCGTGATATCACACACCTTTGAACTGCGCCGGACGTGGTTTAGCTGCGGTGACATGCCGTGCGCTCGACGGCTGGATTGGCTTGGCGAGGGCCGTGTTGTGGTCCGGCAAGAATAGTAGAATATGCTAATATTTTAAGTGGGGCTAAGTTCAATGCGGAGGTTTCGGCGATGTCCACGCGATACGGTCTGTCGGTTTCCTGCGTCGGTCTGCTCATGCTACTGGCCGGCTGCTCCATGGGCTCATTGTTCATCCATGAGCAGCGCAGCCCTTACGACTTCGATGCCACGGTGGCGAAGGTCGTGGAGAACGCACACGCAAGAGGTTGGATCGTCCCGCAAACATTCGACTTTCAGAAGTCTCTGGTAGCCCATCATCAGCGGGATCCCGGACGGATGAAGGTCATCAAGCTCTGCTCGCCCGAGCTGGCGTCGCGGATGTTTGCCCATGATGACTCGAAGTTCGTGTCCGTGATGGCGCCATGTTCCATCTCCGTGTACGAGAAGTCCGACGGTCGGACCTATCTCGCCGCGATGGATATGGCTCTGATGTCGAAGCTGATGGGGGGTGAGGTCGGACCGGTGCTTGCGGAGATCGCGGATGAAGACGCCGCGATCATCGGTTTCGCTTCGGTCGATCGATGAGAGGTTGCTGGATGCGCGGCCTCCGAGGATGTTCTCGGTACCGCGCATCCATGTCGCTCAGGTGGGGAATGACAATAGGACGATAGTGACTGTCGCCCGCGTCAGTCCGATGCCTGGTCCGGCGTCTCTTGCGGTTCCGCGGCATCTGCCGGAGTCGGTTCGGTTTCCGGCTCTAGTTCCGGCTCGGGTTCGGGCAGGGGCTCCTCGGCAAGCGGCTCTGCCGTTTCGGTCGTGACCGTCTCTTCGGAAACGACGGCCTCCTCGGCACCGGACGCCGCCTCCTGCGTGGCGTCGGCGGGAGGTGCGGTCTCCTCGACGACGCCCGACATCTGCTGAAGCTGTGCCCAACCACGCGCGACATGCCCTTCTCGCCAGAGCAAGAGAAGTACACCGAGTAGGACGAGGAGCACGAGATAGAGTCTCCAGGGACGGCGCTTCTCGGCGAAGGGATCGATGAGTGAATACTCCGAGCCGCGAGGACGCTCGGCGAGGCGAGTGAGGCTGGCGCCGAAGGGGATGTTGATCTTTGCCGAGCTGTTGATCGCCCAGCCGTTGCCGTCCAGGAGCGGCCCGAGATTGCGCGCGCGCAACTTCAGGTACGCGAGCAGCATCGAGGGTCCGGAGATCGCGAGGATCACCCCGAGCACGGCGAGCGGGATCTGCCACCAGGCAAGGTTGAGCAGACTGGCCAGCACCGTCGCCAGGGCGGTGCCGATTGCACCGACGGCGAGACCCAGCGCGGCGAAGATACCGGCGAACTTGGCGATGTCGAAACCGCTTGCTGCGGGAGCCGCCGCCGGACCTGCGGTTGCGGCCTCGGCAAGGCCCTTGCCGGCGGTCTCGTCGACCGCCTTGTCGCGCTCGCCGGCGAATTTCTCGATCTGCTCCGAGACCATCCGTGCGATGCGCTTGTAGGGTCTCCAGAAGGCCTCGCCGACGCCGATCGGCTGCTCCACGATCTTCGTGACCGTGGCATCCCAGTCGCGGCCATGTCGGTCATAGAAGATGCCGTTGCGCCCGACCATCAGGTTGTCGGCATGGCCGCCGGTCATCGCGGCGACGATGCTCATGGTCTCGGTCCCGCCGCGACGCACGCAGTGGCAGTAGGCGAGATAGGTGCGGCTGAGCGAGGCCATCGCACTGTGTGCGTCGATGTCCTTGACCTGAATACAAAGCTCGCAGCTGCGGCCGTCCAGGAAGAGTGTGCCGGCCTGAAAGATCGCCTTCTTGTCGCCCGAGTAGAAATCCGTCAAACAGACGAAGTTGTTCAGCAGGGTAAAGAGGTATCGGTAGTAATGCACCAGCCGATCCACCAGGACGATGGCGTCGACGGCCTCGGCGAGCTTGAGATCCTCCTCGATGAGCATGCGGATCGCCGATTCGGTCCCGTCGGAGAGCAGCTCGCGCACTCGCAGGATCCCCAGCGGATCAACCGCGGCACCCTGCATGCGGGCCATCCAGGCGGCATTGGCGGCGAACCGCCGACGGATATCGAGCCACTCGGTCTCGGTCAGCTCCTGGTGCGGACCGAGCAGCGTGTTGACGACACGGTCGCGAAATTCACGCAGTGCCGCCGACCACGCCGGATTGACGCCTTGGTCGAGCGGAAGCGCGCGCTTCGCCTCGATCCGGGCGATCGGGAAGGCGGCAATGTCGTCCGTGCCCTCGGACAGTTCTCGCACGGAGACCGCCAGATAGGCCGCTTCGCTCGGATTCAAGGCGCCGGCCGCGTTGCGGTCGTACTCGGCGAGTCGGGTCCGGGTGAAGAAGTCGTCGATCTTGGCCTTGACGGCATCGACGGCGTGCCTCGCCGATTCGGTCGCCTCGCCGAGCGGGAGCAGATTGGCGGGATCCGCCTCGGCCTCGGCCCACCAATCGGAATAGGCGCGCGCCTCGGTGAAGAAGTGCTCGCACAGCTCGGGGGAGATGCCCTGTGCGCCGCTGCGGTCGGTCACGCTGCCGACGCAGGTGATGATGTCGGCGATGGCGCGGGCGATCTCGGGATCTGTCGCCGAAGCGGGGGGGACGACACCGTCGCCGTTGAAGCGCGCGGTGGCGAAGATCTTTCCGGTATCGGCGGTGTCCTCGGCCGTGATGACCACCGCGTCGGGCTTGCCGAGGTTGGCGAGGATGTTCCGGGCCGACTCCAGCACGCGGCGCCCCTCGTCCGTCTCGGTGTTGATGACCGAGAGCGGGAGCACGGACTCGCCCTTGACGAGATCGTCCGGGTTCTTCAAGGCGCGGCAGGTCCAATCGGCCGCGGCCAGGATCTCGGGCACGCGGATGCGTCCGTCCTCGTCCGTGTCGAGCAGGGCCAGGGTGTGGGTGTCGAGCTCGAGTCCGGTGGTCGGGCAGCTCAAGGCGGCCCAGAGCTTTTGATCCAGCTCGGCGAGATGACAGACGTCTGCGCCGGTTTCGATGCGGACTTGGTCGAAACCGCCGAGGCGATGGAAACGCCAGCGGAAGTCGCGGGCGCGATCGGATCTGGCCATTCGATGCTGCTCCTTGGAGTGTTGTCTCATCGGGAACTATGGACCGCAATCCGAAAGATGCCAATCCGGGCGTCTTGGTCGATGCCTTGGGCCCGAACGGTGACGGGCGTCGTATCGGGCGCTTGGATGCTTCGGCAAGGATTGTTCCTCCACAGCCTCTCCGGAGCCTAGGCTTCGTGGTCAGTCCGAGCCGTAGACGCCGCATCCGTCTCGGCCAACCGTGCCGTCAGGATATCGAGCAGTCGGGGGTGACCGCCGACCAGCGCGGACGGATGGACGCGAAAGCCCGGGTGATCGCGCTCGACCGAGTGACAGATCTCGGCGATATCGCCGCTCGGACCGGCATGTCGTCCGGGCGACAGGAACAACATGGAGAGGATGACCGGGGTCGAGACGTCCTGCGTAGCGAGTGCGCGCAGACGATCCTCCAGAAGTTCTCCATTGAAGTCGTACTCCGCTCCGGGACGCCGCTCCATCACAGCCTCGCCGAGTTCGACTCGAGGCCCGGAGTCGTCGGCGAGGCGCCGCGCCAACTGCCGGGCAAGCCAACGCCGCACCTCGGTCACGGCGGGGATGGGTGAGCCGTGGTCGACCAGTAAGATTCGACGCGGGGCGACGCCCTGCTCGGCGGCGCTCTCCCGAATCCGCTCCAGAAGGATTTCGACCAAGTCGGGCTCACCCTCCGGCAAGGGGCAGAGTGCTCGCGCAATCCGGACCTCGAAGGGGCCGAAATCATCCTGCAGGGTCGCGACGCGCTCCGGGACATAGTCGCTGATGGCCCGGCTCGGGCCGAAGAAGAGCGGGAGGATCAAGAAACGCCGGGCGTCCTCGTCCAGGCGACGACGCAGAAAGGACTCGAAGGTGTCGGCGGGTTGCCCGTGCAGTTCGCTCGGTGGGATTCGGTCCGAGTGTAGAAGGGAGACGGGGTGGACGGTCTCGCCGAGACGCTCGGCGAGACTGCTCGCGATCCGCCTCAGACTCAGCGTGGAATCGGCGCGCTTGGAGCCGTTGTCGATCAGCAGGATATCGCGCATGGTGTGGTCTTGTCGTCGGGGTTGGTCAGGTTGCATGCCGTATGAGATGGGGTGGCGTAGGGTTCCGCTCAAATCCGATTGATGATCCGACCAGCCGTCGGATCGACAGGGACATGCTCGGGTCGATTCCGGGTCCTAAACGGAAGTTGACTGGATCGTCGGCAACAGGTCCGGGCGGGTTTCGCCCGAGAGGTCAGTGTCCACGCAGGACGAATCGGTCGAAAGACGCGGGATTGATTGCGCCGGCAAGCTGCGCGAGAGGGATTGCAGAGGGACTAAGCAGAGGATCCAGGGCGTGTCGAGTCTCGCAGGCCTGAACGGCATATCGCCGCACACCCTGTTGGGCGAGCGCGGCGGCGAGCGTCGCGAGATCGAGCGCGGTCCACTGCGGCATGACGGTGGTGCGGACCTCCAGCTGAACACCCGAGGCTTGGATCAACGACAGGCTCTCCCATGCCGCCTCGCCGGATTGCGGAATGCCCGTAATGGCCGGATAGCCCTCGGGCAACGCCTTGATGTCGAGGGCCACCCAATCCAGGAGCGGTAAGAGGCGTGCCAAACGTTTCGGCACGGACCCCGCGGTGTGCAGACCGACCTTGAACCCGAGCCCCCGAACCTCGGTCATGGCCGCAGGCAGTGCGGACTGGAGGGTCGGCTCGCCGCCGCTGAAGACGACGGCGTCGAGCAGCCCGCGGCGACGCTCGAGGAATGCGCTGATCTGCGACCAAGCGATGACCGGGGTGGCGCTCGGGTCGATCAAGGCGCCGTTCTGGCAGTAGCGACAGCGCCAAGGACAGCCTTGGAGGAAGACGACCGCAGCGAGCTCGCCGGGGTAGTCGATCGTCGTGAGTGGAACGAAGCCGCCGATCCGCAATGGTCCCGCGTCGGCCGAGTCTGCGACGTCGGAAGAGATCGGCAGATCGAGATCGCTCGGGAAGGGCATTTGTCGAGACATGGGTGCGGCGGGTCGACGGGCTCGAGTCGGCTCGAAGACCTAGGCGGCTGCGCGGCGCTCGTGGCGGATCGCCGATCCGGTGGGCGCCTCGTTGAAGTAGCAGCGCTCGGCGTGCTCGGCGCGCTTGCCGACGTTGAAGGCCGAGACCGGGCGGTGGTAGCCCATGACGCGGGTCCAGACCTCGCAACGGGTGCGTTCTTCGGTCTTCAGCTCGATGGTTGGGTTGGTCATGGTCTCGCTCCTGATGTCGTTTCGAATGATGGTGTGTGGTGTTGGTCTGTCGAGCGGCCGAGCGTTTGGTGATCCCGTGCTCGAGCTACGCCGCCGTCTCGTCAAGCGCTGCGGTCTTGCGTGCGATCAGTTCGCGGTCGCAGACCGGGCAGAATTCGTGCTCGCCCGCGATGTAGCCGTGCTTGGGGCAGATCGAAAAGACCGGCGTGACCGTGATGTAGGGCTGACGGAAGTTCTCCAGCGCCCGCCGGACCAACCGTTTACAGGCGTCGGTCGTCGAGATCTGCTCGTTCATGTAAAGGTGCAGCACCGTGCCGCCCGTGTATTTGGTCTGCAGCGCCTCCTGCATGGCGAGTGCCTCGAAGGGGTCGTCCGTGTAGCCCACCGGCAGCTGGGAGCTGTTGGTGTAGTAGGGCGTTTCGGGCGTGCCGGCTTGGAGGATGTCCGGGAAGCGCTTCTTGTCCTCGCGGGCGAAGCGATAGGTCGTGCCCTCCGCCGGCGTGGCCTCCAGGTTGTACATGCTGCCGGTCGACTCCTGAAACTCCACCATCCGTGCGCGGACATGATCGAGGATCCGGCAGGCCATGGCGTGGCCCCATGCCGTGGTGATGTCTTCGGCATCGTCGGTGAAGTTGCGGATCAGCTCGTTGACCCCGTTCACGCCGATGGTCGAGAAATGGTTGCGCAGGGTGCCCAGATACCGCTTGGTGTAGGGGAAGAGCCCGGCGTCCATGTGACGCTGGATGACCTTGCGCTTGATTTCCAGACTGTTGCGCGAGAGGTCCAAGAGTGTATCGAGCCGCGCCAACAGCCCGGCCTCGTCGCCGCGATGAGTGTACCCGAGCCGCGCACAGTTGATGGTCACGACGCCGAGCGAGCCGGTCTGCTCGGCCGAGCCGAAGAGCCCGTTGCCGCGCTTGAGCAGCTCACGCAGGTCCAGCTGGAGCCGACAGCACATGGACCGCACCATGTTCGGGGAAAGCTCCGAATTCAGGAAATTCTGGAAGTAGGGCAGGCCGTACTTCGCCGTCATCTCGAACAGGTGCTCCGCGTTCTCGCTGTCCCACGGGAAATCGGAGGTGATGTTGTAGGTCGGGATCGGGAAGGTGAAGATCCGACCCTTCGCGTCGCCCTCGGTCATCACCTCGATATAGGCCCGATTGATCAGGTCCATCTCGGCCTGGAGATCGCCGTAGGTGAAGGGCTGCTCCACGCCCGCGATCACCGGTACCTGCTCGCGCAGATCCTCGGGGCAGACCCAGTCGAAGGTCAGATTCGTGAAGGGTGTGTTACCGGTGACGAAGGTTTTGCCGTGACGGCGTGCCACGAAGGTGCCGTTGCGGGTGGTCGGACACCAGACCCGGCCCTTGTAAGGCTTGCGCTCGATGAGCTGGATGTAGGTGTCGCGGTTGCGGATGATGTTGAGCACATGCACGCCGGAGTCTTTGCGTGTGTAGACCGTGCTGCCATAGCCGGCCAATGCGCACAACTCCTGCAGGGCATCGAGATTCTCCCGGTCGTTGGTGTAGATCCGGACGCGTCCGCTCTCCTCGACGCTGCCGTTGCCCTTCACGTAGGTGTCCAGGAAGAGTCGAATCTGGCGGACCGACAGGGTGCGGATGAATCCGGGGACACACTTGCGCTCGAGATACCCGAGCACGAAGTTGCTCGCGTCGCGGTTCAGGCGATAGCGGCAGACGGGGTGATTGGCGTAGGTCCCTGTGTGCTCGTAGCGATGCCAGCTCAGATCGAGTTCGTGCAACAGCCACTCGATCTCGGCGGCGTTTTCAGGGTTTCCCGTCGACTGATAGAGGGCAACCCGGCGGCGACCGTCGCTGAAGTCGAAATTGCCCTCGGCCACCACCCAGGCCATCAACATGACCAGCTTGTCGTCGACCTCAAGCGTCGATGTCGTCTCCCAGGCATTCGGTATGATGACCGGGGACTTCATCTCCGCGACGGTTTCGATGTCTTCCAGCACCCAGCGGTCGTCGCTGTTGAAGACCTTGCGCAGGATCTTGTGGCGTGGCGTAACCCATTGCTCCTGCGTGCGGTTGCGCAGCACGTACATGTCGCCGTCGAAATCGTAGGCGGTGATCGCCAGCGGCTCCAGATATTCGAGCTGATTGGTGCGCCAGTCGAGTGTGGCGATCTTCTCGCCCGGGGCGATCTGGTCATGTCGCTTCCACCCGTTCTCCGTCAGACACTCGGTCTCTTCGTCGACACACTGACAACCCCAGCGCGACGGCACGTTCAGGTTATAGATCAGCTCCTGGATCGCCTGCTTGACATGCGGATAGTCCAGCCCGTCGACGCGCACGAAGGGCGCCATGTAGGTATCGAAGCTCGAAAACGCCTGTGCGCCCGCCCACTCGTTCTGGAGCGTGCCGAGAAAGTTGACGATCTGCCCGATCGCCGAGGACATGTGCTTGGGTGGACCCGCCTCGACCTTGCCCGGAACCCCGTTCAGCCCCTCGTTGAGCAGGGTGCGCAGCGACCAGCCGGCGCAGTAGCCCGAGAGCATGTCTAGATCGTGGATATGGATATCGCCTTCGCGATGGGCCTGGCCGATCTCGGGCGGGTAAACGTGACTCAACCAATAGTTGGCGATCATCTTGCCCGAGGTGTTGAGGATCAGGCCGCCGAGCGAGTAGCCCTGATTGGCATTGGCCGCGACACGCCAGTCCGAGCGGTCGAGATACTCGTTGATGGAACCGCCGACATCCACCAGTGTGCGATGCTCGTCGCGCAGCTTCTTGTGCTGCTCGCGATAGACGATGTAGCTGCGGGCGGTCTCGAAATGGTTTGCGCTGATCAGCGTCTGCTCGACGACATCCTGGATGCCTTCGATATCGGGCAGGCGGTCGGCCCCGTAGCGATGCGCCAGCACCTTGACCACTTGAGCAGTCAGTAGACTCGCCTCGGGCGTGCCGAACTCACCGCTTGCCTGTCCGGCGCGACGGATCGCCGATTCGATCTTGGCCGCATCGAAACGCACCTCGACACCGTCGCGCTTGCGGACCCGCAAGGGCAGGGTCGACAGGTTGTTGTGCTGGTGTCCCATGGAGACGTCTCTTGTCCGTTGCCACTATATATTGTGGTGTAGACTATAACGCCAACTAGATGCTGTGTTGGAGAGTTTGCGGGGAAGTTGATCGGGATCAACACGAATGCATTCTTCGGTTGCGCTCCAGGCAGCTCCGGTTGCGCGCCAGTGGGACGATCGGCTGCTTGACACCCGGGCACCGAAACCGGACGATGCAGATCCGCACGGCTGGTCGTTCGACGGCCGGGGGTTGTGGATTGCTTATCCTCACCCCATCAACCTGATCTACTGCGCGGTCGCGCCTCTCGCTCTCATGCCTTCGATGCCCCGCAAGCTTTTTATCCAGACCCACGGCTGTCAGATGAACGAATACGATTCGGCCCGATTGGCGGACGTTCTGCATGCGTCCGCAGGTCTGGAGCTGACGCAGCGGGCGGAGGATGCCGATGTCCTGCTGCTCAACACCTGCTCGATTCGCGAGAAGGCTCAGGAAAAAGTCTTCTCCCAGCTCGGACGTTGGCGGGCGTTGAAGCTCGAGAATCCTGACCTGGTGATCGGGGTGGGCGGTTGCGTGGCGAGCCAGGAAGGCGAGGCCATTCGTACGCGTGCACCCTATGTCGACATCGTGTTCGGCCCCCAGACGCTGCATCGGTTGCCCGAAATGCTCAAGAACCTCGAGGAGCGTCATTCTCCCCAGGTGGACGTGTCATTCCCGGAGATCGAGAAATTCGATTGCCTGCCGACACCCCGGGCCGATGGACCGACCGCCTTCGTGTCCGTGATGGAAGGCTGCTCCAAGTACTGTACCTACTGTGTTGTGCCCTACACGCGCGGGGAGGAGATCAGCCGCCCCTTCGACGACGTGATCGCCGAGGTCGCCGTCCTGGCCGAGCAAGGCGTGCGCGAAGTCACCCTGCTCGGGCAGAACGTGAATGCCTATCGAGGCGCTTTTGCCGACGAGACCTGCGAGGGTGAAACCGCCGATCTTGCGCTTCTGATCCGCTATGTCGCCGCGATCGACGGGATCGATCGTATCCGCTTCACCACCAGCCATCCGGTGGAGTTTTCAGACAGTTTGATCGATGTCTATGCCGACGTTCCCGAGCTCGTCGGCTTCGTGCACCTGCCGGTGCAATCGGGCTCGGATCGGATCCTCGCCGCCATGAAGCGCGGGCACACGGCGCTGGAGTACCGCTCGAAGATCCGCCGGCTGCGCCAGGCTCGGCCCGGAATCGGCATCTCCACGGACGTCATCGTCGGCTTTCCCGGCGAGACCGAGAGCGACTTTGCCGCGACCATGGATCTGGTCGAGGAGATCGGGTTCGACCAGAGCTTCAGCTTCATCTATAGCCGGCGGCCCGGCACGCCGGCGGCGGATTATCCGGACGATGTGTCGCTTGCCGACAAGAAATCTCGGTTGGAGCGGCTTCAGGCGCGCATCAACGACAATGCTCGTCACTACAGCCAGGCGATGGTCGGCACCCTTCAACGCATCTTGGTCGAGCGCCCGTCGCGCAAGGATCCGTTCCAGCTTGCAGGTCGGACCGAGAACAACCGCGTCGTCAATTTCACCGGCGCGCCTGCGTTGATCGGCGATTTTGTCGAGGTCGAGATCACCGAGGCGCTCCCCAACTCGCTGCGTGGTCGTCTCGTCACCGCCCCGGCGGTTCGGCCGGCGATGAGCGGAATCGACGCTTGAACGCGACCACCCCCTTGTCCGCCCAACCGCAAACACTGGATCTGGAGCTCAAGCCCGCCGACAACGTGCGGCTCGCCAATCTTTGTGGCCAGTTCGATCAGCATCTGCGCCAGTTGGAGCGTCGACTCGGCATCGAGATCAGCAATCGCGGCGTCAACTTCCGTCTGATCGGCGATCCGCAAGGCGTACGCCTCGGCGAGCAGCTGCTCCAAGATCTCTATGCCGAGACTGTCGCTGAGGTCCTCACGCCCGAGACTATTCATCTCTGGCTCCAGGAGTCCGGGGCCGACGCGCTTTTGGAATCGGCCGAGGATCGTCTGCCGGATGTCGTCATCAAGACCAAGCGCGGCCTGATCCGAGCACGCGGACCGAATCAGCAGAGTTATCTCCACGCCATGCTCAAGCACGACATCAACTTCGGTGTCGGTCCTGCCGGGACGGGCAAGACCTATCTCGCGGTGGCCTGCGCGGTCGAAGCGCTCGAATCCGACAGCGTGCGCCGGCTCTTGCTGGTGCGACCTGCAGTGGAGGCCGGCGAGCGTCTGGGGTTCCTGCCCGGCGATCTGGCCCAGAAGATCGATCCCTATCTGCGTCCGCTCTACGACGCACTCTTCGAGATGCTCGGTTTCGAGAAGGTCACCAAGCTGCTCGAGCGCAACGTCATCGAGGTCGCCCCGCTGGCTTACATGCGCGGTCGTACGCTCAACGACTCCTTCATCATCCTCGACGAGGCCCAGAACACGACACCCGAGCAGATGAAGATGTTCCTGACGCGCATCGGTTTCGGCTCGACCGCGGTGATCACGGGCGACGTGACCCAGGTCGATCTGCCGCGCGGGCAGCCCTCGGGTCTGCGGCAAGCCGTCGAGATCCTCAAGGATGTCGAGGGCATCAGTTTTACCTTCTTCAACGCTCGCGACGTGGTGCGCCACGCCTTGGTTCAGCGCATCGTCAGCGCCTACGATGCCTTCGAGCAGCCGGTACCTCTGCGGGGGCGGGCGCCGAAGGCATGAGCGGCGATCGGCCCGTGACGCTGGATCTGGATCTGCAGATCGCTTGCGAGGCAGAGGATCTCCCGGCCCCGGCCGACTTCGAGCGCTGGGCGGCGGCAGCCTTGTTCGGTCGGCGCGAGCGTGCGTCGCTCACCATTCGCCTCGTGGATGCCGAGGAGGGCGCGGCCCTGAACGGAACCTACCGGGGACGCCAAGGGCCGACCAATGTCCTGTCCTTTCCGTTCGAGCTTCCACCCGAGCTGGGGCTCGGTCTCGATGCGCAGGATCCGATCGCCGATCTGCTCGGCGATCTCGTGATTTGCGCCGGGGTGGTGCAGCGCGAAGCACGCGAACAGTGCAAGATCGCGCAGGCCCACTGGGCCCACATGGTGGTGCACGGCGTCCTGCATCTGCTTGATTACGATCACCTTACAGAGCACGATGCCGAGGAGATGGAAACCCTGGAATCGGGTATCCTCGGCGCGTTGGGCTTTCCTTCACCTTACGAGGATCAATAACACACGATGGCCAGCGATCGATCTACCGAGGGCTCGCGTTCACGCAACTGGTTCGAAAGGATCGGCCAGATGCTCGGGGGCGAGCCACAAGACAAGGAGCAGCTCTTGGAGGTGCTCAAGGATGCGAAGGAGCGTGAGCTGCTCGATACCGATGCCTTGAGCATGATCGAAGGCGTCTTGCAGGTCTCCGACCTGCGTGTGCGCGACATCATGATTCCACGCGCAGAGATGGTCTCGCTCAGACGCGACGACCCGCTGGACAAGATCCTCGAGATTGCCGTCAAATCGGCACATTCCCGTTTCCCCGTCACGGGCGACGACAAAGGAGAGGTCGTCGGCATCCTGCTCGCCAAGGACCTGCTGTCCTTCTGCCGAGATCACGGCGGCCGCGCCTTCAACATCCGCGATCTGTTGCGCTCCGCGGTCTTCGTGCCCGAGAGCAAGCGCCTGAATGTCCTGCTCAAGGAATTTCGTTCCAGCCGTAATCACATGGCGATCGTGATCGACGAGTACGGCAGTGCCGGCGGACTCGTGACCATCGAGGACGTGCTCGAGCAGATCGTCGGCGAGATCGACGACGAGCACGACTACGACGAAGGTCCCGGGATCTTCCGACGCGGCAAGAACGAGTTCAGCGCCAAGGCGCGCACGACCGTCGAAGACTTCAACGAGTATTTCGGCAGCGACTTTTCCGACGAGGAGTTCGACACCATCGGCGGTCTGGTCGTCAACGCACTCGGCCATCTGCCCAAGAAAGGCGAGTCGGTCGAACTCGGTCGGTTCCGCTTCACCGTGATGCGTGCTGACAGCAGGCGTGTCCACCTCGTGAGCGTAGAGGCGTTGGATTTCAACGAAGACGCGCCCGTTGTCTCGGAAGACGCCGCGCGACCGACCTGAAGCTGACGGCTGACGGCTGACGGCCGGAGATTGGAGCCAATGGAACTGAAACACCTATGCGTGTGTCGATCACTGCTGTCTGTTCTTATGCTGCTGTGGTCGGCTTCATCATTCGCCGAGCGCCTGGACGCCGTTCTGAGCGCCGAGCAACCTTGCCCTGCGACGGTCTCGATCAAGCGTCCCGACAACCCGGGTTCGATCCATCTCGTCCCCGGACAAGACTACCCGGTCGTCGGGACCAATCGTGCCGATCCGAGCCACTATCGACTCAGGTTCGAGGACGCGAGCCCGAAGGAGCGCTGGGTCGAGATCCGATGCGGTCGACTTGCCGACGACGCTGCGAACACTGCGGGTGCGGACGCACGCCCGTCGTCGCCCCCGTCCCCGTCACCCCCGCCGTCATTGCGTGCAGGCGCGATGGAGAGTCAGCTCGTGCTGGCGGCCAGTTGGCAGCCCGCCTTCTGCGAGTTGCGCGCGACGCGCCCGGAATGCCGGGACCAGACGCCCGAGCGTGCGGATGCGCGGCGCTTCTCGCTCCACGGTCTCTGGCCTCAGCCCATCGGCAACAGCTATTGCGGTGTCGGCGAGCGGGAGCGGACGCTTTCGACGTCGGGCCGGTGGCGCTTCTTGCCCGCGCTCGATCTGGATGCGACCACACGCGCGCGCCTGGACAGGTTGATGCCGGGGACACAGTCCGATTTGCAGCGGCACCAGTGGGTCAAGCACGGGTCCTGTTACGGCACGGATGCGGATACCTATTTCCGTCATTCCATCTTGCTGCTCGAGCAGCTCAACGCCTCAGGCGTTCGTGCACTGTTCGAGGAGAACATCGGCAAGCGTCTGAGCGCGACCCGGGTGCGGGCCGCGTTCGACGACGCCTTCGGCAAGGGGGCGGGCGAGCGGGTCCGCTTGAGCTGTTCAGATGGGTTGATCGAGGAGCTGCGGATCGGTCTGAAAGGTGTCGTCGACGACACCGCCGAGCTGGGCGAGTTGATCCTTGCCGCGCCCAAGCGGAGTCCCGACTGCCGCGGTGGATGGGTCGATCGAGCGGGCCTCGACACAGCCCGTCAGCGCTGAGTCCGTGCGGCAGTCTAAATTCGACCGATCGTCCATGACGGTACCGCTCCGGCCGTCTTCTCCATCGCGAGTGCATCGGCGAGTCGCGGCAGCAGCTCCGCGAGCCGCTCTTCCAGGCGCCAAGGTGGGTTGAGAATCAGCATCCCGGACCCGTACATCCCGAAGTCGTCGACCTGTCGCCGTACCCTCAACTCGCACAGAAGCCCGTCCGGGACGGATTGCCGGATGCTCCCGATCAGTTCCGCGGAACGATCGCGCTGCAGCCCCAGACGTGGGAACCAGAGTGCGTAGACCCCGGTCGGCCAGCGGGCATGCGCGGCGACGAGTGCGTCTGCAACGCGTCTGTACTCGGAGACCTGCTCGTATGGCGGGTCGATCAGAACCAGTCCGCGTGCGGGCTTCGGCGGCAAGAGTGCGGTCAATCCTTCGAGACCGTCGCGACGATGGATGCCGATCCGGGGGTCGTTGCCGAGATGGCGACGCAGCGTCTGCGACTCGGTCGGATGAAGCTCCATCAGAATCAGCCGATCCTCCGCGCGCAGCAGATGCGCGGCGAGGGCGGGTGAGCCCGGATAGACCGAAAATCCTCCGCCTGGATTCAGCGCGCAGATGGCCCCAAGATAGGCCGACAACTGCGGAAAGGCATCACGCTGCTCCCAGAGTCGCTCGATCCCGAGCCGATATTCCGCGGTCTTGAGTGCCTGCTCGGCGCCTAGATCGTACCGACCGGCCCCGGCGTGCGATTCGACGTAGACCAGCGGTTTGGGCTTCTTCAGGAGTGTCTCCAACATGAGGCTGAGAACCGCGTGCTTGAAGACGTCTGCGTGATTGCCGGCGTGGAAGCCGTGAAGGTAGCTTAACAGGCTGGTGCTCCTCTCGGATCCAGTGCCTTGGATGTGCCGATCGCAAACCAAAACGCGTTCGGCGCACCCGAATAGCGCGACGACGCTGCACGGGGACGCGCCGCCCCGCGGGAGAGACTACCCGCGAGGCAGGTTGTCGCGCGCGTTTTGCTTAGACCCTGCGCGCGTCCATCATGCGCTCGATGATGGGCTGCAGGATGATTTCCATCGCCATACCCATCTTGCCGCCCGGCACGACCATGGTGTTGCGCCGCGACATGAAGGATTCGTGGATCATCGACAAGAGATACGGGAAGTCGATCTGGAGCCGCTCGGGATCTTTGAATCGGATGATGACGAAGCTCTCGTCGGGTGTCGGAATATCACGTGCGATGAAGGGGTTTGAAGTGTCGACCGTCGCCACACGCTGGAAGTTGATGTCCGTGAGCGAGAACTGCGGCGTGACGTGGCGGATGTAGTCCGGCATGCGGCGCATGATGGTGTCGACGATCGCCTCGGCCGAATAGCCGCGCTCGGCATTGTCGCGGAAGATCTTCTGGATCCACTCCAGGTTGATGATCGGGACCACGCCGACGCCGAGATCGACGTGCTGGGCGACGTTGTCCGCCTCCGTCACGACCAACCCGTGGAGTCCTTCGTAGAAGAGCACGTCGGTGCCCTCGGGAAGATCCTCCCACGGCGTGAATTGGCCGGCCGTCAGCTGCGTGCCGAGGCGTGCGTTGTGGTGATCGGCCTCCGAGTCGCTGTGGATATAGTAGCGCTGCTTGCCGGTGCCGCTTTCGCCGTAATTGCGAAAGAGTTCCTCGAGGAGGTCGAACCGATTGGCCTCGGGGCCGAAATGGCTGAGGTTGCGGTGGGTCTCGGCCGCTCGCGCCATCTCGGCCTTCATCTCGACGCGATCGTAGCGGTGGAAACTGTCGCCCTCGATCACGGCGGCCTTGATCCCGTCGCGATAAAATATGTGCTCGAAGGCGCGCTTGACGGTGGTCGTACCGGCACCCGAGGAACCGGTTACCGCAACGATCGGATGTTTCTTGGACATGGTCTTCTCCTCGTTCTCTTGAGCTGAGAGCCTCGTCGCGGCCGGCTTTGAGCGGGCTGCGATCGGGCTTGCGATCGGTCCGGGGATCGAACCCGGAATCGGAATGGATGCGCGCGGGCCGGTCGATCTCGTTTCGCATCCCTGGATCGGCGACGGGCCGAAATGCGCGAAACGATTCGCTAATATACCATGATCGATCCATACGGCAGCGATCGCGCAAACGCGTCTCGGAGGGAAGGGAATGAATGGAATGATCAGGCGTTTCGGTGTGTCGGAGGGGCTGGCGGGGAACCCGGAGTTTCAATCGGCCTTGGTGCGTCTTACCGCCTGCCTGCTGGGCGCGCTCTACATCGCCGTCGGCGCCTCGACGCAGTACTACCGGGTCGACGTTCCCTACTATCTCACGCTCTTCGGCATCTACCTGGTCTCGAACATCGGATTTCTGGTCAGTATCGCCCTGCGCTCCGAGTGGCCGGCGCGGGTCTACCTGGGGATCTGTCTGGATGTCGTCGCCATCAGCCTGGCGATCTTCATCACCCGCGAGGCCATTAGCCCTTTCTACCTGCTCTATATCCTGGTCTTCATCTCAGCCGGAACGCGATTCGGCAAACACCATCTCGTGGTCGCCTCGCTCGCCGCTGTCTTCGGCTACAACGTCGTCCTGATCGCGCTCGACGAATGGCGTCTTCACACCTTCGAGGCGACATTCTTCCTGGCGCTCCTGGTGCTGCTGCCACTGTATCAATACTCCTTGCTGCGCAAGGTCCAGGATGCGCGCGCCGAGGCGGAAAGGGCCAATCAAGCGAGAGGCGATTTTCTGGCCTTCATGACGCATGAGCTGCGCACCCCCTTGACCGGCGTCGTTGGCATGACCGAGCTCTTGCGAGGAACCCGACTGGATGACGAGCAGCGCGATTGTGTCCAGGCTATCGCCAACTCGGCGGATATCCTGGGTGCGCTGATCGGAGACATTCTGGATTTGTCGAAGATCGATGCGCATCGGATCGTCCTCGAGCGTATCCCTTTCGATCCACGCAGTCTGGTGCGCGACGTTTCCGATGCACTTGCGATGCGCGCGTATTCTGCCGGACTCGAGCTCATCGCCGATGTCGATCCGAACGTCCCCCCTCGGTTGATCGGCGACCCGCTGCGGTTGCGCCAGATCCTCTTCAACCTGATGGGGAATGCCGTGAAGTTCACGCCGACGGGCGAGGTCCGGGTACACCTGAGCGTTCGACCGCCCGAGGCCGAGCAGAGCGGCCCGCACTTGCTCGTCGAGGTCGTCGACACCGGGATCGGCATTCCGCCCGATAAGCTCCCGCAACTCTTCGAGCGCTTTCGCCAAGCCGACGAGTCGACCACGCGCCGCTTCGGCGGGACCGGTCTCGGCACGACCATCTCGCGCGAGCTGACCCTCTTGATGGGTGGGGCGATCGGTGTCGAGAGCGAGGAGGGGCGCGGGAGCCGCTTCTGGATGCGTCTGCCCTTGATCGAGGATGACGCGGCGGTGTCGAGCGCGCCGGGCAGTCGGCTCCGCGGCTTGCGAATCCTGATCCTGGAGCCGAACGCCACCTGTCGCGCATTGGCCTGTGCCGCCTTCGGGCGCGAGGGCGCGGCCTGCGAGACGCTTGCCGAGCCTGCCGATGTCGACTCGGCGCAGACGCGGGGGCAGCGTTTCGATCTCCTCGTCATCGCCGATCATCCGCAGGGACGGGATCTGAATGCGGCGCGGGCGGAGGTCAAAGCGGCACTTGGCGAGCCGGTGCACTGCCTCTTTCTGGTTTACCCCGGACGACGCCCCGCGCTCGAGGAGACGACGGATGGCTGTCTGACGAAGCCCTATCTGTCCGAGGATCTGATCGCTGCGGCCGAGTCGCTTTTGGGGCGCGCCGAGGTCGCGACGGATGGAGCGCTGCGAGCCGGGGCGTCCTCGCCGTCGCTCGGTTTGGAGCCGATCGCCGATGCGGCCCGGATACGTGTCCTGGTCGCCGAGGACAACGAGATCGCGGCCAAGGTGATCACTCGTTTCCTGGGCAAGATGGGCTTCGATCTCACTCGGGTTGCCGACGGCGAGGCGGCCTTGACCGAAGCGCTCGGCGGCGACTACGGGATCGCGATCGTCGATCTGCGGATGCCCAAGCTCGACGGGATCGGCTTCGCCCGGCGCTACCGCGAGCAGGCACCCGAGCGGGCGATCCCGATCGTCGCTCTGACCGCGAACGCCTCGGAGGACGTCAAGCGTGACTGCCTGTCGGCCGGGATGAATGACTTTCTATCGAAACCAGTCAAGCCCCAAGAGCTGCGCCGAACCCTGGAAGCGGCACTCCGCGAGCTTCCGGCCGCCGACCGCCAGACTCCAGCAGTCGATCGATCGCTTTGACAGTGTCGACGCCCGTCATCAATCCCGAGGCTGGAGGCTGGCCGAGCGCCTCCTCAACCCGCCGCAGGTGCCGCTACGCCGCCGGCGGGTGCCGAAGCGTCCGCGGATTTCGCTGCACGCACAGCCGCGCGTCGCTTGACGCGCTTGTCGATCAGGTTCTTCAGTGCGATCAAGAGGCCGAGGCCGATGAAGGCGCCGGGCGGGAGGATCGCGATGAGCGCGCCCTGGAATCCTTCGCCCAAGCTGAGACTCAGGCCGGTCGCGGCGTCCCCGAGCAGGAGGTTAGCTTGGTAGAAGAGTGTGCCTTGACCGACGAATTCGCGCATCCCTCCCAGGGTGACCAGGACCAGCGTAAAGCCGAGCCCCATCGCGATCCCGTCGAGTAGTGCGCGGTCGACGCGATTCTTGGAGGCAAACGCCTCGGCCCGGCCGATGATGGCGCAATTGGTCACGATCAGCGGAATGAAGAGCCCCAAGACCAGATAGAGCTCGTAGAAATAGGCTTGGATGCTCAACTCGACCGCCGTCACGAAGGACGCGATCACGAGTACGAACACGGGCAACCGGACCTCCGGGCGAACCAGGTCGCGGATCAGGGAGACGGCCGCGTTGGAGAGGACAAGTACGGCCGTCGTGGCCAGGCCCATGCCCAAACCGTTGGTGGCGCTCGTGGTGGTCGCGAGCAAGGGGCAGAGCCCCAGCAGGGCGACGAGTGCTTGGTTGTTGTTCCAGAATCCGTCGCCGATGATGCTGCCGTAGGGTTGCGATGCCGCCATCAGCCCGCTCCCTTCGCTGCGGTCTTCACGCCTTCGACGGGTTCGAAGAGGGCATCGCCCTGTTGCTGAACGAAGATGAGTGTGTTTTTGACCGCCTGCACGATCGCACGGGGAGTGATGGTCGCCCCGGTGAACTGATCGAATTCGCCGCCATCGCGCTTCACCGCCCAGCCCTCGAGCGTCGGATTGGAAAGCGACTTGCCGTCGAAGCTCAACACCCAATCGGATTTGCGCTCCTCGATCTTGTCGCCCAGCCCGGGGGTTTCATGGTGGTAAAGGACCCTCACCCCGCCGAGGCTGCCGTCGCGCAGGACCGATACCAGCAGTTGGATCGGGCCGGCGTAACCGTCCGGGACGACGGGGTCGAGGATGACCGCGGTGGGTTCGCCTGCCTTGCGCACGCGATAAACGCGCGTGTTCTCGGCACCGAGGAGTTCGCGCGCACTGACCTGGATCAAATCCTCGAGCGGCTCGTTGTCGAACTGTCCGTCCGGGATGATGGATTCGAGTTTGCTCTGCATCGCGACCCGTTGGTTCTCGGCGATGCGCCCGTCCATCAGGTGGTGGGTCACGGCGACGAGTGCGACGCCGGTGACGGAGAAGGCGCTCAACACGACGGCGGCAAGGATGATCGGTGCTTTCTTCATGGGTTTGCTCGGTTTCCGCTGTGCCCGAAGACCCTGGGCTGGGTGTAATGGTCAATCGTCGGGGCGACGATGTTCATCAACAAGACCGCGAAGGCGACGGCGTCCGGGTAGCCGCCCCAAGTGCGGATCACGAACACCAGCAACCCGATCGAGGCCCCGAAGATGAGCTGCCCGGTCTTGGTCGTACAAGCGCTCACCGGATCCGTCGCGATGAAGAAGGCCCCTAAGATGGCCGCTCCGCTGAATAGATGGAAGGCCGGGAAGGGGTGGGTCGTCGGATCGATCAGCCAGATTGCACCAGCTGCGACGGCCAGCGCCGCCAGCATGGAGACCGGGATGTGCCAGGTGATGATGCGCCGCCACAGGAGATAGACCCCGCCGAGCAGGAACCCGTTCGCCACCCATTCCCAGCCGCGTCCGCCGAAGTCGCCCCACAGCGGACTGAGACGGATCTCCGCGATGGGCATGCCTTGATCGAGCTTGCCGCGCATCTCGTCGAGCGGTGTCGCGGCGGAGATAGCGTCCCACTCGACACCGCTCGGCAAGGCACCCCCGAAGATCAGTCGCAGCGACTCGGTGAAGGAGACCGCGTGCTCGGCCAGCATGTCGGGCGCCAGCCAGGTGGTCATGGCGACCGGGTAGGACACGAGCAGAAAGACGTAAGCGGCCATCGCCGGGTTGAAGGGGTTGTAGCCGATGCCTCCGTACAACTGCTTGACCAGGACGATGGCGAAGAGCATGCCGAGCAGGGTCATCCACCAAGGCAAGGTCGGCGGAACCGAGATGGCGAAGAGCACGGCGGTGACGACGGCGCTGTAGTCGCCGATGGCCGGCCCGATCGGGCGTCGGCGCACCCGCATGACCGCCGCCTCGGCGATCAGGGCCACCGCTACGGCAAGCGTGATGTTGATGAGCACGCCCCAGCCGAAGAACCAGATCATCGCCGCCACCCCGGGCACCAGGGCGAGCAGGACCTCCTGCATGACCCGGTCGACCCGATTCGGCCGTGACCCGTGGGGCGAGGAGACGAGCGTCGCGCTCATGCCTGTCCCTGCCGCGCTGTCCCGGCGTAGGCCGAACGCGTCGCCGACCCTGCGGGCAAGCCGGTCTGCTCGGTATCGGCCGTGGTCTTGCGGCTGGTGTGCCGGCGTGTCTCAGGCGTCATCGGTTTCCTCCGCCTTGGCGGCCGCGGCCTTCTTGGCCGCAGCGCGTTGCTTGGCCGCCTCGATCGCGGCCTTCTTCGCGTCTTGGTCGGTTTGGCTCTTTCCGGGACCCGCATCGAGCGATTCCTTCTTCTGGCGAAGCCGGGCCTTGCGCTCGCGCTCTTGGCGTTCGAGCCGGGCCTGCTTGGCCTCGTGGCGCATGCGTGCGAGCTCGGCCTTGCGCTTGTCTTCTTCGCGTGCCCAGACCTCGTTCTTGGCGTACCTGTAGTACTGAACCAGCGGGATGTGGCTCGGACACACCTGTGCGCAGCACCCGCATTCGATGCAGTCGAAGAGGTTGTAGTCCTGGACCCGGTCGAGATCCTTCGCGCGCGCATGCCAGTAAAGCTGTTGCGGCAGGAGCTTGGCCGGACAGACCTCGGCACACCGACCGCAGCGGATACAGGCGAGCGCGGGCCCGGGGTCGGGGGTCTCCGCCTCGGTCAAGGCCAGCACGCAGTTGGCCGGCTTGGTGACCGGGATCTCGGCATGCGCGATCTCGAAACCCATCATGGGTCCGCCGCAGACGAGCTTGCGCGGGCGCTCGCGATAGCCGCCGCAGTGTGCGATCAGGTCCGACACGGGCGTGCCGATACGCACCTCGAGGTTGCGCGGCTCGGCGATCGCACGTCCGGTGACGGTGACGATGCGCGAGGTCAGCGGGCGACCCTCGAGAACGGCGTCGGCGACCGCAGCCGCGGACCCGACGTTCTGGCAGACGATGCCGATCCGCGCCGGAATGGCGTGGGTCGGGACCTCCTCGCCGGTGAGGATGCGGATGAGCTGCTTCTCCCCGCCGCTCGGGTAGAGGGTCGGGATGGAGCGGATCTCGGTATAGCCGCGCATGTCCGTCTCGGCGAGTGCGAAGCGCATGGCTTCGAACGCCTCGGGCTTGTTGTCCTCGATCCCGATCAGGATCCGCGGATCGCCGAGCAGGTGATGCATGATTCGCACACCCGCGAGGATATCTCCGGCGCGCTCGCGCATCAGCAGATCGTCGCAGGTGATGTAGGGCTCGCATTCGGCCCCGTTGATGATCAGTGTGCGGATGCGTTGATCCGGGCCGGGGTTGAGCTTGACGCTGGTCGGAAACGAGGCGCCGCCGAGTCCGACCACGCCGGCCCAACGGATGCGCTCGCGAATCTCGGTCGGGTCCAGCTGCGCGTAATGGGTTATCGGCTCGGGCAGCTCGGCCCAGGTGTCCTCGCCGTCGGTCTCGATCACGGCGCAGAGCGCGGAGAGCCCGGACGGGTGCGGGACCGGATGCGGCTCGATCGCAACCAGGGTTCCCGAGCTCGAGGCATGGATACAGGCGCTGACATAGCCTTCGGCCTGCGCCAACAGCTGTCCTTTGAGAACTCGGTCGCCCACCTTCGCCACCGGCCGCGCGGTCGCCCCGATGTGCTGCTGCAAAGGGATCACGAGGCGCTTGGGCAGCGGCATGACCTCCACGGCGCGGCCGTTGGAGAGCGCCTTCTCGTCGGGCACATGGATCCCGCCGTGGAACGTCCACAAGCGATCGCGGCGCAGGAGTGATTGGATGGCTGCCATGGCAGGGCTCCGGTCAGGCTGCCTCGGTCTCCCGCTCGGGCGATGCCGTGCGGGTGGCGGGCTCGCTGGACGGATAGGGCCAGCGCCAATGGGGGATGTCGGTGGCGATCGGCACCATATGAATGCACTCCACCGGACAGGGCGGCAAACACAACTCGCAGCCCGTGCATTCGGCGGCGATGATGCCGTGCAGCTGTTTAGCGGCGCCCACGATGGCGTCGACCGGGCAGGCTTGCAGACACAGGGTGCAGCCGATGCAGGTCTTGGCGTCGATCACGGCGACCGAGGGCGGTTTCTCTTCGATCTCGAGTGCGGCAGGCTCGCGCCCGAGCAAATCCGCCAAGGCGAGCAGGGTCGCTTCTCCGCCCGGGATGCACTTGTTGATCTCGTCCTCGCCGCGGGCCAGGGCCTCGGCATAGGGACGGCATCCCGGGTGGCCGCATTGGCCGCACTGGGTTTGCGGCAGGAGCGCATCGATCTGATCGGCGATCGGATTGCCTTCGACGCGAAACCGGATGGCCGAATAGCCGAGCAGGAGTCCGAGGACGGCGGAGAGTGCGGTCATGGCGAGGATGGCGGTCAACATGACGATCGTCCGGTCAGCTCGATACGAGCCCGGCGAAACCCATGAAGGCCAGCGACATGAGGCCCGCGGTGATCAGGGCGATGGCGCTGCCCTGGAAAGGCTCCGGGACATCACCGACCGCGACGCGCTCGCGCACCGCGGCGAACAGCGTGAGCACGAGCGAGAAGCCCACGGCGGCACCGAAACCGTAAAGCGTTGCCTCCACCAGGCTGCGCTCGTCCTGCAGGTTCAGCAAGGCGACACCGAGCACGGCGCAGTTGGTGGTGATGAGCGGCAAAAAGATCCCCAGCACCTGATAGAGCAGCGGGCTGGTCTTGCGCATGATGGTCTCGGTGAACTGCACCACGGCCGCGATCACCACGATGAAGGCGATGATGCGCAGATACTCGATGCCGAGCGGCACCAGCATGTACTCGTTCACCAGCCAGGAGGTCACGGAGGAGAGCGTCATCACGAAGGTCGTCGCCAGACCCATGCCCGCGGCCGTCTCGAGCTTCTTCGAGACGCCCATGAAGGGGCAGAGTCCGAGAAATTTGACCAGCACGAAGTTGTTGACCAACACGGTGCCGATCAGGATGAGCGCGTATTCAGTCATGCTCTCTTGGGCTTCGAGGCGTGCGATGGGCGGTTATTGCGCTGTCGGGCCGCGAAATGCTGCAAGCGCGAAATCAGCGAAGGATACGCCTCGGGGGCGGTTTGCTACAACACCGGGACCGAGGGGTTATCGGGGATCGCCCCCGGCCTCCAGCCGTCAGCGTCGAGCCCTCTAGCCTTAGACCTTTACTAAACTGCGCCCGGCGCGGTTTGCGCTGTTCTCGGATGGGATTGGCCCCGGCAGACTTGACGACGCTTGGAGCCGGCGCAGCTTAAGATGATCAGAAAGATATCATTTTAAATCGCGTCCCGGCTAAGGGCTGTGGATGCATCCAACGTCGACTTCAGTCGAAAGCGAGCATATCGCTCCAGACGCGGTTTAGCTCTATTTCACCCGCATCCCGGGCTGCGCTCCCGCATCCGGGCTCAGAATGAAGATGTCTTTGCCTCCTGGACCGGCGGCCAGCACCATGCCCTCGGAGACGCCGAAGCGCATCTTGCGGGCGGCGAGGTTGGCGACCATGACGGTCAACCGGCCTTCCAGGTCGCTCGGGTCGTAGGCGGAGCGGATCCCGGCGAAGACGGTGCGGGTCTCGCCGCCGAGATCCAGCTCCAGCTTCAGGAGCTTGTCGGCGCCCTCGACCAGAGCGGCCGAGCGGATGCGCGCGATGCGCAGATCGAGTTTGCCGAAGGTCTCGATGTCGATCGTCTCGGCAATCGGCTGCCCGCTCAGGTGCTTGCCCGACTCATTCGGGGTGGCCGGCGGCGTTGACGTCGTGCTCAGGTCTTCCTTGGATGCCTCCAGCATAGCCTCGATATGGGCGGGCTCGACGCGTGTCATCAACGGTTTGAAGGGGGCGATCTCATGGTCGAGCAGGGGCTCGGCGATTGCGTCCCAGGTCAGCGGCTCGATCTGCGTGAAGGCTTCCGAGTCGGCGGCCGTACCCGGCAGGATCGGTCGCAGATAGCCGATCAGGATCCGGAAGAGGTTGATGCCCATCGAGCAGACCGCCTGAAGGTCGGCCTCTCGAGCCGGGTCTTTCGCGATCACCCACGGTGCCTGCTCGTCGATGTATTGGTTGGCGCGGTCGGCCAGCGCCATGATCTCGCGCACGGCGCGGCTGAGCTCGCGTCGCTCGTAGGCGACTGCAATGGATTCGCCGGCCTGGACAAACTCGGCATGGAGCTGCGGATCGGCCAGGGTCGGCGAGAGTCGGCCCGCGAACCGCTTGGCGATGAATCCGGCGCTGCGGCTGGCGATGTTCACGACCTTGCCGACCAGATCCGAGTTCACGCGTGCGGTGAAGTCCTGGAGATTCAGATCGATGTCGTCGACGCCCGGCCCGAGCTTGGCCGCGAAGTAGTAGCGCAGATACTCGGGATTGAGATGGTCCAAATAGGTGCGGGCCTTGATGAAAGTCCCGCGCGACTTGGACATCTTCTGCCCGTCGACCGTCAGGAACCCGTGTGCGAAGACAGCGGACGGCGTGCGGAAGTCCGCGCCGTGCAGCATCGCCGGCCAAAAGAGTGCATGGAAGTAGATGATGTCCTTGCCGATGAAGTGATACAGCTCGGCGGAGGAGTCCTTGGCCCAGAACCGATCGAAGTCCAACCCGGCGGCGCGCCCGCGAGGGCTTTCGCAGAGATTCAGGAAGCTCGCCATGTAGCCGATCGGGGCATCGAGCCAGACATAGAAGAATTTGCCCGGATGGTCCGGGATCTCGAAGCCGAAGTAAGGCGCGTCGCGCGAGATGTCCCACTCCTGCAGGCCGGCATCGAACCACTCGTCGAGCTTGTTCGCGACCTGGGCCTGCAGGCCGCCGCCGCGGGTCCAGTCACGCAGCATCGGTTCGAAGTCGCCGAGGCGGAAGAAATAGTGATCCGATTCGCGTTGCTCGGGCACGGCGCCCGAAACCGCCGAGCGCGGGTTCTTCAGCTCGTTCGGCGAGTAGCTCGCCCCGCAGGCCTCGCAGTTGTCGCCGTACTGGTCCGGCGCGCCGCACTTGGGACACTCGCCCTTGATGAAGCGATCGGGCAGGAACATCTGCTCGACCGGATCGTAGGCTTGGGTGATGGTGCGTCGACTGATATGGCCCTTGTCGCGGTTGCGTTCGTAGATGAGGTTGGCGAAGTGGCGGTTCTCGTCCGAGTGCGTCGAGTGATAGTTGTCGAATCCCACCCGGAAGGCCGCGAAATCCGCCGCGTGCTCCTCGGCGACCCGCGCGATCAGTGCCTCGGGCGTGATGCCTTCCTGGCGAGCACGCAACATGATGGGCGTGCCGTGGGCATCGTCCGCGCACACATACCAACAGGCGTGCCCGCGCATCTTCTGGAAGCGCACCCAGATATCGGTCTGGATATATTCGACCAGATGGCCGATGTGGATCGGCCCGTTGGCGTAGGGCAGTGCGCTGGTGACCAGAATGTCTCGGGGGCTGCCGCCCTGGATGTCGCGGGTTTGGCTCATGGATGGGCTCAAGTGGATCGGCTTTGGGGTCTCGAACAATGTCCAAGTATCTCACGGCCTGTTGCGGTCCGGACAGAGCGGCCCCGGCCGGCCGGTTTCATGTCGAGACTTGATTTAAGGCCTGTCCACACCAAACGTCGGTGTGAACTTTTCCGAACCCGGGCTCATCATCGCGGCCCATCGAAAAGCATCTGTTTTACGTGACCCGGCGGCGCCGGGCACATCCATCTATCCTGGAGTACCTCATGTCCGAACCCACGAAAGAAGCCGTCGAAGCCGCCATCAAGGGCTACAAGGAACCCCATCTCGGGCGCGATCTGGTGGCGGCGCATTCGATCAAGGGCATCGAGATCGAGGGCGGTCAGGTCCGCATCAAGGTCGTCTTGGGCTTCCCGGCCAAGACCATCTGCGCCGGCATCGCCAAGACGATCGAAGAGGCTGTTCTGAAGGTCGAGGGTGTCGAGATGGTGCAGGTCGACGTGACCTGGGAAATCAAGTCGCACTCGGTTCAAAAGTCGCTCAAGCCGATCGACAACATCAAGAACATCATCGCCGTGGCGTCGGGAAAAGGCGGCGTCGGCAAGTCCACGACCGCCGTCAACCTGGCACTCGCATTGTCGGCCGAAGGCGCGAGCGTGGGCATCCTGGACGCCGACATTTACGGCCCGTCCCAGCCGCGCATGCTCGGCATCTCGGGCAAGCCCGAGTCCAAGGACGGCAAGAGCCTGGAGCCGATGAACGCCTACCACCTCCAAGCCATGTCGATCGGCTTCCTGATCGATGAAGAGACGCCGATGATCTGGCGCGGTCCGATGGTCACCCAGGCCCTGGAGCAACTGCTCAACGATACCAACTGGTCGGATCTCGACTATCTCGTCATCGACCTTCCGCCGGGTACGGGCGACACCCAGCTGACCCTCGCCCAAAAGGTGCCGGTCTCGGGCGCCGTCATCGTCACCACTCCCCAGGACATCGCCCTGCTCGACGCGCGCAAGGGCCTGAAGATGTTCCAGAAGGTCGAAGTGCCGGTGCTCGGCATCGTCGAGAACATGAGCACCCACATCTGCTCGGCCTGCGGTCACGAGGAGCACATCTTCGGCGAAGGCGGCGGACAGAAGATGTCCGAGCAGTACGGCATCGATCTGCTCGGCTCGCTCCCGCTGAACGGCCACATCCGCGAGGAGACCGACAACGGCAAGCCGACCGTGGTCGCCCAGCCGGATTCGCGTGTCGCCGAGATCTATCGCGAGATCGCCCGCAAGACCGCTGCCAAGCTGTCGTTGCAAGCCAAGGATTACGCTTCGAAATTCCCGCGGATCGTGATCCAGAATAATTAGGCCGTTTTAGCATCCCCCAGGTATCCCCGGAAAGCCCTTCCGGGGCAACACTTTAGCCTCACTGCCACCTAGTTATCCCCTCCTTTCCCCACTATAATTCCCTTAGTGAGAACTTAGGGGAGTGCTTAGTGTGGCAGCCGCAACAATCCTGACCGCGTACAAAGTCGAGACCCTGCGCTATAAGGCAGGTGGCCCGACGATCCAGCGCCTCTGGGACGCTCAAGCTCGGGGGCTGGGGCTGGAGGTCTTTCCCTCGGGGCGCAAGTCCTGGGTCTTCCGCTACAGCTTCGAGGGCAAACAGCGGATCAAGACCCTTGCCCCGTTCGCAGATGCGACGCTGGAGGAAGCGCGGGCCGATGTGGTGCGCCACCGCGAGACGCTCAAAACAGGGCGCGACCCTTTCGCCCTGTCCGTGTCGGGCAACCCGACGACTGTCGCTCAGCTCTGGGAGCGGTACAGCAAGACCGCCTACTACCTCAGCCGCAGCGACGATTTCCAGAACAACATGAAATCCGCCGCAAAGGTCTACTGGCTCCCCCTGTGGGGCTCGCGTCCGCTTGCCTCCCTCACCCGCGGCGACGTGCGGGAGTGCATCAACGCGCTGCTGTCGCAGGGCAAGGAAGGGGCGGCGCGCGGGCTGCTCAACCGCACGCGCATCCTGTTCAACTACGCGTTGGAGGAGGAATGGGTCGAGTCGAGCCCCGCCGACCACATCAAGCCCCGGTACACCACAAGCGGGCGGCGCGACGCGTGGCTTGAGACCGACGCCGAGCTGCTCGCGGCGTTCAACCTCAACGCCCCCGTCCAAGTCCGCCTCATGGTCCGCTGGATGCTGCTCACGGGCTGCCGCCGGGACGAGGCGCGGCTGATGACGTGGGACGCGGTCGCGGACGGTGTGTGGCGCGTGCCCAAGACGAAGAACGGCCACGCCCTCACCCTGCCCATCCTGCCCGCGATGCAGGCGGTCCTTGACGAGTCGCGCGCGACGTTCGGCACGACCCCGTTCGTCTTCCCGAGCACGACGACGAACCGCAAGGAGATCCCGCGTGCGAGCTTCGACTACAGCGTCCGCGTGGCGACGTGGGACAGCGACACGGGCAAGGCCGCGTGGTCGGCCCATGTGCTGAGGCATACGGTCGAGTCGCATTTGAAGGAGCTGGGGGTGGGGGAGGAGCAGCGGGACATGGTCCTCAACCACGTCCGCGCAAGCTCGGGCGAGCGGTACGGCCACGGCCAAGCCCTTGCGCTCAAGCGCGACGCCCTCGCTCCGTGGCACGCCAAGCTCGCCACCCTGCGTCCCGAGCTGCACGCGGTCGAGGCCGCAGCGGCGGCAGCGGCATGACCCAACCACAGAACGCAACGGAGACCGACACGATGGACGACCTCACCCCGATCGAGCGCGCTGTCGTCGCGATGCTCAAGCGCCCTGCCCCCTTCCCCGTGCCCGAGGTCAAGGCGGACTTCATCGTCCGCGCCTACGGCGACCCGAGCGACGTTATCGCGGCGGTGTTCGCGGCGGTGGACTGGGACGCGATCGCCGCGCGCATAGCGGACGTTCCCGAGGTGTAGCGGGCGCGCGAACCGAGGCAAAGTGCCCCCTTGTTTTCCGCGCGCGAGGGCACTAAACTGAGGGGTAATCGACGCGCGGGATGGAGGCCTCAGGCCCGCGTGGTCCGCCGTGTCGTTGCGTGCGCCCGATCCCTGCTCCCCCGAGCTGCCCTCGCGCCGCCGCCACCCCCGCCCAGCCCCCGAGAGGCATCATCGGGGCCAATGTCGAGCGACCGCAGTCCGCAAGGGCTGTCCGTTGCTCGCACGCTGGCCAAATGCTCAGTGCCGCCGCTGCGAGCGCCGCCGTTTTCGAGGCCGCTCACGCCATGCAACCCAACCCCACCACAGACCAAGCCCTCAGCGCGCTTGCGCGACTGCTCGCCCCGTACCTGATCGCCCACCTCCCCGCCTACGTCCCACCTCCCGTGGGTTACACGCCCCCTGACCCGGATGAACAGCTCAACACGCAGGAAGCGGCCAAGTTGATGACCTACAAGGAGACCACGCTGGTCGCGTGGCGACGGGAGGGGAAAGGCCCCAAGTTCTCACGCCCAGGGGGCCGCGTCGTGCGGTACCGCAGGGGCGATCTCGTCAAGTGGATGGAGGAACAACGGGGCGGGGGTGCGAAATGACCCTGCTGAACGAAAGAGCCCCGAGTCCGCGTGGCACAGACTCGGGGCGGGGGGAGGTAACGCAGTGCCCGCCGAGGGAGGCCTCCTCGACTGACACGCTCAAGTATAAGCCTCAAGCGCCTGAAACACAAGTGGAAAGTGCCCCCGCGGACGGCTGCGACAGCAACGAAGCCCGGATGTTCTTGCAACTGCTCGACCCGCGCGCGGTTCAATTCTGCTTCCAGACCTTCGACGACAGCGCGGGCAAAGACGCGCGGCTTGCAAGGACGCTGCACGGCACGCTTGAGGAGCGGTTCCGCGAGCTGGAGGGGCTGAACAAGCGCGGCGCGGGGGTGTTCGTCACCGTCAACGAGGTGGACGGCAAAGCGCGGACGGCTGAAAACATCGTCCGCGTGCGCGCCGTGTTCGCCGACTTCGACCCGCCCAAGACCCGCGTGGCAGGACAGACGGCCTACCCCCTAGCCCCGAGCTTTGAAGTCGACAGCAGCCCCGGCAAGCGGCACGTCTATTGGAGGGTGGACGGGTTGGACTGCGCCGAGTTCCAAGCGGTGCAAACGGCGCTGATTGCGCTGCTCGGGAGTGATCCCGCTCCGAATGACCTGCCTCGCGTTATGCGCCTCCCTGGGTTCTTTCACATGAAGAACCCGAGCAAGCCGCACATGGTCAGCATCGCGTGCATGGAGCCCGCTGCGGTCTACAACGCGGAGCAGATCAAGCGCGCATTCCCCCTCAAGCTCAATGGCCATGACCACCGCGAGCCGCAGGAGGTGTTATCGCTCGCGGACAGGGCGGCGTTGACCTCCGCGCTGTTCTACATCCCTGCCGATGACCGCGCGCACTGGGTGAAGATGGGGCAGGCGCTCAAGAGCGCCCTCCACTCGCACGGCGAGGACTTTGAGAGGCTGTGGCTGAGTTGGTCGGCGACTTCCGAGAAGTACGATCCAGATAATGACCCCGCCACGTGGCGCACGTTCAAGGGCACCCGCACCGGCATCGGGGCGGTGTTCGCTGAGGCTCAGCGTCGCGGATGGGTCAACCCCAAGTCGAAACCGGCCCCGGAGCCGAGCGATGTCGTCTATAGGAATGCGGCGGAGGTTCAAATGCAACCTATTGAGTGGTTGTGGGACGGGCACCTTGCTCGGGGCAAGCTCCACATCCTTGCGGGGGCTGTAGCCACGGGAAAGACGACAATAGCACTCGCGATGGCCGCGACCGTCTCGATTGGCGGGAGGTGGCCCGACGGGAGTATTGCCCAGCTGGGGCGCGTGGTCATCTGGTCAGGGGAGGACGGTATAGCGGATACCCTCGTCCCGCGATTGGCGGCGGCTGGGGCCGACCTCAACCAGATTACGTTCTTGGAAGGAATAGTAGACAACAAGGGGCGGCGGAGCTTCGACCCGTCCATTGACATCTGGGCGCTATACGAACGCTTTGCAGAGGAACGGCCCGCGTTGTTGATTATTGATTCCGTTGTGTCCGCTGTATCGACGGACAGCCACAAGAACGCGGAGGTGCGGCGTTCGCTGCAACCCCTTGTCGACCTCGGGCACGACTACGGGTGTGCTGTCCTGGGGATCTCGCACTTTACCAAGGGTACTCAAGGGGGGAACCCCGTCGAGCGGGTCACGGGGTCGCTCGCGTTCGGAGCCCTTGCCCGCGTGGTCCTGGCTGCGGCCAAGCGGCAGGAGCTGGATGGGGGCGGGCGCATTATGGTGCGCGCCAAAAGCAACCTCGGACCTGAGGGGGACGGCGTGCTGTATGACTTGCGCGTGGAGGAAATACAAGGGGGGATCATGGCGTCCCGTGTTCTCTGGGGCGGGGTGGTGAAGGGCAGCGCGCATGATCTACTCGACGCGGCGGAGAAGCGGGAGGAGCCCGGAGCGGTGAGCAAGGGGAAGGAGGCGGAGCACTTCCTGCGCGAGGAGCTGAAGGACGGCCCTGTTGCATTTAAGGATCTGGAGAAGCGGGCCGAGGCGGCGGGCATCAAGATTGACACACTCAAGCGGGCGAAGGACCGTCTAAAGATCGAGTCGACGAAGGCCGCGGGCAAGGGGGGTGCGTGGCGCTGGGAGCTGCCTGCAGGAGCAGGGTAAGAAGGGCAAGCCCCCTGAGACACAAAAACATGCCCTTCTTACCCCCTTACTCGTAGGAGTCGAGTGAAAGCGCATAAAAGTCAAAGACTTGGGCAAGGGGGTAAGGGGGTAATGTTTTCGTATCGCAGAGAGGCGTGCCCCCCTTACCCCTGCCCCCCTTACCCGAAGGAGGAAAAACCGAGCCAAGTCAACCACTTGCGTGATTCGCACGGTTTGAGGGCTTGCCCTTCTTACCCCCGCCTTGCTCTTCTTACCCTGTCCCTGTCGATGCCCTTCTTACCCCTGCCTGCGCGAGCGAAAACCCGCGTTCTGAGCCGCTGCGGACGCGCGGGGTTAGTGGGACAGCGGCCCCCCGCGCGACGCGCGCACGCGCACGCTGAGCCCCGATGCTCGCGGGTTCTGAGCCCGACCCGCGCCCCCGCCACTCTGACCAATAGGGGGCGAGCCGATCAACGGGGCTCAAGCCCTTGTGTTTTCTGCAAAAAACAATTACAATCAAGCCATTATCAGTCGCTCAAGGCCGCAAGCACATGGCGTGGGAGAAGGGACAAAGCGGGAACCCCAACGGTCGACCCCGCGGCCCCGCGAAGGAGCTAGGCGAGCTGCGGGGGAGGATCCGGGGGGAGGTGCCCGAGATCATCGACGCGCTCATCAGGCAGGCGAAGGGTGGGGACACCGCAGCCGCGAAGCTCCTGCTCGACCGCGCCGTGCCCGTGCTCCGCGCTACCGACCTGCCCGTGACGCTCGACCTGAGCGGCGATCTGCTCGCGCAGGCACAGTCCGTGGTGGCGGCGGTTGGGCGCGGCGAAGTCACCCCCCTACAAGCGGCGCCCGTGCTCAACGGGCTGGGCATCCTTTCGCGCATCATGGCAACGGAGGAGTTGACCCAGCGCATCGAGGCGCTTGAGGTCCGCGTTCATTGGGATCCACCCCCGGAGGAGGCAACACGCAATGATTGAAACACGCGCAGACGGCATCACCACCTACACGGGTCCGGACATGGCCGCCCGATTGGGCGGCGCCCCGGTCTTCCTCTCGGACGGCCCTGGGGTGCGGATCTCCTTCTCCCCTCAGCCCCTTGCTCCGTTCAAGCCCTTCGCGGCTGAGCCGAGCCGCGCCGCCGAGCCGGCCAAGCTCAGTGTCCCGCCCACGGACGACAAAACAGCCCTAATCGAGAGGATGGCCGCGCTATGATCTCCCTCCCTGCCCGAGACGAACAGGCCCGCATCCAGGCGGACTACGACACCCTCACGGCGCGCATTGGCGCGCTGGACGAGGACTGTGCTGCGGCACGCGCCGCGCTTGCCCGAGCGGAGGCGGACAAGGGGGCAGCGGCGGAGTCGTGGGCGCGCGACCCCGCGAGCAAAGCCTACGCAACCGCAGCGCGGCGGCTCAGCGAAGCGCGCGCGGGGCTGGAGGAGCTTGAGGACAAGCGCGGTGCCCTCGCCACCGTGCTCGACACGACGGGCGCCGCACTGATCGAAGCCGAGCGCCTCGCCTGGCTTGAGGGGCAGCGGTGGTGGGAGGCGGAGGCGCAGCGCATTGCCGAGCCCCTGCGCGAGAGCATCCTGGCCCTCATGACCGCGCGCAAGGGGGCGGGGGATAGCGATCCGTTCGCCGGGGTCTTCCGGGCGCTTGACATCAGCGGAGCCACCCCCCTGCCCGAGCCCCCCGCGGGCGCCCCGTCGATGTACCGGCGGCGGCTCAGTGTGAAGGGGTGGCAACGGTGACACCCGACCTGACGCGCTTCGAGGCGTGGCGCACGGAGCGCCGCTTCCACCTTGACGCCCTCGCGTGCGCGCTCCAGTATGGACGCGACCCCGAGCCGCACCGCACGCGCGTGGTGGATGAGGCGCTCGCGCTTGCCCGCGCTGCCAACGTCCGCGCGGAGCAGTGCGCGGAGTGCGGCGACGCGCAGGGCGCGGCGTGGGAGGAGGAGCAGGCGCGGCGGCTGGGCCGTGTCGCCCTGTCGGGACTCGGTTTCGCGCAGTGCCCCCAGCCCTTTGCGGAGGCGGTGGCGGAGTACCGCGCGTCCCTGCCTAGCCTTCATGGGTAATTCCCATGGAAAACCCCCGCGCAACAGGGAAAGCCTTAGTAGAGTCTTAGTGTCGCCCTGTCGCCCGCAGAATAAAACCTCAATAAACAGGGCGGTAGGCACGTTCTAACTATTGTGATCCAAAACAACTAAACTGCGCCTTTTGGAGTCTGCGAGGGCCGGGTTTGCTTCGGCCTCGTGGACTCCTGTCGGTGTCGTGCCGCGCGCAGTTTAGGATTTTTTGGGATTCGATCTCGACGAGCGGCCCAGTCCAGGGCAGGTCCGGCTGGAAAAGACACGGACCACACGTAGCAACGAATGTCTCTTCTCCGTGTACTCCGTCTTCCCGTGACAAGGAGCTGCCGAAAGTTTATACGGCCCTAATCGACAGGGGTGCTTTTCGGCAGCGGCTCTCCTGGTTGTTGTACTCGGCTCCGCGGTGTAGCCTTTCCGGCTTTGCGCGCACACCGAGATTTCGCGATGGCCATCAAGTCCGACCGTTGGATCCGCCGAATGGCCGAAGAAGGCGGCATGATCGATCCCTTCGAGCCCGTTCAAGTCCGCGAAGGCGAACAGGGGCGGGTGATCTCCTACGGGACTTCGAGCTACGGCTACGACGTGCGATGTGCCGACGAGTTCAAGATCTTCACCAACATCAACTCGGCCATCGTCGATCCGAAGAACTTCGACTCCAACGGCTTCGTGGATCTCAAGTCCGACGTCTGCATCATCCCGCCGAACTCGTTTGCGCTGGCGCGCACGGTCGAATATCTGCGTATTCCGCGGAATGTCTTGACGATTTGTCTCGGAAAAAGCACGTATGCGCGTTGCGGCATCATCGTGAATGTCACGCCGTTGGAGCCTGAATGGGAAGGTCACGTGACCCTGGAGTTCTCCAACACCACGCCCTTGCCGGCGAAGATCTATGCGAACGAAGGCGTGGCTCAGATCCTCTTCTTTGAATCCGACGAGGTCTGCGAGACCTCTTACAAGGACCGCGGCGGCAAGTATCAAGGCCAGCGTGGGGTGACCTTGCCGAAGTCTTGATGTCCGCTGAACCGGGTCCAGAGCGGAATGCGGATTTTCGAGTGAGTTCGACGTTTGGTGCATCCACGGCCCTTGGCAGGGACGCGGTTTAGCCGACGTCGTGTTTCTTCCGGGTTGGATCGACCGCCCGATCCGCCGCCCGATCACAGCTCCGCCGCTCGATGACCTGCCGGTAAAAATCCAGCATCCGTTCCGCGAGCACGGGTGCCGACCAGGACCGTGCGTGCTCGACCGCCTCCACGGCCAGACGTGCACGCAGTGCCGGATCCGTGAGGAGCCGAACTGTCTTCTCGGCGAAGTCGGCCTCGTCGTCCTGCGCGATCAGCGATCCGCCGCCGCCGGCCAGCACCTCCTTGGTGCCCATCACGGCCGTCGAGACCACCGGTACGCCCAGCGCCATGGCCTCCAGGAGCACGAGACCTTGGGTTTCCGTCTTGGAGGCAAAGACGAAGGCATCCCCTGCGCTGTAGCAGTCCTCGAGGGATCCGTCCCGCTCCAGATATCCCGTGAACAAGGTGTTGTCGGCCAGCCCGAGATGGTTCGCCAGGGTCTGAAGTCGACGTTGTGCCGGGCCCTCGCCGGCGATCACCAGGAGCACATCCGGGACCTGCGTCTTCACGCGCGCGAGCACCCGCAGGATGAAATCGATGTTCTTCTCGAAGGCGAGGCGGCTGACATGGACCAGAAGGGGTCGCGTGGACGGGATGCCTCGAGTGTTTCGGAAACGAGCGCCGTCGCCTCGGCTGAATTGGACCAGTTCGATCCCGGTCGGGATGACCGTCGCGGGCGTCTGCACCCCGTAGCCTTTCAGGACCTCGAGCATGGCGTGCGAGGGTACCGCCAGGGCATCGACAGCGTTGCACTGGGCGGTCGAGAAGTCGCGCGCGAGCCGCTGCATCCAAGCGGCGGGGACGAAGGGGACATAGTGGTGGAGATACTGCTCGAAGAAGGTGTGGTAGCTCTCCACCACCGGGAGAGCAAGTCGCTTGGCGATCCCGAGGCCCAGATAGTGCGCGAAGAAGGGCGTCTGGATGTGCACTAGATCGTATCCGCGGCTCGCCAGCATGCGGTCGTGGCGACGGACCTCGCGCGGGCGCAGCATGCGATCTTCGGGGTCGATCACCAGATAGCGCGAAGGGATGCGCAGAACCTCGAACGGCTCCGGCGCGGACTCGCCCCCGGCGGCCGAATAATCCGGCGCGATCAGTGTGACCTCATGTCCTTTTTCGACGAACTCGCGCGCAAACGTCTGGATCGACGTCGATACGCCCGTGATACGAGGGAAGTAGACGTCCGAGATCATCAGGATGCGCATGAGATGGACTTGCGGGCTGTCGGCAAATCGGCGAATCATACCCGCAGTCGACCACCAAGCCCATTCAATGAAGGATTCATGATATGACCGATCGTTTGCGCCCGAGCTCGCCTTGTGGGCCGATGTTTCCGATCCTGCTCGGCATTGTACTGGCAGTGGGACCGTTCGGGAGCGCGCTCGCTGCCGGGGCGCCCGTGCTCTGGGGCGCGGGCGTGAAGCCGTGCACCGACTTCTTGGCCGTTGCACCGGCCGATGCGACCGCGCAGGCGATCGCGGGCGAGGGCTATCGGCGCTACCAAGAGTGGTTGTCGGGGCTCGTCACCGGCTTGAATCTCGCAACGGGGCGCGACGTGTTGAAAGGCGCCGAGCTCGATGCCGCCATGATCCGTATTCGGGCCAACTGCGAGCGCCACCCGACCGACGACTTCTTCAACGCCGCCATGCGCTTGGTCCGATCGCTCGGCGACTCGAACAAGCCTTGATCCCTCTCGGCGTCGGCGCGCGCTGCGGCGTCGTCATCGAATCGTCACACGAACTTCATACAATCGGCATGATGCAAGGTCACAATTCCGGCTCGCTTCCCAACGCTCTCCCGGAGGTCCCATCATGAACAAAACGATCATCGCCACTGCGGTCACGTTCGCCGTGGCTTCGCTTTCGACTCAAGCCATGGCCCGCGATTCCGTCTGGATTGCCGGCTCCTCCACCGTTTTCCCCTTCTCCACCGCGGTCGCCGAGACCTTCGGGCGCGAGTCGTCCTTCCCCACGCCCAAGGTCGAGTCCCTGGGCACCGGCGGTGGCTTCAAGCTCTTCTGCTCAGGCGTCGGCGTGGACAAGTCCGACATCAGTAACGCCTCGCGTGCGATGAAGAAGTCCGAGTTCGATCAGTGCCAGGCCAACGGCGTGACGGAGATCACCGAGGTCAAGATCGGCTACGACGGCATCGCCATTGCGAACGCCAAGACCGGTCCCGCCCTCAACATAACCCTGGGCGAGCTTTGGATGGCCCTGGCGAAGGACGTCCCGAACGAGGACGGCAAGCTGGTCCCGAACCCCTACAAGAAGTGGAGCGAGATCAACAAGGATCTGCCCGACGTCGCGATCGAGGTTCTGGGTCCGCCGCCGACCTCCGGCACCCGCGATGCCTTCGTGGAGCTGGCGATGGAAGGCGGTTGCGACAGCTTCGATTCCGTAAAGGCGCTCGCGAAGACCGACAAGGACATGCACAAGGCAGTCTGTCACGGCATCCGTGAAGACGGTGCCTTCATCGAGGCCGGCGAGAACGACAACCTGATCGTCCAGAAGCTGATCGCCAACCCGAATGCGGTCGGGGTGTTCGGCTTCAGCTTCCTCGATCAGAACGCCGACACGCTGCAAGGTGCCAAGATCGGCGGCGTGGAGCCGACCTTCGAGACCATCGGCGACGGATCCTATCCGGTCTCGCGCTCGATCTATTTCTACGTCAAGAACGCCCATGTCGGCACCATTCCGGGCATCCAGGAATACGTGGTCGAATTCACCAACGACAAGGCATGGGGCCCCGACGGCTATCTGGCCGACAAGGGTCTGATTGCGCTGCCTGACGAGATGCGCGCCAGCGTCGCCGAGCAGGCTCGGGCGCTCAAGCCGATGGCCGCCCCGGCGAAGTAGGACCAGGGAGACCCGTTGCTCGGGTCCGACGTTCCCGATCGGTTGGCGGCCCCCGGGGCCGCTGACCCATTTTCCGTCTTTGCGCAGTCCTGGTTATGCAAACATCGACCCTTTTGATTATTGTGCTCGGCTTGATGTCGCTGGCCTACTATGTC
Organism: Thiocapsa sp. UBA6158; assembly: GCF_002423035.1. Lineage (GTDB taxonomy): Bacteria > Pseudomonadota > Gammaproteobacteria > Chromatiales > Chromatiaceae > Thiocapsa. The sequence goes on from NZ_DIUM01000135.1 coordinate 51,851, forward strand.
GGGCGTAAGCGAGCCATCGTGAGTGCCGGCGGCGCGGGGCGGATCAGCACACTCCATTCGCTTCCGACCTATTACGGCCTCTATGCGGCACTTTGGGCCGGGATTCCGGCGATCTTGTTGATGGCGCTCTGGACGGCCTTCCAAGACGAGATCCTGGTGACTCTGGTCAAAGCCGAGCTGCCGGGGTCGATGCTCGAGGGACTTACGCCCGGAGCTGTGGGGCTCCTGGTGAACGACATCAAGAACCTGGCCTCGGGAGCGATCGTTTCGCGTGTGGCGACTCCGGAGATGCAGGCCGCCGCAGATCGCTTCTCGCTCTTCAGTCAGATCGCGGTTTGGGCGATGTGGCTCGGCGTGTTGGCGTTTGCCGTCGGCGGCATGGCGTTTGCTTGGGCTCGGACCAAGCCGCAGATGCGCGCACGCAACCGCGTCGAATCCATCTTCATGGTCATCCTGGTGGTCTTCTCCTCGATCGCCATCTTGACCACCCTGGGGATCGTACTCTCGGTCCTGTTCGAGTCCTTGCGATTCTTCCAGGAGATCTCTCCGCTCGACTTCTTCTTCGGCACCCTCTGGAGCCCGCAGACAGCCCTGAGGGCCGACCAAGTCGGTGCCACGGGGGCCTTCGGGGCGGTGCCCCTGTTCACCGGCACATTGATGGTATCGACCATCGCGATGCTGGTCGCGGTCCCGATCGGCCTGATGTCGGCAATCTATCTCTCGGAGTATGCGCCGCGGCGCGTGCGGTCTTGGGCCAAGCCGACGCTCGAGGTCTTGGCCGGGGTGCCGACCGTGGTCTACGGTTTCTTCGCCGCCTTGACCGTTGCACCCTTCATCCGCGAGCTCGGCATGTCCATGGGGTTGGACGTCGCCTCGGAGAGTGCGCTGGCTGCCGGTCTGGTCATGGGGGTCATGATCATCCCCTTCGTTTCATCCTTGTCCGAAGACGTCATCAATGCGGTCCCGCAGGCGATGCGTGACGGCTCCTATGCGCTCGGTGCCACCCAGTCGGAGACGATTCGACGGGTGATCATCCCGGCCGCCTTGCCCGGGATCGTCGGCGGTGTCCTCTTGGCGGTTTCCCGCGCGATCGGCGAGACCATGATCGTGGTGATGGCGGCGGGGCTCGCAGCCAACCTCACCGCGAACCCGCTCGACAGCGTCACCACGGTCACCGTTCAGATCGTGACCCTGCTCACCGGCGACCAAGAGTTCGACAGCGCCAAGACCATGGCAGCCTTCGCCCTGGGTCTGACCCTCTTCGCGGTGACCTTGGTTCTCAACGTGATCGCCCTGCAGATCGTTCGCAAGTATCGAGAACAGTATGAGTAACAGCCAAGCGGCCGGTGCGCCGCCGAAACGCACCATCGACGTCGTGAATGCGAGCCTGAAGCGGCGCTATGCCCGCGAACGGCGATTCCGTCTGGTCGGTCTCGCCGCGGTGATCCTCGGGCTGACCTTCGTGGGATTGCTGTTCGCCGACATCATTGCGAAAGGTCACACGGCCTTTGTCCAGACCTACATCCAGCTCCCGGTGACCTTCGAGGCGCAGACGCTCGACCCCGCGGGGACGCGCGACCCCGAGACCCTGGCGGGCGCCAATTATCAGGCCGTCATTCGGGATGCGCTGCGCAGCGAGTTCCCGCAGGTGACCGAGCGGCGCGCGACCCGGGCGCTTGCGTCCATGATCAGCGTGGGGGCGCCCTCGCATCTGCGTGATATGGTCCTGGCGAATCCGGATCTGATCGGTACCACCCGAGAGGTCTGGCTGCTTGCCGATGACGACATCGACATGCTGATGAAGGGACATATCGATCGGAACCTTCCCGAGAGCGAGCGCCGCGTGAAGGATCAGACGGTCGCTTGGGTCGAGCAGCTCGAGTCTCGGGGGCGCATCGAGAAGCGTTTCAACACCATCTTCTTTACGACCGGGACCTCGCGCGAGCCCGAGCTGGCCGGCATCGCAGGTGCGCTGATGGGTTCCTTCTACACCCTGGTGTTGACCCTGCTCATCTCTTTCCCGATCGGTGTCGGTGCGGCCCTTTATCTCGAGGAGTTTGCGCCGAAGAATCGCTGGACCGACCTGATCGAGGTCAATATCAACAACCTCGCGGCGGTCCCCTCGATCGTCTTCGGGTTGCTCGGGCTCGCCGTCTTCATCTCAATCTTCGGCGTGCCGCGCTCCACACCCTTGGTTGCGGCGCTCGTGCTGTCGCTGATGACCCTTCCGACCATCATCATCGCCAGTCGGGCGGCCTTGAAGTCGGTTCCCCCGTCGATCCGTGAGGCGGCCTTGGGGGTCGGGGCATCGCCGTTGCAGACGCAGATGCATCATGTACTGCCCCTGGCGATGCCCGGAATGTTGACCGGGACCATTATCGGGATGGCTCAAGCCCTGGGCGAGACAGCGCCGCTGCTGATGATCGGCATGATTGCCTTCATCGTGGACATTCCGAGTGGATTCACCTCGCCGACTACGGTCCTCCCGGTTCAAATCTTCCTGTGGGCGGACAGTCCGGAACGCGCTTTCGTCGAGCGAACCTCGGCGGCGATCATGGTGCTGCTTGCCTTTTTGATTCTGATGAACTTGGGCGCTGTCCTGCTGCGGCGCCGGTTCGAGAGGCGTTGGTGAGTGCGTTTCGCAACATACTTGGCCCCGACGCCCTCGAGCGCAGGGTCAATACTTGAGGTCAGTTATGAGCACCACGGTTGATGATATGAGTCGACGTATCGGCGCGATGAGTTCGGCGGAGCTTGCCGGTGGGCGCGAGTCGCGGGTTACGGTCGGCGATGTGACCTGCGCCAATCCAAGAATGGTGTGTCGCGATGTGGATGTGTTCTACGGGAGCACGCAGGCGATCAAAGGCGTGAGCCTGGATATCGGCAAGAACGAGGTCGTCTCCATGATCGGCCCGTCGGGCTGTGGAAAGTCGACCTTCCTGCGCTGCCTGAACCGAATGAACGACACGATCGACGGCTGCCGCGTCACCGGGTCCATCAAGCTCGATGGTCAGGACATCTACGATAAGGGGCTTGACCCGGTACCGCTGCGCGCGCAGGTCGGGATGGTGTTCCAGAAGCCCAATCCCTTCCCCAAGTCGATCTATGAAAACGTCGCCTACGGGCCTCGCATCCACGGCCTCACCAACTCCAAAGCGGAGCTCGACGAGGTGATCGAGGGCAGCCTGCAAAAGGCCGGTCTCTGGAACGAGGTGAAGGACCGACTCGACAAGCCCGGCACGGGTTTGTCGGGCGGCCAGCAGCAACGTCTCTGCATTGCGAGGACCATCGCGGTCTCCCCCGAGGTGATCCTGATGGACGAGCCCTGTTCTGCGCTCGACCCGATCGCCACCGCCATCATCGAGGAGCTGATCGACGAGCTGCGGGCCAACTACAGCATCGCCATCGTCACCCACTCGATGCAACAGGCCGCGCGTGTCTCGCAACGCACCGCCTACTTTCATCTCGGTGACCTGATCGAGGTGGGCGAGACCAACCAGATCTTTACCAACCCCAAGCACAGGTTGACCGAGGACTACATCACGGGGCGGTTCGGCTGATGGCCGGCGACAACAGCCTCGCGTCCGCAGGCGACATCGCGGGCGGTCACACGGTTCGCCGTTACGACCAAGAGCTCGCGAAACTGCGCGGGATCATCCTCGACATGGGTCAGCGGGTCATCGAGCAGACCCAAGCCGCCGTTGCTGCGGTGGTGGACGGCGAAGTGACCCAGGCGTACCGCGTTCTCGATCGCGAGCCCCAGATCGATTTTCTCTCGCTCGATGCGGACGAGGAGATCTTCCGGGTCATCGCACGTCGTCAGCCGACCGCCGTGGATCTGCGCATCGTGCTCGCACTCTCCCGGATCGCCGGCGACGTCGAGCGTGCCGGGGACAAGGCAGTGCGCATTGCCCGTCAAGCCTTGGTCCTGCGCGAAATCGGCATCGGTCAAGGCGGCATCCCGTCGGATGCACTCAAGGAGCTGCTCCGACGCCTCGACGACCAGGCCTGCTGCATGTTCGAGCGCAGCATCCAGGCCGTCGCCGCCTTCGATGTGGAGCTTGCGCTCGGCGTCTTCGAAGACGAGCCGCGACTCTTCGGCGTCTCCGACGAGGCACGCGACTTCCTTGGCCAAGAGGATCTCGCCGGATTCACGCCGCGCCAGATCGTGTGTCTCCTGACCAGTGCCCATGCGTTGGAGCGCATCGGCAACCACGCCTCCAACATCGCCGAGCAGGTCATCTACGTGGCCGAGGGCAAGGACATCCGCTACCGCAATCGCGAGATCCTGATCGAGACCCTGCGCCGCGACCGCGGTCTCTAGGCCGCGGTTGTGTTTCGGCGCCGCACGCCCGACAATCGACGGGGTGCGGACGATGCGCACGACCGGTCAACCAAACGATTCGGAGAAGTTATCCATGGCGAACGAGGGCTACCACGAGCCGACCGAAGAACTGTCCGAGGAGACCCGGGATATGCACCGGGCCATCACCTCCTTGATGGAGGAGCTCGAAGCGGTCGATTGGTACAACCAGCGGGTCGACGCCTGCAAGGACGAGGACCTGAAGGCAATCCTGGCGCACAATCGCGACGAGGAAAAGGAGCATGCGGCGATGGTGCTCGAATGGATCCGCCGCAAGGATCCGACCTTCGACAAGGAGTTGAAGGATTATCTCTTCACCGAGAAACAGATTGCCCATCACTAACTGAACCGCGTCCGGGGATACATGTTCGGGCGGCGTGAGCCGTCTGTCCGAGGTCATCACAACTCTTGGCGGTGACGCGGTTCAGGTGAAGCCAGCGAACGGTTTTACGATGGAAATGTGTTGCCTCTTGAACCGCGCCTGCTCAAACCTTTTAGGGGTTCATGTGAAGAGAGACATATCCTGGATCAGTCCATGTCTTGCCGGGCGCGGTTCAACATGAGCCGTGCCAAGCTCGATGCCGAAGCGATTGCGAGGGCGCTCTCGGAGCTCAATGCCTCCGCTGCGTCGCCGTGGACTCTGGCCGGCGGCAAGTTGCACAAGGCATTTCAGTTCAAGGACTTCGTCGATGCGTTCGGCTTCATGAGTCGAGTCGCGTTGGTGGCCGAGTCCATGGATCATCACCCCGAGTGGAGCAACGTCTACAACCGAGTCGTCGTCGATCTCTCGACCCACGATGCCGGCGGGATCACGGCACTGGATTTCACGTTGGCGAGCCGGATCGAAGGTCTGAACGGTTAGGCGTCCCGAGGCGTGGGCGTGCCCGTTCTGAGCTTGGCTTGGAAGAGCCTTCTGAATCGCCGTGGCACGGCGCTGCTGACGGTCCTCTCGATCGCTCTGAGCGTCGCGCTGCTTGTCGGTGTCGAGCGCCTGCGCACGGAGACGCGCGCAAGTTTCGCCAACACCATCTCGGGCACCGACTTGATCGTCGGCGCGCGGACTGGACCGGTGCAGCTCCTGCTCTATGCGGTCTTTCGGATCGGTCACGCGACCAACAATATCTCTTGGGAGTCCTACCGGGACATCGCGGCCCACCCCCGGGTCGCTTGGGCCATCCCCATCTCTCTGGGTGATTCGCATCGCGGCTACCCCGTCCTCGGCACCACGCCGGCCTATTTCGAGCACTATCGCTACGGCCGCGGTCGCGCGCTCGTCGTGACCGAGGGTGCGCCCTTCTCCGACCTTTACGACGCAGTGCTCGGGGCGGAGGTGGCCAAGGCGCTGGGGTACGGCTTGGGGGATTCCGTCGTGATCGCGCACGGTGCATCGGATGTCGCCTTCGCGCGCCATGACGACCATCCATTCCGCGTTGCCGGGATCCTCGCGCCGACCGGCACCCCGGTGGATCGTACGGTCCACGTGAGCCTGGAGGGGATCGAGGCGATCCATGTCGGCTGGGAAGGCGGGGCGCCCTTGCCGGGTCGGGTCGTGGATGCCGACGCGGCGCGTACGATGGATCTTGCTCCCAAAGCCATCACTGCTGCCTTGGTGGGCCTGACCTCGCGGATCTCGACCTTCCAGGTGCAGCGCTTCGTCAACGACTACCGAGCCGAGCCGCTCATGGCGATCCTGCCGGGCGTGGCGCTCGCCGAGCTGTGGGGTCTGATCGCGGTCGGCGAGCGAGCCCTGCTGCTGGTCTCGGGATTCGTCGTCGTCGTGGGTCTCTTCGGTCTTTTGACTGCGCTGCTGACGAGTCTCGGCGAGCGCCGGCGCGAGATGGCGATCCTGCGCTCGGTCGGCGCCCGTCCGGCTCACGTCTTCGCGCTGATCCTGGGCGAGGCGCTCGCGCTGACCCTTCTCGGGATCCTTGTCGGCCTCGGTCTTCTTTACGGGGCGCTGCTGGTGGCCCAGCCGCTGATTCTCTCGGCGATGGGGATCTTCGTTGCTGTCGGCACCCTCTCGCCTCATGAGATGATGTTGCTGGTGCTGGTCCTCGCCGCCGGGTTTCTGGTCGGTTTGATCCCGGGTTATCGGGCGTATCGGTTGTCCCTGGCGGACGGGCTGTCGATTCGCGTGTGAGTGATCAGCCCATGTGTTCAAGACTTGTGGCCCAAGGGGCTAATTCCCGAGAATCAAAATGACGAGACTGTTTGCGCGGCTCTTTCCGGTCATTCTCGCCCTCGGGCTCGTGGGTTGCGGCGAAGAATCGACCGGACCCGAGTCCGCGACCTCAAACGGGGTGCAGGCCGAGGAGATCGATTGGGATCGCTTGATTCCGGTCGAGTGGCAGCCCGAGACACTGCTCGAGGACTTCGACCTCGACGCGCTCGATGAGATGGACGACGAGGATCCACGCGCCGTCGAGTTGATGGACAAGCTCTTGGCACTCTGGGCGGATGCCCCGGTCGTGGAGGAGCTGGATGGCCTCGTGGTCCGTCTACCCGGCTTCGTCGTGCCTTTGGAGCTGGACGAGCGCAAAATGTCCGAGTTCCTCTTGGTGCCTTACTACGGCGCCTGCATCCATGTTCCGCCGCCGCCTGCGAACCAGACGATTCATGTGGTCGTGCCCGAGGGCCGCGAGTATGTCGGCGAGCTGTTCGATACCGTCTGGGTTACGGGGACGCTTGGTGTGATCCGCACCAGCAGCGAGCTGGCTGAAGCCGGCTATCGGATCGACGTAACCGAGATCGAGCCCTACGATGGCGAGGTGGAGCCCCTTTAAACTGTGCCCGTTATGACATGCGCCGTGTTCGTCTTGGATCGGTCTCTCATGACTCTAATCAACCTTTCAGCAGGCGCAGTTTAAGTCTTTCAATTTTTCTAAACCGCGTCGACTCCAACGTTGTTGGTGTTCTCGAAAGGGCGGGTGGATCCAAGCATCATCATGTACCGCGGACGCGGTTTAGCTTGGATTCGGCCGAGTGACCCCACATCCCCCAAGTGTCGACGAGGCGCTGCGAGCGATTGCGCACTTCACCGACAGGTGTTCCGGGCCCGGGGCACTCGATCCGCAGCGGAGACGACCTTGGATACCGACATCCTGACCCGAATCGAGATCAGCAAGGAATATCTCAATTTCAGCTCCGGCCATTTCACCATCTTCTCCGCGACCGAGCGGGAGAATCTCCATGGCCACAATTTTCGGATCCGGTGCAATGTGACGGCGCCGGTCGGGGCGGACGGCATGGCGTTCGATTACGTCATGCTCAAGCGGGTGCTCAAGGCGCTGTGCGACGAGCTCGACGAGCGCCTTCTGCTTCCGGAGCGCTCGCCGCATCTGCGCATCGAGCGCGGCGACGGGATGGTGATCGCCTGGTTCGGCGAGGAGCGCCTGACCTTACTCGAGCGCGACGTACTGCTCCTGCCTATTCGAAACGTGACGATCGAGGAGCTGGCCGAGCTGCTGCTTGCGCGCCTGCGCGTGCGACCCGAGCTGGCTGGCCGGGATCTACGCGCCATCGAGCTGGGTGTCTCGTCGGGCGACGGACAATGGGCCTTTTCGTCTTGGAGGACACCATGAATCTACTCGTCGTTACCGGCGCGAGCTCGGGGATCGGTCGTGCCATCGCGACCCGCTTCCTGTTGGAAGGCAGCGTCGTCGTCAATCTCTCTCGGCGTCCCTGCACGGAGCGTGGGGTGGAGAATCTCGCATGCGACCTGGCCCAGCCCGACGCCATCGATCGGATTGCCTCATCTCTCGGGACCTGGTTGGCCGATGCCGAACGCATCTGCCTGGTCCACAACGCCTCGATCATGCGACGCGACAGCATCGACGCCTTGCCGAGCGATGAGCTGCGTGCGGTGCTGGAGCTCAACCTAGTGGCCGCCAACGGTTTGAACCAATTGGTTCTGCCGCATATGGCCGCCGGGTCGAGCATCATCTATATCGGCTCGACCCTGGCGGAGAAGGCGGTTCCCGGCGTGGCGAGCTATGTGATCGCCAAGCATGCCTTGGCCGGGATGATGCGCTCCACCTGTCAAGATCTTGCCGGGCGCGGGATCCACACTTGCATGATCTGTCCCGGTTTCACGGATACCGAGCAGATCCGTGCCATGATCGGCGGCGATACGGACACACTTGCTGCCCTGACGGGGATGTCGGCGTTCGATCGGCTGATCGAGCCGGAAGAGATCGCCGAAACCGTGGCCTTTGCGGCACATGCCCCGGTACTGAACGGGGCGATCATTCACGCCAACCTCGGGCAGCGCGAGCGATGACCGCTGCGGCGCCGCGCATCGTCTGTATCAGCGGCGGGACATCCGGGATCGGGGCGGGGCTCGTCGCCGCCTTCATCGAGGCCGGCGATCGCGTCGTGACCTTCGGGCGGGATCCGGAGAAGGTTGCCGCGCTTGCCCAGCGGTGGGGTCAGGCCCTTGACTGCGGGAACTTACGTCTCCTGGTCGGCGATGTGACGCATGCGCACTTCCGCAAGCGTCTCTTCTCCGAGATTCGGGACGCGGACGGGCGACTGGATGTCTTGGTGAACAATGCCGGCGTGATCTTGAGCCAAGGCGATCTCGAGGAGACGGTCGATGCCTGGCGGACGACCCTGGAGGTCAACCTGATCGCGCCCTTCGCCCTGACCCAGGGCTTTCTCGGACTGCTCGAGCAAAGCGCCGCCCCGGTCGTCATCAATATGTCTTCGGCCTGTGCACAGCACCCCTTCGAGACCTGCACATCGACAAGCTACTCGGCCAGCAAGGCGGGTCTGGAGATGTTGACGCAGCGACTGGCGATGGCGCTGGGGGCACGCGGCATTCGGGTGAACGCCGTGGCTCCGGGCGTGGTGGAATCCCCGATGTGGGGCGGGGCGATCGATCTGATCGACTCGACCGTGAAACGCCGTCACCGCTTACGCCAAGAGGCCGTCGAGCCGAGCGACGTGGCGCGTGCCGTCCTCTTTCTTGCGTCCGATGATGCGCGCCGGATCACCGGTGCGTGCCTCAATGTCGATGCGGGATATGCGCTTGGCTAATCCGAAAAGAACCGTTATTCAGTCAAGACGCCAAGTGCGGAAAGACCTTTCAACCAACCTGAGCCGCGTCTCGCCTGGTCTGTCGATTCGCGGTGACTTTGCAGTCACCTCGAATCGACCCATGTTGCTGCTGACGCGGCTCAGCCGAGCTCGTCGGTCGGGATTTGCTGCATGAGCCCGAAGCTCTTCACGAAGGGATTGGCCATGCGCGGGTCCTTCAGCATCGCCTTGTAGTCACCTTCCTTGAACTTGAGCTTGCCGGTCATGAAGGCAGTGCCCATGCCGGCCATGCCGATGCCTTTCTCGACCCACTTGAGCCAATCCTTCAGATCGGCGCGCATGTCCCAGTTGGCCGGCGGATCGCTCTCCGACCAGGCGCCGGCACGAACGCATTCGCCCTTCTCGACGACGAAGATCCCGCGCGGGGTCTCCTCGTTCTTGAACCCGCAATAGATGACCGAGTTGAAATCGATCTCGGCCAGCTTGTCTTTGACCTCCGGCTCACCGTTCCAAGCGTCCTTGAGATGGTTCATCCAATCGGCGGAAAAGAGTGCGGCCATTGTTGTAGTCCTCCAGTTTAGCGGCGTGGGAACCGCGCGCGATACAGCGGCGGCGGGTAAATTCCGTTCCGGGGTCTGCAGTGTCGAGCCCCGATAGGCTCGCAATTTTACCAGGATGAGGGGAAAAGGATACGGGCCGGCATGAGGGGCCATCCGGGCGGTCCCGACAGGTTCAACCGAATTCAAGACGAATCCCGGCGGAAGCCAAGCGCTCGGCCTCTTCTTCGAGTTCCAATCGCGTCAAGGGGTGATCGGCGAGCCAGTCGTCCGGGAAGCTCAACGCGAGGTTGTCGCCGTTGGTCGTGAGTGTCGGATCGGGTTTGCTTTCCGAGGAGCGTCCGCGATGCAGCAGAACGGCCAGCCGCAGGATGACGCAGAGCCTGCGTGCCGGTTCCCTGCTCCCGTGGGGTAGGACTGCAAGCTCTTGGACGGGAAACTTCCGCCTGTGTCCGAGCACCAAGGCGGCGAGCAGCATCTGCTCCGGTCGCGTGAAGCCGGCGAGATCGGCATTGCGCAGCAGATAGGCCCCGTGTTTCTGGTGCTGGCTGTGGGCGACCATGACGCCGATTTCGTGGAGGCGTGCCGCCCACGCCAGCATGAGCCCGTGGTTGGGATCCTGCAGCGCCCAAGGTGCGGCGAGACGGCGCATAAGGGCCAAGGCGGTCGCCCGGACACGTTGGGCGTGGTCCTGATCGATCTGAAAGTGTCGGCTGAGGGTCTCGACGGTGCGTTCCCGGACATCCACGTGTTGGCTGCGCCCCATCATTTCGTAGATCAAGCCTTCGCGCAGTGCGTATTCCGAGACCTGCAGATGCTGGATCCCGAGTGTCTCGAAGACCGATCGCAGCACGGCGACACCGCCGGCGAAGACCGGCTTACGCTCCTCGGCCAAGCCCTTGAGCGCGAGGGTGGAGATTCGGCCCGTCTCCACAAGTGCATCGCGAAGCCGCAGCAACGCCGTCGCGGAGATCCCGTCTTCGCACCAGCCTTCGGCCGCCACGACTGCGGCGATGGACTTGATGGTCCCGGAGCTGCCGACCGCCGTTTGCCAGCCGGTGCGACGAAACAGCTCGCGTACGGGTCGTACCTCGAGCGCTCCCGTGAGCTCGGCCTTCTCCATGGCTCGGGCGGTGATGCGCCCGTCGGCGAAATGGCGGCGCGACATGCTCACGCAGCCCATGTACAGGCTCTCGCGCAGGCGTGGTGAAAAACCGAGTCCGACGATGATCTCGGTGCTTCCGCCGCCGATGTCGACGACCAGGCGGCGCTCGGTCCCCACGGCCAGATCATGGGCGACGCCGAGGTAGATCAGGCGTGCCTCTTCGCGACCCGCGATGACCTCGATGGGGTGGCCGAGCGCCGCCTCCGCTCGGGGAAGGAAATCACTGTCGGGCGCGAGCTGACGTAGGGTGTTGGTTCCGACCGCACGCACGCTGCCGGGGGGGAATCCACGGAGCCTCTGGCCGAATCGCTCCAGACACGCCAAAGCACGCTCGGCGACCTGCGCGTCGAGCTGCTTGTCCTCGCCCACGCCTTCGCCGAGGCGGACCATCTCCTTGAGGCGATCGGTCACCTGCATGTGACCCTTGTCGATGCGGGCCACGATCATGTGAAAGCTGTTGGACCCGAGATCGACGGCTGCGACGACCTCTGGCAGCATGGTCTCGACGGCGGCCTGGACGGGCTCTTCAATCATGGCAGGTTCCAACGCTGAACGGCGCCTAAATGGTACCAGAAGCCGGCTCGATGGCGGGTGTCGCGCGTCGCTGTCGCTCGGGATGGCCGAACGCGCGAGCACAGAGGGTCGCGCGTACACGAATGGGCTAAAATGCGCATCGCAACCGATGCGGTTGCGATGGTGTGGAGTGACAGGATGAACGAGACGCCGCTTCAGGTTCTCAACCGCGTCTTCGGCTACGAGCGTTTTCGCGACGCCCAGGCCGAGATCATCGGCCGCGTGATCGCCGGTGGAGATGCGCTGGTGTTGATGCCCACGGGCGGCGGCAAGTCGCTCTGTTATCAGATCCCGGCGATCCTGCGGCCGGGGGTCGGCGTGGTGGTCTCGCCTCTGATCGCCTTGATGCAGGACCAGGTCGATGCGCTGCGACAACTCGGGGTGCGGGCCGCCTTCCTGAACTCGTCGCTGACACTGCAGGAGGCTCGAGCGGTCGAGGAGTCGATGCTTTCGGGCGATCTGGACCTGGTCTATGTCGCCCCCGAGCGCCTGCTGACCGAGCGTTTCCTCGCCCTGCTGGATCGCGTCCGGGTTGCCCTTTTTGCCATCGACGAGGCCCACTGCGTCTCCCAGTGGGGCCATGATTTCCGTCCCGAATACATCCAACTCCACCTGCTGCACGAGCGCTGGCCTCACATCCCGCGCGTTGCGCTCACCGCGACCGCCGATGCCCCGACCCGTGCCGAGATCCTCACCCGTTTGGGCCTGGAGCAGGCCGGGCAGTTCGTGTCCAGCTTCGACCGACCGAACATCCGCTATCGCATCGTCGAGAAGGCCAACCCGCGTCAGCAACTCATCGCCTTCCTGCGCAACGAGCATCCCGGCGATGCAGGCATCGTCTACTGTCTGTCGCGACGCAAGGTCGAAGAGACGGCGGACTATCTCGCGACCCAGGGCATTGCCGCGCTCCCCTATCACGCAGGACTCCCGGCCGAAACACGCCGCAAGCATCAGGCCCGGTTCCTGCGCGAGGAGGGTGTGATCATCGTCGCGACCATCGCCTTCGGGATGGGGATCGACAAGCCGGACGTGCGCTTCGTCGCCCATCTGAACCTGCCGAAAAGCCTGGAGGCCTACTATCAGGAGACCGGGCGCGGCGGCCGGGACGGTCAGCCCGCGGACGCCTGGATGACCTACGGCTTGGGCGACGTGGTGATGCTGCGTCGCATGATCGAGGACTCCGAGGCCGAGGAGCGCTTCAAGCGCGTGGAGATGCAGAAGCTCGACAGCATGCTCGGCTTCTGCGAGACCACCGAATGTCGGCGCCAGGTTCTGCTCAACTATTTCGGCGAGCCTCTGCCCAAGCCCTGCGGCAACTGCGACACCTGCCTGGAGCCGGTCGCCACCTGGGACGGAACGCAGGCGGCGCAAAAGGCGCTCTCGTGCATCTATCGCACCGGCCAGCGTTTCGGCAGCAGCTATCTGGTGGATGTCTTGCTCGGCAAGAAGAACGAGCGCATCCGCCGCTTCGGACATGACCAAGTCACGACCTTCGGCATCGGCCAAGAGCTCTCCGCGGATCAATGGAAGTCGGTCTATCGCCAGCTCGTCGCGGCCGGGTTCATCCGGGTCGATTTCGAGGGACACGGCGCGCTCTGCCTGACCGAGCAGAGCCGCCCCCTGCTGCGCGGGGAGCGCAGGCTCCGACTGCGGCAAGACCCGGACCGCAAACGCACGAGCTCCGCCGCACGTCGGCCCGCCATGGCGCCGCCGACCGATCCGGAGGCGCTCGCGCTCTGGCAGGCCCTGCGCGACTACCGGCGTCAGCTCGCCCTGGAGCAGGATGTGCCGGCCTACCACATCTTCAACGATGTCACGCTCAACGAGATGCTGACCTATCGCCCGCGCGATCGCGACGAGCTGTCTCGGATCAACGGTGTCGGTCAGGTGAAGCTCGAGCGCTTCGGCGCGGGCTTTCTGCGGTTGCTCGCCCTGCACGAGGCGGAGCACGGCCGACCGGAACGCGTCCCGCGCTTGCCTGCCGCCAGAGCGGCTGCAGGCGAGACCCGCGCCGGAGCGATCGAGCTGGCCGACTCGGTTTTGGAGACCCTGAGGCTGCTGCGCTCCGGACTCTCCGTGGAGGCGATCGCCGATCGCCGCGAGCTGAAGCCCAGCACCATCTATACGCACCTGTCGCGCTGTATCGAGGTCGGCGAACTCTCGGTCGGCGAGGTCGTCGCCCTCGACCGGGACAGCCTGCGGGCGATCGAATTCGCCATCGAGCAACAGTCCGAGGGCGCGCTCATCAGCCTCAAGCCGATCTACGACGCCTTCGAAGGCCGCTACAACTATGGACTCTTAAGCTGTATACGGGCCGGGATGGGGATCTCTGCAGGGGGTTGATCCGCAGCAGCTCGTTATATAATCCCAACCGTGCGCGATCCAGCGGAGCCCGCCATGAGCCTGACCCAGCAAGATATCGATTTCATCAAGACCAACATGCCCGTGTGGCTTGCCGAGCAGAGTCTCGGCAAGCCAACGGCTGTTTATGAGATCGAGCTGCGCGAGCGCATGGTGCGTGTCGAGGAGGAGCTCAAACACCAGCGTGAGTTGATGCGTCAGGGCTTCGAGCAGATGGATAAGCGCTTCGAGGCGATGCAGGCCAACATGGACAAGCGCTTCGAGCAGGTCGAGCGACGCTTCGAGCAGATGGACAAGCGCTTCGACGAGATGATCCGACGCCACGACCGCCACTTCCTGTGGCTGATCGCGTTCATCACCACGGTCGGCGGCCTGGTCATTGCCGCCGGTAAGTTGTGGTAGCGTGCCCGCCGCCGAACGCTCTTACCATGTCCGATCTCGAAGGCGGCCAGCACGGAACTCGCTCAGCGTACTCTTATTTTTTTAATATCTTAAAACGGGCCAGCTCCAACGCTTATCAAGTCTGCCTGGGCCGATCCCATCCAAAAACATCGCATACCGCGCTAGGCGCGGTTTAATCCGCCTCGTACGCCAAATTCGGTGCCAGCCACCGCTCGATCTCGGGCAGCGGCATGCCTTTGCGCTCGGCGTAGTCGGCGACCTGGTCGCGGGCGAGCTTGCCGACTGCAAAGTATCGGCTGTCGGGGTGCGAGAAATAGAGCCCGCTGACCGCGGCGGTCGGGACCATTGCCTTGGACTCGGTCAGCCAAATGCCGGTGTTGCGCTCGGCATCCAGGGCCTGCCAGAGTAGATCCTTCTCGGTGTGGTCGGGCGAGGCCGGATAGCCCATCGCGGGACGGATGCCCTGGTAGCGCTCCTCGATCATGTCCTCGTTGCTCAAGGTCTCGTCGGGGGCATAGCGCCAATGGCGTGTGCGCACCCGCGCATGCAGCATCTCGGCCAATGCCTCGGCGAGACGGTCGGCGATGGCCTTGAGCATGATGGCGGAGTAATCGTCGTGATCGGCCTCGAAGGCGGCGACGCGCGGGTCGATCCCGATCCCGGCGGTGCAGGCGAAGCCGCCGACATAGTCCGGGATGCCCGTCTCGGCCGGTGCGATGTAGTCGGCCAGACATTCGTTGTACTTGCCGGGCGGCTGCTTGCCCTGTTTGCGCAGACAATGGAAGGTCAGCAGGGTCTCGCTGCGGCTCTCGTCGGTGTAGACGGCGATGTCGTCGCCGACCGCGTTGGCGGGGAAGAGACCGATGACGGCGGCGGCGCCGAGCCACTTCTCGGTGATGATCCTGTGGAGCATCGCCTTGGCGTCGTCGAAGAGCTTGCGCGCCTCGACGCCCTTCTCGGGGTCGTCCAGGATCTGCGGATAGCGCCCGCGCAGCTCCCAGGCGTGGAAGAAGAACGTCCAGTCGATATAGGCGGCGATTTCCTCGAGCGGGATGTCGTGGAAGCTCTGCACGCCCGGCTCGGCGGGGACCGGCGGCTGATAGTGCTCCCAATCGATCGGTGTGCGGTTGGCTTGCGCCTTGGTCAGCGGCACCAGATCGCGGGCCTCGTCGCGCGAGGCGCGGCGCTCGCGGATCTGCACATATTCGGCGCGCACACCGGCGACATACTTCTCCTTCATCTCCTTCGACAGCAGGCTGCCGGCGACACCGACGGCGCGCGAGGCGTCCTTCACATGGATCACCGGATGCGCATACTGCGGCTCGATCTTGACCGCCGTGTGCAGCTTCGAGGTCGTCGCACCGCCGATCAGCAGCGGGATGGTAAAGCCCTGACGCTGCATCTCCTTGGCGACATGGACCATCTCGTCGAGCGAGGGGGTGATGAGCCCGGACAGCCCGATAATGTCGGCGTTCACCTCGCGCGCCTTGGCGAGGATCCGGT
Source organism: Thiocapsa sp. UBA6158 (assembly GCF_002423035.1). Classification (GTDB taxonomy): domain Bacteria; phylum Pseudomonadota; class Gammaproteobacteria; order Chromatiales; family Chromatiaceae; genus Thiocapsa. The sequence goes on from NZ_DIUM01000135.1 coordinate 67,812, forward strand.
CGGCCGGCACCATGACGCCCATGTCGATCACTTCATAGCTGTTGCACTGGAGTACGACCCCGACGATGTTCTTGCCGATGTCGTGCACGTCGCCCTTGACAGTCGCCATGAGGATGCGCCCCTGGGTGTCGCCCTCGCACTTCTCGGCCTCCAGAAAGGGCTCCAGATAGGCGACGGATTTCTTCATGACACGCGCGGATTTGACCACCTGCGGCAGGAACATCTTGCCNNTCCATCAGCGGGCCTTCGATGACATTGATGGGCGTGCCGAGCTTCTGGCGCGCCTCCTCGGTGTCCTCGACGATGAAGTCGGTGATGCCCTTGATCAGCGCATGCTCGATGCGCTTCTCTACCGTCGTCTCGCGCCAGGAGAGATCCTGCTTGTTCTCGATGCCCGAGCCGTCGCCTTTGTATTTGGGCGCGATGTCGAGCAGCCGCTCGGTGGCATCCGGGCGCCGGTTGAGGATGACGTCCTCGACCGCCTCGCGCAGCTCCGCGGGCAGATCGTCGTAGATGGCGAGCTGACCGGCGTTGACGATGCCCATGTCCATCCCGGCGCGGATCGCGTGATAGAGAAAGACCGAGTGGATCGCCTCGCGTACCGGGTCGTTGCCGCGGAAGGAGAAGCTGACGTTGGAGACGCCGCCCGAGACCTTGGCGTAAGGCAGCTCGCGTTTGATGCGACGGGTCGCCTCGATGAAGTCGACAGCGTAGTTGTTGTGCTCTTCGATGCCGGTGGCCACGGCGAAGATGTTGGGGTCGAAGATGATGTCCTCGGGCGCGAAACCGATCTCCTCGACCAGGATGCGATAGGCGCGCGCGCAGATCTCGAACTTGCGATCCTGGGTGTCGGCCTGGCCGACCTCGTCGAAGGCCATGATCACGGCCGCAGCGCCGTAGCGTTTGACCTTCTTGGCCTGCTCGCGGAAGGCCGCCTCGCCCTCCTTCAGGCTGATCGAGTTGACGATGCATTTGCCCTGAACGCACTTGAGCCCGGCCTCGATCACCGACCATTTCGACGAGTCGATCATGATCGGCACGCGCGCGATATCCGGCTCCGCGGCGATCAGATTCAGGAAGCGCACCATGGCCGCCTGCGAGTCCAGCATCGCCTCGTCCATGTTGATGTCGATCACCTGGGCGCCGTTCTCAACCTGCTGGCGCGCAACATCCAGCGCGGCATCGAAGTTGCCGTCCAGGATGAGTCGCTTGAACTTGGCGGAGCCGGTCACGTTGGTGCGTTCGCCGATGTTGATGAAGGTGGCTTGTGGGGTCATGGCGTAGTTTCGCTATAGCGGATAGGCGGTTGCGTTGCAGCGCGGCGCGGACGGGGGTGAGCGATCACGCAAGCAGGGTTCGCACATCATACTTGGCAATCTGCGGATCGCGCGTGCCCAGGACCAAACCGGAGGTTTGTGCCTGCGCGACCAGAAGCCGGTCGCACGGGCCGCGACGATGCATCGGTAAGCCGAGATCTGCGGTGATGTGAGGGCTCTCGATCTGGAGCACACCATAGCCGGCCTTCGGGATCGCCTCGAAGAAGTCCGCAGGCAGATCGAGCTTGCCGATCGATGACTTGATCGCGCACTCCCACAGGGGCACCAGGCTCACGCAGACGAGGTTCTCGGCCGACCCGATAACCTCCTGCGCTGTTCTCGAGAGCGCGGTTGGCTGATGGAGTGCCCGTAGAAGGGCATGCGTATCAAACAGGACTCGAACGGTCAGTCGACCATGCCGAGGTCGCGTGCGATCTCTTCGGGCCATGTGTCGCAGTCGTCGACGATCCGCAATTGCCCCCGAAGAAGCCCGAAGCACTGATTCGGCGGCGCTGACTCATGGCGGGTCATCCGCACGACACGCTTACCCATACTCGTGATGATGACGTCTTGCCCTCGGCTTGCCTGCTCGACGACCTCGGAAAAGCGGGCCATGGCGTCCGTCACATCGAGGATGGCGTTCGCCGTCGAAGATTCCGGGGACCCGGCCTGGCCTGACTATAAGGTCCGGGCCGACAGCGAGCAAGGCCGTCCGGTACTGTGTTCAGTACCCTCGTTATGTGTGGATCAGGATAAATTCATTTCCATTTCAAATCGATGCCGTGAGGCTCGACGGTTCGATTGTGCGTGACCAGGTGCAGACGTTCGACAGGCGCCCGAGGGATGAGTATCCGATCGAAGGGGAGGCGATAGTCGCTTCCCTCGTCGATCAACTGCCGGGCAAAACCGGTCTTGTCGACGTAGCCATTGTCGTGATCGCCGATCTCGCGAAAGGTCTGAATCCCGACCGGCAGTTTGCGGCGGTATCGGCTCGGACAGGTCCCTTTTTTGCATGACGACACGCATCGCCGGGTCATCCTGTCTCCGAATGTTTGCGAATCTCCACCACCTCTCCCACCACGCGGCCTGGCGGCGACAGCTCGAGATGTTGCTCGAGTCAGCCGGTGAAGGCATCTACGGCATCGACCTTGCCGGGCGTTGCATCTTCATCAACCGGGTCGGCGCCGAGCTGCTGGGTTACGACCCCGATGAGGTGCTCGGGCGCCAGATGCACTATCTCATCCATCACTCGCACGGAAACGGTGCACGCATGCCGGTGGAGGACTGCCGGATCTTCAAGGCATTCAAGGAGGGCTGCAGTTGCCGGGTCGAGGACGAGGTCCTCTGGCGGCGCGACGGCAGTCCCTTTCCGGCCGAGTATGCCTCCTACCCCATCCGCAACGGCGAGGAGGTCGTCGGCGCGGTCGTCACCTTCACCGATATCACCGAGCGCAAGCGTACCGAGGCGGCACTCCATGCCGCCCGTGCCGAGTTGGAACGGCGCGTCGTGGAGCGGACCACGGAGCTGTCTGCCGCGCACCTGCAGCTGAGCCAGGCGCACGACGGACTTCTGCGCCTCTCGGCCCATCTCAACTCGGTCAGGGAAGAGGAGCGGGCACACATCGCACGCGAGATTCACGACGATCTGGGTGCCTCGCTGACCGCCATGCAGCTCGAGCTGAATTGGCTGCGGCAACGCCTGACCGATGACCCGCTGATGCGCCGCCATATCGACGCGGCACTCGAGATCGGCGGCGGCGCCATGGATGCCCTGCGCCGCATCCTCAACGACCTGCGCCCCGGCGTCCTCGATCACCTGGGTCTCTGGGCGGCCCTGGAGTCCTTGCTGGAAGAGACCGAGGCCCGCTCGGGTCTTCACTGCAGCTTCATCTGCCCTGGCGAGGTCGAGCGCTGCCGGCTGGGCCGGGATGCGGAGATCGCCGTCTACCGTATCGTCCAGGAGGTGCTGACCAACACGCAGCGCCATGCCGAGGCACGCCGGGTCTGTCTCTCGACCCAAGCGCAGGACCGCGATCTGCTGATCGAGATGTCCGACGACGGCCGCGGGATGCGGCTGCCGGCACAGCCCGTCAGTTTCGGATTGCTCGGGATGCATGAGCGGGCGCGTGCCATCGGGGGCGAGTTCGCCATCGCCAGTCATCCCGGCGAGGGCACTCGGGTGTCTTTGAGGCTGCGGGGGGTGCTCGCGTGATCGGGCTCCTCGTCGTCGACGATCACATGATCATCCGCCGGGGTCTTATCCAGATCCTGTCGGAGGAGGTCCGGATCGGCTCCATCCAGGAGGCATCCGATGGACCCGGGGCGCTGCGTATCCTGCGCACGACCGCGGTCGATGTCATCCTGCTCGACATCGCCCTGGGCGACCGCGATGGGTTCGAGGCGTTGAAGCTCATCAAGAGCGAGTTTCCCAAGGTCGGGGTGATCATGCTCTCGGTCTATCCCGAGTCACAGTTCGGTGTGCGCGCCATCCGCGCCGGTGCCGGCGCCTATCTCAATAAAGGCTGCTCGCCCGAGGAGCTGCTCGGGGCCATCACCAAGGTGGCCGCAGGCGGTGTCTTCATCACGCCGGGCATCGCCGAGATGCTCGCGCGCAGCGTGCGCGAGGACAGCGCCCGTCCACCCCACGAGAGCCTTTCCAATCGCGAGTTTCAGGTGCTCAACCTGCTTGTCCAGGGGCGGTCCGTCTCCTTGATCGCCGAGCAGCTCATCCTGTCCTCGAACACCATCTCGACCTATCGCAGCCGCATCTTCGAGAAGCTCGGCATCCGAACCCTGGTCGAGCTGGTGACCTATGCCAATCGCCATGGTCTGATCGAGCCCTGAGCCCTACCGAACGCACGACGACATCCCTGTAGTGATTCCACTACGAGGAAATCATGGGTTTCGCGATACCGGGTGCGATCGTCGGTCCGGACAATGGGACCATCGAAAAAAGCCGGGGACAGCACGCGATGCGCAAGGCCGGATTCAGACTCGGGGTGTTCGTCTTCAAGGACGCGGAGGTCATCGACTACGCCGCACCCTGCGGTGTGCTCTCGGTAGCACGACGGTTCGACCCCGAGATCGATGTCTTCCTGGTCGCCGAGACCCTGCGTCCTGTCCAGACCCAGGCCGGCATCACGGTGTTGCCCAATTACGGTTTTACCGACCGACCGGCGATGGACGCCTTCCTGATCCCGGGAGGGTTCGGCACACGTCAGGAGATGCACAACCGCAATCTGCACGACTTCATTCTGGGGCTTCCCGACGCCTGTCTCCTCACGAGCGTCTGCACCGGCTCCTGGATCTACGCCTGTATGGGCCTGCTCGATGGGCTGCCGGCCACCAACCGCAAGGAGCCCGATCGGCTCGAAGCATCCCACCTCGGCAAGACCCCGATCGCCCGGTTGGCCGAGCTGGCCCCGGCCTGTCGAATCAGTCACGCCCGCGTGGTCGATGCCGGACGCATCGTCACCGCAGGCGGCATCAGCTCCGGGATGGAGCTGGGATTCCATCTGCTGCGGCGCGCCGGATATGACGCCGCGTTCATCCAGGGCGTCGCTCGGGTCATGGAATATCAACGGGCCTACGCGCTTTACGAGCACGACATCGAGTATGCGAATCCGCCACTCGGCTCGCCCAAGCTCATCTCGGCCTAGGTCCGACCATCCCTGTCGGAACGCGCGTCTGAGTTCCCCATCGGCATCCACTATCGGAACGAGGAACCACTCATGTCCCTGCCCAATCCCTTCGATCCCGACGTCAAACTGCACCGCGGCGGCTGCTCCTGCGGACATCATCGCAACCAGGCCGAGCATGATCAGGCCCATGCCCAAGACCAGCGGCAGCAGCAGGATCGGCTGGTCGAGGGCGCCGTCATGCGCGCGCTCTTCCCTCGGGACGCCGAGCGGCGTCGTTTTCTGAAGACGGTCGGGACAGGAACGGCCCTGGCCGCGATCTCGAGCATCTTCCCGCTCGGGCTCGCCAAAGAGGTCTTCGCGGAGACCAACGGGCCACTCGAGAAGACCAAGTTGAGCGTCGGCTTCATCCCCATCACCTGCGCGACGCCCATCATCATGGCGCATCCGCTGGGGTACTACTCGAAGTACGGGCTCGACGTCGAGGTGGTCAAGACCGCCGGTTGGGCCGTGGTGCGCGATAAATCACTCGCGAAAGAGTACGACGCCGCCCACATGCTCTCCCCGATGCCCCTTGCCATCACGATCGGTGCAGGATCCAACCCCATTCCCTGGACCATGCCGGCGGTCGAGAACATCAACGGCCAGGCCATCACGCTCGCGATGAAGCACAAGGACAAGCGCGACCCGGCCGACTGGAAGGGGTTCAAGTTTGCCGTCCCCTTCGATTACTCGATGCACAATTATCTGTTGCGCTACTACCTCGCCGAGCACGGCTTGGATCCGGATCGGGACGTGCAGATCCGCGCCGTACCGCCGCCCGAGATGGTCGCCAACCTGCGTGCCGACAACATCGACGGCTTCCTGGCTCCCGATCCCGTGAATCAGCGCGCGGTTTACGACGGTGTGGGCTTCATCCACCTCCTCTCCAAAGAGATCTGGGACGGACACCCCTGCTGTGCCTTCGCCGCCAGCCGCGAGTTCGTCACCGGCATGCCCAACACCTATCAAGCCCTGCTCAAGGCGATCCTGGATGCCACCGCCTATGCCCGCAAAGCCGAGAACCGCAAGGAGATCGCCGCGGCGATCGCCCCGGCCAACTATCTCAACCAGCCCGTCACGGTGGTCGAGCAGGTGCTCACCGGGACCTTCGCCGACGGCTTGGGCAATATCGTGCAGGATCCAGAGCGGATCGATTTCGATCCCTTCCCCTACGAGTCCTTCGCCATCTGGATCCTGACCCAGATGAAGCGTTGGGGTCAGATTGATGGCGATGTCGACTACGCGAAGGTGGCAAGCGAGGTCTTCCTCGCGACGGATGCGGCCCGTCTCATGAAAGAGGTCGGCATGGAGGTTCCGACCGATCCGGTGATGGCCTTCTCGGTCATGGGCAAGCCGTTCGATCCGTCGGAGCCGGCGGCCTATATCGAGAGCTTCCCGATCCGGAGGACCTGACGGATGAAGCCAACCAGCTTCTGGGCAGCACCGATTCTCTCGCTGCTCTTCTTCGCCGCCTTCGTCGGTGTCTGGCATTTCTCGACCCAGCAGACCCTCGGCGAGGTGACGGTGGATCCGGAATACGCGGCCCTCATCGGCGCACAGGCGGCCACGGGCGGGCAGTCAGCGATGCCCGGTCCGCTGGATGTCGGCGCGAAGCTCTGGGAGCACATCCGGGATCCCTTTTATGACCGGGGGACCAACGACAAGGGCATCGGCACCCAGCTGATCTACTCGATCGGGCGCGTGTTGATCGGATTTGCGCTCGCGGCGCTGGTTGCCATCCCCCTGGGCTTTGTGATCGGGATGTCGCCGTTGATTTATAAGGCGCTCGATCCCTTCATCCAGGTGCTCAAGCCGATCTCGCCGCTCGCCTGGATGCCACTTGCGCTCTACACCATCAAGGACTCCAACATCTCGGCCGTGTTCGTGATCTTTATCTGCTCGCTCTGGCCAATGCTGGTGAACACCGCTTTCGGTGTCGCCTCGGTGCGCAAGGACTGGCTGAATGTCGCCCGAACCCTCGAAGTCTCGTCACTGCGCACCGCCTTCCAGGTCATCCTTCCCGCCGCCGCGCCCACCATCATGACCGGGATGCGGATCTCGGTCGGCATCGCCTGGTTGGTCATCGTCGCCGCCGAGATGTTGGTCGGTGGCACCGGGATCGGCTACTTCGTGTGGAACGAGTGGAACAACCTCTCCATCACCAACATCATCACCGCCATCCTTCTGATCGGCCTGGTCGGAATGATGCTGGACACCCTGCTCGCGCAGCTGGCTCGCGCGGTCACTTACAAGGAATAAGCCGCATGTCGCAGCCCTTTCTGAAGATCGAGGGATTGACCAAACGCTTTGCAGGCACAGGCGGATCGCCCGACTTCACGGTCTTCGAGAACATCTTTTTCGGGATCGAGAAGGGTGAGTTCGCCTGCATCGTCGGCCACTCCGGATGCGGCAAAACCACCATCCTGAACGTCCTGGCCGGACTGGACGAGGCCACCGAGGGCGGCGTGGTCATGGGCGGTCGCGAGATCGCAGGTCCCTCGCTCGAGCGCGGCGTGGTCTTCCAGAGTCACGCCCTGCTGCCCTGGCTGTCCGCCCTGGGCAACGTCGCCTTCGGCGTGCGCTCGCGCTGGCCCCGCTGGTCGTCCAAAGAGATCGAGGCCCACAGCGTCCGCTACCTGGAGATGGTCGGCTTGGGCGCGGCCCTTCACAAGAAGCCGGCGGAGCTTTCCGGCGGCATGAAGCAGCGTGTGGGCATCGCGCGCGCCTTTGCGATCGAGCCCAAGATGCTTCTGCTCGACGAGCCCTTCGGAGCGCTCGACGCGCTCACGCGCGGCACCATCCAGGACGAGCTCCTCTCGATCGTCCAGGCCACGCACCAGACCGTCTTCATGATCACGCACGACGTCGACGAGGCCATCCTGCTCGCCGACAAGGTGCTGCTGATGAGCAATGGCCCGTACGCAAAGATCGCCGAGATCGTCGAGATCACGATGCCGCGCGACCGCACCCGCGCGACCGTCCATCACGACCCCCAGTACTACCGGATCCGCAATCACCTGGTCGACTTCCTGGTGAATCGCTCCAAGACCTATGCGGGCGAGCAAGGCGACGACCCGGTGCACCCGCCGATCGTCCGTCCCGGACTCGACGGCGGCGCTCGGGTTGTCCCGCTCACCAAGACACCGGCCACATCGAATCAGGCCAGCCCTGAACCAGCCCTTCGCAACGCATCCAACTGATGGAGACCACACCATGACACGCGACGACGTCACCGCTCTCATCCTGTCCGCCAAGCTCGAGAAAGGACTGAGCTGGTCCCGGCTCGCCGAGATCATCGGCCACAGTAAAGAATGGTCGACCGCGGCCCTACTGGGTCAGATGACCCTCACCGAGAACCAGGCCAAGGCCGTCGGCGCCGCGCTCGGGTTGCCCGACGAGGCGATCACCCAGCTCCAGATCGTCCCCTTCAAAGGGTCCTTACCCACCGCTGTGCCGACCGATCCGCTCATCTACCGCTTCTACGAGCTCGTCAATGTCTACGGGACATCGATCAAGGCGCTGATCCACGAAGAGTTCGGCGACGGCATCATGAGCGCCATCGACTTCAGCATGGATATCCAGCGCGAGCCCGACCCCAAGGGCGACCGCGTTCAGATCCGGATGAGCGGGAAATTCCTGCCTTATAAGACCTATTAGCGCAGCGTTCGCCGGGCGCCGTTGTCGGATCTTTTCAAGGGGCCGGAGTGCTCGTCCGCAGCGATTCGAGAAGCAGGCGATGCGGCTGCGATTCGGGGCAAGGAAGAAGCGGTGTAGGGTGACGTCAGTCGCCCAGCGGTCCTGCGTGGCTATGGCGTCAGGTCCGGAAATCACCCACCGGGTCGCTCGACTCCGGCGCTAAATCGTCTCGACCTCGAAGCCGACCAGGGTGCGACGCTCTCGGCTGAATTCGATGCCGATCAGATGGATGGGTTCGCCGGCGGCGCGGTTCTTCTCCGCGTAGCCGCGATCCTTGATCTGCTGGAGCGCGCGTCCCTCGGCTGCGAGCTCCACGACCTTGAATTCGAACAGCCAGATCCGGCCGTTGAACTTAAGAGTCAGGTCGATTCGGCCTTGATTGCCGGAATCCTCCGGTGTCAGGTCCAGTCCCGGGGCGGCAAGGTGGCTGTAGAAGACGCTGGCATAGAAGCCTTCGTACCGAGCGATCGGGTGGCCGTCATGCCACTGATGCGGAATGGCTGCGAAGAGCGCTTCGACATGGGCACGTAGGGCGCTGAAATCGCCGGACAGGAGCACAGATCGTGATGTCCTTCAGGTTGTTTAACCCCGAGAAGATACTCACCTTGCTGAATTTGGTCACCCCGCTAAGGAAGGCGAAGCGGATGTGGGCGTCGGATCCCTTGACCACCGAGTAGAGATTACGCAGTCCGTCGCGCATGGCGCGAGCCGTGTCGCGGTCGTTCAGATTATCGAGGATCGGCTTGTCGTATTCATCCGCCAGGACCACGACACGTTGACTGTAGTGGGCGTGGGTCTTGCGGGTCAGCTCGCCGAAGGCCCCGGCGATGTCGAGATCCGGATGGACGGCGACCGCCAGTGCCTCGCGGTTGATGCGCAGCAGATCGGCGATTCGCGCATCCAGTCCTTCGCGACTTTTCAGCACCCCTTCGGCAAAGCTGATCCGGATGACCGGATAGCGCGTCGACCAGTCCCAGTGCGGATGGATCGCCAGGCCCCGGAACAGCGCCTCGTTGCCGGCAAACAGCTCGGCCAGGGTGTCGATCAGCAGCGACTTGCTTAGATCACCGGCACACTCGTCAACCGGTGTCTTCATCCCTTTCCGGATCGATTCGCGCATACCGGGGACAGATAGCAGAAACAGTGACTCACGCGGTGTAAGCTGGTGTTTGCTTGCCTGAGCGGTCTCCCCGTGGGCTTTGCCGTTTTCCAGGGACAATGGCCTCCACGCATACTCGGCTCGGCGCAGATAATCCCATGCAAATTACTGAAAGAATAATGGTTTGTTGGATGCGTCAGGGTGCTTGCATCTAACCCCCTCGGCGTCGGGCAAGATTGTACGAGCCCATGACCGGAAGAAAATCCAGATCGGCCTGAAGGACATCGACCTCCAGGCGCACGCCGCCACCGAAGACCAGGGGCAGCACCCGATCACTGCGCGGCGGCTCGAGGGCTTGGCTGAACGCCACCGGCAGCAAGCGCAACGGCGCCTCGGCGCGGGATCGCGCCTGCCCGCCGCCGGCTTGGTGCTCCCGGCCGAAGACGGCCCGCCAGCGCGACAGACTCCCGGTCGAAATGCCGTGGCGTTCGCAGTACAGTGCCTGCGTCAGACCACTGCCCGGCCAGCCCCGGATCAATTCCCGCCACTGCTCGCGACTGCGCCGCTGCTCCACCATGCTGCTTTCCCTCGGTGCGTTGAACATGGCGACGGCAAGGCGCGCTACGCCAAGCGCAAGGCCAGGGTCGAGGCCGTCTTCGGCATCATCAAGCAGGTATAGGGCTTCCGCCAATTCCTGCTGCGCGGCCTGAGTGCGGTGCAGGGCGAATGGCACCGGTGTGTCCGGGGTGGAATCTCAAGCGCCTTTTTGTGCTTAAAGGATGAAAAAGAGGGAAAATAGTGCTTTTTCGTGAAATATACCGACATTTTCGATGTTTCACGCCCCGCTGCCTATCTTATTTTGGCAATGCAGGCTGTCGCAACCCAATCCGGAACCTAACTCGGACAGGCTAGCGCCTAAACGTCAGTGCCCAGCGACCCTGATCCGGTTGCGCCCCGCCGCCTTAGCCTGGTAGAGTGCATCATCGGCGCGGTCGAGCCAGGCATCGGCGCTTTCGGGGGGATGGAATTGCGCCACGCCGAAGCTGGAGGTGACCTGGCCGACCCCGGGGAAGGGTTCCGCGGCGATCAGTGCACGCAGCTTCTCCGCCAGGTGCTGGGCCTGGGCAGCGTCGCAATGGGGCAGCATGACGACGAACTCCTCGCCACCCCAGCGGGCCAAGATATCGACATCGCGCAGGTGATCGCGCACCCGATGACTGAGGCCGATCAGCACCTGGTCGCCCACCAGGTGGCCATGGGTATCGTTGACCGCCTTGAAGTGGTCGATATCGAGCAATAACAACGACAAAGGCTCGCCGTAGCGCCCGGCGCGCTGGATCTCCGCCGCCACGACCTGCTCGAAGTGACGCCGGTTCCAGACCCCGGTGAGGGTGTCGGTGGTGGCGAGACGTTGGAGCTCGGCGTTGGCGGCCTGAAGCGCCTGGTTGGCCTGTTCAGTGAGGTCCCGCGCCTGGCGCAATTCAAGCTCATGACGTTTGCGCTCGCTGATGTCACGCGAGACCCCCAAAAGCTGGCGTAAAGTCCCGTCGGTATCCTGCTGCGGGTAGACCATGACATCGCCCCAGACGGTCGAGCCATCCCGACAGCGATATTCCAGTTCACCCCGGAAGGGCTCCAAGGGGAGATTGGACCTGGCCCGGGTCTGTACGTCCTGGAAATAACGGCGGTAGTTGGCCAGTGAGGCCGGGGTGAGAACCTCCTCCGGTGCCTGGCGGAGGGCCTCGGCCGGGGTGAAGCCCCGCAGCTTCTCGACGACGGGACTGACATAGGACAGGGTGCCGTCAGGCTCGAGGGTCCAGATGACATCCAAGGCGTTCTCGGCCAGCAGCCGGTGCCGCTCTTCACTGAGGCGCAACTGCTCCTCGACCAGTTGGCGGTCGGTGATGTCGCGGATCAGCATGATGTATTCACCATCGTCCGCGGTTGGCTCCCCTAGTCGGGCGATCGACAGCTCGTACCAGGTCGGTCCCTGAGGTGTGGGCAACGAATAGCTGGCACCCCGATGATAGCCCTTGCGCTCCGCCTCCTCCAAGGCGGCGAGAACCACCCGTGCAGCCTCCGGGGGCAGGAACAGTCGACCCGGGTCCGCCGAGTGACAGTCCCGGATCCGCCCCTCGCGATCCACACGCAACAGCAGATCCGGCAGGGTGTTGATCGTGGCCTCCAGGCGCGCCTTGGCCGCGCGCAACTCGCCTTCGATGCGCTCACGCTCGCGGACATCCTCCTCCAGCGCTTCGCGGGTCCGCCGCAGGTCGTACTCGAGCCGCTGGATGTTCATGACCACCTGACTCAGGGTGACTAGGATCGAGGTCAGGATCAGCAGCAGGATCCACTCGCTCTGATACGCGGGAGAGGTCAGGTAATCGGGCAGTGGGGGCGCCAGGATGCCGACATAGATCGCCCGCATCAGACCAAACAGGGTCAGCACCGCCCAGATGCCCGCCTGCCAGCGATCGAATGAGCCAAAATAGGGCGGGCGCCGGGTCAAGAGCGCCAGGCACAACCGCGACGACCAGATCGCGATCAAGAACATGCCGACCCCGACACGGGCGTTTCGACTGGGCTCGACATAGGTGAACCAGAAAAACGCAACGAGGAAGATCAGGGAGCCGGCGACATCCCAGCGGACACGGACCGGTTGGCCGCGAAAGATCAGGGTCCCGCGCAGATAGAGGATGAGCTCGGCAAAGAGCAGATAGTTGGCCAGGACGATGGTCAGCCAGGGGGGGAATTGATCCCGCGGCAACAGGAAGAGCGCCGCCGAAAGCGCCCGGCATACCGAACCGGCCAGCCAATAGCCGAAGCCGGGATAGGTGCGACGTGTCCAGAAGACCATAGCCATGCTGAAGCTGACCGCCAGGGCGACCACCAGACCGGCGATGATCAGGGTTTTCGTGTCCATTCCACTCCAGGTCTGCCACAGGGCCGGATCGCATCGCCGCTGTTGTTTCGCACCCTGATCCGCGAACCAGCAGCTGGCCATTGAGGCATCATTCCACCGGTGATCCAGTCCGAGGGAGCGCGGTGCTCGGCCGTCTCAGTCGTGCCACTGGTGCGCCGTTGCGGCGCCGATACGGCAGAATGGGCAGACCCCCCGTCACAGAGAGGCCCGCCACGGGGACAACCGTGCGGGCCGTAGGCCGGTGCAACAGCGTTTCGAGTGTCATCTCACCGGCGCGGGTTACATTAAGCAAAAAGGCTGGTTGAGCGCAACGCCTCCGCGCCGAGGAGCCGACCAAGGCCGCGGAGAGGCTGTACGACGACCTGATTCAGTCACGTCTGCAGACGCTGCAGATGCTCGGTCGCGCCGCCGAGTTCAAAGACAACGAGACCGGCCTGCAGATCATCCGCATGCGCGTTTCTCGATATCATGCCGGAGATCCTCGCGATCCGGGAGCAATGGCGGGAATACTGATGACGGCTGCAGCAGCGAGGGCTGTCGACATCCACTCGTACTCTTGGGTCTTGTCCCGTTCTGCCGATGCCCGCCCATGTCGATTCCGGTGCAAGGCGAATCCTGCTGCCGATGGCCGGCGTCCGGGACATCCCCGGGGAGCTGTTCGCCAAGTTCCAAACGTCTTTCTATGCGGACCCGGTCGATGCGGTATTCAAGGCGTTGGGAGTCGAGTCGGCAGGTTTCCCGGCACGTGGAGGCCGCGCGGACGCCGTCCTCGCTCAATCCTTGCCGATCACCGTCCGGGTCTTTTCGCGCGGCCGGTTGATCTCAGGCGGAAGCGCGCCCCGGATCGTCGCATTCCGTTCCTCGATCAGCCATTTCTGGTAAATGAGCGAGGTGTTTGTCCGCGGCTGCTGCCCTTTGGTTGGTTCTCTCGATCGCTGCCGATCGAGCCGGGTTGCCGGAGGTTGCGCCGTCGGGGACGGGCTCAGGTCGAATCCCTGATTGAGTGCGGTGCTCGCCGGTTTGCCGGCGGTGTCCAGCATCTCCCCGGCTGTATCGAGAGGGCAGGCGACGTCGCTGAAGGACACCTTCCCGTCCTTGCTTGTGCACTTGTGTATTTCAGCTGCTGTCGGTAGCGAGAAACCACAAACGGCAATGGCGAGAATGACGAGGCAATCTTTGCAGCGTCGCGGCATTTCCTGACTCCTGGTGTGCAATGACGCGTTCCGGCCGCCCTATTCACTCCCGGCCGGGTGATAGAGCTGCAGGGTTTCCTGCTCGTTGGCGTTGTTTCGCGCCACGATGGCGAGCGCAGGCTCGGTTTCGCTTAGGTTCCGGGGTTGATGGGGTACTCCCGCCGGGATAAAGATGAAGTCGCCTTCGTCGTTGATCACCGAGTCTCGGAGATTCTCGCCGTAGCGTGTCTCGACGCGGCCCTTGAGCAGATAGATGGCGGTTTCGAACCCCAGGTGCAGGTGGGGCTCGGCCTCGCCTGCGGGCGGGATGACCACCAGGTTCATCGAGATCCCCGCAGCGCCGGCCGTGGCCTCGGAGATGCCTACGAAGTTGGGCAGCCGCTGCAGCGTGTCGGCGGGACGCTCGGGGCGGACCGTCACGATCTTTGCGTTCATGACCTGGGCTCTCCGGTTCGCTGACGTCTCTCCGATCATGGGGGTCGCGACCCGCCGGGAGAAGGCGCGCGGGTCGCAACGGATCATCGAGCGCAGGGCCACTGCCTGTGCCTTCTACCAAGCAGGCTTATCGGTCGGCCGGTCATGGAGCCGGTGGCAAGCGACCTGCCTTCGCGCGTACTACACTCAAGCGATTGCGACTACCGGGCGGCACGGTAGGATGAACGATCGCATTCAGTCCGCGATCGTTCGGGCAATCGCCGAGCCGCGATCGGCCGAGATCAGGCCCGACGCGATCGGACGGCCGCGTCATCGGCCTCCAAGAAAAAACGACGACAGGAATGGATGTGCGCTATCACCCGCGCTTCGACGCGGCCAAGCGTGAGCGTCTGTTCAAGCGCTGGCACAAGGCCGTCGAACTTTCCAAAGGCTGGGCCCTTGATGAGGATTGATGCCATGACGCTGCGCGTCAGCAACATCGCCAAGCTGCGAGAAGGTGTGGTCTATGACGCACTGATCATCGGCGGCGGCATCAACGGGGCGGTGTCTGCCGCCGCACTGTCCGGCAAGGGCGCCCAAGTGGCCCTGATCGACAAGCGCGATTTCGCCGGATTCACCAGTCAGCAATCGTCCAACCTGGCCTGGGGCGGGATCAAATATCTCGAAAGCGGTGATTACAGGCTCGTGCGCAAGCTGTGCCTGAGCCGCAACGAGCTGATCCGCAGTTATCCGAGCCGGGTCAAAGAGATCCGCTTCTTCGCCACGATCGATCGCGGGTTTCGCTTCTCGCCCTTCTTTCTGTGGCTTGGCACCTGGGTGTACTGGCTGTTCGGCAACGGTTTCACCCGGATCCCGCGCGTCCTCACCAAGGAGCGCATCCACCGCGAGGAGCCAGTGGTCAAGACCGACAAGGCGGCCGGCGGATTTGAATACTCCGACGCCTATCTGCACGACAACGACTCGCGCTTCGTCTTCCAGTTCGTGCGCTCGGCGATGGACCGCGGTTGTATCGCGGCGAACTATGTCGAATCGCTCGGTGCACGGCGCGACGGGGAGCTCTGGGTCACCCGTGCGCGCGATACCCAAACGGGCGAGACCTTCGAGATCCGCTCCAAGGTCTTGATCAACGCCGCCGGTCCTTTCGTCGACGATCACAATCAACTCAGCGGTGAGCAGACCGAGCATCAACATCTGTTCTCCAAAGGCATCCATCTGATCGTGCCGCAGATCACGCCCCATCAGCGGATCCTGACCTTCTTCGCCGACGACGGACGGCTGTTCTTCGTCATCCCGATGGGGCTGCGCGCCTGCATCGGCACCACCGACAACCGGGTCGACACACCGCAGACCGAGGTCACCGACGCAGATCGCGACTTCGTGCTGGAGAACATCAACAAGAGGGTCGCGTTGGCCGCTCCGCTGACGCGCGAGGACATCATCGCCGAGCGCTGCGGGGTGCGGCCGTTGGTGGTGAAGCGCCAGGGCGGCGACGCCGGCGTGCGCGATTGGATGCAGCTCTCGCGCAAGCACGAGATCGATGTGGATCGCACGCGTGCGCATCTGTCCATCTTCGGCGGCAAGCTCACCGACTGCGTCAACGTCGGCAACGAGGTCGCGCGGATCGTCGCCGGGCTCGGCATCGACCTGCCGCATGCCGGGTACCGCTGGTACGGCGAGCCGCACCGCTCGGTCTACGCGGAGTACATGCACCAGGTACGCTTGATGAACTTGGACAGCTACACCTCGCCCGAGTCCATCGAGCCGCTCTCGAGTCGGCTGTGGCGGCGCTACGACCAGCAGGCCTTCGAGCTGCTCGCCCGGATCCGCGAGGATCCGCGCCGGGCCGATGTCTTGATCAAGGGAACGGATTATCTGCGCTGCGAGATCCAGCTCGCCAAGCGTCAGGAGATGATCGTCACGCTCGAGGATTTCCTGCGCCGTCGCTCCAAGATCGCCCTGGTGGTTCCGCGTCGGCAGATCCAGGAGGCCGAGGGCCTGATGGAGGCTTGCGAGATCCTCTTCGGAGAGGCTGCACAGGCGCGATACGCTGAGTATTTCGGCGAGTCTCGAAGCGTCACGCCAGCGCAATCCCGCCACCTGGAGTCAGTCGGATGCCGCCTGACGTCGAGTCGGCGCTCCGTGCCGAGACGCCGATCGGACCTCGGCGCTCCGCGTATCGAACGATCCGCGATGGCAGCGAGCAGTCACAACAGCGCCGCACGACCCGTTTCCGATCTCTCGACGGAGCAGGATCTACCGGCGACCACCGATCCGATCACGCTCCAGGATAACCAGGGTGATCCCGCCGAGCACCGCCGCCGAGGCCAACACGAGACGCAGCGTGATCGGCTCGCCGAGCAGGGCGACGCCGCCGATCGCGACGATCACGGGCACACTGAGCTGAACCGTGGCCGCGCTCGTCGCCCGCAACATCGGCAGGACTCGATACCAGAGCGCATAGCCGAGTGCCGAGGTCAGGGCGCCGGAGGCAACGGCATAGCCCGCGCCGATCGCATCCAGCGAGACCTCCGTGATCATCAGCAGGCTCAACAGCGTCGTGATCGGCACGGTCAGCAGAAAGTTGCCGGCGGTGACGCGTATCGGGTCACCCGCGCCCTTGCCGCGCACCGAGTAGACACCCCAGGCCATGCCGGCGCCGATCATCATGAGCGCACCGCCCAACGGCGGTGCGGATAGCCCGGGCAGCAGCAGGCCGACCAGACCTGCGAAGGCAAGCGCGACACCGGCGATCTGAATGCCGTCGAGACGTTCGCCGCCCCGCAGTCCAAGTGCGATCATGGTCACTTGCACGGCGCCGAACAGAAGGAGTGCGCCGGTCGCCGCGGTCAAGCTCAGGTAGGCGAAGGAGAAGAGTGCGGCGTATGCGAACAGGGCGAACGCCGAAGGCCAATTGCCCGCACCCGCACGTGCCTTGCCGGTCAACCACACCAGCAGCCAGAGCATCAACGCGCCCGAGATCAAGCGGATCGAGGTGAAGCTTGCCGCATCGATGGCCGTATCGCGCAGTGCCGCCCGACACAGCCAGGAGTTCGCGGCCAGAGGGATCATCGCGAACGCGGTCAGGACGATGAGGCGGGGTTTGGTCATGGCTGGGTCGGCATCCTGGTTTAGGGGTATTGAATTGATAGGAAATAGCCTTGTTCTTGATCCCCGCGTCGGGAGCCGACAACTCGTCACAAATCCAGTCATTTTCCGCCTTGCAGGAGCCTGTCTATGCATGTCTGGTCAGTTAAGGACGCCAAAGCTCGCTTCAGCGAGTTTCTGGATGCCTGTGTGACCGATGGCCCCCAGGTGGTCACGCGACGGGGCACTGATATCGCCGTGCTAGTGCCCATCCATGAGTGGCGCCGCCTTCAGGCGGCCGCCCGCCCCTCGCTGAAGCAGCTCCTGCTGGCCGATACGGCTCGGACCGATATGCTGGTGCCGGAACGCGGCAAGGCTCGCGGAAGTCAGCCCTGGCCCTCCGGAGATCCAAAACGAAGACGCGATGATTGCAGCGATTTCCAAAGTTAAGGGGACTTCTCCTCCTTCGGCATCGGTATTCTCAATCCAGTTCGAGTTTGGCGCGAAGCCCGGAAATGCAGACTCATCGCGACATCCGATCGCGTCCGTCGCGCGTCGCTTCCTCGGAATAAGTCCCCTATCAGACGAAATCCTCGGTCGACAACTCCGCCTGCCGCAGCACAAGGTGGGTCGCGCCCTCGGCGAGATCCGGCGGATAGCCGTACTGCGCGAGCAGGCGCCGGACGTTGCGCCGCAGGGTGGCCCGGACCGATTCGCGCTGTGTCCAGTCGAGCTTCGGCATCCGGCGTACCATCTCGGTCAGCTCGCGGGCCATCAGCCGCAGTGCGTCGCTTTGCATGACCTCGCGCGCCGAGGCGTTCTCGGCCAGCGCGTCGTAAAACGCAATCTCTTCGGTGCTCAAGCCCAGCGCCTCGTCCTGCCGTTGCGCCTGGCGCAGGTCCCGCGCCAGGTCGATCAGACGGGCGATCATCTCCGCCGTCGTGATCGCCTTGTTGGTGTAGCGCAGCAGGGCGTCTTCCAACGCCTCGCGGAATTTGCGGCTGCGCACCAGGTTGCTGCGCTCGTTGCTGCGGATCTGATCGTTCAAGAGCTTACGCAGCGTCTCCAGGGCCAGATTCTTCTGCTCCAGCGCGGCCACGCGCTCCAGGAACTCATCGCTCAGGATGTCCAGCCGCGCCTCGTCGAGGCCGGCCACAGCGAACAAGTCGATCACCTCGTCCGCATCCACCGCCCCGCCGATCACCTGCCGCACCGCGGCATCGATATCCCGCTGCCGCGCGCGGCTGTCCGGACCCTTTCCGTCGTCCGCCAGCCGTTTGCGGATCATCGCCGCCGCGCGCTGGAAGAAGGCCAGGTGCGGTGCGATCAGGTCGGTTTCCGGGCGCGGCACGGCGAGCGCGAAGGCCGTCGCGAGCTCCTTGACCAGGGTGCGAAAGCGCGTCCAGCCGTCGTCCTGTCCCAGCACATGATCGATCGCCACCAGATACACCGGCAGCACATCGCGCGGTGCGGCGTCGAGCGCCCGGGCGTAGTTGCAGCCGTGAAAGAAATCGCGCAGCTTCTCGAAGGCCGACTGCATCGCCGGCACCGCCTCGTCCTGCACCTGTCGCACGGCCTGCCCGGTGCCGCCGGCGCGGCTGTAGGTGGCGAGCGCATCGGCCAGTTGGTCGGCGAGCCCGAGCAGATCCACGATCAGCCCGCCCGGCTTGTCGCCCCAGACCCGGTTGACCCGCGCGATGGCCTGCATCAGGTTGTGCCCGGCCAGCGGCTTGTCGAGATACAGCGTATGCGCCGGCGGGCAGTCGAAGCCGGTCAGCCACATGTCGCAGACGATGACCAGGCGCAGATCATCCGCCGGGGCCTTGAAGCGCTCGGCCAGGCGCTTGCGCGCGGCCTTGGTGCGGACATGGTCCCGCGATGGCTCCGGGTCATCTGCGCTTCCGGTGACGACCACCTTCATGGCCCCGCGCTCGTCGTCGCCATCGTGCCAAGCCGGGCGGAGCACGCGGATCTGCTCGTAGAGCCGCGCCGCGATGTCCCGGCTCATGGTCACGACCATTGCCTTGCCTTCCATCGCCGAGCGGCGCTTCTCCCAGTGCTCGACGATGAACGTCGCCAGGCGCTCCAAGCGCTCCGGCGCACCGACCAGGGACTCCAGACGCACGCGGATGCGCTCATCGGGATCGGCGCCGTTGCGATCGGCGTTGACGACGTAGTCCACCTCGTCCTCGGCCACCCGCGCGCCGTCTTCGTCCACCTTAAGCTTGACGATGCGCGATTCGTAATACAGCGGCCGGGTAGCGCCGTCCTCCACTGCCTGGCGGATGTCATAGACGTCCGCGTAATCGCCGAAGACATGGATGGTGTTCTTGTCGTCGCGCTCCAGCGGCGTGCCGGTGAAGCCGACGAAGGTCGCGTTCGGCAGTGCCTCGCGCATCCAGCGCGCGCCGCCCTCGACGAAGCCGTATTGGCTGCGGTGCGCCTCGTCGGCCAGCACAACGATGTTGGCCCTGTCACTGACTGGATTGGACGCTGCGGTCTCTGGATTAAACGCAAAGGCGCCGAGGCGCGAAGGCGCCATGGATTCCTCTTGTTTGCGGCTTTGCGCCTCGGCGTCTTCGCGTTGAAAATCAGAGAACTTATGTATCGTTGTGAAGATCACGCCGCCCGCGGCGCGGTCCAGCAATTCCCGTAGATGATCGCGGCTCGTGGCCTGCACCGGGTCTTGCCGCAGCAACGCACGGCCGGCCGCGAAGGTGTCGAAGAGTTGGTCGTCCAGGTCGTTGCGGTCGGTAATCACGACCAGCGTCGGATTGACCAGGACCGGCTCGCGGATCAAGGTGCCTGCCAGCATCAGCATGGTCAGCGACTTGCCCGAGCCCTGGGTGTGCCAGACCACCCCGCCGCGCCCGTCGCCGGCCGGTTTCAGGTGGGCGAGCACACTTGAGCGCGCCTTGCGCACGGCGCGGAACTGGTGATACCCGGCGATCTTCTTGACGATCTCGCCGTGTGCGTCCTCCTCGAAGACGACGCAACTGCACAGATAGTCGAGCAGCGCCCGCGGCTCGAAGAGCCCACGGATCAGCGCCTCCAGCGTGGGCGCGCTGCCGGCCTCGTCCGCGAGTGGTCGCCAAGGCATGAAGCGGCTGCGGTCGCTGGTGATGGAGCCGACCCGGGTCAGCATCCCGTCAGAGACCACCCGCACCAGGTTCGGCACGAAAAGCTCCGGCGTCGCGTCCTGATAGCGGTCGAGCTGCTCGATGGCCGCCGTGAGATCGGCTTGCGGGTCGGTCGGGTCCTTCAGCTCGATCACCGCGATGGGCAGGCCGTTCAGAAAGACCACCAGGTCCAGCCGGATCAGCTTGCCGGTGGGTCCGGTGACCGCGAGCTGGCGCACTACCAGTAGGTCATTGGCGAGAGGATCTTCGAAGTCGATGAGCCGGCAGCGTCCGCCGCGCAGCCTGTTCTCATCCGGGCCAATTTGCGAGTCGCGATACTCCACCTCGACGCCATCGGTCAGCAGCCTATGGAGCCAGCGATTGTTCTGGACCAGCGTCGGATGCGGCGGGTGCGCAAGCGTGCGCACCACGCCTTCGATGACCTCGTGGGACATTGCCGGGTTGAACCGATGCAATGCCGCGGAGAGACGAACCTGGAGCACACACTGGCCCGAATCCAAGCGCTCGCCGGCATCGTCGATCTCCACGCCGCGCCGGACCTGCGCGCCGATGACGCCGAAGTAGACGGCGGCGACATCCTCGACGAGCTGCTCGGTCGGGGATGGCATGATCGTGGCCTCCCTCGACGGCGTGCTCATGCGACCGCCTCCAGAACGGCATCTCGGAAACGGCAAAAGCTCGCCGAACGATTGCGCCCTGCCTCGAACACCCCGCCCAAGAGCCGCGCCGCCTCGATCTTGCGCAGGCCGCCCTTGAAGTATCCATTCCGTTGCATGATGCGCTCGAAGGCCTCCCAGGTTCCGCCGCCAATGGCATCCGGGTCGCGGTAGCGCTGTTGATTCGGAATGGTCGAGGGCAGGCGCGGGTAGGCTGCACGGACGGCTGACCAATCGCCGAAGTACCAGGCTTCCAGTTCCTCGATGGCGATACGATTCACGAGCTGCCAAGGCAGACCGCCAGCACGGCTTTTTGAACAGAGCCCGGCCCGCTGAGCAGTGGTTTCCAGCCGCTGCTTCAAACCCAGGCAATCCTCGTCGTCGCGATCCACTACGACCAGGATGCGCCAGTCGGCGGGCAGCCAGGCCGCGTAGCCGCGCAGTCGTGCCTCCAGCTTTCCCATCAGGTCCCCCTTGCCTTGGAAGGCATGGATTTCGAAGGTTCTGTCCTGTGGCAACAGCCGTGGCAGAAACGCACGCAGAAAGGCCTCCATCGAGGGCTCCTCGACCAGCAGCTCGAGATGGGTGGCCGTCATGCGGAGCGCCCGCCTTTGATTGGCCGGGTCGGCCCCCCTTGGTTGGTCAGCGGATCGCCGACGCCAAGTTGGCCTTCCATCCACAGATGACCGAGCAGCGCCCCTTGTTCGGTAAATTCGCGCACCCCCGGCAAGTCCTCGGCCCGCTGCGTTTGGGTGTAGCCGCGCTCATCGCGCCAGAGCACCCGCACCTCCTGCGGCCTTAGCGCGTTGAGGAAGAACGGCGAATGCGTGGTGACAAGAAGTTGTGTGGCTGCCGTGGCCGCGCGACACTCCTCGGCCAGCTCCGGCAGCAGCCGGGGATGCAGGAAGTTCTCCGGCTCCTCGATGCCGATGAACGGCGGTGGGCTCGGGTCGTAAAGCAAGACCAGATAGGCCAGCATCTTCAGCGTGCCGTCCGACGCGAACCGGGCCAGGACCGGGTGGCTGAACGGCGCGTCCTTGATCTGCAACAACAGCCGGCCATCCGGCATGGTGTCGGCCAGCACGCGCTCGATCCGCGGCACCCGCCGGCGCAACACCTCGAAGATGCGCTCGAGCCGGTCGCCGTGGCGCTCTGCCAAGTACTGAATCACGTTGGCCAGATTGTCGCCGGTGCGGGACAGGCGCTCCTGCGGTCCCGCTTCGGGCTGACCACGCGCGCTGTCGGCCGACAGGTAGGATACATGCCAGCCGGTGATGAACTCCCGCAGTGCCGCCACGCGCGGATGATCGGCGAATTGCCCGAGCGCATTGACCGCGAGGAGCTCGGGCGATTTCAACGGGATCTCAATGCGCCGGTCGTTCTCGTCCGGGGCCTCGCCGCTCACGGCCCGGCCTTGCCCCTCCCGATAGTCCAGAAAGCGAATGGGTTTCCCGTTCTGGCCCCGACGCCATTGCAGCCACTCCTCAACGACCACCGGCCCCCCGCTGCGTTCGTCCACGGCCAGGTGATAGGTGATCAGTGGATAGCCCGACTCCTTATACTTGACCTCGATCACCACCGGCCCGTCGCCGCCGCGCGTCTTCAGCTCCTTCGCACGACCGCGCTTGTCCCAGGCGCGGCGCAGGCCCAGCTCGAAGCATTCGGACAGGAAGGCGAACACGTTGAAGACCGTGGACTTGCCGCTGCCGTTGGGTCCGAGCAGCACCGTCAGCGGCGTCAGCTCCTTGAATTCCACTTCATGCAGCGCTCGAAAGTTACGTACCCTCAAGTACTGAATGCGCGGCGGGCTGAGCGGTTTGTCTGCGGCTGTGTTCATCGCGGGGTCTCCGGGAATCGTTCTACGTCCTTCACGCGCAACTCGCCCGAAAGCAGCTTGGGGAGGAGGTAGTCGCGCATCTCGGCCAATTTCCGAGACTCAAACTCCGTTTCTGCCTTCAGTCGAAAGAGCGGTTCAACGATCGAGCGGAGGGCACTTTGCAGCGATGATGTCGGTACGGCGAGCCGCATCGCGCGTTGATCGGACAGACTCACGAAATCCGCCATATCCGTGTTTCCCTTCACGGCCATCCACTGGTGTGTAAAGCTGTCTGAGCAGATCCATAGATGCAGAAAGAAGGGGTCGATCGTGCGCTCGTCTAATGATCGCCAAAAGCACACCTGAGGCGCATAGACGACATCGCCTGTCCAAGGGGTTATTAGGCCAATGCGGCCTACCGTCCCTTTAGAAGTGAAAACGGTATCCCAGACGCGAGAACGCTTGGGTCCAGCTTTGGTCGCAGATTCCGCGCAAAGCAATTCGGCGCCTTCCGTATTGACGGTTCCGTTGACGTTTCCCGCTCGAATAAAAGGAAACCCGCTATCCGCGAGCTCGCTCCGCTTTGCACGATAGCCGTCACCGACGGAGAGCGCTCCTTGTGCTTCGAGCTCGGCTACACGATGCTGAAAGACTTCCCAGCCCTCAGGGACGGGACCAATCTTGGAATCAACGAAGCCGGTGGGCAGGGCGTCAAAAACGGGCTGGGGCATGGACGGGAAGACGGTCGCGCCGGCGGCCTTGGCCTTGACCGGCTGGAAGTCCACGAACCAGGCGCGGAAGATCGCACGTGCCAGCCGCTCCAGCGCTTGGGCCGTCCGCCGGTTATGTTCGATCTTCTCGTCCAGCGTTCCGAGAACCCCGGCGATGGCGCGTTGCTCGAAAGGCGGAGGAACGGCTACCTCATAGCGATGTAAGTCATTGCGGTTCAGTCCAGGAACGCTGCTCTTATCGTTTGCGGCCTGAAAGTCCAGAGACCGCAAGAAATAGGAAATGAATCGCGCGTCATTCTCTTTGAAGTCGCGCACGTACAAAGTTGTATTGAGTGGCCAGTAGTCCTCGATGATGTAGTGCACCTCGCCAAGTGTGCCATATCGACCGGTGACTACACCTGGCGCCCTGGCTTTCGCCATATCGTGCCAACCGGAAAGCCCGGAAGACGACACCACGGGAACTGATCCAGCACGACGATCGGACTGAGGAAGGTCATAGCCCCTCTTTAGTTCGATCACATCGCCGAGCAGGCAATAGCGCCAAGCCTTAATCATTTTCTGGCTCCCACGCTGGAGCGTAGGAGCGAGAGAATGCGAGCCCGCTTCCGCAGGCGCTGCAGCGGCGCTGTCCGCGGATTGCAGCACGACGTAGCGCACTTCGATCTCCTCCCGAAAGGCTGCCGGTATGCGCGCCCAATCGACGATCTGCACCAGGATTGGCAGGTCGCTGTCGGAGAAGGCGCCTGCGACCTCGTCAAGGTCCGACTGTCGGCGGCTCAGGTCGTCGGGCTGACGCACGACGAGATCCAGATCGCTGGCGTCGTAATGGTCGCCGTTGACGCGGCTCCCGTAGGCCCAGACCTCGGCATGCGGTAGGTAACGGCGCAGGATGTCCTGGACGATCGCCAGGTAACGCGCGGGCAGGTGCAGTGCCGGACGGGCGTTGCCGCTACTCATGTCGCATCCTTGCCGAGCTTGGCGTCCAACCGATCCGCCAGCCGCGAGACATCCTCCAGGAACCCAGGCATCAGCGTCAGTGTCTCCCGCGCAAAGGCCTCGCCATAGTCGTGGGCGGTGTCGTTGCGATTGTCGCGATACTTAAACCAGCGCTCGACCTCCTCGAGGGTCAGCAGGCCATGCACGGCGGCGAGCCGCAGAATATCCTTGATGGGCGTGGATTCGAGTTTCCGGGCGCTGTGGCCGAACGCCTTCAGGGCCTTCTTGAGAAGTTTGAAGGCGATTTCCTGCGTCAGCTCATATCCTTTGACGATGGCGTTGCGAAACACCTCCTGCTCGATGCTGTCGGGCTCGGCGCTTTGATAGAGCCGCAACGACTGCTGCAGTGTTTCGATGCAGCGACGCAGATGGTCGAGATTCAGGTAGCGCATGGTATTTGCTTCGGTTGGAGCGCGGTCGACCGATCAGCCACGACCTACCCCCTTCAGCCGCTCGCGCACGACGCCCATCAACCGTTCACCCTCCACGAAGCACGCCTCCACCTCAGCCAGCAGGCGCGGGTATTTCTCCTCGAACGGCTCACTGTCTTCTTCCTGCTCCTTGGCACCGACGTAGCGGCCGGGGGTGAGCACGAAGCCGTGCTTGCGGATGCCGTCGATGGTCTCTGCCTTGCAGAAGCCGGGGAGGTCGCGGTAGGTCCAGTCGCCGTGGTCGGCGGTGTTCCACCAGGCGGGCGCGGGCTCGCCGCGCCATTGGCGGAAGGCGTAGACGATGCGGCCGATATCGGAGTCGGCGTCCGGGTCGCCGAGTCCGTCGGCGAGCAGGGTTTCGCCGTCGTCGCCGCCGGTGAGCACGCGCAGCGTCCGCGTCTGTAGGGTGCCGAGCTTGCGGGCGTCGATGAACAGGGTCTCGCCGCGGCGGTCGCGACCGCCGTGGGGCAGGTTGCGGCCGGTCTTGTCGCGGGTCAGGAACCAGAGGCAGGCGGGAATGCCCGTGGTCAAGAAGAGCTGGGCCGGCAGTGCGACGATGGCGTCCAAAAGGTCGGCTTCGACGATGCGCTGCCGAATCTCGCCCTCGCCGCCGGAGCCGGAGGAGAGCGACCCGTTGGCCATGACGAAGCCGGCGACCCCGCCGCCGTGCCCGTTCGGCGGCGCCAGATGGTGAATGAAGTGCTGAATCCAGGCGTAGTTGGCGTTACCGGCGGGCGGGGTGCCGTAGCGCCAGCGCACGTCCTTCTCCAGCAGCTTGCCGGACCAGTCCGAGATGTTGAACGGCGGATTGGCGAGGATGTAGTCGGCCTTTAGATCCGGATGCAGGTGGCGCAGGAAGGTGTCCGCGGGCTGGGAGCCCAGGTTGGCCTCGATGCCGCGGATCGCGAGGTTCATGTGCGCCAGTCGCCAGGTGGTGGGGTTGGACTCCTGACCGAAGATGGAGATGTCGGTCGTCTGTCCGCCGTGGGCCTCGACGAAGCGCTCGGACTGCACGAACATGCCCGCGGAGCCGCAGCAGGGGTCGTAGACGCGGCCCTCGTAGGGCTCGATCATCTCCACCAGCAGCCGCACGATGCAGCGCGGCGTGAAGAACTCGCCGCCGAGCTTGCCCTCCGCTTGGGCGAACTTGCCGAGGAAGTATTCGTAGACCCGGCCGAGACTGTCTCGGGCCTTGGCGCGGTCGCCTTTGAAGCCGATGTCGGCGATCAGGTCGATCAGGCCCTTGAGCTTTTCGGGCGCGATGCTGCGGCGGGCGTAGTCGCGCGGCAGCTTGCCCTTGAGATTCGGGTTGTCACGCTCGACGGCGAGGATGGCGTCGTCGATCAGTGTGGCGATGTCGGGGCGGATGGCCTGGTTCTGCAGGTTCTGCCAGCGCGCCTCGGGCGGTACCCAGAAGACGCGCTCGGCGGTGTACTCGTCGCGGCTCTCCAGCAGGCTCTCCATCTGGGCGCCGGTGATACCGTCCGCTTCGAGCTCGGCCATGAGCCCCTCGCGTCTGGCCGCGAAGGCATCGGAGATGTACTTCAGGAACAGCAGGCCCAGCACGACGTGCTTGTACTCGGCCGCGTCCACCTGACCCCGCAGCGCGTCGGCCGACTTCCACAGGGTGTCGGCATAGGCGAGGTCGTTGTTGTTCGAATCCTGACTGGCCATCGAGGCTCCTGTCTGCATCATGCTGTCGTGCCGTCGTCGTCCGGCGACGGCTGTCTTCGGGATGCCCCTCGCATTCCTCGCGGATTTCCTGTCTACGGTACCATTGAAGACGGCTCGGAGCCGGGAACCACAAGTTCAGTGCCCACGCCCAAGCGTTGCGCGGGTCGCGCAAACCGACGGTCATCGAAGGTATAGAGCGCCTCGCAGTGACGGCTGCCGGCAAGATGAAGCGCGTCGGCGAAATCCAGATCCCGACCGAGAAGCTCCAGGGCGGCCGCGATTCGATCGATCCCCTCCACGTTGACGTTCGGTAGTCCCAGCAGGTGCGTCATGACCTGAATCACCTGTGCCGTGTCGAAGCGGTAGAAGGCCCGCAGCACCCATTCGAACTCCAGAACGACGGTGAGCGGGACGAAGAGGCTGGGACTCGTGGTGAAAATCTCGTAGGCGATCGGTCGTTGTTTGGCCCCTTCCGGGTCGCCGGGGTCATCGACATAGAAGCGGGCCAGGATGTCGGTATCAAGGGCAATCATCGCGCTCGTCCCGCATCGCGGTGGCGACGTCGAAGTCCGATAGGCGGCGCTCTCCGGGATGGTCGCACCTCAGTAGCCCGAAGCCGTCCTCGGGCCGCGTCTGTTTGATGGTGCGGAGTACCCGGACTCGGATGCTGTCGCCTTCGAGCTCGAAATCCAGTTTGCTGCCGGGTGCGATTCCGAGCCGCTGGCGGATCGCGGCGGGGATGACCACCTGGCCCTTGTCCGATACGGTCACGGTCGACATCGTGTGCATTCCGCCTCTTACATGGTAAGAGGCAAGAGTTTACGCCAGCCGCGTTCCGATGCAAACCGGGCCGTGTTTGCCGTGTGTCCGCATGGGCTTGGTACGGTCGGTCTCGTCGGTCTGTTCTACGCCGTTGGCGCCCAGAGATCGCTCAGGTTGATGGCTACCGCATCGAAGGGTGCGACCGATGCCGAGGCCGCACCGGCAAAACGGCCGATCTCTCTCCAGGCTCCATCTTCGAGGGAGTAGGCTTCCAATGTGTGTGCTAAACCGCGTCCAGAGTGAAATGCGTAATCGTCATTTCGTGTTGGGCTTAGGGGTTTTTCCGACCTTTATGGAGACGCGGTTTAGAGGATCGACCAGCCAAGCATAGGACACGCCGAACTCGGCGTAGATCGGCATCTTGATATTCCTGTCCTTGCTTTCGGAGGACGGGGGACCTCGCAGATCCAATCAGGCACGACCTCGATGCGGTGAACCGGCGGATGGTTGAGCATGCGCTCGCGCCGCCAGCCGCCAAGATCCGGCACATCGACCTCGGCGTCTCGGATGAAATGCAATTCAGGCTCGTCGACGATCCACTAACGTCAGGGCTTCCAGCCCTGATTCCGTCAGGCCAAGATGGCCTGACTACGCATTCGGTGGCCGACGTTGGCGAAGGGATGATCGAGGCCGAATATCGGGATTCGCTGAGATAACCTTATCGATCTGCAGCGGCAAGCGATTGAAATGCTTTGATAGCCCGTCGCTATGCTGCTCAAATCGCGTCTACGAGTGCTCTGCGAGGTTTTCGCATGGATGCAGTCTGGTTTGGATCAACAGGCGTTGGAGCGGACGCGATTCGAGGGTGTCGAATGCTTGGGTGAGGCGTGCGATGATCGGGTGTTGTTTAAACCGCGCCGTCTCCAGCGGTCGTCAAATCCGCCGGGGCCGATCCCATCCAAAAACAGCGCATACCGCACTGGGCGCGGTTTAATGCGGAAACGCTCGGGGGTATCGATGGATCTGCAACAGCTTGTGCTGCGCTCCGATGAGCTCGGGGTGCGGCTGGAGGTCGTCAATGGGCTAGCGATCTGGGAGGCGCAGCCGCTGTATCGGCATCAGAAGCATGTCGAGCGGATCGCCGCTTCGATCGGACGGTCGGAAGGCGGTGATTGCGACTGCGTTCACGCGTTGGATGTCTACATCCAGTTCCCGAACGGGTTGAAGCGACCCGACATCTCCATCTTCTGTCGTGAGCCCGACGAGGCTGAACAGGATAGCGTTTTGACGATGGTGCCCGAGGCGGTCGTCGAGGTCGTGAGCAAGGGATACGAGGCAAAAGACTTAGAGATCGGCCCGCCCTTTTATCTCTCTCAGGGCGTCAAGGATGTGCTGGTGTTTGACCCACAGACCCTTTTGGTGCTGCACGTTTGGCAGGGTCAAGCACGCCGTCTCGTTTCGCCCGTCGTCGTCGATCTAAAGTGCGGCTGTAGTGTGGTGATCTGACGATCTGACCCGCGCAGCGCCTGCGTTGGGGGTGCAGAGGGGTTTGAGCTCGGCGGGATATGTTGCCTGTCCCGCCGGGCGCGGGTCAGCCGAGACTGCGCAGGACATCGGCCTCGATTTGTCGCGCATAGGGGCCGAACGGTTTTTGCTGCTCGGTCGCCCACTGCAATTCGGCCCACGTCTGCATCCGTCGCTCGGGCTGGGCGTGCGGGTGGAGACACCCCGCCGAGCGGGGTCGGGCATCACGATAGTCTCGGTCGAGATCGATGTCGTACATGGCTGGATCCTCGGTGCTTCTGGCTGAAAAAGGTCGAAGACGCAGATCCTGACGCAAAGACTGCACCAAAATCCTACGACGCCAGTCGTCTTTCGGGAACTCTGAGTCCACTCATCGGGAAATTCAATCCCGAGCGGCGGTGTCGCCGTCGGAGTTGTGCTTGGAGATCAATTTGATCTCGCGAGATCGGGTGTGGATCACGGGCGGATCGTGACCGGTTCATGTGTGCCCGCCAGTCTCATCGCGATGCGGAGGGTTCGGCCGGTCGGACAGCGGCTCGGGGCCCGAGGCGGCCCCGAATTGGTGCGACCCTCGACCCGAAACGGGTCGGGGATCCTTTCGACTTCAGAGCGCGCGGCAGTCCGCGAGGACCACTTCGGTCTTGGTCCCGCCGGAGCGCGAGCCTTGGGCCTCCATCGCCTCGACGACGTCCATGCCCTCGACGACCTTGCCGAACACCACATGCTTGCCGTCCAGCCAAGGGGTGGCGTCGACCGTGATGAAGAACTGCGACCCGTTGGTGTTGGGGCCGGCGTTCGCCATCGAGAGCAGGCCGGCCGCGGTGTGCTTCAGCTCGAAGTTCTCATCGGCGAACTTCTCCCCGTAGATGGACTCGCCGCCCGTGCCGTTGCCGCGGGTGAAGTCGCCGCCCTGGATCATGAAGCCCGGGATGATGCGATGGAAGGGACTTCCGGCATAGGACAGCGGCTTGCCGCTCTTGCCCGTGCCCTTCTCGCCGGTGCAGAGCGCGCGGAAGTTCTCGGCCGTCTTCGGGACCACGTCGGCGAACAGCTCGATCGTGATGGTGCCGGCGGGCTCGCCGCCGATCGTCACGTCCAACGCAACCTTGGGATTGTCAGCAAGAGCGGGTGTCGTCATAGCAGCTAAGAGTACCGTGGTGAGGTAAAGGGATGGTTTTGACATGGTCAATTCCTGTCGTGGTGGAACCTTGTGAGTGATCGTCGGAAAAAAAGGCCGGAGGTCGCCGTAGATCATGCCGCCGGTGGCTCGGTCTCGCTCCCGACGAGCCCCTCCGGGGGAGGACATCGTGCGACCAACGCATCGGGTAGCTCTCCGCGTCCGGCTTGGTAGAGCGCGCCGGACTCGAGCATGATGGTCACCATCACGGCAAGCAACAGGGGCACGACGCCGATGCGTGCCCAAATGGCGCTGGCCATGTCCTGCGACTCGATCTTGTGCCGCTCCATCTCCTGCATCGCCGGCGGCAGCGTCCTCAGCTGTGCCGCGATCTCGGTCTCGTCCTGCTTGCCGAGTAGGGCGATGCTCAGGATCGCGGCGCACACCAGGTAGGCGATCAGGATCAGGCGATAGCGGCTTGCGGCCAACCGCCAATGCGTCGCGGCGAACCAGCTCATGTCCTTGCCGGGTCGCCTGGACCTCATCCAGGTTCCGCCGATCAGCACCAAGGAGAGGGCGAGCGGGATCGAGACCGCGAACCACTTGTAGCGCCCGATCATCGAATCCGGCTCCGCCATCGAGCCCGCGAGCAGCGCGACCCCGATCAGGAGATTGAAGACGATCAGGTTGACCATCGCGAGTTCATGCGGCGTCTTGGCCTTACGGCGGACTGTCTCGTCGACGGGGAAGAACATGGCTGTCGCGTCCGTGGAGGTCAATCGGAACATTCGATCCGGGTCACGCGCAGAGCGTACCCGGAGCCGGCACCATTTTGGAGCCTCTGCTCCCGAGAACGCAAACCCGAGGGGGCCGACTTAGGTCCGGGCTTGGATCCGGGCCTGCACACGGCGGCGCGCTCGGGTTTGTGCGATCATCGCTCGACCGTCACGAAAACGAAATCACTGAGGAGCCAGGACGAGGATGCCCGAGATCACCCCCTACGCGGACAACAGCGCCGAGGCCATGCTGCGCGTCATCTCACTCTTCATCATCGGCGATGGCGAGGTGAAGGACGAGGAGATGGAGATGCTCGAGGAGCTCGGCGTCTTCGAGCGCTTCGGCGTCGACCGCGATGACTTCGCGCGGATCTTCGACGGTTACTGCGACGACCTCATCGCTCATGCGGGTACGGCGCGCTTCGTCGGGCTCGCCGACCCGGATTGGGTCGACACCATCTTGGCGCCGGTCACGGACCGCATCTCGCGTCGGAACTTGGCTCGGATGCTCCTGCTGCTGGCGCGCTCGGACGGCTTTTTCTCCGACGCCGAGCTCGTGATCTATCGCCAAATGCTCGACCGCTGGGAGATCGACATCGACTCGCTCGCCGAGCCGGACTGAGCGGCGGCCGACACGGGTCGCTGGAAGGAAGCGTGGCACACGCGACCCGGCTCAACAGCGCGGACAAGGCTCCACCGGCAAGCTCTCTCGAATCCAGCCGGCCCCGGCGCGGCTTCCGGCCATCCCGCCGAGGACGTTGTAGACGTTGGTGAATCCTCGGTCGAGGAGCGCCTTCTGCACGTGACCGCTGCGGTTACCGGTCCGGCAGATGAGTGCGACCGGGGCGTCCTTGTCGCCGCCGACCTCGGCCAAAACCCGATCCGCGAAGCCCTCCGGCCCTTTCGGGTGGCGCATGTCGATGCGATGCGCGCCTTGCGCGACCCCGGTTTGGCGCCACTCCATCGGCGTGCGGATGTCGATCAAGGTCACCTCGCCGCTGTTCGTGCGTTCGAACGCCTCGGAGGCGGTCAGGGTCGGTCCCGTCGTCGGGAGACATCCGGCCAGCAGAAGCGTGGCGGCGACCACCGCAAGGGTGCGATGTGATCGGGGTTGTGTAAGCGACATCGGAGAATCCCCGGGGCAACAGTGAAGATGACTGTCGCGGTAGGTGGTCACGAGTAGAGGCGACACAAGTCCGCGCGGTCGCGGCGGGACGCGCTCGGTATACTTGACACCTCGACCGATCGGCACCGTCCTTCTGCGCATTGCCGGAGTCGGTTCTTCGGATCATCCACATTCGCCATACACGGAGTGCTTGTCATGAGCCAGTCCATCCTCGTCGGCAAAGGGCCCGAGCCGGTCTCGATCCTCTCGCGCATGGCCAACCGGCACGGTCTGGTCGCGGGTGCGACGGGTACGGGCAAGACGGTGACCCTGCAGCGGCTCGCCGAGCAATTCAGCCGCATCGGCGTGCCCGTGTTCCTTGCCGACGTCAAGGGCGATCTCGCGGGCATCAGCCAGCCGGGCGGCGGCAATCGGCGTGTTGCCGAGCGGGTCGCCGAAATGGGTCTGGAGCAGGAGGAAGGTTTCGTCTTTGCCGGCAATCCGGTGATGTTCTGGGACATCGAGGGACAACAGGGCCATCCGGTCCGCACCACACTCACCGAGATGGGACCGGTGTTGTTGTCGCGGCTCCTGAATCTCAACGAGGTGCAGGAAGGCGTCATCAACATCGTCTTTCATGTCGCCGACGAGAACGGCTGGCTGCTCCTCGATTTGAAGGACTTGCGCGCCTTGTTGGCCCATGTGGCCGAGAACGCCGCGGAGCTCCAGACCCGTTACGGCAACGTCTCGCCGGCGAGTGTGGGCGCGATTCAGCGCCGCCTGCTGGTCATCGAGAAGCAGGGCGGAGATCGTCTCTTCGGTGAGCCCGCGCTCGCGTTGCAGGACATGATGCAGACCGACGAGAACGGCCACGGCTATATCAATATCCTCGCCGCGGATAAGCTCATCCATACCCCCGCGATCTACTCTACCTTCCTGCTCTGGCTGCTGTCGGAGCTGTTCGAGGAGCTGCCCGAGGCGGGGGACCAGGATAAGCCCAAGCTGGTCTTCTTTTTCGACGAGGCACATCTGCTGTTCAAGGACGCACCCAAGGTTCTGCTCGACAAGGTCGAGCAGGTCGTGCGGCTGATCCGCTCCAAGGGTGTCGGGGTCTATTTCGTGACCCAGAACCCGATGGATGTCCCGGACACCGTCCTCGGGCAGCTCGGCAACCGTATCCAGCACGCCCTGCGCGCCTTCACGCCGCGCGACCAACGCGCGGTGCGGGTCGCCGCGGAGACCTTCAGACAGAATCCGGCGCTCGACACCGAGGCCACCATCACCGCACTCGGCGTCGGCGAGGCACTCGCCTCGACCCTCGACGAGCAGGGGATTCCGGGGATCGTGCAGCGGGTGAAGATCGCGCCGCCCGGGAGCCATCTCGGCCCCATCGAGCCCGAGGTTCGCAAGGCCGTCATGGATGAGTCGTTGGTGAAGGGTGTTTACGAGGTCGCGATCGACCGAGTCTCCGCCTACGAGATCCTGGAGCAACGAGCCGAACAAGCCGCGGCGGCCTCGGCCGCGCCCGAGATCCCGGATCTGTCCGAGTACTTCGGCCGCAGCGGCAAGAGCGCCTCGGCGTCCTCGACCGGCAAGGCGCCCGCCCGACGCGCCAGCACACGCCAGACCCCGGTCGAAGCCTTCGCGACCAGCGCCATGCGCTCGCTCGGCAGCCAGATTGGTCGTCAGTTGATTCGCGGGATCATGGGCTCGCTGACCGGCGGGAGCACACGCGCACGCCGGTGACGGATTGCCGGTGGTGTCGTAACACACCTCACCGTCATCTCGCGGACGGATCCGGATCGGTCGCCCTGCTGTGTCATCTCGGAGGTGGGCAAGCTGCTGGTCATGAAATCACCCTACGACGATTATCCGGAGTTCTATACTCCGGACCACAGACCGCAACGTCTTTTGTCGCCCGCCAATAAAGAGCAGTTGGAGAAGCCTCACGCGGCTATGTTCGCCGAGTGGAATATTCGGGATAAGACCGTCCTTGACCTCGGTTCTTGTCTTGGCGCGACGGGCCAGTGGGTCTTGTTCCATGGTGCTCGGCACTACACCGGCGTCGAGGCTCAGACCGCCTATGCGGAGCAATCGCGGCGTCTTCTCGGGCATTATTCCGATCGTGTCAGGATCGAGCAGGGCGCCATCGAGGATTTCCTGGACGAGAATAGGGATGAATTCGACGTTGTCGTGATGCTCGGCGTGATCGACGCCTTCTTGAACTATCACGACCTGCTCGCGAAGGTCGCGCGAATCTGCAAGGAGACGCTGATCATCGAAGGGGTCCATCCGTATCCGAATGTCTGTAATCCCAAAGCCCCGATCGTCGAGATCACGACCGAGCAGTCCATGGTGGTGGCCGACGCCGAGCAGCACGTGCAGGGGATCGGTGTGCGTATCTCTCCGTCGGCACTGTCGATTGTACTCGGCACCATGGGGTTCGAGTCCGTGGGTAGGCCGACGATGCCGAAGCACATCAAGGGCGTGATTGATCATTTCCGGGGGGATCCATCCGAAACCTACTCGGTGCGCTACATCGAGTCGTTTCGGAAGGTGGACAGCATCTGTCGGGGTCTGACGGATGAGTTGGTCCATCCGACAGAGGACGCCAAAATCGAGGCATGGGCCGGCTTCGAAAAACATCGGCTCTTTGTCGAGCCGAAAACACAGGCGTTGTCGGACAAGAAATGGCTTTTCGATCAAACGGTGGCGGATAATTTTCCGGCCGAGGCGCGTCAAAATATCCCCGATTACGGACGCGTGCTTGACGTCTGCATCGAGGTTGCCGACATGTTTCTGGATAAGGACGCACCGGTGATCGATGTCGGCTGTGCCTTGGGCGAGGCATTGAAACGTCTTTACGCGCACGGCTATCGGCGTTTGTACGGCGTCGACAACTCACGCGATATGCTCGAGCGTGCATTCAACACGACCGATCGGGAAGTGACCTATATCCGTTCCGACAGGTTTCCGCCCGAGCATGGGCCCTATCGGCTGGTGACCGCGAACTGGACACTCCATTTCATCAAAGAACGCGAAGACTACTTAAGAGACATCCATGCGGGGCTCGAAGACGGGGGCTTTCTTGTCTTGACCGAAAAGGTGATGTTGTCTTCGATGATGGATCGTCTCTATAGGCAATTCAAGTCGGATGCGGGATTGAGTCAGGAGTATGTCGATTACAAGGAGGAGGCATTGAAGGACGTTCTCGTGCCTTATCCTTTGGATTGGTACCTGGTCAAGTTGAGGCAGATCGGCTTTCGCTCCGTGGAGATTCTCAACGCGAGGCTTTCGTTCGTGACCTTTCTTGCACGCAAATAGAAGGTTTATTCGTCCCGGACCGATGCCGATAGGGTGGTGGGTTTCGGGCGATTTTCGTCGGGGGCAATCAGGAGGGTATCTCGATGTATGTCGTCACGAATCGGAAGGTCAACGCGCGCAAGGAGGTTTGGATGTGTTCGGAAATACGCCGAATACGGTCGGCCCCAACGAGCTGCGGCTCGTGCAGGTCACCAAGCAAGGTTCCCACTACATTACCGAGCTGCTCACAGACAAGCTGACGCAGGCCGAGGTGCGGGAGCTGAAGCGGCGGCACGCGCTCGACATCGACGAGCGCGAGGATTGGTACGCGAGCCTGCGGGTGGCTTGCGATCTGATGGAGCAGGCGGCGCGCGAGAAGCGTCACCTGCTCATCTATGTGCACGGCTACAACAACGACATGAAGGACGTGCTGGGCACGGCGGAGACGCTCGAGGCGCTCTACAACGTCATCGTCCTGCCTTTTAGTTGGCCGGCGAACGGCGGCGGGGCGGTCAGCGGGACGGCGGACTACCTCGACGACAAACAGGATGCGCGAGTCTCGATGGGCGCGCTGAACCGCTTCTTCGAGAAGGTCCAGTTTTACCACGAGAAGCTGACCGAGGCGCGTCGCGAGGCATTCTGGCAGCAGGCGCTGGCTGAAGACGGCAGTCGAGGCAACCGGGAGGCCATTCAGGCGCGCTTCACGCAGCTCTTGGCCGAGGACTGCAAGGTCACGCTCAATCTGATCTGCCACAGCATGGGCAACTATGTACTCAAGTACGCGCTGCAACCCAGTGCTGCGGCCGCCGCGAAGCTGATCTTCGACAATGTCTCTCTGGTCGCCGAGGATACGAACAACGCGGCTCACGAGACCTGGGTCCAGCGCATTCAGTTCCGCAACCGTCTCTATGTCGTCATCAACGAGAACGACTTTGCCCTTGCGTGGTCGCGTCGCAAACCGGGCGAGGCGCAGCGGGCCCGGCTCGGCCATGACCTCAA
Organism: Thiocapsa sp. UBA6158; assembly: GCF_002423035.1. Lineage (GTDB taxonomy): Bacteria > Pseudomonadota > Gammaproteobacteria > Chromatiales > Chromatiaceae > Thiocapsa. Next base: position 104,268 of record NZ_DIUM01000135.1, read on the forward strand.
GAACCTGTTCGCGGCGAACGCACGCTATATCGACATCACCCGTGCCGATGGCGTGGGCAATGCCCACGGTTACTTCGCGGGAGAACCCGTGCATCGAAACCCCGAACTCAAGCTGCTCTTCAAGGATGCGTTCGAAGGCGGACGGGCCGAGGACCGACTCCCTTATGCGGCGGATATCAACGCCTATCGGTTGATCTAGCCGCGCGTCGCGGGTTCAGGCGGATGCCCTGTGGTGGTTCGGACACGCAGGCATCGGCATGTCGGAGGATGACGCTGTCCTGCGCGATAATCCTCTGGAACGATTCGCTCGCAGCGGCCCAATCCACGACATCGACACGCCAAGGCCGGTCGGACTCGGAGAAATCCTCGGCCAGTGCGGCGCGGGCATCCAGGGAAAGGGGTTCGTCGGTGATGATCGCGAGAGCCAGATCCGAGTAGGGCCGAGCGGGTCCCTTTGGTGCGCGAGCCGAAGGCCCGGACCTCGCAGTGCGGGAGATGCCGATCGAGAATGTCGCGGACGATCGTCCAGTGATCGGGACCGATGTCGATCGGGGGTGCGGCGGCCGCCTCGGTCATGTTCCGCGTTCCTTCAACCGGTCACGCAGATAGGTCGCCTCGGCGAGAAATGACGGAATGGCGTCGACGACCGCAAGTGCCGTGTCTTCGTCGTAGGTGTGGCTGGTCATACCGCGCATCTCGCTGTATCGGCGCCAAGTAGGCCAGTCACACTGCAGCCGACCCTGTGCGTTGCCCGAGCGGATCAGATCCTGCAAGGCCCTGCTTTGATCGGTGTCGGGACTGGGCGAGACAGATACAAGATCACGTTTCAGCATCTTGTGGCTGAGCTCGTAGGTAAACTCGAAGCGCTGAATCAGGCCATCACGGATCTGTGTGTCCGTGATGGCCTGTTGATACCGGGCTATGCCTTCCGCCAATCGGGCGATGACTTTCTCGAGGGCGCTGATGTCGAGCATGAGGGCGCGTCTCCCGATGCGGCTCGCCGATCGTGGGCGTGCTTAGCGTAACATGACGGCATCCTCACGCCTCGCGCCCAAGTCGGGCGCGATCAGAGCAGCACGCTGACCAGCCGCACGGCCGAGCGTTCGACGGCCTTCTGCATGACGGCGCCGGCCAATGCCTTGCCGAAGACCTCGTGCACGCGCGTCGCACCCGAATCGGTGCGGATCGAGGCACCGAGACAGCCGACCTGCTCAAGTCTTTCCAGGATCTGCGCTTGGGTCAGGCGTTCGGTCTCGTAATGGACGGTGATGCTGCCTGCGCGTGGATTCACGCGCACCTCACGCACCCCTTCGGTGGCAAGCAGCTCGCCTTCGGCGAGACGTGCGCTGACCGGGTCGCACCGAAACGAGCTCGAACGAATCCGTAGGCGGCCGGGCACGTGATGGATATAGTGACTCATGGACGGATGCCTCGCGATGGAAGAGCGGATGACGACAACCGCATGGTATGACCGGTCATCAGCAAATGCAAATCCTTCGCATTACCGGTATTCTCTCGGGGTCTTCGGATCCGCAAGACAAACACTCGACCGGGAGTCCCGCGCCGATTCCCTTCAAGCGGCTCGCTCCAAGACACGAGCAGCGGGACTTGACCGGTCCATGCATCAGCTTTCACGACGAGAATGCGCACGATGAACAATGACGATGATTGGTTGGTCTTCCAGCTCGAGGAGCTGATGGCACGCGTCGAGCCGGGAACCCTGTCGCTCAAGGAGTTTCTGCGCACACCCTCGCTCAGCTGCTCGGTCTATCACCTCCCTGCCGGATCGCGCGACATGGCGAGCGCGCACGAGGAGGACGAGCTGTATCTCGTGCTCGGCGGGCGAGGGCGACTGCGGGTCGGGGACAGCGAGCATGCGGTGCGTGAAGGTACGCTGATGTACGTGCATGCCGCCTGCGATCATGCCTTTTTCGATGTCGAGGAGGATCTCACGGTGCTGGTCTTCTTCGGTGCGCCGGTCCGGCTACCCCGCGCCTAAACCGCGTCTGCGCCGCCGTTCGAGGATATGCGCGAGATCGCGTCCGGGCGAGGACCGTGCATGTCCTAGCGGATGCGGTTTAACGACGGACGATGTCCTTGATCCGTTCCAGTCGGGCGCTCGACGTCCGGTCGGTCTCCCCTTCGAGCCGCACACCCTTCAGCGCATTGAAGAGGATGCCGATGGTGGTGCCGTTGTGCAGCAGGGCGCTCGCAACCGGCGAGAGGACACCGCCGATCGCGCCGGCGAGGATGCCGGTGTTGATCCCGATGGCCGCGCGGAAGTTGCCGCGGATCAGGGCCATGGTCTTGGTCGCGATCTCGCGCGCGTCGGCCACGGCTCCGAGACGGTCGTCCATCAGCAGGATATCGGCGGTGGCGCGGGCGATGTCGGCGCCGCGCGGCATGGCGATGCCGACGTCTGCGGCGACCAGTGCCGGACCGTCGTTCACACCGTCGCCGACGAAGGCCACGCGGCTGCCGTCCGCCTGGAAGCGGGCGATCAGGTCGGCTTTTTCCTCCGGCGCGACCTCCGCGTAGACGGCGTCGAGGCCCAACTCGCGGGCCAAAGCCTCGGCCTTTTGGCGGCGATCGCCCGTGATCATCACCAGACGACGAATCCCTTGTGCCCGCAGACGCTCGAGCGTCTCGCGTGTCTCGGCCCGCAAGGTGTCGCGCAGGGCGATCAGCCCGACCGGTCCATGGGTGTTGCCGACGAAGAGCAGGATCTTGCCCTCCTCTTCGAGACGCGCGATCTGCTCGGCATGATCATCGAACGCGATTCCCCGATGCTCCTCCAGGTAATGGCGACTGCCGACCAGGATCTGCTCGCCCTGGACGTCGGCCGACAGACCGTGCGCGACCAGATAATCGACCTCGCCGTGCGAGATATGCCGTAGATCGCGCGAGCGCGCCGCTTCCACGACGGCGTTGGCCACCGGATGGGCGGCGTGCTCCTCGACCGAGGCGACGAGTGCGAGGAGTGCCGTCTCGGTACAATTGGCCTCTTTCCTCAGGACGACGACATCAGTGACCTCGAGCTCGCTGTGGGTCAGCGTGCCTGTCTTGTCGAAGACGATGGTGTCGACACCGGCGAGGTGCTCGATCGCCTCGCCGCCTTTCATCAGGACGCCGTGCGCGGCGGCTTGATACATCCCGGACTTGAAGGCGACCGGCGTGCCCAGCTTGAGCGCGCAGGAGTAATCGACGAGAAACACGGATTGCAGGCGGGTGAGGTTGCGGGTCACCCCGTAGACCGCTGCGCCCGTTCCCAGGGTCAAATAGACCCGCTGATCGGCGAGTCGGTCGGCCTCGCGCTGCGTGTCGGAGCGCTTGTCGAGTGACTCCTGGATGAAGCGCGAGATGCGTGCCGTCGTGGTCTCCTCGCCGACCTGCGTCGCCTCGATCCGCAGCCGGCCCTCGACCAGGACCGAGCCCGAGATGGCGCGGCGCGGCGCTTCCTTGCGCACCGGGACGTCCTCGCCGGTGACGGCGGCCTGATTCACCAGGGCGCTGCCGCCGACGACCCGTCCGTCGACCGGAATGGTCTCACCCGTGCCGACCACGACCACCTCGCCGGGCATGACCTGATCGCCCGGAATCTGTGTCAGCTCGCCGTCGCGCTCGACCCAGGCCATTGCGGGCTCGGGTCGCAGCAGCTTGCGCAACAGACGGTCCGACTGGCGCTCGGTGCGCCGCTCGAGGAAGTTGCCGAGCGCGAGCAGGAAGTCGGTGATGTTCGCCGTGTAGAGCTCGCCCCTGGCCGTGGAGAGACCGATCGCAAGCGCGTCCAGCACCTCGACCTTGATGCCCTTGCGGATCAGGGTCTCGGCCCCGGTCCCCACGGTCGAAGCGACGTTGGCCACCGTGAGCGCGACTTGGAGCGGGCGGCTCAGAAAGGGCAGGAGTGCAATGGTCGCTACAGCGCTCACCATGGGCGCGATCTCGGCGTCGCGCGAGCCGCCATGCGAGGACAGGTTTTCGGCCGGCGGCGAGTAGGCTTTCAGCCGGTTCAGTACGGCCGTTCGCGCCCCTGCGGATGGTCGGTAGTCGACGACCAGAGTGCGTGCCCCGCGATTGGCCCGAGCCGAGGCCACCGCGCCGAGGAGCTCCATCCAGTCCTCGATGTCCTCGGGCTCGAAACCCGGTCTGCCGAGTGCGGGGATGCGCAGCCGCACGCGCCCCGGAAGCTCGTGGACGATGCGATAGCCGACGTTGGATGAGGGTGAGTCGAGGTCCATAAGTCCGCTAAACCACGTCCGGGGTGATATGAGTTTCGGTGATGTGCGCAGCGCCCGTCGCGCAGCGCTTCCTTGAGAAGGGCTGCGGCGACGGCGAGACGGGGTTCAGCCGTGGGGGGTCAGCCGGCCTCTTTCTTGGACTGGGCCGCATGGTGAAGCTCGGCCTCGGCGTCATGAAAGCGTTCCTTGGCCTCCTCGATGCCGCCCTGCAGTGCCGACCAGACCTGGACCACGCCTTTGATCGCGGTGCGCTGGACGCTCTCGTTGGTGAGCAGATAGGTCGCAGCGGCACCGATCAGCAGTCCTTTCAGGAAGCGATCGTTGCTGAAGTTCAGGAACGAGCTTGTCTGCTGTGCCTGCCGAGGGTAGGCGTCCCCGGCCTGCATCGCACCATAGCCTTGCGCGTATCCGTATCCCGGTGCGGCCGACCCGTAGGCGGCATAACCGACCATCGGCGAGGCTTGGCCGCCGGCTTGGCTATTGGATTGAACCCCGGGCACCTGTGCGCTCGGGTTGGCCGCCATCGGGTCACCGTGAGGGTAATAAGGTCTGTTCATGTCGATCCGTCTCCGTGTGAAAGTGTCGGCAGCGCGGCTGCTGGCCGGTCTGAAGTGATAAGGGACGAGGCTCATCGGGGTGTCGCCGGGCGATCGGTTCGCACTCAAGGACCGCTCATGGGGCGCGCATCCGGTGCGTACGGCTGGTTCCCTGAGGGTGCGGGCGCCGGTGACGGGGGCGTCTGCGTCGAGGCCGACCGCGCCCGAGCCTTGAGCACGGAGCGCACGAGCAAGACGAGCGCTGCACCGACGAGCAGGCCGCCAATCCCTTCGGCGAGGTTTTTGTGTACGCCGTGACGTTGACGCTGACGATGATCACTCATGGGAGTCGCCCCGGGCCTCTGCCCAACGCTGCAGGCCGTAGAGCGCTAGAGTGCCCGCCGCGAACATGATGCCGAGACGCATCAGGCCCTGTTCGGCGACGCTGGACGCAGCCGCACCACCGATGGCGGTGGCGACGGCTGCGGTAATGGCCGTCTTGCCGGTCTCGGCGACGGCGGCGGTTGCGGTCAGATCGCCGGATTCGACGCGTTGCAGGTTGGATGCGGCGGCGACGCTGCCGCCGACGACGGCGCCCAAGGTGGCGAGTCGGACCAGGGTCGCGCAGTCCGCGCCGCCGGCCCGGCTCGCAGATTGAGCCGGTATTTGAACGAGCCCGTGATCAGACATCGGATGGCTCCGCCCGATCTGTCGGCCGCGGTCGCTGCGGGCCTTCCTTGACGCGATCGACTCCCGTCTTGAGCACCGACGTCGCCTTCGCACCTGTCTTGAACAGGGCGCCTTGAACGGATTCGTTCGTCAACACAAGGACGGCCGCAGCGCCGAGGAGTGCGCCCTTCCAGAACTCCGAATCCTCCAGATTCAACATCTTGGACAGACTCGACAAGCCGTTCCCGCCATTGGCGATCTCGTCCACCAGCTCGGACATCCCCGGACCTCGCGGTCCATGACCGCCGCCGGAAACGTGCGTCTGAGCGGGCATGGCGCCGAAAGCCGGTGCGTAATCCGGGTGCGGCATCCAGGGCGGGACCATGCCGGCATAGGGCGACGGCGAGGCATAGGCGGCGTGGGCTTGAGCATGGTAGGCCGCCCAGTACGGATCGACACCCGGTGGGTGGCCGTAGCCTGCCGGGTGGGGCGCCTGGCCTGGATGCACGCCCGAAAACGTGCCCGGCTGCATCCCCGGATAAGGCGGGGGTGCGCCGTAACCGGGCTGACCGAGGTATGGGGTCGGGCCGGGATAGGCGCCCGGCATCCCGGCATGAGGGCCGTTCGCAGGAGCGGTGTTCGCGCCCTGAGTCGGGGCCGGATGAACAGCGGATGCGCCGGGAGCGTAGCCCGCTGTGGATGCGCCTTGCTGCGGTGTGTCGGACGGCGGCTGACCGGTTGCCGCTGGGTGTCCCTGTTGACCGTTGCCGTGATCGCTCATGCTCAGTGTTCCTTGTCGGTGTTGGACCGGGCCGGCACAGCGCCGGCTCGCCACAAGTGATTCTGAGCGAATGATAACGGTTCTTGTTTATGTTCTCAACAAGGCATGTTGCGATCGGTTTTGAATCGCTCCTCAACCGCGCCAGTTCCGACAGTTCCCGGAGCTGGCGCGGCCAAGCCATTCCAACAAAATGACGCAGACCGCACCGGGCGCGGTTTAGGCGACCTGCGTCCGGTCTTCGCTCCGACGCCGTGCGCTGCCGGATTCGCTGTCGGTGCGCACGGCCGGGGTCACCCAGACGCGACCCATGCCCGGGCCGAGTTCAAGCTCGAAGGGTGTCGGCAGTCGGTCCAAAGGTGACTCCGGCGAGACATCCAGCATGGGATCGGCTGCTCGGGCGACCTGGCAGATGTCGTCGATCCGCAGGTGTTGGTGATTCCAGGGATCCTTGTTCAATGCGAGCAATGCCGTGTCCCGACCCGTATCGGATCCTTTGCGCAGCAGGAGGATGGCCGGATTCGAATGATGGAGGCGCTCGATCGGCCCCTCCTGCTGGAACACCGGGAAACGGTCCTTGATCCGGTTGACTTCGGCGATGAAGTCGGTGAGATCGAGGTTCGTGCCCTCCCAGTCCTCGGGGCGGGTGTTCACGACGTCGAGACGCCGTCTGAAACCGTGCTCGAAACCGATCGGGCTCATGATGCCTGCCGAGAAGAGCGCGGCGAAGAGATAGCGCTGCTTCATGGCGTTCGGGTTGCCGCCGGATTCGTGGAAGAGCCGCTCGGTGTCGTGACTCTCCGGGAAGCTGATCGAGGGGACCAGCCGGCGCGTCTGCTCGTATTGCTCCAGAAGCCATCCGCCCTCGAAGTCCCACCATTTGGAGCTGTTGAAGATGGCGTCGAAACCGGCGGCCGCCGTCTCGCGCGTCTGCTCCGGCGAGCAGCCCAGTGTCTCGGCGACGAAGATGACATCCGGATGTGCCTTGCGGATGTGCGTGATCAGATGCTCCCAGACCGGCCTCGGGATCTGGTAGGCGGCGTCGCAGCGAAAGCCCCGAAATCCCAGATCGATCAGGTACTCGACCATCTTGACGCAATAGGCAAGCAAACCTGCGCGATCGGGCGAGTCGCGGTGATCGAATTGCGCCAGATCGTGCCAAACGACGCGGTTGCCGTCGGACTCGACACAGAAGGCGCTGGCGACGGCGTCCCCGTCGCGGACGAACCAATCCGGGTGCTCGTGCACCAGTCGCGAGTCCTTGGCGCAATGGTTGATCACCAGATCGATCATCATGCCCAGACCGAGCCGATCGGCCTCCGCGACCATGGCGCGAACCTGCTCCTCGGGGGACCGGTCCGTTCCTGGTGCGACGAAGGTCGCGTTGATCGCGAAATGATCCGCGATCGAGTAGAGGGAGCGTGACTGGCCGAGCACCTGGATCGGGTTGACGAAGACCCAGTCGAAACCCATGCGGGAGGCCCGCTCGAGGTGGGGTGTCCAGTCCTTGAACTGTCCGGCGAGCCGTGGAAACAGATTGTAGATCTTCATCGAGCCGATACGCTCCTTGCCGCGCCGAGGCGCGGCGGATTGGGGGCTGGGTCGAGGCCGTCGGACGGCCGTTCAGCCTTCGCGGATATAGTCGTAGATATTGAGATAATCCTGGCCGGGCGTGTTCCAGGAGTAATCGGTGCGCATCCCGTTCTTCATCAACTCTCTGAAGTGCTCGGGATGGTTGTGATAGCAGGCGATGGCGCGCCCGAGCGCGGACTCCAAGCCGGCGTTGTCGAAATCGCGGAAGACATAGCCGTTGCGCTCGTGCAGCGGGCGGTGCGAATAGTCCTTATCGAAGACGGTGTCGGCGAGCCCCCCGACCTCTCGGACCACCGGCACCGTGCCGTAGCGCAGCGCGATCAGCTGGGTCAGTCCGCAGGGCTCGAAGCGGCTCGGCACCAGCATCATGTCCGCCCCGGCATAGATGAGGTGCGAGAGATCCTCGTCGAAGCCGATCTCGAGATGACAGTCGGGGCTGTCGTTGAGCATCCGTTTGAGGCCCCAGAAATCGCCGTTGATGCGCTCATCCGGACTGGATCCGAGCAGCACGAACTGGGCGCCGCGTTCCAGCGTGTAGAAGATGGCGTGACGCACCAGATCCAGACCCTTTTGCGGGTCCAGCCGGCCGATGAAGGCGACGATCGGCTTTGCGTTGTCGGCGAGCATCAGGCGATGACGCAAGGCGCGTTTGTTGTCGTACTTGCCGTCGATGCTCTCGACGCTGTAGCGCACCGGGATCTGGTGGTCGACCTCGGGGTTCCAGATGTCGTAGTCGATCCCGTTGACCACACCGCCGTATTTCATGTGATGGGTATGCAGGGTCGGCTCCAAGCCGAACCCCTGGCCTTGGTCTTTGGTCTCGAAGGCGTAGCGCGGCGAGACCGTGGTGATGAAATTCGAATAGACGATCCCGGCCTTGAGCAGATTCAGTGCCTTCGGATAGGTGTTGTCGGCCATGCGATCCTGATTGAAGAAGCGTTCCGGTCGATGCAGTCCGGTCGCGTGCAGGATCTCGACCCCAGTAACCCCTTGATGGGCGAAGTTGTGGATGGTCAGACACACCCGCGGATGGGTCATCCCGAGCGCCTGATAAAACTCGTAGAGGAAGACCGGAACCAGGGCAGTCTGCCAGTCGTGCACATGGATGACGTCCGGATGCTTGCCCGCCTTCCAGAGGAACTCCATCGCGGCACGCGAGAAGAAGGCGTAGCGTAGGACGTCGTCCTTGTATCCGTAGATGCTGCCGCGGTTGAAGAAGTTGTCCGGCGAGTGCGGCTCGATGAAGAAGCACTTACGCCCGTGCACGAAGCCGAAAAAGACCGTGCAGTGGATCGCGCCGTCGTACCAGGGGACCCAGAGATCCTTGTAGACCTCGTGCATCTCGAAGATCTGATCGTGCCGCAGGGTGGCGTACATCGGCAGGATGATCTCGACATGATTGCCGCGGATCGCCAGCTCGCGGCTCAGACCGAAGACCACATCGGCCAGCCCACCGACCTTGGCGACCGAGGCCAGCTCGGGCGTAATGTGGACGATGAAGAGGCTCGGACGCGCGGGCGCGGGCGGTGTCGGCGCCTGGATCGGCTCGGGCTCGGGCTCGGACTCGGACTCGGACTCGGACTCGACGACCGGCTCGGGTGGTGGTGCCGATGGCTTCTCGAGCTCCGGCTCCGGCACCGGCAGGGGCATCGGCGAGGGCTCCGGGTCGCGTGTCGGTCGGGGTCGCGTCGGGGGCGGTGCCGGAGATGCCGCGGGCGTGGAGCTGCGGGTCGACGGTATCGCTTGCTCGGTCTTCGGTGCGGGCTCTGGCGTCGCCTCGCCGCCCGCAGCCCATTCGCCCGGCGCACGTGCTGCATCCGGCGTCGGCACCGAGTCGGTCGGAGGCTGCGGGGCGGAGGTGGCTGTCCGGGGAGTGTGTGCCGAGACTGCAGAAGGGGAGGTCTCGGTTTCGGGCGCCTTGCGCTCGGGCGTGCCTGCCGGGGGCGATACGCCCTGGTGCGGCACCGCCGAACCCGAGTTGACCGCGGCGATCTCTTCCTCGCCCGCGGGCCGAGGCGGACGGCTCGTTGACGCGGTTTTGGATGCGGTGTGCTTGGATGCGCCGCGGCGTGCGGCGTCCCTTTTCGATCCGGTTGGCTTGGATCCAGTCGGCTTTTTCGCCATGCCTGATTTCTTCCTGCAGCGGTGTTCGTTCCGGGTACGACTTCAGCGGCCGATGACTAGTGTAACCCGGGTGTCGAGCCGGGGCGCTCTTGGACCGGAGATCGCGAGATCCCATCCGAAGATCCCGCGCGACGCGGCCCGAGCCAAATCAGTCCCGCGCACTCAGGTCGCCGTGCCGCAGGCCGCGGCCGTAACGGCGAATCGCGTCGCGATAAAAGCGACCGCTGTCCTTGATCAGGCGTTGCCGATCGACGGGATCGACGTGGACTAGGCCGAAGCGCTTTGCGTAGCCGTAGCTCCACTCGAAATTATCCAGCAGCGACCAGGCGAAATAACCGCGCAGATCGACGCCTCGGCGCAGCGCACGGGAGGCCGCGCGCAGATGGGTGCGCAGATAGGCGATGCGCTGTCGGTCGTGGAGACGCCCCGCGACCGGCGGCGGGTCGTCGAAGGCCGCGCCGTTCTCCGTGATGTAGACCGGCGGGTTGCCGTAACGTCCCTGAATCCAGAGTAGGATGTGGGTCAGCCCTTGCGGGTAGACCTCCCAGTCCATCGCCGTGTGCGGGCGCGCGTCTTGGCGTACAGGGCGGGCACCAACCGGCTCCTCGGTCGGATCCGCGCGCACGACCGAGCGCGAGTAATAGTTCACGCCGATGAAGTCCGGCGGGGCGCGCAGGGCGTCCAGCTCGCTTGGACTGTGCCGCGGCCAAGCGCTGCCGAAAATGGTTTCCATCTCCGCGGGGTAGCGGCCGAGGAAGACCGGGTCGAGAAACCAGCGATTGATGAAGGCGTCGCGGCGTGCCGTCGCGCCGATGTCGTCCGCCGATGGGCTCGCCGGATACTGCGGTTCCAGGTTGACGGCAAGCCCGATGCGCTCGATCCCCTCGGCACGACCGCTCGCCGAGGCCGCGGCATGGGCGCGCAGCAGATTGTGCGCGACGATCGGCGTCTCGTGCGGATTGCGATGCCCGGGGGCCAGGTCGCCGTAGAGATAGCCGCCTGCCGTGATGACCCAGGGCTCGTTCAGCGTGATCCAGAGGCGTACCCGGTCGCCGAGGGCGCGATACAGGATCTGCGCATAGTCCGCGAACCACCCCGGACTCGCGTCGCTCGCCCAGCCCCCGCGCGCGTCGAGCGCCTGGGGGAGATCCCAATGGTAGAGGGTGAGCATGGGCTCGATCCCCCGCTCCAGCAACGCATCGACCAGGTGTCGATAGAAATCCAGGCCCGGCTGATTCACCCGCCCGCTGCCCTCGGGGAGGATCCGCGCCCAGGCCACGCTGAAGCGGTAGGCGTTCAGACCGAGCGTCGCCATCAGGGCGACATCCTCGCGCCAGCGCCGGTAGTGGTCGCAGGCGATATCCCCGGTTTCGCCGTTTAAGACGCGCCCGGGCGTATGGGCGAAGCGATGCCAGATGCTCGGCCCCGCCCGGTCGGCGAGCGGAGAGCCCTCGATCTGGTAGGCCGAGGTCGCGGCACCCCACAGGAAGCCTCGCGACGGCGAGGCGTTCTGCATCTCGGTGAGGGGTTCGTTCATGTCTGCGCGCTCCAGGTCCCGTCCTGGGCGACCAAGAGCACCTCGTCGTAGGCGGCGGGATCGTCGTCCTCGTCGCCGAGCGTGATGTAGGTCATCCCGCGCTCGCGCAGCATCGCGAGCAGCTCGTCGATCTGGCATTCGCTCAGCGCCCGGGTCGGGTGGTCGAGCATGACGAAGGCGGGCTCGGCGAGGATCACCCGCGCGAACGCCAGAAGCTGCTGCTCGCCGAGCGAGAGCAGCTCGTTCCAGTTGCGCTCCACGTCGAGTCCGCCCGCCCGAACGAGCGCGGGCTCGAGCTTGAGTGCACGCAAGGTCGCGAGGATGCGCTCGTCGGTGAAGGAGCCGTTGGAGTCGCTCGGGGTGACCAGATGCCTCAGGGTTGCGGGCGGGAGATAGGGCCGTTCCGGGAGGAACATGAGTGCACGGTCTTTCGGGCGCAGGATGCGCCCCTCGCCGGCGTCCCAAAGTCCGGCGGTCGCGCGGAACAGGGCCGTCTTGGCCGACTCGTTCGGCGCGATGATCAAGAGGCGTTTACCGCGCGGGACCGAGGCTGACAATGCCTTGACCAGATCTCGCCCGCTGCGCGGCGAGCGCAGCGTGAGTGCATCGAATGCCACGCGGTCACTATCGGTGCGGATCTCGATGTTCGATACTCTCGAGGTTTGGTCGTCGCCCATCGCCTCGCGCAGCCCCGCCAGGCGCGCGATCACGGCCGTGTAGGCCGAGATCGACTGAAACTGGGTGACGATCAGCGAAAAGGCGCCGAGCAGATGGGCGAAGGCGATTGCGGATTGGGCGATGACACCGAACTGAGCCTCCCCCTTGATGAACAAAGGGGCGACGATCAAGGCCGGAATGATCTGGATCATGTAGTTGTAGCCGGTGGTAAAGAATCCGAGGTTGCGGTTCACCAGGATGATGCGTTGGAAATTCGTCGTCAGATCCTCGAGACGCTCGAGCAGCTGATATTTCAGCCTGGCCTCGCGTCGCAGGAGCGCGATGGAGTCGGCGTTCTCGCGGACATGGATCAGGCGCGAGCGAAAGTTCGCTTCCTTGTCGAGCTGGTCGTAGTTTAAACGGATCAGCGGCTTACCCAGGAGCACCGTCATGAACGAGCCCAGCGCGGCATAGGAAACGGCCACGACGAACAAGAGCGGGCTGATGCTCCACATGACGCCCGAGAAGGCGATCACCGTGAAGCTCGCGTTGAGCAAGAGGAGCACGAACGAGAGCGTCGTGGCGGTGAGGTAGCGGATATCCTCGCTGATGCGTTGATCCGGGTTGGCCAGATCTACCGTGTCCTGCAGGCGAAAATAGGTCCGATCATCGAGATAACGCTCCACGGCTCGCGCCGTCAGCCAGTGGCGCCACACCAGACCCAAGCGTTCCTCGCTGTAGCGAAAATAGACCGCGACCAGGGTCGAGAGCGCGAACACGCCGACGTAAAGGAGGGCGAAGTGCGTGAAGCCGCTCATGTCCTTGTTCTCGATGGCCGTCATGAAATCCCGGCCGACATAGCTGTTGAGCACATTCAGGCCGTTGATGCCGAACAGAAGCAGGATCAACAAGGTAAACAGCAGCTTCGCTTTGCCGCCGACCTCCGAGCGCGCCAGCATGGCGAGCATTTCGAGGAAGCGTTTCCAGGTGGTGCGGCTGATGGTTGTGCGCAGTGCAATCATGGTGGAGCCGGGCCTTCGAGATCGGGGAAGCGAGCGCCGGCGGAGCGCACGACGACCCTTCCGGCTACCCTGGTCCAACGTCGCGGATGACGCTGGCCGGGCGCGAGTATAGCCTTACGCCCTGACCGGTTGCGCGGGATCATCGACGCGATCCTGCGTCGTCCCCGAAACGACCTCTTTCAACCCCACACGCGGGATCCGCAGCCCATGACGAGCGAGCTATTGGATGACTTCGTCGACCCTTCGCGTTGGCAGGCCTACGCGTCGGGACGGGCACAGCTTCGGCTGCAATCCGATAGCGGTCTCGAGGGATCGGCGCTGCGGCTCGACTTCGATTTCCACGGTGGCGGCGGCTTCGTCGTCGTCCGCCGAACGGCAGCGCTCGTGCTGCCGCCGGCCTACTGTATCCGGCTCGCCCTGTGCGGTGCGATGCCACCCAATGGATTCGAGCTGAAGCTGGTCGATCCGGGCGGGACCAACGTCTGGCGCTACCGGCAGGAGATGCTCGAACCCGACGGCGCCTGGCACGTTCTCGAAATCCCGAGCCGCCTGATCGACTTCGCCTGGGGACCGGCCGGCGGCGGTGTGGCGCGCGCGATCGGTGCCATCGAGATTGCGATCGTCGCCGGCTCGGGAGGGCAGGGCCATCTGTGCATCGCCGACCTTCGCATGGAGGACCGCACGCCGCCCTGGCCGCCCGAGCTTACGGCATCGTCCGCCCTGCCCGGACACCCGCCTGTGGCTGTCCTCGACCCGGGAACCGCGACCGACTGGCGTGCCGGCTCCGGTTGCGGGGAGGCATGGCTTACCTTGGATTTCGGTCGCGAATGCGAGTACGGCGGATTGATCCTGCACTGGAGCGACCCCGCGTCCGCTCCGGCCTGCGAGCGCGCCTTCCGCGTGCAGGCATCGAACGACGGGGAGGATTGGCGCCTGCTCTACTCGGCTTCCCGTGCCGGCAGTGCCTGCAGCTTTGTCGGTCTACCGAACGCATCCTCGCGCTTTCTGCGGCTTGCGCTCGATCCGGGGCCCGACGGCGTCTATCCGGCACTCGGATCGATCGAGCTTCAGCCCGATGCCTTTTCGCGCTCTGCCGACGAGCTCTTCCATCATGTGGCCGAGCGCGCGCCGCGCGGGCGCTATCCGCGTTGGCTCTATCGCGAGCAGACCTACTGGACGGCGGTGGATGTCCCCGACGGGGGGATTCCGGCCCTGCTCAACGAGGATGGCTTGATCGAGGTCGGACCCGCTACGGGCAAAGGCGCCGGCTGGACGCTCGAGCCTTTCTTGTTCGTCGACGATGGTCTGCTCGGCTGGGCCGAGCTGGCGCCGGCCCCGTGTCTGGAGCAGGGTGAGCTGCCGATCCCGTCCGTCACCGGAACCCGGGCCGGTCTGGTCCTTGCGACCACCGCCTTCGCGGCCCGCGCTCTCGGGCGCCGGGTGCTCTATGCGCGGTATCGTCTGGAGAATCGGCGCGACACCCCGGTGGCGTCCACACTCTTCGTCGCGGTGCGCCCCTTTCAGGTCTCGCCGCCTTGGCAGGGCTATGCCGACATCGGCGGCGTGAGTCCGATCCATCGGCTGGCCTATCGCGACGGCCGGGTTCGAGTGAACGACGAGGAGGTTGTGATCCCGCTGAGTGAGTCGAGCGGATTCGGCGCGGCGACCTTCGATCAGGGTGCGATCCTCGATCGGCTCGCACTCGGCCGGCTCCCGCCGGACCAAGCGGTGGAGGACCCGCTCGGCTTCGCCTCGGGTGCGCTGCGCTTCGATCGGGTGCTCCCGCCCGGCGGGGTCGAGGAGGTCGTGATTGCGATCCCCTTCGCCCGCGATGGCGTGGGGCCGGTCTCGGATGCATTGCGCCTCGGGCACGGGCTCGATGCAAACGCCGGATTCGCCGAGGCGGTGCGCGACTGGTCCCAGCGGCTCGGCGCCGTTGCCTTTGCTCTTCCACCCTCGGCCCGCCTCCTCGCGGAGACCGCCAAGACGGCGCTGGCCCACATCCTGATCAACCGCGACGGACCCGCCTTTCAACCCGGCCCGCGTCGCTACACCCGCTCCTGGATCCGCGACGGCGCGGTCATGTCCGCCGCGCTGCTGCGGATGGGCTGCCGGAGCGAATCGGCGGACTTTATTCGCTGGTATGCAGGGTTTCAGACCGAGGCCGGCGAGGTGCCCTGCTGCGTCGATCACAAAGGCCCGGATTGGCTGCCCGAGCACGACAGTCTCGGCGAATTCATCTTCGCCGTCGCCGAGCCGGTGCGCTTCACCGGCGATCGGCAGCTCGCGGCGGATCTCTGGCCCGCCGTGTGTCGCGCGGTGGCCTATCTGGAGCAGCTGCGCGCCGGTCGGTTGACCGATGCGGAGCGCACGCCCGAGCGTCGGGCCTGTTTCGGTCTTCTGCCCGAGTCGGTGAGTCACGAGGGGTATCTCGCCCAGCCGGTGCACGCCTACTGGGACGATCTCTGGGCGGTGCGCGGGCTCAAGGATGCCGCCTGGCTCGCCGAGATCCTCGGCGAGGATGCCGAGCATGTGCGTCTGACCACGCTCTGCGAGGATTTTCGCCGCACGCTCTACGCCTCGATCGCGCTGACCATGTCCGAGCGCGGGATCGACTTCATCCCGGGCTCGGTGGAATGGGCCGACCCCGACCCGACCGCCATCGCGGTGGCCCTGACCCTGATCGACGAGGGCTATCATCTGCCCGCAGCTGCCTTGCAGCGCACCTTCGAGGAGCTTCTGAATCGCTTTCGCGCCATGCATGAGCAAGGCGTGGACTGGACCAACTACAGTCCCTACGAGGTCCGCGTGGTCGGAGCCCTCGTCCGACTCGGGCGCCGCCGCGAGGCCCACGAGGTTCTGCGCGTCCTCCTTGCCGATCTGCGCCCGTCGGCCTGGCATCAGTGGCCCGAGATCATCTGGCGCGATCCGCGCGCGCCCGGCCATCAGGGCGACCTGCCGCATGCCTGGATCAGTGCCGAGTATGTCCTGGTCTTCCGCGATCTCTTCGCCTACGAGCGCGAGGCGGACGGGTCGCTCGTGGTCTGTTCCGGGATTCCGCTCGACTGGTTGGATGAGGGCCCGGTGAGCGTGACCGGGCTGCCGACCTGGTATGGCCGGCTGGACCTGCATCTCGGGCGCGGGGCAGGGGATGCCTTCGAGCTGAGTCTCTCCGGACTCGACCGGATCCCGTCGGGCGGGATCCGCTTCGCCCCGCCGCTCGATCTCGCGTCGCGCTCGGTCCGCGTGAACGGCGAGCCGGCGGACGAGGACACGGCGACGGAGCTAGTGATCCGGGCCTTGCCGGCGCGCGTCGTCGTGACCTGAGCCGCGGCTGTGCCGACCGAATTTGTCTTTAAACCGCGTCCGGAGCGACATGCGATATTTTCGTTTTGGGTTTGGCTTTGGAGATGTCCACGACCTCGGTGAGGCGCGGTTTAAAATTTAATATTTTTTAGTATGTTAAACCGCTCCGGCTCCAACGGTCGTCAAGTCGGCCGGGGCCGGTCCCATCCGAAAACATTGCATGTCGCGCCGGGCGCGGGTTAGATGACGCCTGTCAGGAACCTCAACGATGGACACTGATCGCTATAACCGACCGCAGGTCGCGCCTCCCGTCGAGTACCGGCTCTCGAACGGGCGCTATGCGGTGTCGTTCTCGGAGGTCGGCAGCGGTCTCTCATCATGGGAGTGGATCGCCCTGACCCGCGGATCGGTGGATCCCGTGATCGACGACCTGGGCTCGGTCCTGTATCTGCGCGACCTCGAGACCGGGCGTTTTTGGTCTGCGGGCTATCAGCCGACCCGGGTCCCGGCGTCGCTCTACCGCTGTCGTGCGGTCGACGAGGGTTCCGAGACACGCGTCGAGCTTGAACGCGAGACCGAGGGGCTGCTCACCCGTCTCACACTCGGCGTCGAGCCCGACTCCGACCTGGAGTGTCGTCGTCTGAGCCTGCAGAATCGCTCTGCGCGTGCGCGGCGCATCGAGGTGACCAGCTATCTCGAGGTCGTCCTGAACGACCCGAACGCGGACGCCGCCCACCCGGCCTTCAGCAAGCTGTTCGTCCAAACCGATCGCGACACCGCATCCGGCGCACTCTTGGCCCGGCGCCGGCCGCGTGCCGCCGAGGAGCGTTGGCCCTGGCTGGTCCATGCCGTTGCGGGCGCGCAGCCGATCGAATGGGAGACCGACCGTCGGCACTTCCTCGGACGCGGCGGCAGTCTGCACACCCCGGCGGCATTGCTCGGCACGGAGCCCTTGTCCGGTGCGCTCGGCAGTGTCCTGGATCCGATCCTCGCCTTGCGCGTCGTCGTCGAGCTCGCACCCGAGGGGGAAGAGGAGATCCTCCTCCTGACCGGGGCGGCGGAAGGGCGCGAGGCGGCCCTGGATCTGATCCGGCCCTTTCGAGAGGGACGCGACACCCGTTCGCCCGCGCGGCGGTCGCCGCAGCCTCCGGAGTCGGCGACGACGACGGTGCCTCCGTGTACCGAGAGGGACGGGATCGACCGGGACGGCGAGGCCCTGCGATGCTTCAACGGTCACGGTGGATTCTCGCCCGATGGTCGGGTGTACGTGATCCGCCTGCCTTGGAACGGAACCGCGCTGCACCGCCCGCCTCAGCCCTGGATCAACGTGGTCGCGAACGAGCGCGCCGGGTTCCTGGTCAGCGAGACGGGCGCGGGCTATACCTGGTGCCGCAACAGCCAGGCCAATCGGCTGACCCCTTGGTTCAACGATCCGGTCGGCGATCCGCACGGCGAGGCACTCTATCTGCGCGACGAGACCGAGGGCGATTCGGCGGAGGTTCCGCGGGTCGGCGAGGTCTGGTCACCCCTGCCGGGTCCGCGCCCGGCGCCGGTGGCCTACGAGGTCCGTCACGGCTTCGGCTATTCCGCATTTCGTTCCGATTACAAGGATCTGGTGCAAGAGGTCACGCTCTTCGTGCCGCGTCGCGACCCGGTTCGCATCCTACGTCTGCGCCTGACCCATCGCGGGACGCGCCCGCGCGCACTCTCGACCTTCTCGTATCAGCAACTGGTGCTGGGCAGTCAGCCGAGCGCGCCGGCGGCGATCGAGACCGCGTTGGATCCCAAGCGGGGCATTCTGCGCGCCGTCAACCCGGCCGCGGGCGACTTTGCCGGTGCGATCGTCTTCGCCGCGACCCTGGTCACGAAAGGTCGGGTCGAGCCGGTTGGGTTCAGCTGCGATCGCGCCGCCTTCATCGGCCGTCATCGCGATCTCGTCTCGCCGGCCGCCGTCCTCTCCGGCGCCGACCTTTGCATGGCCGCGGGCCCCGGCCTGGACGCCTGTTTCGCGCAGCAGTCGAGGATCCATCTGGCCCCCGGCGAGACGGCTGAATGCGTCTTCCTGCTCGGGGAGTGTCTCGACGAGGCGGAGCTGGACGCCCTGCTCGCGCGCTATCGCCGTGCGAATGCGGTCGCCGAGGCACTGGCCGAGGCGACGGGATTCTGGACTGATCTGACCGACGCGCTCCGGGTCGAGACCCCGAGCCCGGCGATCGATCTCATGCTCAACGGCTGGCTGACCTATCAGAACCTAGCCTGCCGCCAATGGGCGCGCTCGGCGCTCTATCAGTCCGGCGGTGCCTTCGGCTACCGCGACCAGTTGCAGGATGCCTCCGCCTTGGTCGGCCTGCGCCCGGATCTGACCCGCGCCCAGATCCTGTTGCACGCCGCCCATCAGTTCTGCGAGGGCGACGTGCTGCACTGGTGGCATCCAGCCCCGCTGGAGCGCGGTCTGCGCACCCGTTTTGCGGACGATCTGCTCTGGCTGCCCTTCGTGACCGCCGACTACATCCGCGCGACGGGCGACATCGCGATCCTGGACGAGTCGGTCCCCTTTCTGACGGCACCGCTGCTCGCGCCCGGCGAGGACGAGGTCTATCTGCGGCCCGAAGACAGCGGCGAGTCGGCCGATCTCTACGAGCATTGCTGTCGGGCCATCGACCGCTCGCTCACGCGCGGCGCACACGGCCTGCCGCTGATGGGTACGGGTGATTGGAACGACGGAATGAATCGTGTCGGGCGTCTCGGGCGCGGGGAGAGCGTCTGGTTGGGCTTCTTCCTGTATCGCATCCTCGCGGATGTCCTGCCCATCTGCGAACGACGGGGAGACGTCGCCCGCGTCGCCGCCTACTTGGCCTATCGCGACGCTCTGGTCCCTGCACTCGAAGACGCCGGCTGGGACGGGGCCTGGTATCGCCGCGCCTACGACGACGACGGCATTCCGCTCGGCTCGCACACCAACAGTGAATGTCGCATCGATGCGCTTGCGCAAGCCTGGTCGGTGCTCTCGGGCGCGGTCGATCGCACCCGGGCCGAACAGGCAATGGCTGCAATGCACTCGGAGCTGGTCGACGAGGAACGCGGCCTGATCCGCCTGCTCGCGCCGCCCTTCGTCGACACGCCGCAGGATCCGGGCTACATCAAGGGCTATGTGGCGGGCGTGCGCGAGAACGGGGGCCAGTATACCCACGCGGCCTGTTGGGCCGTGATGGCCTTTGCCGAGCTCGGTCACAACGCGCGTGCGGCCGCGCTGCTCGAACGCCTCACTCCGGTCTGGCACACCGGCACACCCGAGCACTTGGCCGCCTACGGCCTCGAGCCCTATGTGGTGGCGGCCGACATCTACGGCGCGGCGCCGCATGTCGGGCGCGGGGGCTGGAGCTGGTACACAGGCTCCGCCGGCTGGCTTTACCGTGCGGCCCTCGAGTCGGTGCTCGGGCTGCGTGTCGAGGCGGGGCGCACGCTGCTCATTCGGCCCTGTATCCCGAACGATTGGCCCGGGTTTCGGATCCTCTACCGCCTCCCCGACGGGACGACCCGTTGCGATATTCGGGTGGCGAATCCGCACGGAGGTGTCGAGGTCGTCGCGGCTCGTCTGGACGGGCAGGCTGCGGCGCTCTCGGCGGGGACCGCGCGGATCCTTCTGCCGACCTCCTCAGGCTTCTATTCCATCGAAATCGAGATGGGGTGAGGAGCCGCCGACGGCGGCGATGTCGGCGCCTGACCCGAGCGCGTATAACCCGCGTCGCGACCTCTTGCGGGGGGCTTCACGCGGACCTGACGCTCGCTTAAGATGTGCGTGTATAAGTGACCTGATCGATGGCGGTTGAGAAGGGTTCGGAGCTTCGCGCTTCGGATCGACACCGCGTCGCACGCCAGGGTCATCCTCATCTTCGCGGTGCTCACCGCGGGTCGGCCGAGCGGTCGTCTCCGCGACGTCCGTGCGTCGACGGCGAGCCCGCGGCGAGTGATCCGAATCCATCCTCGATGGCCACGACGCAGTGTCGCGGCCGGGAGCCGTGCCGCGTGATGTCGGTTGTCCGGACCGCACGGACGCGGCACTCGGCATCGGCGATTCCGCCGCGAGCAACCCTTTTAACGATCTTCGACCGGCATCTCTCACTGGACAACCTGGCGCTTCAGACTATGAATCCATCTCGCGACCTCAAACGAATCTCCGTCGGCCTGCTCGTCGTCTTGGCGATGACGCTGGCGGGAGAGGCCGTATCCCAGCCCGCTGCAGCGCCGGAGGATGCCGGCGTGCCCGGTGCCTTCACCTTTGCGAACGTCGTGCGCCGTGCCGCGGATCTGGCACAGGCGCCTTACCAACGCGATGCGCCCGAGCTTCCCGAAGCCTTCGCATCGCTCGATTACGACGGGTTCCGCGATATCCGTTTTCGACCGGATCACTCACTGTGGCGCGGCGACGGTCTGCCGTTTCAGGTCCAGTTCTTTCATCGCGGATTCATGTTCCAGGACCGTGTGACCATCAATCTGATCGAGGGGGAGCAGGTCACGCCGGTCGAGTTCTCCACCGAGCTGTTCGATTACGGCAAGAACCTGGTCCCCGAGCAGATCCCGCATGACTTGGGATTTGCGGGTCTGCGTCTGCTCTACCCCATCAATCGCGACGATCTCTTCGACGAGGTCGCGGTGTTCCTCGGGGCCAGCTATTTCCGTGCGGTGGCCCAGAATCTGAATTACGGGATCACCACGCGCGGTCTGGCCATCGATACCGGTCTGTCGACCCGCGAGGAGTTTCCGCTGTTTCGCGAGTTCTGGATCGAAAAACCCGCCGAGGACGCGGTCGAGATCAGGGTCTATGCCCTCATGGACAGCCCGCGTGTTTCCGGGGCCTATCGGTTCGTGATCAAGCCAGGCCTCGAGACGACCATGGAGGTCAAGAATCACCTCTATTTCCGGGACTCGGTCGAGAAGGTCGGCATTGCGCCCTTGACCAGCATGTTCATGCACGGCGAGCTTACCGAGCGGTTCATGGATGATTTCCGCCCCGAGGTGCATGACTCGGACGGACTCATCATCGAGACCGGGACCGGCGAGCGCATCTGGCGCCCCTTGATCAATCCGCTCGGTCTGCGCATCAGTACCTTCCAGGTCGAGAACCCGCGGATGTTCGGCCTGCTGCAGCGCGACCGCGACTTCGCTCACTATCAGGACCTCGAGGCCCACTACCACAATCGCCCGAGCGCGCAGGTCGAGCCCATCGGCGACTGGGGCAAGGGCGTGGTGGAGGTGGTCGAAATCCCGAGCAACTCGGAGCGCTACGACAATATCGTCGCCTTCTGGACACCGGAGCGCCGCGTCGAGGCGGGCGACGAGATGGAGTTTGCCTATCGCCTGAGATATTCGGCTGATCCGGAGGAGCGTTTGACCGGCGGACGGACCCTGGCGACCCGCATCGGCGCTGCGGGAACCGACGAGCTGGATTCCGATCGGCGGAAATTCGTCGTGGATTTCGTCGGCGAGAACCTCTCGAAGCTGCCGGCCGAGACCCCGGTCATGGCGACCGTCACCACGACCTCGGGCGAGCTGTCTCCCCCGATTGCGCAGCGCAATCCGGAGACCGGCGGTTGGCGTCTGTTCTTCGAGCTGACACCCGAGCGCGGTCGAACCGCGGAGCTGCGCGGCTTCCTTTATGACGGGAGCGACGTGCTGTCGGAGACCTGGAGCTTCGAATGGATTCCGCAGTGAGCGCGCAGGTCGGCGACACATTGCACGCGTCGCTCGACACCGGCGAGCCGGTGGCCGTATCGCCGGCCGACTGGGAGCACGCGGCGCCGCGTGTCGCCCGTTATCTGCGCGCGCTCGGGGTTCGTGACCCGCGCGATCTCGAACGCCTGTTGACGGCGATCCGCGTGCGCTTCGAGCATCAGGTGGAGACAAACCTGGTGGCCGACGCGGTCGAGACCGGCATCGAGGAAGCGTCCAAGCTGCTTGACGAGTGGCTGGCGGCCGAGCTTGGTCCGGACGTCCCCGGACCCATGCGGGGAGTGGCCCGCGCGGTTGTCCTGGGCGGCGCGGTGCCCGGTTGGGTCGGGGTTTGGTCGGGACGCACGCCCCACCTCGGTGATCGGAGCGGCGATCGGCTCAGGGATCGACCGATCAGCGAGCGTATCCGAGCCAGCAGTCTTGCCGCTGTCCCGGATCCGGCGCCTCTGGCGATGGTGACGCAACGCATCGATCCCTGTTGTTATCGTCTCTTTCGAAGGCTCGCGCGACGGCTGCACCGTATGCTCCCCGGATCTCTTCATCGGCGGCGTGTGAATCTCGGACAATCCATATGAAGGGCGTCTCCTCGGGCGTGCGCTCCGACCCCGTTTATCGTCGGGTCATTTTCTTTTCCCTGGTGTTGTTGACCACCTTCGGCGCCATGAGCCTGCTCAGCGGCGTCTTTCAAGAGGGCGGCATAACCCCGCTCGAGTTCGCGCTCCTGCTGCTCTACGCGATCTTGATCCTCTGGATCAGCGCCTCCTTCTGGACCGCCGCCATCGGTTTCATCCGCCTGTTGGTGCGGCAGGATGAGCCACCTCCGAGCGCACGCGCCGCCGGATCGGAGTCCGGGATGGGTTTCAAAACGGCCCTGGTCATGCCGATCTACAACGAGGATCCCGAGCGGGTCTTCGCCGGTTTGCGTGCGATCGACCGGTCGCTGCAGGAGACCGGACAGGCCGAGGGTTTCGAGATCTTCGTGCTCAGCGATACGCGCGACCCGGACATTTGGGTCGAAGAAGAGCTGCAATGGCGCAAGTGGGCCGTCGAGGCAGGGTTGCCCGAGCGCATCTTCTATCGCAATCGGGTCGAGAACACGAGCCGCAAGAGCGGCAACCTGGCCGATTTTTGTCGGCAGTGGGGCGGGCGCTATCGCTACATGATCGTGCTCGACGCCGACAGTCTCATGTCCGGCGAGACACTCGTGGAGATGGTCGCGCGCATGGAGCGCAATCCGGACGTGGCACTGATCCAGGTTCCCCCGGTCCCGGTCAACCGGGTCTCGCTGTTTGCGCGTGTCCTGCAGTTCGCCAGTAGCCTCTACGGGCGCATCTTCGTTGCCGGATTGAGCTGCTGGCAAGGCGATACCGGCAATTATTGGGGGCACAACGCCATCATCCGGGTCGAGGCATTCGCGGCCCATTGCGGTCTGCCCGAGCTTCCCGGGCATGAGCCGTTCGGCGGCGAGATCCTAAGTCACGACTTCGTGGAGGCTGCGCTCTTGCGGCGCGCCGGCTGGAAGGTCTGGCTCGCCGACGACTTGGGCGGTAGCTACGAAGAGATACCCCCGACACTGATCGATTATGCCAAGCGCGACCGGCGCTGGTGCCAAGGTAACCTCCAGCATGCCCGGCTCGTCTTCGCGGGCGGCTTCAGGCCCTTGAATCGGGTCCATCTCGCGATGGGCGTCATGTCGTACATGGCCTCGCCGCTGTGGCTCCTGTTTCTGCTCCTCACGGGCCTTCAGGCGTACCTGAACAGCCTGGATGTGCCGGTGTATTTCTTCGGCGACTATCTGCTGCCGATCTGGCCCGTGTCCTATGTGGTCGAGATGGCCACGGTCCTCTGGGTGACGCTGGCCATGCTCTTTCTGCCGAAGCTGTTCGCCCTGGTGCTGCTCGCCGTGCGCCCGCGCTTGGGCGCAGCCTACGGCGGATTGCCGCGCGCCACGCTGAGCGTCCTGCTGGAAAGTCTGCTGTCGGTCCTCTATGCCCCCGTGCTCATGCTCTTTCAGAGCAAGTTCGTCGCCTCGATCCTGCTGCGCAAGGTCGTCGGTTGGCCGCCGCAGCAGCGGGGCGATCACGGGACCGGGCTAACGGAGGCGCTCGGCGCCCATGGCGGCCAGACCCTGTTGGCGGTCGGTGCAGGACTGCTGACCTATTATTACGTCCCGGCCTTCTTCTGGTGGTTCACGCCTGTATTGGCCGGGCTCCTGCTCGCGATCCCGGTCTCGATGGCGACCAGCCGTGTTTGGCCCGGCAAGCGGGCAAGGGCACTCGGACTCTTCCTGACACCCGAAGAGCACAAGCCGCCGCGCGTGCTCGAGCTGCTCGAGGATCAGATGAAGCACACCGGAAGCGCCCTGTGCTCGGCGGATGCCGATTCGGGCGAGGCGGGCTCGGAGGAGATCGTCGGGGATCTCTGGTATCGCGCCGTCATCGATCCCTGCGCCTATGCGCTGCACGCCTCGCTCTTGCCTGAAGAAATCCCCAACCGGCGGCGCAGGCATTATCTCGAGGGTCTGATCTTCCAACTCCAGGACGAGGGGCCGAACAGCCTGAGCGCGGCTGAAAAGCGGGTGCTCCTCTCGCATCGCGACGGGCTCGAGGAGCTGCATCTGCTGCTGTGGTCGGCGCCGGCGGGTCCGGTCGCCGCGCAGGGGCCATCCCCGCAGCCGAGCTGACGGAGTCGGCGCGAGGGCGAGCGGTGCGTCTGTCGAGACTCAGGGCAAGGTCAGGCCGAGGAGTTTTGCGGCCTGATTCAAGCGCCGGTCGAAGCAGGAAAAACAGAGCGGCAAATCCGACTGCGCCATGGCGATGTGGGCTGCCGCCAATTGCACTGCATCGTAGCCACGCAAGGCGAAGGCATCGGCAAACTCGCCAGCACGCTCCACAAGGTTTTGCGTGACCTCCATCACGACATAATGGGGCCAGTCCCTGGCTAGGTCCGCTTTGGCGAACTCCAACGCAGCCTGATCAGCCGGGGTTGCTCGGGCGCGCCGTGCCACTGCTGCATGAAATTCGGCCCAGGCGATCCGGCACACCACGACTGCGTCTGCCTCTGCGACGAGGCCCTTCGCTCGAGAGCTATCCGGCTCGGCAACATAGAGCTTGACCACGGCGGATGTGTCGCAAAACAAAATCATCCCCGGTCTTCTTGGACTAGCTCCGAGAGCAAGGGGCCATCAGGCGAGAGACGAATATCGGCGCCTGCGGGTTTTCCGCCGCTCCACTGCGCCGCCCCGGAGACTAGTAGTCGGCCGATGCCTTGCTCGTCGCCGTTCGGAACGGCAGTGAGCCGCGCAATCACCCGGCGGTGCGACGTGATTTCGATGGGTTGGCCTGTGCGAGCCTCGGCAAGGTAATGCGCAAGCCTGGATTTGAGCTCTCGGACCGACACGGACACTTTAGTAGTCACCAATATAGTAAGGATACTTGATTGTGGTCACCGTATGGCATCCTGTCAAGGACGTCAACGGCCTTTTATTCATCACCTTCACCCGCCGGCCAGCAGTCGCTTCGGGTTCGCATGCGACGCTCGAGACGTACCATCGCCCGCGCGGCGCGCGATGCTTTTCCGCAGCACCGAGGCTCCGGGTCAGCCGCCACCGCGCGTGTTGAACGCGACGTTCCAGTGCTCGTCCGGTGTGTCCACCGGGATCGCCGTCAGCTCCAGCGTGCCGACCTCGGTCACCGTGGCCTGAAGCCGGACCGCGACCACCTCGCCCTTTTTGTGATCTTTTGCGGGCAGCACGGTCTGGATCTCGGCGAGCTCCTCGAGCTCATCTTCGCGCCACTCTTCCAGCAGCTCGCCGACCTCGTCCTCGCGCCGGACGCTCGAGCCGAAGAAACGGAAGCGCACCTGCTCGCCCACCACGAGACCGAATTCCTGCGGCGGTGCGACCGGATCCGAGCCTTCCTCGAGCCCGAAAGGCACCAGGCAGAGCGCCTGAATCTCGGGTTCCATGCCGGGAATGGCCGGCATGGCGCTCTCCACCCCGACGTAGTAGGAGTGGCTCGTGCCGCCGCGGATCCGAACCCCGCCGTGACGCCGGACATGGGCATAGAAGGCGGCCCCGCGGGCGACGGCCAGGTCCAGATCGCGTGCATCCAGTAGGCGGGCCACGGGCGCATCCTCCGCGACCAGCCACTGGTTGAGCACCTCGAGCACGCGCTCTTGGAGAACCGGTGCCTTGAAGACGCCGCCGTTAAAGAGCACGGCGGTCGGATGCAGGAAGCTCGCGCCCGGTGTCTGGGCCACGAAGCCCTGCAGGTCCTCGGTCGCCCCGGTTTGGCGGCCGAGGAAGGCGGCCAAATGACGGGTTACGGCCGGATCCTGCGCGTAGGGCAGGCCGACCTTGGTGATCGCGCCGCGCGCGCGAACGGCCGGGCGACTGTCCGCGGCGACCGCCGGGAAGAAGCCCTCGATCAGGGTCGAGCGGACCTCCTCGCGGGTGAGCTCGGTGCGGATGCTGCCGCCGATCAGACGCGAGCCGCGACTCGGGACCACGACCGGCATGCTTTCCAGATCGGGATCGGCCAGCAGTGACTCCTTGGCGATGCGGCAGCCGTGCGTCAGTGCCTGCAATTGCCAGCGATCCAGCTCCACGCCGCTCTTCGCCAGCTTCTGCTTCAACAGATGTGCGAGGGTCAGGTCCATGTTGTCGCCGCCGAGCAGGATGTGCTCGCCCACGGCCACGCGCGTCAGCTCGAGCGCCCCGTCCTGCTCGGTGACCGCGATCAGCGACAGATCCGTGGTCCCGCCGCCGACGTCCACCACCAGGATGATGTCGCCGACCTGCACCTCATGCCGCCAAGCGCCCTTGGTGTCGTTGACCCAGGAGTAGAGTGCCGCCTGCGGCTCTTCAAGCAGGACCAGGTGCTCGATGCCGATCGCACGGGCCGCCTCGGCGGTCAGCTCGCGCGCGGCCGGGTCGAAGGAGGCCGGCACCGTGACCGTGACCTCCTGACGGCTCAGCTGGTCGTACGGAAACTGCCCGTTCCAGGCGTCGCGCAGATGGGCGAGGTAGTGCACGGTCGCATCGAAGGGCGAGATCCGCGGGATCTCGTCCGGCGCACCTGCCGGCAGGATCGCGGACTTGCGGTCGACGTCCGGATGACAGAGCCAGCTCTTCGCACTCGAGACCAGACGGATCGGCGTCGTGGTGCCCTGGTTGCGAGCCATCTCGCCGCAGATGCGGGTCGGGTCGGTCTGCCAGGGCAGGCCAAGGTCAGCGGCCTTGAGTTCGTCGGGATGCGGCAGATAGAGAGAGGACGGCAGCAGGGGGCGGGCCTCGACGGAGCCCGGCCCGATCAGCTGCGGGATGGAGACGAGCCCCTGGACGATGTTCTCGCCCTCGCTCTTGTCCGACTCCACGAACGACAGGGCGCAATGGGTGGTTCCCAGATCGATGCCGACGGCGTAGCGATAGTGACTCACAGTTCCACCTCCGCTGCGGCGAGGATGCGCAGGTCATGTCCGCCGGTGGTCTTGGGGAGATCCATCTCCGTGACGCGCCAGCCGCGATGCACGAGCGTCCCGTGGAACGGCGGATCTCCGACGACATTGCCGGTCGGTCGATTCGCGGAGGCGTCGAAACCGGGCGCCAGCGTGACGCGACTGCCCTCGGGCTCCTCGCGCACCGGTGCGATCTTCAGGTGTGTGTTCAGGACACCCCGACAGCCCTGATGGACGATGCGTGCGGCAGCGCCGATCTCTTGATCGGAGGCGCCTTTGAGATCCTCTTGCAGAAAGTCCACCAAGCGCCCCTCTTTCTGCAGCAAACCAAGCAAGAGCAAGGCCGAATCCGGCGCAGCGCTCGCCAAGGGCACCGCGGCCGGTGCGGCGGGCCGCGCCAAGGCGTGCCCGGCCTCGCCCTTGGCGAGCGCCCCGACGGCGCGGGCAAAGCCCGGATCCTTCAGGATACGTTTGAAGCTGCTGAAGGCGATGAGGGCCCTCCGGAAGAAGGAAGGCGTTGCTGAGCCCATGGAAGCATCCTCGTGACGGCCGGTGTAATCAGATCGGACGGCGGGCGATCGCACGCCGTCCCGAGGTGCGCATGGTACCGCGCCGCTCGCCGTCGCTCGACCGTGGATTTCACGCAAATCGGCTGATCTAAACGCACCTGTCTCGATGGCATAATCGGGGCCTCACCAACAGCCCGGATCGGGCGACATCAGGGGGCTCGGTCGATGCAACCGACGAACTTACCGGCGCCCGGCGCGCCGACCATGGACGAGCGCCGCAAGATGGTCGAGATCGCGGCCTATTTTCTCGCCGAGCATCGCGGTTTCGCCCCGGGCGAGGCGGATGCCGACTGGCTTCGTGCCGAACAGACGATCGACGCCATGATCGCGGACGGACTCGCCCACGGGCTCGGTCGCGACTCGGCGCATCGCGCAGACGTGACCGAGGGGATCCGCAACGCGCTCAAGCTCGGCGGCGGATTGCCGGCTGGACCTTCGTCGCGCTCCGAGCACTCGTGAACCTGGCATGAGCCGGATCGTCCAGTGATGTCGACGGGACGCAGCACCATCAGCCATTCACCACGGCGCCGCGACCGTGTGCTAGTGTGTCCGGTCATCGCCAAACACTACCGGTTCAGGGCGCAGCCAATGGCGTCAGAGCAGATCGATCAGCAACAAGAACCAGGGAGCGGTGGCCCGGGCGAGGTCTTCCGCGCCTTTCTCAAGCTCGGGCTGACCTCCTTCGGTGGTCCCATCGCTCACCTCGGTTACTTTCGCGACGAGCTGGTGCTGCGCCGGCGCTGGCTGAGCGAGGCGGCCTATGCCGATCTGGTCGCACTGTGCCAGTTCCTGCCGGGACCGGCGAGCAGCCAGGTCGGGTTCGCGCTGGGTTACTTGCGCGCCGGACCGGCGGGCGCCTTGCTGGCTTGGGCGGCGTTCACGCTGCCGTCGGCGGCGTTGCTGCTGGCGTTCGCGTTCGGTGCCCATGCCTTCGGCGGCCCGATCGGGCAGGACGTGATCCATGGTCTCAAGCTGGTGGCGGTCGCGATCGTCGCCCAAGCGGTCTGGGGGATGGCGCGCACGCTCGCGCCCGACCGTGAGCGGGCGACGATCGCGCTCGGCGCCGTGCTGATCGTCGTATTCGTTCCGACCGCGTTCGGACAGATCGCCGCGATCGTCGCCGGGGTTGTCGGCGGGACTCTCTGGTGTCGCCGGGTCGATCGGCTTTCCGCCGGGCACCTGCCCGTTGCGATCTCCCGGCGCGCCGGAATGCTCCTCCTCATGCTGTTTTTGTTGTTGTTGCTCGGACTGCCCGCGCTCGCCGCCTTGTGGTCCCTGCCGGGTCTCGCGCTGTTCGAGGTCTTCTACCGGGCCGGCGCCCTGGTCTTCGGCGGCGGGCACGTGGTCCTGCCGCTGCTCGAGACGCGGCTGGTCGAGCCTGGCTGGTTGAGCGCCGACGCCTTCCTCGCCGGCTACGGCGCAGCGCAGGCCGTGCCCGGTCCGCTGTTTACCTTTGCCGCCTACCTCGGTGCACTCGTCGAGCCGGGACCGAACGGGATCCTCGGAGCAAGCATCGCGCTGCTCGGCATCTTTCTGCCGGGCATGCTGTTGTTGATGGGCGTACTGCCGTTTTGGGACGGGCTGCGTCACTATGACGGTGCCCGCGCCGCCATGGCCGGCACCAATGCCGCGGTGGTGGGTATCCTGGGCTCGGCCCTTTATCACCCGGTCTGCACCAGCGCGGTGGCTTCGTCCTCGGATGTTGCCGTCGCCTTGACCGCCTTCGTCCTGCTCACGGCCTGGAAGGCGCCGCCCTGGCTGGCGGTCGTGGTCACGCTACTCGCCGCAGTGGCGCTAGGCTTCGTCTCGCAACCCGTCTGAGCGTCGCCGGCCGTGATGGTCTGCCCGGTTTGCGGTCGCTTACTCGAACGCCGCCGCTTCCCGATCGCGATCAGTCTGGTGCGCGTTGCGCCCGGATAGGGCCTCGAAGTCCGCCGGGCCTTGCCGAGGGGGGACTGGTCCAGGCCCTCGATGGCATCCTGGAGCCGCGTGCCTTCCTCCGTCTCCGCATCCATGTGGGTTTTGAGCGCCTTGAGGTAGTCGAGGGTCGGTTGCTCGAAATCCGAGAGGGGGCCGACCTCCCTGTGGCCAGGCGCGAATCGTGTTCTGTCGAAGTCGCGCAGGCGCTCGAAGGCGTCGATCCAGCCCCGGTGTGACTCGCCGGCAGCACTGCCGACAGGCGGCGCCGTAGAGTACATCCCCGGCGAAGACCAGGCTGTCCCGAGGGACGTGCACGATCAGGCTGCCCTCGGTGTGGGCGGTGCCGACCGGGAGCATCTCCAGGGTCACGCCGCCGAGGTCGAGCGTCACCGCCTCCTCGATCAGGCGGTCCGGCGCGCCGGGGGCTGAATGCTGCCGGCCTCGATCGTCATGAAGGCCCTCACGGCCCTGCTGCGTCGGCCCGGGAAACCGATTAGGGGGTAGAGCAGGTTGCTGATCGATAGGCAAAAAAAAGCGCGACGGGCGTCGCGCTCGGAAGTTACCACCAAAGGAGGATGGAGGAGTGCACCGAAGCAGGAAGCTTCAGTACATCAACAGTTTCTTATTTACTGTTTCTCTTGTCAACCCCCTTCGTGAATGCCTTGCTCGGCGGTCTCGAACCCGATCCGAAACACCGATTCATTGACAACGCTGTTGCGGGATCGGCCTCGCCCCCACCTGTGCGATCGAGACGCGGTCAAAACGGGTGACCGTTGCAAGTGGTCTCGGTGCGCCACGGCGCGGTTGCGAAGCACAACGGGAGCGAAGAGCGATGGCGATTGAAACAGCGACACTCGGCGGCGGGTGCTTTTGGTGCCTGGAGGCGGCCTTTCAGGGCGTGGAGGGTGTGCAGTCCGTGGTCTCCGGATATGCCGGAGGCCCCGGCGCGCAGCCGACCTACCATCAAGTCTGCACGGGTACGACCGGCCATGCCGAGGTGGTCGAGATCGGCTTCGACGACACCCGGATCGACTTCGAAAGACTCCTCGAGGTCTTCTTTACGATTCATGACCCGACGACCCTGAACCGCCAGGGTGCGGATATCGGCAGCCAGTACCGCTCGGTGATCTTTTATCATTCGGATGTGCAACGCGAGATCGCCGAGCGGGTGATCGCGCGTCTGAACGCCGAAGGCGTCTGGTCGGACCCCATCGTCACGCAGGTCCAGCCCGCCCCGGCCTTTTATCCAGCCGAGGCGTATCATCAAGATTATTACCGCCGCAATCCGGGGCAAGGCTACTGTCAGATCGTCATCTCGCCCAAGCTGGCCAAGCTCCGGGCGCGCCATGCCTCGCTCTTGGCCAAGTGATCGCAGTCGACGAATCGGCGCGAGCGGTGCAGGATAACGCCATGCCCGACGCATCCTTTCGTCTCATCACCCTGGACCTGGACGACACCGTCTGGCCCTGCGTGCCCGTGATCCAAGCGGCCGAGGAGGTTTTCCACGACTGGCTGCACCGGCATGCGCCGCGCCTGGCCGAGGCCCACGATTTGACCAGCATGCGCCGGCACCGTCGCGAGCTGATGGACGCCATGCCCGAGATCGCGCACGACTTGGGTCAGATCCGTCGTCGCTCCTTGGCCATGCTGCTGGAGTCGTTCGGCTATGCGGTTGGGCTGGCCGAGGAGGCACTGGCGCTCTTCGAGGAGCACCGCAATCGTGTCGATCCGTTCGAGGACGTGGCCCCGGTGCTGCGGAGGCTCTCCGCGCGTTATCGCTTGGTGTCGCTCACCAACGGCACCGCCAACCCGGAGGCGACGCCCCTGCGCGGGTTGTTCGAGCGCAGCATCACGGCCGCGGATGCGGGCGCCGCCAAGCCCCATCCGGCGCTCTTCATGCGTGCGCTCGAGCACGCCGGTTGTGCGCCGAGCCAGTGTCTGCACCTCGGCGACGACCCCTGGATGGATGTCGAGGGGGCGCGCGCGGTCGGGGTGACCGCGGTCTGGGTCAATCGCTACGGGCGGACCTGGCCGGACGATCTGACGCCGCCGACGCTGACCGTGACCACCCTTCATCAACTCCTGGATTGGCTCGACGCCGAACCGCAGCGCGACCCGAGGTAAGTACGCATGGACTTTGATCTCCTGGCCGTCGATGGATTGGCCCGGCGCGGTCGTTTGAGCTTCGCGCGCGGGACGGTCGAGACCCCCGCCTTCATGCCGGTCGGGACCTACGGGACCGTCAAGGCGATGACCCCGGAGGAGTTGACCGATCTCGGCGCCGAGATCGTCCTGGGCAACACTTTCCATCTGATGCTGCGTCCCGGCACCGAGATCATCCGCCGCTGCGGCGACCTGCACGGCTTCATGCACTGGGATCGCCCGATCCTGACCGATTCGGGCGGCTTTCAGGTCTTCAGCCTGGGCGAGCTGCGCAAGATCACGGAGGAGGGCGTGCACTTCCGCTCGCCGGTCGACGGCAGTCCGGTCTTTCTGAGCCCCGAGATCTCCGTGCAGGTCCAGCGCGCGCTTGGCTCCGACATCGTGATGATCTTCGACGAGTGCACGCCCTATCCCGCCGACGAGGCGCAGGCGCGGGCCTCGATGGCGCTCTCGCTGCGCTGGGCGGGGCGCTCGCGCGAGGCGCACGGCGACAATCCATCGGCCCTCTTCGGCATCGTCCAAGGCGGCATGCATGAGGGACCGCGGGCCGAATCCTTGGACGGGCTCATGAGTATCGGTTTCGACGGCTATGCCGTCGGCGGCTTGTCGGTCGGCGAAACGGAGGCCGAGCGCCTGCGCATACTCGATTTTCTCGCCGAGAAGCTGCCGAGGGATCGCCCGCGCTACCTGATGGGTGTGGGCACGCCCGAGGACATCGTCGCGGCGGTCGGCCGCGGCATCGATATGTTCGACTGCGTCATGCCGACCCGCAACGCGCGCAACGGCGACCTCTTCACGCACCAAGGTAAGGTCCGGATCCGCAACGCCGCAAATCGCACCGACGAGGGGCCGTTGGATCCGCTCTGCGACTGCTACTGCTGCCGCCATTACAGCCGCGCCTACCTGCACCACCTGGACAAGTGCAAGGAGATCCTCGGGGCGCGCCTGCAGACGATCCATAATCTGCACTACTACCAAACCCTGATGCGCGGACTGCGCGAGGCCATCGCCGCAGGCCGCTACGCTGCCTTCGTCGGCGAGTTCGAAGCGCTGCGCGCAACGCCCGATCCAGTCTGATCCAAGACGCGTCCTCCTAGACCGCGTCCGGAGCGAGACGCCAACTTTCGAGTGCGTTCGAGGTTTGGCGCATCCGCGGCCCTTACCGAGGAGGCGGTTTAAGTGAGTTTCGTGGCGACGTCGGACCGACCTCGAAAACATGCCCGTCGCGACGGATGCGTCTTGCCCGACGCTGCAACTTGCTCCGCGCTATGCCATAATTCGGCGCCGAGTTTTCCGGAGGTTGAGCGGCCTTTGCGGGCCGCATCCTCGTTACTAACCGTCGGGTCGCGACCGTGCGATCCTCAGACCATAGGCGCTGAATGATGAGCTTCCTGATCTCCGATGCCGTCGCTCAAGGCGAGGCCGCTGCCGGTGCGGGTGACCCCTTTTTGGCAATGCTCCCGCTGGTACTCTTTGCGGTCGTCTTTTATTTTCTCCTGATCCGCCCGCAGTCCAAGCGCCAGAAGGAGCACCGCAAGATGGTGGAGTCCTTGGCGAAGGGTGACGAGGTCGTGACGATCGGCGGCATCGCCGGGCGCATCGCCGACATCGGGGACAACTTTGCGTTGCTCGACATCGCCGAGGGTGTCGCGGTGAAGATCCGGCGCAGCTCGGTCGAGTCCGTGATGCCGAAAGGAACGCTGAAAGACCTGTAAGCCCCTCGCCCGCACCTCGGTCGCGGTGCCTCGTGCGCCGCGGCGTCTTGACCGGACTCCTCCGGATCAGGGCGCGGGCGCCCTCTTTGGCGCCGTCCGGTGTCCGGCCCATCCCCGCTCGCGCCCGCTGTTGCGACTGGAATTGCAATGAATCAATACCCCTTGTGGAAGAATCTCCTGATCCTGGGCGTCATCCTCGGCGCCTTGCTCTTTGCCGTTCCGAATCTGTTCTCTCAGGATCCGTCGATCGAGATCACCGCTGCGCGCGGCTCCGAGGTGACCGAGGCCAGTCTTGCCGAGGTACGAGCGGCACTCGAGACCGCCGGCGTTCCCGTCAAGGATGTCGAGCAGCGCGAAGGCGGTAAGCTGTTGGTGCGGTTCGCCTCCTCGGCTGATCAGTTAGCGGGGCAGGACGCAATCGAGCGGACCCTCTCGGAGCGGTACCGCACCGCGCTGACCCTCTCGGCGGACCTGCCCGGTTGGGTACGGTTCCTCGGCCTCAACCCCATGTCGATGGGGCTCGACCTGCGCGGCGGCATCCACGTCGTGATCGACGTGGACATGGAGGCTGCGCTCGACCAAGCGCTCGAGCGCTACGTCGGTGACATCCGCACCGAGCTGCGCGACAGCAAGATCCGCTATCTCACCGTTGCACGCGAGGGCTCGCGCATCCTCATCAAGTTCAACGATGCAGCGATGCGCGACGAGGCCCAACGGACCCTGGGCCGCGAGTTCCGCGATCTCGATATCCAGCCCCTCGACGAAGGAGGCAATTTCGTGATTGCGGCGAGCCTGCCGCCGTCCCAACAGGAGCAGATCCGCTCCTTTGCGCTGCAGCAGAACATCACGACCCTGCGCAACCGCGTGAATGCGCTCGGCGTGGCCGAGCCCAGCATCGCCCGTCAGGGGGATCGCCGCATCGTGGTGCAGTTGCCCGGCGCGCAGGATCCCGGGCGCCTGAAGGAGCTGCTGGGTGCGACCGCGACGCTCGAGTATCGCTTGGTCGACACCGAGCACAGCGTCGCCGATGCACTCGATGGCCGCGTCCCCGTCGGCAGCCGGCTTTATCGCGAGCGTGACGGCACGCCGATCCTGTTGAACCGTCGCGTGATCGTCACGGGCGATCAGATCACCGATGCCTCCGCCGGATTCGACAGTCAGAGCGGCAGTCCCGCGGTCTTCGTGAACCTCGACGGTCAGGGTGCGCGGCGGATGCGGACCATGACGACCGAGAACGTCGGCAAGCCGATGGCCGTGGTCTTCATCGAGAACGTGACCACCACCGAGGTCGTCGACGGCGAGGCGGTCAAGCGTACCCGTAAGGTCGAGGAGGTGATCAGCGTCGCGACCATCCGCGAACCCTTCGGGCGTCGTTTCCAGACCACCGGGTTGGACAGCAGCGACGAGGCGCACAACCTCGCGCTTTTGCTGCGCTCCGGCGCCTTGGCGGCCCCGATCCAGATCGTCGAGGAGCGCACCATCGGACCCAGTCTCGGTCAGGACAATATCGACCAGGGCTTCATGTCCGTCATGGTGGGTTTGGCCCTGGTCCTGCTCTTCATGGCGTTCTATTACCGCGTCTTCGGCTTGGTGGCGAATGTCGTCCTGGTCGCCAACGTGATCATGATCGTCGCGATCCTGTCCATGTTGCAGGCGACCTTGACCTTGCCCGGAATCGCCGGGATCGTCTTGACCGTGGGTATGGCGGTCGATGCGAATGTGCTCATCTACGAGCGAATACGCGAGGAGATCCGTAACGGAAGCACGCCTCAGGCCAGTATCCATGCGGGGTTTGACAAGGCGCTCTCGAGTATCGTCGACGCGAACGTGACAACCCTCATTGCAGCTATCGTCTTGTTCAGCTTCGGGACGGGGCCGATCAAGGGGTTTGCAGTGACATTGGTCATCGGTATCTTAACCTCGATGTTCACCGCCATCTACGGCTCGCGTGCAATGATCAATCTGATCTACGGCGGACGGCGTGTGAAGAAGTTGGCCATTTGAACCGCGTCCGTCGAGGCGTCTCGATAGTGTGGCGTATGCTGCGCTGTCGAGCATGCCATGGGCCTCGGCGTCGACGCGGTTCAAGTGAGGAAAAGCACTCAAACGTTTAAACCGCGTCTGCTGCAGCGCGAAAGGATTCACGTCGAGCCGAGATGAATCCGAATGCATGCAGATCTCGCCGGATGCGGTTTCCCGAGTCACGATCCACTACTCCAAGGGCGCTCTTGACCAAGAGCGCCCTAAATCAAGGGCGATTCCGATGAGAGACCTGGGTGTCATCAACGAACTGAATATCGACTTCATGGGCATGCGCCGAGCGTGGGTCATCGTGTCCGGTGCGTTGATGGTGATCTTTTTTCTGTCGATGCTGATACGCGGGTTCAACCTCGGTCTGGACTTCACCGGCGGTACCGTGCTCGAAGTGGGCTATCAGAACCCGGCCGAGCTGAGCGACGTGCGCGCAGCCCTCGAGGTCAAAGGCTTTACCGGTGCGACCATTCAGCATTTCGGTGCGCTCAACGACGTCCTGATCCGGCTCGCGCCGCAGGAGGGCGAAGAGGCCAGCGCTCAACTGAGCGAGGAGGTCTTCAAGGCGCTCAGCGATGCTGTCGGCGGGCAGGTCGAGCTTCGTCGCGTCGAGTTCGTCGGCCCCCAGGTCGGCGAGGAGCTGCGCGAGCAAGGTGGTCTGGCGGTGCTCTTCGCGCTCATTGGCATCTTGATCTACGTGGCCTTGCGCTTCGAGTGGCGCTTCGCCGTCGGTGCCATCGCAGCCACCATGCACGATGCTCTCTTTGTCGTCGGGATCTTTTCACTGTTTCAGATCCCGTTTGATCTGACGGTCCTGGCTGCGGTTCTGGCGGTGATCGGATATTCGCTGAACGACACCATCGTCATTTTCGACCGCGTCCGTGAGAGTTTCCGCAAGATTCGTAAGGGAACGGTGCTCGAGATCACCAATATGGCGATCAACCAGACCATGTCGCGGACCATCATCACCTCCGGGACGACACTGCTTGTTCTCGTCTCGCTGTACATCTTCGGCGGCGAGGCACTGAGTGGCTTCTCGCTTGCGCTGCTCATCGGGGTCTTTGTCGGGACTTACTCCACCATCTTTATCGCCACCGCCACGGTGATCATGCTCGGGGTGAGTCGCGCCGATCTCCTGCCGGTTCCAAAAGAAGGTGCCGAGGCCAGCAACACGCTGCCTTGAGCCATGCTGCCCGCGGCGTGACGCAGCGCCGCCGGGTCTTGGTCGCCCAAAGCGAGATCAACATCGCCATCGCCGCCAAGCCGCCCGAAGTCTCTTTTCGCGAACTCGCAGAGCAGGCGAGCGGCGGTAAGAAGCGGTACGGCGGGATCGACGACCTGACGGAGATGCAGGCGAACCTACACATGAGTTGCGTATCGGATACCCTGCTGCAGGGCGAGATCCTGGCCTGTGAGGACTTGCTGGAGCGGCGCCGCCGCCTGATGGCGCTCGAGATCAAGGCCGGGTTCGAAGGCGTGTAAGGCGATGATGCAACGGTCGGGAGGTCTCGGATGCCGGAACCCTGCGCTGCGCTGATCGACAGGATTAGCCCGGGCGAGTTCTGGCGCCTTGCCGTTGCGGGCATGCTGATGGCCTGTGAGCACCCGGAGCGGCGGCTCCCCGGTGCCTTCGGTGGCATACGTCGGCACCAAGGTCATCCCGGACCCCGAAAAGGGTGCCTACCAGTTGGATGCGATGGACATCACCGGTCTGCTGGATCGGCAGATCGCGGGAGTCTTGCACTTCGTTCGGAAGACCATGCGGGTCGCGGCGCGCAAGCTGCCCGCGGGCGGGCGTCAGAACCTGCCGCAATTCGACCTGCTTGCGGTCTTCGAGGCCGTCACCAACGCCGTTGCTCATCGGGACTACTCGATGGCTGGCAGCAAGGTCCGCCTGCGGCTATTCCAAGACCGGCTGGCGCTTTACAGCCCCGGCAGGCTCGTCAACACCATGACCCCCGAGAGCCTGCCCCTGCGCCAGGCCGCGCGCAATGAGGCACTCACCAGCCTGTTGGCCCGCTGCCCGGTGTCGGACACGGAGTCGGCCCCCACCGCGCCTGTATCATGAACAAGCGCGGCGAGGGGGTCTCCATCATTCTGCAGTGCGGTACCGCCCTATCCGGCAAGGCGCCCATCTACCGCCTGGCCGACGATGACCCGGCAGAGGAATACGGGGTCCGGTCATGAGATGTTGCCGCCGACCACGTTGCCGAGCTCTCAGGTCTGCATCGGCCGCTCGAACTTCTCGTGGCCGAGCACCGAGACATCGGACACGAACACGGTGAGGTGATAGCCCTGGCCGATCAGCGCGTCCAGGTCATCGAGTAGGCCGGACATGCGCTCGGGCGGCAGAATGACCTTCAGAAGCAGATTCGTGTCGATCTCCAGGTTGCCCGACTGCAAACCGTCGGAGCCGGCGCCGCCGGCGCGCAGCAGTGTATAGCCGCTTGCGCCGCGGCGACGCACTGCAGCGACCAGACGGTGCTCGAGCACGTCGGTGGTGATGACGGTGACGAGCTTTTCAGGGACGAGGCGGTGCATCTGCGTGCGCTCCTGCGGTTTGCGATGTGACAGTCTGACGGGACAAGCGGGTTACCGCGCCGCGTGCGTCGATCAGGCCTTGCCGACCAACAGCAGGGCCATTTGATAATAGATCGGGATGCCGACGACGACGTTGAACGGGAAGGTCACGCCGAGCGACAAGGTCAAATAGAACGACGGATTGGCCTCCGGCACCGCCAGGCGCATCGCCGGCGGGACGGCGATATAGGAGGCGCTTGCACTGAGCACCCCGACCAGCGTCGTGCCGCCGACACCGAAACCGAGCATGAGGTGTCCGACCAGCACGCCGATCACGCCGCCGATCAGCGGCATCACCAGGCCGAAGGCGCCGAGGGCCAAGCCGACGCGCCGAAAGTCGCCGAAGCGCCGCCCCGCCTCGAGTCCCATCTCCAGTAGGAAAAGGCAGAGCATGCCCATGAAGATGTCGGTGGTGAAGGGGTGCAGCGACTCCATGGCCGTCGGGTTGGCGATCGCGCCGATCAGCATCGACCCGATCAAGAGCACTACGCTGCCGTTCGTGAAGGCCTCGCGCAGGATGTCCCCTAGATGGCCTTGGCCGCGCCCGGTATCCTCCGAGCGGCTCGCGCTGGCCTTGGCGGCGCGTCCGCGGCTCCAGCTCGCGAGCAGGAGACCGACGACGATGGCCGGAGACTCCATGACCGCGAGCATGATCAAGGGGTAGCGTTCGTAATCGATCCCTTGACTCGACAGAAAGGCGATCGCGGTCAGGAAGGTGCCGGCGCTGACCGAGCCGTAATGGGCGGCGATTGCGGCGGCGTCGAGCGGTTCGACGCGACGCATTGCAAGCAAAAGACCGAACGCGATGATCGGCAGCAGGAAACCAAGCACCAGAGCCCAGATGACTGCAGCAAGGGCCGCGCCGAGATCTGCATTCGCCAGTTCCACGCCGCCGTGCAGGCCGATCGAGACCAGCAGATAGATGGAGAGGATCTTCGCTAGATCGGGCGGAAAGCGCAGATCCGACTTGATCAGACGTGCAATGAAGCCGAGTGCGAAGAAGAGCACGGCCGGGATCAGCAGGTTGGAAAACGCGGACATCGTGCCTCTCGGGTTCCGGACGGACTTGGATGATCGGAGCTCGGGGCGAAGCTTAATCGCCGCAGGGACTTGGATAATAGTCGATGGTTTTGATGTCGACGATCAGCGAAATGCGATGGGTTGATGCCTGACTCAAGCGGGGTCCTCGGACGGGTTGCCCGTGCCGATCGGTCTCAGCTCGGATACCGGACTCGAGGGCAGGAGCAAGTCGATCCGATGGCTGCGCGACTCGTCCGTCGGAGGAGTCGCGCGCTCGATCTCGGGCCGGGAAGACCTTGACGTGCCTTGCGGTCAGGCTGCCCTTCGAGGGTTTAACGGTGATACTCGCCCGCGCGCTCGGGTTGGTAGGTCACCTCTTCGATACGCACCCGCAGCGTGCCTCCGCCCGGTTTCGGCCAGTCGATCGCGTCGCCCTCGGACAGGCCCAGCAGGGCGCTGCCGACGGGGGCGAGGATGGAGATGGTCCGACCGCTGTCATCGACATCGCTCGGGTAGACGAGCGTCAAACAGCGCTCCTCCGAGGATGATTCGATGCGGAATTTCACGGTCGATCGCATGGTGACGACCTTGGCCGGAATATCCTTCGCATCCACCACGATGGCCCGAGAGAGCTCGGCCTCCAGGTCTGCTTTGCCGGGGAAGTCGGCCTCGTCGACGGAGTCCAGAAGCCGCTCCAGCCGCTCGGCATCCGTTGTCGAAAGAATGATGTTGGGTCGCGTGCTCATGTCGTGTCCTGACTAACGGTAAGGGCGCAGATACCACCATTCGAAGCCGAGCTTCATCCAATGGAAGAGCCGTGTCGAAGGGAGCACCCAGTTGTTCTTTTCGGTACGCGCGACCAGCATGCCCGTATCGTTGGCGTCCACGATGCAGACCAGCTCGACCTTGAAGGTCTCGCTCGGCGCGCGGCCCTGCAGCTCTCCGAGCAGATTCTTCACCGCCGCGCGCGCTTGCAGGTCCGCCATGTGGGCCTGCTTCGGCATCCAATCAGGACCGGGAAAACTGCCCGAATCGCCCGCGACATAGACCCGCTCGTAGCCGGCCACACGGCAGTGTGCATCGGCCTGCAACAGTCCGCCGGGCGAGCGCGGCAGGGCCGTGTTGTCGAACCAGCTGTTGCCGGTCATGCCGGGCATAAAGAGGATGAGGTCGGCGTCGAATTCCCCGCCTTCGGTCGTCACCTTCGTCTCCGAGAAAGACTTGAGCTTGTCGCCCAGATGGGTCTCGATGCCGCGGCGCTTCATCTCGGCGAGGATGCCGTCGACCGCCTTCGGGCCGAGCCGGTTGCCGGGTCGTTCCGCCGGGGTGAAGAAGTGCAGGCGGAAACGCTCCCGACGCCCTTCCTTGCGCAGTTGGCTGTCCATCCCGAAGATAAACTCGAAGATGGGTCCGCCGCGCATCGAGCTCGGCTCGTTGGGGTTTCCTGCGAAGCCCATGGCGATGCTGCCGCCGTCCATCGCCTTGACGCGATCGCGAATCGCCTCCGCCGCGGCGATGCCCTCGCAAGGCGTGATGGCGTGCTCGATGCCGGGGAGCTTCTTGATGAAGCGTCCGCCACTGCCGATGACGAGTCCGTCGTTCTCGACCGGGCCGGCGGTGGTCTCGAGCGTGCGCCCGTCCGCGCTCAGTCCGGTCGCCTCCCCGGCGAGATGGCGCACGCGCATCCGCTTGAAGAAGGGGCGCAGATCGATGCGCAGATCCTCGCCGCTGCGGATGCCGCAGGGCACCCAAATCAGGCCCGGATAGTAGATGAATTCGGGCTTGGCGCTGACGAGCGTGATCTCGGCGTCGGGTGCGCTCCGTCGAATGCTTTGCACGGCGGTGAGGCCGGCGAATCCGGAACCGACGATGGTGATGCGATGCATGGATGACTCCGGTGGTCTTTAAAATGGGACATTGCGATCGATGAGATTGTATCCCGATCCAAGCGCGGGATTCGGACAAGCCCTTCGAGCGTATCGGGACATGCGCGGTCGAGATGATGATTCGCGGAAATCGCCTAACGGCTCGCCTCCAGCAGCGGCTCCAAGATCGGCCAGACGTTGTCCAGGATCCGCGGCTGCGCCTCGGCGCTCGGGTGCAGTCCGTCGGCCTGCATCAGATCCCAATTCTCGGCGACCCCGGCGAGCAGATCCGGTACCAAGGGGACGGACTCGGTCTCGGCGACCTCCCGGAACACCGCTTGAAAGCCGTCGGTGTAAGCCGCACCGTAGTTGGGCGGAAGACGTAAGCCGGCCACGATGACTCGACTGCCGGCGGCGCGGCTGCGCTCCACCAGCGTCATCAGGTTGTTGCGGATGATCTCGAATCCCAGCCCCCGCAAGCCGTCGTTTGCACCGAGCTCGATCACAACCAAGGCGGGTGCGTGGTCGTCGAGCAGCGCACCGAGCCGCGTCAGTCCGCCGGCTGTCGTATCGCCGGAGACACTCGCATTGACGACGCGGTAGACCATTCCACGCTCGCGCAGACGCTCCTCGAGGAGCGACACCCAGCCGCTCTCGCGATCCAAACCATAGCTCGCGCTCAGGCTGTCGCCGAGGACCAAGATCACCGGTGGGATGACCGGCGCGTCGGTCGCGGTTTTTCCGAGCGTCAGGGCGGGCAACAACATAAAGGTCAGCAGGAGTAGACGGATCATGTCGGGACAAAGACCTCGGACCGTGTCGAAAGCGGTCGCAGTTGGGAAGCATGTTACGGGGCCGGCCGGCGGCTTGACCATCCTGGAGCGCCTCGACCTGGAGATCCAGGCCGGCGAGGCGGTGGCCATCCTCGGTGCATCCGGATCGGGCAAGTCCACATTATTGGGGCTCTTGGCCGGTCTCGACAGTGCCACCTCGGGCGAGGTCTGGCTGTGCGGGGAGCGCGTCGACGATCTCGACGAGGACGGACGCGCGGCCCTGCGCAGCGGGCGTGTCGGCTTCGTCTTCCAGAACTTCCAGCTCTTGCCGACCCTGACCGCACGAGAGAACGTGCTGCTTCCGCTGGAGTTGACCGGGACGCGCGATGCCGCGCGCCGGGCCGACGAGGCCCTGGATCGGGTCGGTCTGACCCCGCGTGCCCGACACTATCCGCGCCAGCTCTCGGGCGGGGAGCAGCAGCGTGTCGCGATCGCCCGTGCCTACGCCCCGCGTCCCGAGGTGTTGTTTGCCGACGAGCCGACCGGGAACCTGGATCAGGTTACCGGCGAGCATATCATCGATCTCCTTCTGGACCTGCGCAGCGACGCCGGTGCTGCGCTGGTGCTGGTCACCCATGACGCGCGTCTCGCCGAGCGCTGCGATCGGCGTCTGCACATGTCGGCCGGTCATCTGGAGCAAGGCGCGTGAAGACCTGGCGGATTACCCTGCGACTGCTGGGTCAGGATTGGCGCAGCGGCGAGCTCTATTTGCTCGCCTCGGCCCTGATCCTGACCGTCGCCGCCATCACGGCGGTGGGCTTCTTCACCGATCGCGTCGAAAGCGCCATGGCCCGTCAGGGCGGTGAGCTGATCGCGGCGGATCTCGCCCTGGAGTCGGCCACCCCGCTGCCGGCCGATTACCGGGAGCAGGCGGATCGCTTGGGTCTAACCAGCGCGGAAATCATCGAGTTTCGCAGTGTCGTGGTGGGCGAGGGCGGGCCGCAGCTCGTCCAGGTGAAGGCCGTCGACACCGCTTATCCCTTGCGCGGACGCTTGAGCGTCCGCGATGCCTTCGATGCGCCTGATCGCGAGGTCGAGACTGGGCCGCCGCCCGGCGAGGTCTGGGTCGAGTCGCGTCTCCTGCCCCTGCTCGGCGCGGCGCTCGGCGACGAGGTGGGTCTCGGCGAGTCGCGTCTGCGTATGGGCGCCATCCTGAGCAACGAGCCTGACCGTGGCGGTGCGCTCTTTGCGCTGGCACCGCGGGTCATGCTGAGCCAGTCGGACCTCGCGGCGACCGGGCTGATCACCGAGGCGAGCCGGGCCGAGCATCGTCTCTTGGTCGCCGGGGAGGCTTCGGCGGTCGAGCGGTTCAAAAGGGATATCGAAGCGGGTCTGCCGGTCAATATCGACCTGGTCGACGGCAGCACCGCCCGACCCGAGTTCGAGTCCGCGGTGGATCGCGCTTCGCGTTTCCTGCATTTGGCCACGCTCGTCACCCTGCTGGTCGCCGGGGCGGCGATCGCGTTGGCCAGCCGTCGCTTCGTCGAACGCCAAACCGACGCAGTCGCCGTGATGCGTTGTCTGGGTGCGCCCAATCACCTGCTGATGCGGGTCTTCATGATGCGGCTGGCGCTCTTCGGTCTGATCGCCAGTCTGGTGGGCTGTCTGCTCGGCTGGCTTGGGCAGCTCGGGTTGATGAGCCTGCTGTCGGATTGGTTCGCGACGGATCTGCCGACGCCCTCCCTCGCACCCGTCTTCGTCGGCGTGGCGACGGGTCTGGTTGCACTCTTGGGCTTTGCACTTCCGCCCCTGTTTCAACTGGCACAGGTCTCGCCGTTGCGTGCGCTGCGTCGCGATCTGGGTGCTCCGCGCGGCTCGGCCATCCTGACGGTGCTCGGTGCCGCGTCGGCCCTGGCGCTCTTGATTATTTGGCAGGCGGATGATTTCCAGCTGGCCTGGAAGCTGATGGCCGGCGTGCTCGGCGCGGTCGCGAGCCTGGTGATCACGGTCCTCGTCCTGGTGCGTCTCGCCGGCGGTCTCGCCGGACGTGCCCGCGGTGTCTGGCGACTCGGGCTCGCGGCCTTGGCGCGACGACCCTCTGCAGCGGTCCTGCAGATCTCCGGCCTGGGGCTCGGCATCCTGGCCTTGCTGCTGCTGGCCGTGGTGCGCGTCGATCTGCTCGCGGCCTGGCAGGAGACTCTGCCCGAAGGTGCGCCGAATCACTTTCTGATCAACATCCAACCCCAGGATGTCGAGCCGCTTGGGGAGTTCCTGCGCGAGGCGGATCTGGGCGAGTCGGCCATCTATCCGATGATCCGCGGCCGACTGGTGCGGATCAACGACCGCGAGATCGTCCCGTCCGACTTCGAGAATCCCCGTGCCGAGCAGCTCGCCTCGCGCGAGTTCAACCTGAGCCAGGGCGCGGAGCTGCAATCGGACAACCGCATCG
This sequence comes from Thiocapsa sp. UBA6158, assembly GCF_002423035.1. GTDB lineage: Bacteria > Pseudomonadota > Gammaproteobacteria > Chromatiales > Chromatiaceae > Thiocapsa. Next base: position 149,000 of record NZ_DIUM01000135.1, read on the forward strand.
TCGCCGGCGCCTGGTGGTCGGGCGCGGATGCGCCTCCGGAGTTTTCGGTCGAGGAGGGCATCGCGGAGACGCTCGGTATCGCCTTGGGCGACGAGATCGCCTTCCTGGTCTCCGGTCGCGAGGTGAGTGCGCCCGTGACCAGTCTGCGCGAGGTCCAGTGGGACAGCTTCAACGTCAATTTCTTCGTGATCTCCTCCCCTGCGCTCTTGGGCTCCGAGCCCGCGACCTACATCACCAGCTTCTATCTGCCCGAGGAGCGCGAGTCGGTGATCCCGGAGCTGGTCAAGCGCTTCCCGAGCGTGACCCTGCTCGATGTCGACGCCTTGCTGACGCAGGTTCGTCAGGTGGTCGACCGCGGCGTGATGGCGGTGGAATATGTCTTCCTCTTCACGCTCGCGGCCGGGATCCTGGTCATGTACGCCGGCATCCAGGCCAGCCTGGAAGAGCGCCGACTCGAGCACGGCATCCTGCGCACCCTGGGCACCGGACGCCGAGCGCTGCTGACCAGTCTCGCCGTGGAGTTCACCGCGGCCGGGATCCTCGCGGGCGCGCTCGCCTCCGTCTTTGCCGAGCTGACCGGCTGGCTTCTGGCCGAGCAGCTCTTCGGCCTGACCTTCAGCTTCAATCCGATGCTCTGGCTGATCAGCGTCTTCGGCTCCGGGGCTCTGATCGGAATCGCCGGGACCCTGGCGACCTATCCGTTGTTGATTCGCCCGCCGTTGCATACGCTGCGGCAGGCGGGCTGAGTGCCGACGCGCGTTACCCGGCGCGTGCGTTATTCCCGACGGGCGGCATTGGTTTCTTATTGGCCGTCGTCTACGCTCTGGTTACGGTCGAGCCTCGACCGGGCAGTTGCATATCACACATCGGGAAAGAGGATCAATTTTACGAGGAGCCGCATCCATGTCTCAGAGCATCTTGCTGCCGGCGGCGTTTGCCGCCACCCTGATCAGCGTCTCGCCCTTCGCTTGGTCGACGGATCGTCCCGATCTGCAGGGCGAACAGTTGTTTACCTACCATGGTTGTGTGAACTGTCACGGCGCTGCGGGGAAGGATCCCAGCAGTAAGCTGGTCCCCAAGATCGGTGGTCTGGAGGCCGACGAGATCCTGGAGCGGGCCCAAAAGATCCTGCGCGGCGAGGGCGAATCGGAGGAGGCGAAGCTGATGCATTCGGCCGTCGCCTACAGTCAGTCCTGTGATGCACCCCCGACCGAGCCCGAGCTCCAAAAGATCGCGGCCTGGTTGGCGCTCCAGAAGTGAACCTCCGCGCAAGGCGGTCCGGATCCCGATTGCGGGTTTGCCGCCTTGCGTTCGTCTTTGCGCTCTGCTGTTTCGGCGTGGGTGCGGTTCTCGCCGCAGCTGCCGAACGGCAGGCGTTGGCCGCGCACTGCAACGGCTGCCACGGCCTGAACGGGGTCAGTGCAGGGCCGGCATCTCCGAGCTTTGCCGGCTTCGACCGTCAATACCTGATCCGAGTCCTCCAAGATTTCCGCAGCGGCGAGCGCGTACCCACCATCATGGATCGCATCATGAAGGGCTACACCGCCGGTCAGATTCGCCAGTTGGCCGCCTTCTATGCCGAGCAGTCTTGGCAGGGTGCCGACGCACTGTTGGACCCTGTTGCCGTCGCCGACGGCAAACGTCTACATGACGAGGCGTGCGCCGAGTGCCACGAGGACGAGGGGCGATACCAGGACCGCGACACCCCGCGGATCGCAGGTCAGTGGCCGGACTATCTGGTATTTCAACTCCTGACCTATCGTGACAGACCCGATTCGATCCCGCAGCCGACCAAGATGCGCGAGTCCTTGGTTGGACTCTCGGATGCGGATCTGCATGCACTCGGACAGTTTTACGCCAGTCAGCGGTAGGTGGCGCGCAGCAGGTGTCGCTCGCCGACGAGGGTGCTCGACCCTCGTGAAGGTCCGCATCCTGTCGATGTTCGCCGAGCAGACACGAAAAAGGCGGGTCTCCCCGCCTTTTTTGTTCGCCCGAAACTGGGTCAGGCCTTGACCCAGTCCCCGAAGTTGTCGGTGTTCTTCTCTTCGCCGTCGCCGTACCCGGCCTCGTAGGCCTCGGTGAGGCGCTGCTCTTCGCGCTTCGGATTCTGGAGGAAGCCGCACTGCCAGCCTTGGATGTACTCGTCGTCGACACCGAGTTGTTCCATCTTGGTTACAGCGTCGTAATAGAATTGGTTCATGTCCGCTCTCCGGGCTCTTATCGTTGACGAAGGGTCGGCTTGGAAACGCCTCGCCTTCAGAAATCTTGATCTTATCGGCGACGTGGATTCGGGTGCGTCGACCCGGATCCGCGGGTCCTCTCTCGAGTCTCGTATGGAGCCTTGCCCGCACGACTCTCAGGGTCATGAGGGGGCGAGAAGAGCGATAAGAATACAGCGTTTTTCTTATGTGTGACAAGGCGGTCACGCACTCGGCCGGGCACGGGTTGTGCCCTGTCCGCGTGCCGCCTTGTGAAGCCGAGCGCCGAAACCCACTCTCATGCCATCCCAATTGCGAAGGGCTACCTGATGTCGGGCCAATCTCCGGCCAATCTCGGGCGGCCATCGCCCCGGGCCTCGCGGATGAGGCATCTTCGCACCAGACCCAAGAGGAAGACGACCCGCTATGCGTCCAGCCCAGTTGCTCCGTGTCCTCGAACGCGAGTTTTCGAGTACCGCGGAAGGTCACCACACCCCCGTCATGCTCTGGGGCCCTCCGGGCGTCGGAAAGTCGCAGATGGTCGCGCAGATCGCCGAGCGCCACCGCGTGCCCATGATCGACATCCGCCTGTCGCAGATGGAGCCGAGCGATCTGCGCGGGATCCCGTTCCGTGCCGGGGATCGGGTGGAGTGGGCGATCCCCGCCATCCTGCCGGACGACGAGCGCCATGGGCCGGCCGGGATCCTTTTCCTCGACGAGATTACCTCGGCGCCTCCGGCGGTGTCCGCGGCCGCCTATCAGCTGATCCTGGATCGGCGACTCGGCGAGTACCGCGTTCCCGACCGGTGGGCGATCTTCGCGGCCGGGAATCGCCAGGGCGATCGCGGCGTGACCTACAGCATGCCCGCGCCGCTGGCCAACCGCTTCTCGCACTTCGAGGTCGAGACCCATCTGGACGACTGGGTCGCCTGGGCCTATGCGCAGGGCATCGATGAGCGGGTCATCGGCTTTCTGCGCTTTCGCCCCGAGCTGCTGTTCGATTTCGACCCGGCCCACAACCCGGTCGCCTTCCCCTCGCCGCGCTCCTGGGAGTTCGCGCACCGCTGTCTGAAGAAGTTCGAGGACATCCCCGAGCTGCTGCAGGGCACCTTGCAGGGCTGTGTCGGACCGGCGGCGGGGATCGAGGTCGCCGCCTTCGTCGACAGCCTGGATCAGATGCCCGATCTGGATGCCATTCTCGCGGGCGAGGTCGTGCCCGTGCCGCGCGAGATCGATCTCCAATACGCCGTCGCCGCAGCCCTGGTCGGACGGGCGATCCGCGCTCAGGGGGAGCCGGACAAGGATCGGGTGATCGGCAACATCCTCGCCTACGCGGGTCGTTTTCCGCAGCGCGAGATGGGTGTCATGCTGGTGTCGGATCTGCATCGCGCGGTCGGCAACAGCCTCTTCGAGGTCCCGGCCTTTGCCGATTGGGCTGCGGTCGTTGCCGACGTGATGCTCTATGAGTAGCGGTGCCGGCAGTGCGGCGATATCGGATGCCGAGCGGCGTGCGATCGAGACCAAGCTCGCGGCGGCCCGTACGCGCTTGATCCTGGACAAGCCCTTTCTCGGGGCCTTGGTGCTGCGCCTGCCGATGCATGCGTCGAACCCCGATTGGTGCCCGACCACGGCGACCGATGCGCGCGCCTTCTACTACAACCCCGAGTACATCGCGAGCCTGACCCTCGACCAGACCCAGTTCATGCTCGCGCACGAGGCCCTCCACTGTGCGCTGTCGCATTTCGCTCGGCGACAGCATCGCATCAAGCACAAGTGGGATCTCGCCTGCGACTACGCGATCAATCCGCTCTTGATCGACGAGGGTTTGACGCCTCCGCCGAACGCCTTGGTGATGCCGCCCTACAAGGGCATGACCGCCGAGGAGATCTATCCGCTCATCGACGACGACGATGAGTCCGAGACCCTGGACACGCACGCCTACGATCGCGACAACCAGCAGGACGGCAGCCGGTCCGGGATGAGCGAGAAGGATCTCGATCGCCGGCCCGAGCAGCCGCAATCGCAGCAAGGCGAGTCCGAGGCGGCGCAGGGGGCGAACCGCTCGGCGCAGCCGAACCAAGCCGAAGGGTCGGACGGCGGCCCCGGGGGGCTCAAGTCCGAGCCCGAGCCGGAGCCCCTGACCCCGGACGAGCAGGAGACGCTCTCGGTGCAATGGCAACAGCGTCTCGCCGGGGCCGCTCAGCAGGCGCAGCAGGCCGGCAAGCTCGGCCGCGAGATCGCGCGCATGATCGACCATCTTCTGCAGCCGCGCCTGCCTTGGCGGATGCTGCTGGCCCGCTACATGACGGCCGTCTCGCGCGAGGACTACAGCTACGCACGCCCCTCGCGCCGCGACGGCGACTTCATCAGGCCGAGTCTGCGTGCCCAGCAGACCGACCTGGTGGTCGCCGTCGATACCTCGGGCTCGATCAAGGCGGCGGAGCTGGAGGAGTTCATCGGCGAGATCGACGCGCTCAAGGGCCAGGTGCGCGCCCGCGTGACCCTCTTGCCCTGCGATGCGGCCTTGTGTGAAGGTGCACCCTTTCGGTTCGAGCCGTGGGAGAGCTTGCGGCTGCCCGAGGCGATCGGCGGCGGCGGGGGTACCAGCTTCCGACCGGTCTTTCGGTGGATCGATCGCGAGGGCCTCCGTCCGGATCTGCTCGTCTATTTTACCGATGCCGAAGGCGAGTTTCCGCCGATCGAGCCGACATTTCCGGTGATCTGGCTGGTCAAGGGGCGGGGCAAGGTGCCTTGGGGGCAGCGCATTCAGCTCAACTAAAACCGAATCGCGTCCGGAGGGCTATGGGTTGTTTCGAGGCGGTTTTGCCGTTGCCGGAATCAAGACCCTCGGAGCGACGCGATTCAGGAGATTCTTTCTCCAAGAAGCGCCTCCGCCACGACGCTTGCGGATCGCAGATCGCAAAAAATCAGGGTCGTCGAAGCCGGCGACGGATTCGCACGGCGCGCGCTTTGAGGAACTACTAGGGGCGTATTACGTCTCACCAAACCATGATGATCCGGATGTTTGTCGGTCGATGTCGGCGCTTGGCGCTGGGCGTGCTTGCGTTCTCGGCGGTAGTGTCCGCGCCGATATCGTCGCCGGTGTCGGCCGATGCCTACAGTCTTCCCGATATGGGCAGCTCCTCGGACAGCATGATGACCCGGTCCGCCGAGGTGCGGCTGGGCAGACTCTTCATGCGCAGCGTGCGCAAAGCCCTCCCCGTGATGGACGATCCGCTCGCCACCAGCTATATCGAGTCCTTGGGTGCCGCCTTGGTCGAGGCCGATCGGACCGCCGGGGGCAGCTTTACCTTTTTCCTGATCGACGAGCCCGTGGTCAATGCCTTTGCGGGGCCGGGCGGCTATATCGGCGTCTACGGCGGTCTGGTCTTGGCGGCGGAGACCGAGAGCGAGCTTGCGGCCGTCATGGCGCACGAGATCGCCCATGTCACTCAGCGCCATCTGATGCGCTCGTTCGAGGACCAGAGCAAGCTCAGTCTGCCGACCATGGCCTTGCTCATCGCCGCGGCCGTTCTCGGCGCCCAAGTCTCGCCGGATGCCGGGGCCGCGGCCATCGCGGGCGTGCAGGCCGCCGCGCTCCAGCGTCGGATCAACTTTACCCGGGACAACGAGAAGGAGGCGGATCGCATCGGGATCCAGACGCTGGCCGGTGCCGGTCACGACCCCTTTGCGATGGCCGGCTTCTTCGAGCGCCTCGCCAAGGCCACACGCGTCTACGAGTCCAACGCCCCGGAGTTCCTGCGCACGCATCCGGTGACGGCCGATCGGATCTCGGATTCGCTCGGACGAGCCGAGGGCTTCGGTGTGCGTCAGCGCCCGGATAGTCTGCGGTTTCAGCTCACGCGCGCCAAGCTGCGCGAACGCTCCTATCGGCGTGCCGAGCAGTCCGTCGCGCATTTCGAGGACACCTTGAAGGGTGGGCGTTTTCGCGACGAGATTGCCGAGCGTTACGGCTATGCTCTTGCGCTGCAGCGAGCGCGACGGTTCAGCGAGGCGAAGCGCGAGAGCGACAAGCTGATCGCGTCCCATCCGAGCCAGGCTGAATTCATCGTCCTGGATGCCGAGCTGGATCTCGCGCTCGGCAACAGTGCCGACGCCTTGGCGCATCTGAAACAGGCGGTGAGCCTCTTCCCGGGTCAGTGGCCTTTACGGGTCGCTTACGCGGAGGCCCTCATGTCAGCGGGTCAGCCCGCTCGCGCGGTGGACGAGCTCAAGGCCGTCGAGCGTGTGCGGCCGGCCAACGCCATGCTCTACGAGGCGCTCGTGCAGGCGGCGACCAAGGCGGGCGATCGGACGAGCGTCGATCGTTATCGCGCGGAGAAGCTCTATGTCGAAGGTGACCTCGAGCCTGCCATTCGGCATCTCGAGCTGGCCTTGCGTCGGCCCGGTGTTCCGTATCACGAGGCGGCACAGATGCAGGTTCGCCTCGATGCATGGCGTGAAGAGGAGCGCGACGAGAAGCGGCGAGGCGGGAACCCCCTGCGCGCGACAACCTCGAACGCGCGATGAAGTGCGTTCCAAGTCCGTTAGGACTGAGGTAACATCATCCCGGTGTCAATGTCGGGAAAGCGCTCGAACGAGCCGATTCCAAGCTTGTCGGATCGGAAGGCCGCGTCGGACAGGGCGTTGTTGCCCGACCGCATAATAAGATCGATAAAGATGTGGAGGATTTCACCGTTCATGCCGCACGCGAGCTGGATTGAGCCGCGAGGGCTCGGGCGTCCGCGCACTCGAATCCGAATCTCGGACGAGCGCCGGCATCCGGGTCGATCGAGCCCGACAAACACTCCCGCTGGCCTGCATGCGTGTCGAACCGGCTTATCGAAGGCATCGGTCCGGCTTCGGCCTGAGCCTGTGCCGACGCGCGCGATGCTCAATGCATCCCAGTACACCCACCCATGCTCCATAGGAGATGTCCCATGATCGATGCAAAACGTCGAATCCTGCTGAAGGGTTCACTCGCCGCCGGTACCGTCGGAGTCGCTGTCGGCGCCGGTCTGCTGTCCCCCAGCCTGGTCCTTGCGAGCTGGAACGAGGCGGCCTTCCAAGCGAAGGATCTGCCGACAGCCCTGCAGAGTTTGATGGGTTCGGATGCCGCTGAGACCAACGATGCGATCAAGATCAAGGCCCCGGATATCGCCGAAAACGGCGCCGTCGTGCCGGTGACCGTCGAGACGGACATGGAAGGTGTCAAGTCGATCGCGATCGTCGCCGACGCGAACCAGACCCCCCTGATTGCCTCGTTCGACCTCGGAGATTCCGCGGTCCCCTTCGTGTCCACCCGGATCAAGATGGCCAAGACGTCCAACGTCGTCGCCGTGGTCCAAACCGGCGACAAGCTCTACAGCAATGCCAAGGAAGTGAAGGTCACCATCGGCGGCTGCGGCGGCTGATCGAGTCGATCCCCGCGCGACACGCATAGACACCAAACTCGAGGTATACAGAGATGTCAGACATCAAGATCCGCGCCAAGCTCAAAGACGGCGAGACCGAAGTCAAGTGCTTGATGAGCCACCCGATGGAAACCGGGCTGCGTAAGGACAGCAAGACCGGCGAGCTGGTTCCCGCGCACTTCATTCAGGAAGTCGTCTGCAAATCCAAGGATCAGGTCGTGATGACGGCCAACTGGAGCGGCGGCGTATCCAAGAACCCCTATCTGGCGTTCAAGTTCAAGGGTGGCGAGGTCGGTGATCCGATCGAGATTACTTGGACCGATAACATGGGCGAGACTCAGAACGCGGCCGATAAGATCACCTGATCTCGGGGCGGTCCGATCGAGCACAGGGATGTGCTCACGTTGCTTCGCGCATCCCACGGCGTGATCCCGACACCTGCTCGAGTGCGTGCCGATCCGAAAGCGGTCCGTTGTAGATCCCCGGGGCGCCGTTCGGGCGCCGTCGAAAACGCTTGTAGGGCCAAACATATTGCTCCGGGCAGACCGCGACGCATTGCTCGATCCCTCTGTTCAAGGCGGTCGCCGCCTCGATGTCGTCCTCGCTGTCGATTCCGGTCGGAGCCGGGATGCAGTGCATCCTAAAACCCTGTGTACCCTTCAAACGTTCCGCGAACATGAAGATCACGGGTACGCCCGTGCGGCGCGCCAGTCGGTTGACCAAGAGCATGGTAAAGGCCGGAATCCCGAAGAAGGGTGCGAAAACAGCGCCTTTGTCGGCCTTCGGCTCCTGATCGGGTAGGATGCCGACGTAGTCGCCGCGCTCCAGCGCCTGGACCAGGATCCGGATGCCCTTCGCCGTGATCGGCGCTAGCTCGGCCCCGCTGCGTGCGCGCGAGGCGAGGATCATGTCGTCGAGATATTGCTGCGGCTTGTAGAAGATGGCCGTCGGGCCTTGTGCCGCGAGGTGTAATCCTGCCAGCTCCCAGGCGCCCAGGTGCGGCGAGAGTACGATCAAGCCCTTGCCGTCGCGTCGCTCCAACAGCTCGCCTCCTCTGACCTCGCGGACCAGCGCGAGCACCTCGTCCGCCGGCCGCAACCACAGATGGGCGATCTCGACATAGGTCTTGCCGAACTCGCGCAGATTGCGGTTGCGCAAACGGATCTGCTCCTTCCCGTCGAGCTCGGGGAAGCAGAGTGCGATATTGATGAGTGCGTTGCGCCGTTGCTTGTTCGGCCATAACCCGATCACCGACCCGATGGCCGAGCCGAGGCGGTGCAGCATGCCGAGCGGCAATCGGGCCAGCAGATGCATGAGCCTGCGCACCAAGGCATCCTTCACGCGTGCGCTGTTCGGTCGTTCGACGGATTGCGCCTTGTGTCCCAAACCCATCTCCTTTCATGCTTCGCGTCCGGTCGATCCCCGTCGGGTGCGATGTTGCGTCGCACCTCCGATTCGGATGACAGATCCGAGTTGCTTGATAAACTGCCGACCGCCGCAGGTTTCCACGGGGGCTTGTCTGCACCGGGGCCGACGCGGCGAGCAACGACTAAAACGACAACCACCAAACGAGGTATCCCTGCGTGAACGATGATCATCCGAGACCACTGACGCCCCAAGAGGCCTTCGAGATGCTCGAAGAGCATCCCCAGGCGGTCCTGGTGGATATCCGCTCCTCGATGGAGTTTCTGTTCGTGGGTCATCCCAAGGGTGCCGTGCATGTCCCCTGGATCGATGAGCCGGATTGGGTGGTCAACCCCCATTTCGTCACCGAGATCCGCAAACTCTTGCTCGGCGGCGCCGTCTGCGAGCCGGGCACGGCATGCGCGCCGGTCATCCTGATCTGTCGCAGCGGCAAGCGCTCGCTCGAGGCCGGCAAGGCGCTGGTTCAGGACGGGCTCAAGGCCGTCTATCATGTCGAGGAGGGCTTCGAGGGCGATCTCGACGAGCAGCACCACAGAAGCACCCTAGGCGGTTGGCGCTTTCGCGGCCTGCCTTGGGAGCAGTGCTGAGTCCGTAAGCGCTGCGCCTGGCCCGTTCCGTCCCGGGCCGGGCGACCGGCCCGGCGCTCCGCGGGATGGCTCAGGCCCGGGGCGTCAAGGCCGCACGACGGTCCTCCGCATCGCGCCGATAGGTCTCGACGAGTTCGATCCGTCGCAGGATCTCGCGTGCGGCGGCCAGACTTTGCGGTGACGGATCGGCGAGCACGCGCTCCAGATCCTTCTCCAAAGAGGCGCCCTGCTCGGCGAGATCGGTTAGGATTCCGGCCACCGCGGCAGCCGAATCCGGCCGGCTGATCGCCTCGTCGAGGCTTTCCCGCAGCTCGATCTCGGCCATCAAGAAGGCCCCGAGGGCATCGTATTCCCCGGTGCTCGCCCGGTAACATGCGCTTCGACACTCCAGGAGGTCGAGCAGGTAGGCGGCCCGCGCCAAGGGATCGACCAAGGTCCGGTAAGCCAGCTCGATCTCGATCGGCGACTGTTCCGGCGCCGAGTCGCGGGCCGATCGCGCATCGCCGTAGGAGGTTACGACATCCCCGCCGAGCAGTGCACGGTAGCGCTCGGAGAGGCGGGATTGGTCGACGACAAACCCGATCGGCAGATCGAAGAGATCGAAATAGTTTTTGGCGCCGTCCACAACGGCGTAGATCGTTGCCACCTGCGGCGTGCCTCGACCCGGAATTCGACAACCGAAACCGAATCCTAGTGCGCGCAGGTCACCGAAGGCAAGCGGCGAGCATCGTTTCGGCGAGGTCGAGACGCGCCCTTGACTCGGAAGGCGACGCTCTCGCACAAGGAGGCCGCGAGAACATGATCCACTTCAGGCGTTCGCGACGCGGCGCTGAACGCCGAGCTTGACATCGACGGCCGTGCAGCTCGTGCCGGGGCGGTTGCCGGTTTCGTCGCGGCGGTCCACGAGCTGCTGCAGGCTGATGTGGTTGAGATAATCGTAGATGCGGTCGCTGAGATCGTGCCAGAGATCGTGGGTTAGGCAGGGACCATTGTTCTGGCAGTTGTGCGCTCCGCCGCAGCGGGTCGTGTCGACGTTCTCGTCGACCGCAGCGATCACCTCGGCGATGTGGATGTCGGCGGCTTGGCGGGCCAGGTTATACCCGCCGCCCGGTCCGCGGACGCTGGTCACGAGCGAGCGCCGTCGCAGCTTCGCGAAGAGCTGCTCGAGGTAGGACAGTGAAATGCCTTGGCGTTGGGCAATGTCGGCCAACGCGATAGGGCCTTGGCCTTGATGGATGGCCAGATCGAGCATTGCGGTGACCGCATAGCGGCCCTTCGTCGTCAGTCTCACGTGCGCCTCGCTGCGTTAATCGATATCCCATAGGATGATACGGTACCCGACCATGGCGATCAATTAATCCATATCGAAATTGCGATTAAACCGAGCTCGAGTCGGTTGCGGGCGGGATCTCGACCTCGTCGAGTGCGGGGTCATGCTCGAAGTGCTGCATGATGCCGCGGCTTTCGAGGGCTCTGGACATCTGCTCGACGCGCTGGTCCATGTGGTGGATGTGGTCGAGCATACGGTTGATGGCGTTGGCGATCGGATCCGGGGCGTCGCGTGTCGCGCCGTACGCATCGAAGCCGATCCGCTTGGCCGTGTCGGCGCGCCGGCGGCTGGTGGCGTCCTTCGTCGGCTCGATGATGCGGCCCGGGACGCCGACCACGGTCGCGCCGGCCGGAACCGATTTCACGACCACGGCGTTTGAGCCGATGCGCACGCCGTCGCCGATCAGGAGCGGGCCCAGGACCTTGGCCCCGGCGCCCACGACCACGTCGCGCCCCAAGGTCGGATGGCGCTTGCCCTTTTGCCAGGTCGTACCGCCCAAGGTCACCCCGTGATAGAGGGTGCAGTCGTCGCCGATGACTGCCGTTTCGCCGATCACCACGCCCATGCCGTGATCGATGAAGAACCGCCGGCCGATCACGGCGCCCGGATGGATCTCGATCCCGGTGAAGAGTCGCGCCAGATTGGAGAGCACCCGGGCGAGCCACTTGAGATTGCGTTTCCACAGTCGGTGCGTCAGGCGATGGGCCAGCACGGCGTGCAGCCCGGGGTAGGTGGTGAAGACCTCGAACCCCGTGCGCGCGGCGGGATCGCGCTCGAAGACGCAGGCGATGTCTTCCTTCAATCGTTCAAACATAAATGCGAGCCTTTAAACCGCGCCCGGCGCGGTGTGCGATGTTTTGGATGGGATCGGCCCCGGCAGACCTGGCGACCGCTGGAGCCGACGCGGTTTAAGACGTCTCTTCAGTCGGCCGGAGACGTCGGTCGTTTGCCGCTCTTGCGCCCTTGTGCGGCGCTCAGGATGCCGCGCAGGATGTTGATCTCGACGCGATCCGGGCGAGCGCGATTGAAGAGGTGGCGCAGGCGCAGCAGCAGCTTCTTGGAGCTGTCCGGATCGCCGAAGCCGATGTCGCGCAGTGTGTCGGCCAGATGAGTGTGCAGACCCTCGAGCTCCTGCGCCGTGGCGAGATCGCGCACGGGCTCGCCCGACGGGGCACTCGGGGGTGCGCCCGTGGGCTCGGGGAGGCACTCGCGCCGACAGCGTCGGATCTCGTAGGCGAAGACCTGTGCCGCGGCCGCCAGATTGAGCGAGCTGAAGTCCGGGTTCGTGGGGATGTGGACCAAAAACTGGCAGCGTGCCAGCTCCGCATTGGTCAGGCCGGAGCTCTCGCGCCCGAGCAGCAGCGCGACCTCGCCCACGCCTGCCTCCGCAAGCAGTTTTCGGGCCGTTTCGGGCGGCTCCAGGGTCTCCCAATCGAGCGTGCGCCGACGCGCGCTTGTGCCGATCACGAGTCGGCAGCCGGCGATGGCCGCGGGAAGGTCGGCATGGATCCCGGCGCGTTGCAGCAGGTCGTCCGCTCCGCAGGCGCGGGCAAGGGCCTCGGCATCGATGGGTTGTTTGGGTGCGACCAGCTCCAGGCGCGAGAGGCCCATGGTCTTCATGGCCCTCGCGACCGCCCCGATATTCCCGCTGAGTGTGGGCTCGACGAGGACGAAACGGATGCGCGCGAGGGCGTTGTCGGGGTTCTCTGTCATCATGGATGCAAGTTCTTCAGAACATCGGTAGATTGTCAATCTTTGATCGGTGACGCGCATCGGTTATCTTGCATACTATGCAACACCCAAGCCTCAATATCGCCATTCGCGCCGCACGCAGTGCCGGCAAGCTCCTTCTGCGCTACATGGATCGTGTCGACTCGCTGAAGGTCGAGTCCAAGAGCCGCAATGACTTCGTGAGCGACATCGACCGCGGCGCCGAAGCGCTCATCATCCAGGAGCTGCGCGCACGCTTCCCGGATCATGCGATCCTCGCCGAGGAAAGCGGCGCACAGGGTCGAGGCGATTTCCAGTGGATCATCGATCCGCTCGACGGCACGACCAATTACCTGCACGGATTTCCGCAGTTCTCGGTCTCGATCGCGCTCAAGCACAAGGGCCAGCTCGAGTGCGGCGTGGTCTATGACCCGCTGCGCGAGGAGATGTACAGTGCCGCCCGCGGCCAGGGCGCTCAACTGAACGATCGCAAGATCCGCGTCGCCAATCGCCCCTCGCTCGAAGGTGCCCTGATCGGGACCGGCTTTCCCTTCCGCGACCAGCGCCACATCGACGTCTATCTGCGCATGTTCAAGGACATGACCCTGGCGACCGCGGGTCTGCGTCGGCCGGGGTCGGCCGCGCTGGATCTCGCCTATGTCGCGGCCGGACGTACCGACGGATTCTGGGAGGTCGGTCTCGCCGAATGGGATTGCGCGGCGGGCGCGCTCCTGGTCGCCGAGGCGGGCGGCACCGTCACGGATCTCGCCGGCGGAAAAACCTTTCTCGAAACCGGTAATCTGATCGCCGGGAACCTCAAGGTGCATCGCTCGATGCTGGATCTCCTGACGCCGCATCTCACCGAGCAGTTGAAGGCATAAATCGCCTCCGGCGGGGTATGGGCTCCAGTGGCTTGAATTCAGGCGTGCATCGACCCTCGGACGCAGGCGAAGGCGCCGTTTAACCGATTTCTTCTGTTGCTGTCATCGTTCCGAATCGCGTCTCGACGATGCTTGTCCGGCTGATGCTTTGATTTCGGACACGGCGTCGAGCGTGCGATGGGTGCTGTTTTGCGGCAGCGGATCCCGGCGAAAGGTCTAGACTTCTCTGTGAGTCAATCCAGCGGAGGAGTTCATCATGTCCATCTCTTGCACGCTTGAGTCTTACCTCGAGGAACATCGCATCGACTTTACTTTGGTTCGTCATCCGCACACCGGGGCGAGCATGGACACGGCGCAGGCGGCGCATGTCCCCGGCGATCGACTGGCAAAGGGTGTCGTGGTCAACCAAGACGGGCACTCTCTCCTGGTGGTCGTTCCCTCCGACTATCATGTCCACTTGGGACGCCTTCACGAGCACCTCGGCGAGGCGGTTGGCCTCGCGACCGAGGCGGAGTTGGCGGGGCTGTTTCCGGATTGCGAGCCGGGAGCCGTGCCTCCGGTCGGTGCGGCCTTCGGGCTGAGAACGCTCGTGGATCGTCATCTCATGAGCCTGCCCGAGGTTTACTTCGAATCCGGCGACCACGAGCATCTCGTCAAGATCTCCGGGGCTGGGTTTGCCGACCTCATGCGTGCTGCAGAGCTCGTCGATGTCGGCCGGCATATTTGACCCTGTCTCCGGGCGGTTGAGCGCCTCGTGCGTCATGGCGGGTTTGCACGGCACGCACGCATGCGTTCATCCGATGGCCGACGGTCGGGTTCTACTGCCGGATTCGGGGTGACGAATTTCAGGATGCCGCTCGGAGGTGAGCGGCATAATCGAGGGGCGACCGTTCGGGAATCATGCCGCGCAGATGACTCCGACCCTACAGATGCTGGCGTTGGTGGTCTGGGCGAACGGCGTGCCGGTTTCGGCGCGCCTGCTTCTCGGGTCTCGCCTCGCACACCCGCTCGACGGCGGACGGCTTTTCCGCGACGGTCGCCCTTGGCTCGGTACGTCGAAGACCTGGCGCGGTCTCGGCGCGGCACTGCTGACGACGCCGTTGCTTGCCGTGCTGCTCGGTTTGCCCTGGTTACTCGGCCTGATCGCCGCACTGGGCGCCATGTCGGGCGATCTACTCGCCAGCTTCATCAAACGACGTCTGGGGCGGCAGCCCAGTGAGCCCGTCCTCTTCTTGGATGAGCTCCCGGAGGCACTCATCCCGGCGGTCCTTCTGATGGCGGCCTTGGATCTCTCGGCCGCCGGGGTCGTCATCGTCGTGATCGCCTTTGCACTGACCGATCTGCTCTTGACGCCCGTTGCGGGGCGGCTGCGTCGGACGATCAAGAGGCTCCGCTGATGGAGATGACGTCCCTTGCGGACGGCGGGTCGGCGATCTCGCTCGCCACCGACATCGCCATGGCGACGGCGGCTAGAGGGGCGCGCGCCGTAGCTCGTGCAGGGTCACCTCCGGTAGACAGTTGAGTCGGGCGTTGACCACCGAGGTGCCGGCGCCGACCGAGGTGTAGCCGATCAGTGCGTTGTAGCGCCAGGATCCCGAGGCCATGGCGCGGGGACAACGCGCGTCCCAGACGATCGGCACGCCGCCGGGCAGACAGATCTGACCGCCGTGGGTGTGACCGCTCAGCATGAGGTCGAAACCGGCGTGAGCGGCCAGCCGGTAGATCTCGGGCGTGTGCGAGAGCAGGATGGACACGGCCTCGTCCGGGATCTCGGCGGATGCACGGTCGATGTTGTGGACCTGGTAGTAGTGGGCGTCGTCCACGCCGGCGAGGTGGATCAACTGGCCGTCGCGTTCGATGACGACCGCCTCGTTCAGCAGCAAGCGGATCCCGAGCGCCTCGAGGCCGGGCACCAGACGCAGGGTGTCGTGGTTGCCGAGCACCCCGTACACCGGACCCTTGAGCTGGAGTCGGATCGTCGCCATCCCCGCCAGGACTTGCGCGATCGGCCCGAAGGTGCGGGCGCGATAGTCGCCGGTCAGCACGCAGAGGTCATAGTTCAGGCCGCGTACGCACTCGCTGATCGCGTGGGTGTTGCGGCTCTCCATGTCGACATGCAGATCGGTCAGATGCAGGATGCGAAAGCCATCGAAGGCCGAGGGCAGGTTCGCAATGTCGACGCGGTGGTGTTTCACCTGGATGCTGCGGGCGTTGCGCTGGGCGCGGGCGTAAAGTCCGCTGATCCGCAAACACGCACGAATCACGCCGTGAACCGAGTACCAATTCTCAGGGTAGAAGAAGTGGGCGCCGGGGCGGCGCAGCACGAAGACCTCATGGTCGCCTTCCAGCCCCAAGCGTTGGCGCAGGTGGGTGCGTCCGATGCGTGCGGCCATACCGGTGAGGTCGATCCTGTCGAAATCGTTTGTCGTGTCTTGGGTGTCCATGCCTTGATCGATGCCTTGGCGGTCGTGTAAAGACGGGGTCGAGATGTGTTCTGTTCGGGTTGGTTCTTTCATCTCGTCTGCACCTATCATACGGCAGGGCTCGACAACGTGACCCGGATCCTGTGCATGGGCGACGCTTTATCTCGTCGCGCGCCGAATTCAGGCGGAGAGGCTTCAGGACGATGCGAATCCAATTTCCCGAGAACCTGACCTGGGGTGCCGCTACGGCGGCCTTTCAAATCGAAGGTGCCCCCGATGTCGACGGCAAGGCACCCTCGATCTGGGATCGCTTCACGGCGCGCCCCGGGCGTGTGCAGGACGGCAGCCACGCGGGTGTCGCCTGCGATCATTATCGCCGCTATTTCGAAGATCTGGATCTGATGGCCAGGCTTGGCCTGGGGGCCTATCGCTTCTCGATCTCCTGGCCGCGGGTGATCGCCGGACCGCACGCGCAGCCGAACCGGCGCGGGCTGGATTTCTACGATCGGCTGGTCGACGGACTGCTCGAGCGCGGCATCCGACCCTTCGCGACCCTCTATCACTGGGATCTCCCCTGGTTCGAGGAGCAGCGCGGAGGCTGGGAGGCGCGTGCGACGGTCTGGCGTTTCGCCGATTACACCGAGGTCGTCGCGCGCCGTCTCGGGGATCGCGTCAAACACTGGGTCACCGTCAACGAGCCGCTGACGGTGGTCGCCGCGGGTTATGTCTCCGGCGATCATGCGCCCGGTCGGCGTAACCCCTTGATGGCGTTTCGCGTCGCGCATCATCTGCTGCTGGCCCACGGTGCAGCACTGCAGCGTCTGCGCGGCTTGGTGCCGGATGCGCAGGTCGGACCCGCGCTCAATCTCTTTCCGGTGATCCCGCGGCGGCGCGGCGATGTCCGGATCGCCGAGCGGATCGATGCCTTGGCGAACCGGCTCTTCGCCGATCCCATCCTGGCCGGCAGGTATCCGAACCCGGTTCGGCGTCTCCTGTCGGCCTTCAACTGGAGCTTGCGCCCGGGTGACCTGGACCTGATCGGCCAGCCGGTCGACTTCGTCGGCGTGAACCATTACTCGCGCATCATTATCGAGCGCAGTCGGCTGCCTTGGCTCGGTTTTCGGCTCGCGCGCAGCCCGGATCCGAACGCGGTGCATACCGACATGGACTGGGAGATCTACCCGCGCAGTTTTCTCGATACGCTCATCTGGCTGCGCGAGCGTTACGACAATCCGCCGGTCTATATCACCGAGAACGGCGCGGCCTTCGCCGACCGCGTGGAGGACGACGGCAGCGTGCAGGACACGGCGCGGCGCGATTATCTGGAGGCCTATCTCTTCATGCTGCGCAAGGCGCTGGATGCCGGCAGCGATATTCGCGGCTATTTCGTTTGGAGTCTGCTGGACAATTTCGAATGGGCCTTGGGCCTCTCCAAGCGCTTCGGGCTCGTCCATGTCGACTACGACACCCTGAAGCGCACACCCAAGTCGAGTGCCTACTGGTACGCATCGGTCTGCCGCACGGGCGGGTTCGATCTCCCCGATCCCATGTACCGATCCTTGCTTGCGACGGCACTCGACGACTCGCTGGATTTGATCGAAGAGCACGACCTCGCGAGGGCAACACCATGAAGGCAAGCGTCATTATTCCCGCGTTGAACGAGTCCGGTCTGCTGCCCAAACTGCTCGATCGCCTCGACCGACAGACCTTTCGCGACTTCGAGATCATCGTCGCCGACGCCGGCTCGACCGACGGCACGCGCGAGATCTGTCGCTCGCGCGGTGTGACCCTCGTCGACGGGGGGATGCCGGCGGTCGGGCGCAACCGCGGCGCGGCCGTCGCGCAAGGCGAGCGTCTGTTCTTCTTCGACGCCGATGTCCTGCCGCCGGATGACTTTCTGGAGAGGGCCCTGGCTGAGATGGACGCCGAAGGCATGCGCCTTGCGACCTGTTGGTTCGAGCCGGACTCGGACAATGCCCTCGACGAGCTGCTCTTCGAGCTGGCCAACACGTTCGTCAAGCTCAGCCTGAAGACGGATCCGCATGCCGGCGGATTCGCGATCTTCGTCGATCGCGCGCTGTTCGATCGCGTCGGGGGATTCGACGAATCGCTGCGTCTCGCCGAGGATCACGACTTCGTCAAACGCGCGGCCCGGTATGCGCCCCTGCACATGCTCGAGTCGACCCGGATTCGCATGAGCGTGCGTCGGCTGGAGAAGGACGGGCGCTTCAGCTACAGCGCCAAGTGTGTCCAGGTCGAGCTGTACCGACTCTTCAAGGGCGAGGTGACCGAGGATATCGTCGAATACGGCTTCGGCTACGACGAGAAGGACAGGGCCGGCGGAGCCGACGAGACACTGAAACGTCTACGCGAGCGGATGGAGGAGTGGCGAGACGAGCATGCTGCAGCGATCCGCCGGATCTCCAAGGAGGTGACCCCTGAGGTTCAGGATGCCATGGCGGAGATCAGACGGAATTTCGATCTCCTGAAAGAGTCCGTCCGGGCCTATCTCTCGCGCTGAGTCGAGCTCAGCTCTTATCTCGGGTCGACTCCTCGGCAACGGTCTGCGCCGCCGACTCACCTTCCGGTTCGGCTTCCGGCGTCTGCGCGCCGGGGGCCGGCTGCTTCAATGCCTTCATCTGCGAGTAAGCGAACCAGAAGACGCCGCCTGCGATCAACAAGACCTCGATTCCCTTAACGGCTCCGGCTGACATGGCTTTTGCTCCTGTTGCGACGCGTCGGTCAGTGTAATTCGGGAGTACAAACACTGTACAGGGTCGGCTTCCATCTTATTCGATATGTTTGCGGATACCGAACAAAATCAAGTATCGCGCTCGACATGAAGGATCCCCGGCGCCGTGATCGCGGTCTCGACGCCGGGCCGTCAAGCCCTCGAGCACTCAAATGACCATGGCCTGAAAGGAGTATCTCTTGTGTCTGTTTGGGGTGCCCTAATAGTTGACAGCGTCGGTAGGTAAATGCGGTGACACAGCGGGCTCGATGCCGTTCGTCACCGCAACGGTCCTTGATCTTGTTCCAACACGCAGAGGTATTCGACGATGAGCACCGAAAAGGCACCCGAGACGAATCCCTGGACCATCGCCGTCGTTCTGGCGGTGGCACTGGGTCCGCTGACTGCGCTCGCACTCGGCAGCAAGTATGCGGACGAGGAGACCCGCGAGCGGGCGCGCGCCGGATTGGTCAACGCCACGCCGTCCGATTCACTCAACGCATACGACACCACGCGCGCGCCGGACTACGCATCGGAGAAGACGCTCGGCGACATCACCGGCGGCTCGGCGGTCTTCAGTCAGCTGCGGGCTGCCATCAAGGCAGCAGGATCCGAGGCGATGCTCGAGGGTGAAGGCCCCTACACCATCTTCGCGCCCAGCAACGAGGCCTTTGCACGGGTTCCGAAGGAGCAGCTCGAGGCCCTTTTGGCGGATCCCGTGGCACTTCAGTCGCTGATCGCGGCACATATCGCCCCGGGGCGCCTGAGCGCGACCCAGATGATGCAGGGTCTGACCGCCACCAATCTGGCCGGAGAACAGGTGCCGGTGGGCATTCAGGGCAACCTGAAGGTGGGTGATGCGACCGTGTCGCAGTCGATCGTCGCCAGAAACGGCATCGTCCATGTGATCGACCGCGTGATGCTTTAGTCGGATCGGGCGGATCTCCCGCACTTGTGACCCCGATGCCGTTGTGACCCGAAGGGCGTATCGACAGGGTCCGGACCGTGCGATGCGCCCTTCTTCAATGGCTCGTCCGCCATTCCACCGTGCGTGTGGATGACTAAACCGCTTCCGGAGCGAGATGCTCGTTTTCGAGTGACTTCGACGCTTGGTGCATCCAGGCCCTTAGCGGGGACGCAGTTTAAGGCTGATGTTTCTAAAGCGCCGCCGTGCCAATGGCGGCTCAGTCGATCGGCTCGGCTCCCGGCTCGATGATCCCTCCTCGAAGCAACGCCTCGATTCGATCGGCCGGTCCCGGCCGACAGAACAGGTAGCCTTGCACCTCACGACAGCCGTGCTTGATCAGGAAGGTTCGCTGGGCCTCTGTCTCGACCCCTTCGGCGATAACGTGAAGAGCGAGGTTTGCGCCAAGCCCGATGATGGCCTTGACGATCGTCTCGGCCTGAGATTCCCCCGGCCCTCCGCTGCCGATCTCGGCCAAGAAGGAGCCGTCGATCTTGATGGTTTGTACCGGCAATCGGCTCAGGTAGCTCAAGGAGGCGAAGCCGGTCCCGAAGTCATCGATCGCGAGTGTGAATCCGTGATTATGCAGCTGCGACAGGACCTCGACCGCCTGGTCGATCGAGCGCATGGCCGTGCTCTCCGTGACCTCGATCTCCAAGAGCTCCGGATCGACCCCGACCTCGGCTGCGATGTTCGAGATCCGCCCGGCAAGCCCCTCCTGATAAAGCTCGGTGGCGCTGAGGTTGAACGCTATCGGCACCAAAGCAACCCCGGCCCTGCGCCAAGCGGCGATCTGCTCGCAAATGAGTCGTACGACGATGGGTCCGACGATCAGAATCAATCCGCTCGACTCGGCGACCGGGACGAAGCGGCCCGGCGGGATCAACCCGAGCTCGGGGTGATTCCACCGCACCAATGCCTCCAAACCCAGAATGCGGCCGGTGACGATGTCGACGCGTGGCTGGTAATGAAGCAGCAGCTCATGACGTTCGATCGCGCGGTGCAGGGCCTGCTCGGTCCGAAACTGCTCCCGCAGATCATCGTTCAAGGCCGAGGTAAAGAACCGATGCAGCCCGCGGCCCTCCCTCTTTGCGCCGTGCAGTGCGGTATCGGCATGATTGATCAGCCCTTCGGCCGTGCGCGCATCCTCCGGATAGAGCGCGATGCCGATGCTGCAGCTCACCACGACGCCCTCCTCGCCAAGGATGATCGGTTTGCTCAGTGCCTCTCGGATCCGATCCGCGAGGAGGGAGGCGTCTTCGATACGCCGCAGCCCGGTGGCCAGGGCGATGAAGTTGTCGCCGCTGAATCGGGCCAGAGTATCCTCGTCTCGCAAGAGCGGCTGCCAGCGTTCGGCCACGACACGCAAGAGCTGATCGCCCGCCGGGTGACCGAGCGAGTCGTTCACCGACCTTAGATCGTCCAGGTCGATCGAGAGGAGCGCGAGAATCTTGTCTGAATGTCGTGCGTCGAGCAGGGCCTGCTCGACGCGCTCGCGCATCGATGTCCGATTGGGCAGGCCGGTGAGCGGATCGTACCGGGCGAGGTAACTCACCTGCTGCGAGAGTGCCTTGCGGTCGCTGATATCCTCGGCAAGCTTGACGTAATGGGTGACCAGGTCCTGCTCGTTGCGCAAGGGCGTGATGTGGGCGTACTCCCAATAGGGGTCGCCCGACTTCTTGCGATTCTGTAATTCTCCCGTCCATGACTCGCCCTGTTGGAGCGCGCTCCAGATCTCCGAATCCTCGTCCGCGCTACGGGTAGCGGATCGCAGGATATCGACCGGTTGACCCAGGACCTCCCGCGGCCGATATCCGGTGCTCGCGCAGAAGCGCGCGTTGACGTACTCGATCGTCCCCGCGATGTCCGTGATCAGCACGATGCTCGGGCTCTGCTCGACCACGAGCGCAAGGCGCTCGATCTCGGCCTCGCGCGACTTGTGCTCGGTGATATCCAAGAGGCCGCCGAAGAGTCGACGCAGCGCCGGGTCGGTGTCTTCGGCGACGCATTCGGTCGTGGCGCGGAGCCAGCGTATCGCCCCGTCCTTGCGGCGCAGGCGTAGCTCGCAATCGGCCATGGTTCCCGGGACGAGTCCTATGACCTTGTCGTTGAAGATTCCGCGATCCTGGTCGATCGGCAGGCCGCCCCAGCATCCCATGTCCTGCACCTCGGCCAAGGTGTAGCCGGTCAGTGCCTCGATCGAGTCGGTCATCCAGTCGATCCGGAAACCCTCGCCGGGACGCTCCACGCAGGAGTAGGCGACGTCGCTCATGATGGCGGTGACGCGCCGATAGCGGTTTTCGCTGGCCGCCAGGCCGACCTCGGACGCGGTTCTGATCAAGGTCCCGGCGATGACCTCGCCGATCACCTGCAACATCCGAATCTCATCGGCGTTCCAGTTGTGCTGCTGCCTGAGCGTTTCGATCCCGAGCGCACCCCAGACCCGGCCATGGCTGTACATGGGCACGCTCATGGCCGACCGTACGGATTCACGCTCGAGCTCCGCGCGTTCGGCTGCGGCCTCGTGCGGGAGCGCCGAGACATCCGGGATCGAGATCGGTGTGCGATTACGCAGCCGCTCGGCCCACCAAGGAAACCGTTCGAGCGAGATCCCCTGGAAATCCTGGATGAGTGGCGCGACACCCGCGGCGCACCATTCATGGCTCATGTCCATGCTGGCGTTGTCGATGGTGAGCCGGAACAGGTAGCAGCGATCGCCTTCGAGTACGGTGCCGATCCGCTCGAGTGCCCAGCCGACGATCGGCTCGAGCGTATCGGCGGCAGCGTCGACGAAGCGTGACGAGAGCTGGGCGACCAGCGCCTGCAGATCCAGCTGGCGTTTAAGGCCTTGCTCCGCCTGTTCACGCTCGGTGACATCGGTCACGATCCCGTGAAAATAGAGAAGTCGGCCGTCCGGGCCAAACACGCCGTGCGTCTCCTCGTCCACCCAGTGTTCTGCGCCGTCCGCCCAACAGACCCGATAGGTCTGCCGGAAGACGTCGCGCTTCTCCTGAATAAAGGTTGCGAAGGCCGCGACTAGGCGGCCGCAGTCTTGCGGATGAACGAGATCCAGGTAGGTCAAGCGTCGCGCGAGGAACTGCTCGAGGGCATAGCCCCAACGGCGAACGTTCGGCGAGGCATAGATGACCGGCCAACCTGGCTCCCGCACCCAATGAAACGCGATCGAGGAACTCGCATCGATGACCTCGGAGGCCATGCCGAGTGCCGTTTCGAGCGCGACCTTGTCGGTCACGTCCAGATTCGAGCCACGGTGTCCGAGCGGGCGTCCGCCATCGCCCGTGACCGGAACGCACAGATGCTCGATCCAGCGCAATTCACCCGTGCGGGTGTAGATGCGAAACCGCATCGGCTTGAATCGATGGGTTGCGTGCGAGCCGTGGAGATGCGTGAGGTATCCGTCACGGTCATCCGGATGGATAATCCGCGATAAGAGTTCCGGATCCTTCAAGAATGCAGCCGCCGGATAGCCGGTGATCCGCGCACAGGCCGGGGAGACATAGCGGAAGCGTCCGTCCTCGCCCATCCAGTAGGCCCAGTCCGGCGCGAAGTCGGCGACGACGTGATAGCGCTCCTCCTGGATGCGCAGGCGGCGGTTGGCGGCGATCAGGTCCTCGCGCTGCGCGACCTGCTCGGTTTGGTCCACGAGATTGCAGAGGATCTCCGCCTCGTCTCCGTCGATTTCCGGGAGACGGATCAGGCGCAAATCGGCGGTGACGATGCTGTTGCCCTGACCCCGTAGAGGAACCTCCCTGCAATCCGCGCGGCCGGCTCGACATGAATCGAGCAACGCATTTTCGAGCAGTCTTGTTTGTCCCTCGACGGCGAGATGGATGAAGAGTCGACAATCGAACGGCAGCAGCCGCTGCGCCGCCGCATTGCCCTCCTTGATATGGCCTTGTGCGTTGATGAGCAAGACCGGGAAGGGCAGCTCGCGATAGAGTCGGGTGAAGCGCGCGAGTGCACGCTCGATAATCTGCCGGCTGTCGTGCAGGGCCTGTTGCTGGATGTAGAGCTCGGCATGGTAGATATGCAGCTCTTCCAGGAGCCTCTCGAGATCGAGGTTACCCTGCTCGAAGGCATCCATGGTCTCGTCGAAGGTACGATCACGCAGGATCCGGCGCGCGCGCTCGCGCAGATCCGTCATCTCGGCGAAGCCCAATTTAGGTGTTGTCGTCACGTCGTCACGCCTAGCCGAGGCCCCGTGGCCCTCGTAACAGGATGGTGCGGCTCACCGCCCGCCCGTGGACGGTCGACCTCCGCGATCGGCCCGCCGGCCCGAGCCGGCGTGGTTTTCGCAATGATAGGCCCATCGCGACCGATTCATGAACTGCCCGGGATGTTCTGGATAGGCCGAGCCAAGACAAGAGCCGAACGACCGCCTCTGGCGGCACGGGTGGACTGAACAGATGGCCTCGAGCACGGCGGCAGTCGACCCCGAGTAGAAACCGGCGCTGTGCCTCCGTCTCGACACCCTCGGCCAGGGCATCGAACCCCGGGCTGTTGCCGAGCGTGGTGATGGCGGTGACGACGGCGGCGCTGACGGGGTCGTCCGGAAGCCCGCTGATGAAGCTCCGATCTTGAGTGTATCGAACGGCAGCCCCTCGAGATAGGCCAGCGATGAATCGCCGCTCCCGAAGTCATCCATCGCCAACGCAATCCACAGGTGTTTGAGATCGTCGAGGAGTCGCTGCGCGTCTGCGCACGGATAGGGGCGCGCGAGCCCGAGTAGGTCGGCCAATGCGGGTGCCTGCGTGTCCGGGGTCTCGGCGAGATCCACGACGCTTCGGATGAGCTCGGAGACAACGGCGAACGTGCGGGCGCGCTCGAGTGCGGCCTCGTCGACATCGCCAGCGGTGATGCGGACAAGAGGCTCGGCGAGATCGCCGTAACGCTCGCGCAAGGCGATGGCGATCGAATAGGGTTCCTTGCCGGTGGAACACCCCAAGGAGAGAACCCGGATTGGATGGCCCTTCTCGGCTTGCGCCAGGCGCGCGGGAACGAGTTGCTCCACGAGCAGATTCAGATGCCGGCCATTGTGAGAACTCGCAAGCAATCCCGCGCGGCTTTTCGAGCGCGCTTTGGGTAGACTCATGTGTTTTATTCCTCGCCCAGATCTTGGAGTCACGGCATGCACCGCACCAGCGGCATTTTGCTCCACCCGACATCGCTGCCCGGCCCTTACGGGATCGGCGATCTCGGGCACTCGGCCCGACGTTTCGTGGATTTTCTCGCGGCGGCGGGGCAGGGGCTGTGGCAGATGTTGCCGTTGGGGCCGACCGGATACGGCGAGTCGCCTTATCAGTGCACCTCCGCCTTTGCCGGTAATCCGTTATTGATCAGCCCGGAGCTCCTGCTGGAAGGGGGGTGGCTCGACCCGGAGGATCTCGATCCCCCGGATTTTTCGAGTGATCAGGTCGACTTCCATGCTGTCATCCCGTGGAAGCGAGCGCTGATCGCCCGCGCCGTGCATGCGTTTCAGGAGCACGCGAGCGAGACCGATCGCGGGGACTACCTCCTTTTCCGTCAGGCCCATGCCGACTGGTTGGACGACTTCGCCCTCTATCACGCGTTGAAGGTCCACCACGGACACCGCCCCTGGACCGAGTGGCGCGGCGATCTCGCCCGACGCGAGCCGAAAGCCCTGGCGCGATGGGGTAAGGCCCATGCGCGCGAGCTCGATGCCCAACGTCTGATCCAGTACTTCTTCTACACGCAGTGGTCCGGCCTGCGCGCCTATGCCAACAGCCGCGGTGTGCATCTCATCGGCGACATGCCGATCTTCGTCGCCCATGATTCGAGCGAGGTCTGGACGCATCGGGAGTGGTTTCAGCTCGACGAGGACGGTCATCCGACGGTCGTCGCCGGTGTGCCGCCGGATTATTTCAGTGCGACCGGCCAACGTTGGGGCAACCCGCTTTACGATTGGCCGAAGGTGGCGGCGGACGGTTACAGCTTCTGGGTACAGCGTCTGCGACGGGTCTTGGAGCTGGTCGACCTGGTGCGGATCGATCACTTTCGGGGGTTCGCCGGCTATTGGGAGATCCCGGCGACGGAGGAGACTGCCATCAACGGCCGTTGGATGCGGGGTCCCGGGATGGCGCTCTTCGACGCACTGCGGGTAACCCTCGGCGAGGGCCTACCGCTGATCGCCGAGGATCTCGGCGTCATCACCGAGGACGTGGAGACACTGCGCGACGGGCTCGATCTGCCCGGCATGGCGATCCTGCAATTCGGATTCGAGGACACCGAGGGCGGATTCGGACGCTCGTCCTTCCTGCCCCACAATCATCGTCCCGGGCTCGCGGTCTATACCGGCACCCACGACAACAACACACTGCTCGGATGGTGGGCGCTGCGCGATCCGGCAACCCGACACAACGCGATGCTCTATCTCAACAGCGACGGTAGCGAGATCCACTGGGATTTCATTCGCAGCGCGCTCGGGTCGGTCGCCGCGCTTGCGCTCTTTCCGATGCAGGATGTTCTGGGTCTGGGTGCAGAGGCGTGCATGAACCGCCCCGGGACGTCCGAAGGCAACTGGCTCTGGCGCTATCGCGACGACATGTTGACGGACGACGCAGCCGAGCGGCTGCGTGTCCTGAGCCGGATTTACGGCCGATTGCCCTACGCCGCCTAAGCTGCGCGAGGTTTAAACTGCGTCCGGAGCGAGATGCTCATTCTCGCGTGATCTCGACGTTTGGTGCACCCACAGCCCTTAGCGGGGGGCGCGGTTTAGCAGGAATGGCAGTAATAACGCGGCAACCCCGCGAGACGACAGGCCTGCTTGCATCCCCCGTTCGGAAAGAGCCCTTCCAGGTGCTTGCGCGAGCAAGGTGTCTGCGGCGAGACATGGGCGCCGACGGTCTTGATGATGACCTTCGGGGAGGGTGGCATCTCATGGGTTGCGTAATAGTCGCGAAGGAAATTGATGACCGCCCA
Organism: Thiocapsa sp. UBA6158; assembly: GCF_002423035.1. Lineage (GTDB taxonomy): Bacteria > Pseudomonadota > Gammaproteobacteria > Chromatiales > Chromatiaceae > Thiocapsa. The sequence continues at coordinate 175,623 of NZ_DIUM01000135.1, forward strand.
ATGACATTCGGTCAGGCTCAGACCTTCCTCTTCCGCCAAGGCCGTGGCGACCGAGGGCTCCCAATCGTCGAAATAGGCCAGATGGCCCTGCTTGTTGATCTCGAGCTGCCGTCCGGCGATCTGCATGGCTGACATCGCGTGCTCCTCCACCCGTCGGGTGGTCCGGTATTGCTTTGGTGGTTTTGCGCCTATCCGATGGCTTTCGGTCCATGTTCGGGGTCGTGCCGGACCTGTGCGTGGTCTGATGCGCGAGGTCCGACTAGACAATTGTCAATGCAATTTCGGCTAATCATGGACCGAAATCCGGCGGATGCAACCGGATCCAGATCAACGGATCGTCGGATTCCGATCTAAACCGCACCGGGCGCGGTTTAAATCGAGCGCGGACGCCCGGTCAGCGCCGCGCGAGGACGACCAGATCATCGCCGCGTTGGACACGCAGGCTCAGGATGTCTCCGGTTTGACGCAGGACCTGTGCGACGTCGCGCAGGCTCGCGACCCGTTGGCCGTTGACCTGAAGCAGGCGGTCACCCTCGCGAAGACCCACGTTCCAGGCAGGACTGCCGGACTCCACGGTCCCGACGGGAAGTGCCGGAACGCCGCCGCGACGATCGAGCTCGCCGAGCAAGGCACCCGCCAGACCGGGGGCGACACGATGCCCCTCGACGAATGCCGCGTAAGGGTCGGCGATGGTCCCTTTGAGCCGGTGCGTCTTGCCCCCGCGCGAGATCTCGAGCTCGACGCGCGAGCCGACCCGCAACAGACCGAAGCGGTTGCGCAGATCGTCGGCCCCTTTCACCGCGGCGCCGTTGATCGCGAGGATCACGTCTCCTTCCTGAAGGCCGGCGGCTGCCGCGGCCGAGTCGGGCTCCACCGCGCTGACCACGGCCCCGTCGCGTCGCGCGATGCCGAGTGCGGCGGCCAGCTCGGGCGTGAGATCCTGGATGGCGACGCCGAAGAGGCCGCGTCGAACCGATCCGTGCTCCACGAGCTGATCCATGACCGCCCGAGCCATGTTCGCCGGGATGGCAAAGCCGATCCCGATGTTGCCTCCGCCCGGTGCGAGGATTGCGGTATTGACGCCGACCAGCTCGCCGCGAAGGTTCACCAGTGGACCGCCCGAGTTGCCCGGATTGATGGAGGCGTCGGTCTGGATGAAGCTCTCGTAGCCCTCGATCCCGAGACCCGAGCGCCCGAGTCCGCTGACGATGCCCGAGGTGACTGTTTGGCTCAGGCCGAAGGGGTTGCCGATCGCGACCACGAAGTCTCCGACCTTGAGCGCATCCGAGTCCACCACCGGCAAGGCGGCCAGGTCTTCGGCCGGGATGCGCAGAACCGCGATGTCGGTCTCCGGGTCCGCCCCGACCAGCTCGGCCACCAGGGTGCGCCCGTCGTGCAGGGTCACCCGGATCTCGCTCGCCTTGGCGATGACGTGTTGATTGGTCAGGACCAGGCCACGCTCGGCATCGACGATGATCCCCGAGCCCAGGCTGTTGCCCTCGCGGTGCCGATGTTCGGGCGGCATCTCGAAGAAGCGTCGAAAGAAGGGGTCGCGCATCAGCGGATGCTCGGCCGCCTCGATGCGCGTGACGGTGGAGATGTTGACGACGGCCGGCACGACCTGCTCGAGCATGGGGGCGAGGCTCGGTAGAGGCTCACCTGCGACCTGGAGAGGCAGGGCAGCGCGGGCGCTGCCGCTCGCCAGGGCGAGCAGGATCCAGCACAGACGGATCAAGGAGGAGAGGCGCATGGGTCCGATCGTGATGTCGAGAGTATTGATCGAATGGCTTATTTGAACCGCAAAGGCGCAAAGGGCGCAAAGGCTTTCAATCCGAGGGGCGATCAGTCGTCGGACGGGAATCCTGCTCGCGCAAGGTGACGCAGATCGAAGACCCGTTGCAGCGCACACACGAGCAAGCCGGGCGATTGCCCGGCTTGTTTTACGAGCGAGGTTTCTGATCGATGCGTGGCCTCACGCGTTCGAGCCGCGTGAGTCATCCTCTTCGCATCAGGCCGCGGCTTGGGTCTTTTGGGTCTCGCCCTCGATATAACGGCCCGTTTCGCCGCGGATCTCGATCTTGCGGGGCTTCATCGCCTCCGGGATCTCGCGACGCAGGTCGACATGCAGGAGGCCGTTTTCGAGCCGCGCATCCAGGACCCGGATATAGTCGGCGAGCTGGAACTTACGCTCGAAGTTGCGGTTGGCGATCCCGCGATAGAGGAACTTGGTTTGACCCTTGTCCTCGTCGTCCGACCGTGCACCCGAGACGGTCAGGATGTTCTCCTTGACCTCAAGGGTGAGATCCTTCTCGGTGAAACCGGCGACCGCCATAGTGATGCGGTAGTCGTTCTCGCCGCTGGCCTCGATGTTGTAAGGAGGGTAGCCGCCGGGCTCGGAGCGGTAAGCCGTCTCCAACGCGGACGACATCCGATCAAAACCGATCATGGAGCGGAAGAGTGGCGAGAAGTCGATGTTTGTCATTGACATATCCTCTGTTGAGCAATATGGAAGTTGCGCGTTCTTGTGAACCGCGGTCTCTGCAGACCTCTTGCGAGCGCCTGCATTATGTAAAGTAGAATCGCGCCGGGTGGATGTCAAGGGGTGCGGCGAAAAATGTTATGTCAACTTAATTCGCGGGAGTCGCAGGCTCCGAGCGTCGGCTAAAGAGGTTTTATGGAGCAGCTTGATCGGTGTCCGTGCGGCGCACAGGCGGAGTATCCGGCCTGTTGCGGGCGCTATCTGGACGCAGACCTAAGTCCGGATACCGCCGAGGCCCTGATGCGCTCGCGCTATGTCGCCTACGTCCGGGGGCGGACGGATTATCTGTTGCGCACCTGGCATGTCTCTACACGGCCTCCGACGCTCGATCTCGAGGGCGAGCCGGCGCGCTGGCTCGGCCTGCAGGTGCGCCGCGTCGAGGCGGGAGGTCCTGAAGATATGCACGGGATCGTCGAGTTCATCGCCCGCTACAAAATCGCCGGCCGGGCACATCGTCTCCATGAAACCAGCCGGTTCGTGCGCGAGGACGGCCGGTGGTTCTATCTGGACGCGGCGGTCTGAGCCCTCGATGCCGGCGTCCGGTCACTGTTCAGGCGCCGTTCGCCGACGCCCCGAAGATATCGGATTCCGAGGTAGCGCCGATCGCCAGTCGCAGCCATCGGCGTAATTGGTTGGGATCGACGCACTCCCGGATCTCCGCATGCCGCTCGGGCTTGATGCTTAATGCCCGTTGATCCAGGATCAGGGTGAGCGCATCGCGCAAGGCCGCCAGCTCGCCCTCGCCAAGCCCCTCTGCCTTGCCGTCTTCGCGCACCTGCTCCAGATCACGATAGCCCTTGCGTTGCAGCAGGTTCCGCAATGTCACCTCATGCGCGGCGTTACGGTCGAAGAGGGCCGCGACCGGCACCGGATTGCGCAGGATGCCGGGGGCCGCGAGCACCTCGCCGGGATAGGCGAGTCGCATCGCGCTCTCGGGTGCATGGATCTCGACTCGGTGCGGGCCGACCAGCCGCACGACCCAAACCAGGCGCGTTCCGGCCGCCAGCAGGTCGGCAATCTTGGCTGTCAACTCCACCTCGTCTTGGCCGGTATCCGCATACTCGACCGCCAACGGTGGTGCTGCGCCCTTCACCCAGCCCGGTGCGTCGGTGACATTGCCCACAGCGACATCCGGCGCGCGCAGGGTGTCCGGCGTCAGCGCGAAGCCGGTGTCGACACCGGCGGATTCCACGTCGGGATCGCTGTCGAGGATGGTGGCGCCGATCAGGTTGGCGCGCGAGCCGCGTCCTCCGACCGGCAGGCACTCGACGGGGTGTCCCCCCGAGAGCTCGTAGGGGTCGCCGGGCTTGAGCTGGTCCGCCCGGAAGGGTCCGGGGAGGTTGAAACCGGCAAGCTTTCTGGTCATGGCGCGACTCCGTCGGGGAAGGGGTGCGGTCTGCGTTTTCAGGGTCGATGTTGCGCCTGGTTTCGAGAATCGCTCGGTCCGTAAACGATGGACATCGGGGCGAGACGCCCTGGCTCCAACGTGCCCGCCATCCTGCGAGATCGAACGGCCCGAACGGCGCTAAGCCCTCGTCGCCATGTTCTATACTGCCATGAGGCAGCACGATGTCCAGCCCGATGCCTTACCCGCGGGAGGTGCCGATGAACGCGTCCACAGCCGTCACGGTCGAAGGGTTCGTAGCGGAGTCGCTTGCAACCCATGGCCGAGATCCGCGGCACTTGCTGCAGCATCTGATCCGCGTCCAGCAGCGTTTTTCCTATGTGCCGGACGCGGCGGTGGAGGCCTTGTCCGCCGCACTGGATGTCACGCGCACTCAGGTGCGCGCCGCCATCGCCTTCTACGCCTTCCTGCATGAGCGCCCGCGCGGCGCCTTCGAGATCCGTTTCAGCGACAACATCACCGACCGGATGCTGGGCAGCCGGCGTTTGATCCGTCTCTTGGTCGAGCGTTTGGGGTTAACGGGGCTACCGGCGTGGGGTCGCGACCTGATCCGAGACGACGGGCGCGCGAGCGTCGGGCTCGCCTCCTGCACCGGGATGTGCGACCAAGGCCCCGCACTCCTGGTCAACGGTCAGGCCGTGACCCACCTGGATGCGCAGCGGGTCGATCGGATCGCGGATCTGGTGCAGGAGGAGATCCCGCTCGAGCGTTGGCCCGGCGAGTTCTTCCGCGTCGAAAACAACATCCGTCGGCGAGGACTTCTCCTCGGCAACCCGGCGACCGACGGCACGGCGCTGCGTCGGCTTCTCGAGGAGGGTGCGGATGCCGCGCTCGCGGAGGTGGAGCGCTCCGGATTGCGCGGACGCGGCGGCGCGGGTTTCACCACCGCACTCAAATGGCGGTTCTGTCGCGAGGCTCCGGGGACCGATCGCTATGTCGTCTGCAACGCGGACGAGGGCGAGCCCGGGACCTTCAAGGATCGCGTCCTGCTGACCGACTATGCGGACCTGGTCATCGAGGGCATGACGGTCTGCGCCGGGGTCATTGGTGCCCGTCGGGGCTTCCTCTATCTGCGCGGCGAGTATCGTTACCTCCTGCCGCATCTCGAGTCGGTGCTGCAGCGGCGTCGCGCCGAGAGCTTGCTCGGCATGAGGATTCTCGGCCGCGACGGCTTCGACTTCGATATCGAGATCCACCTGGGTGCGGGCGCCTACATCTGCGGCGAAGAATCAGCGCTGATCGAGTCNNTCGAGTCGCTGGAAGGCAAGCGCGGTGTGACGCGCAAGCGCCCGCCCTTCCCGGTGACCAGCGGCTTCGACGATCAGCCGACCGTGGTCAACAATGTCGAGACCTTCCTTGCCTCCGTGCGGGTGGTCCAATGGGGCGGCTATTGGCTCCGCGGCGAAGGCACCGATCAGTCTGCCGGCAGCAAGATCCTGTCGGTCAGCGGAGACTGCGCTCGGCCCGGTATCTACGAGTATCCGTTCGGCACGCCGGTCCATCAGGTCCTGTCGGACTGCGGGGCGCAGAATACCCAAGCGGTTCAGATCTCGGGTGCCGCGGGTGCGACCCTCTCGCCGGCGGACTTCGATCGCATCATCGCCTTCGAGGATCTGCCGACCGCAGGGTCCTTCATGATCTTCGACGACAGCCGCGACCTGCTCGACATGGTCCGCAATTTCGCCGCCTTCTTCGCGCACGAGAGCTGCGGCTTCTGCACACCCTGTCGGGTCGGCGGGGCGCTCCTGCGCAACCTCATCGAGAAGGTCGCCGCCGGTCAGGGCTCGGAGTACGACCTGAGCGAGATGCGCCACATCGGCGCCGTGATGCGCCAAGCGAGCTATTGCGGTTTGGGTCATACGGCGCCGAACCATGTGCTCAACACGCTGGATAAATTTCCGTCGATCTATCGTCGGCGCTTGGCGCGCGCGTCCCATACCCCGTCCTTCGATCTGGACGCGGCACTTTCGGAGGCTCGAACACTCACGGGTCGAGACGACGTCGGGGCCCATATCGGAGTCCATTTGCCAGACGGTTCGGAGGTGTCGGCATGAACAAGACCTTCACGCTCGACGGCCGCGAGATCCACTTCGAGACCGGCCAGACCATCATGGATGCTGCGCTTGCCGCCGGTGTCTATATCCCGCACCTCTGCCACAACCCGGAGTTCGCACCGCACGGCAGTTGCCGTGTCTGCGTGGTCGATATCGGCGGGCGCCAGGTCTCGGCCTGCACCGCCGCAGCGAGCGAAGGGCTCCAGGTCGACAGCAGCTCCGAGGCCATCCAGGCGACGCGCCGGGCCATCCTGCAGATGCTTTTCGTGGAAGGCAATCATGTCTGCCCGGCCTGCGAGAAGAGCGGGGCCTGTCAGCTCCAGGCGGTGGCCTATTACACCGGGATGCTCGCACCGCACTTCACCCACTTCTTCCCGCGCCGGCCGGTCGATGCCTCGCACCCGGATGTCGTCATCGACTTCAACCGCTGCATCCTCTGCGAGCTGTGTGTGCGCGCCAGCCGGGATCACGACGGCAAGCGGGTCTTCGCCATCAGCGGACGGGGACTCGAGAGCCATCTGGTGATCGACTCGCCGAGCGGTCTATTGGGTGATTCCAGCTTTGCCGCGGGCGACAAGGCGGCCCATGTCTGTCCGACCGGCGCCATCCTGCCGAAGGGCCGCGGCTACGAGACCCCGATCGGCGAGCGTCTCTACGACCGCGAGCCCATCAACATCATCGGCGACGTCCGTGCACACGAGGAGGAGGTGGTCTGATGGCCGAGAAGCCCCGTGTCGCGACCGCCTCGCTCTGTGGCTGCTTCGGTTGTCACATGTCCCTTTTGGACATCGACGAGCGCATCCTGCAGCTGGTCGATCTGGTGATCTTCGACCGCACCCCCCTGACCGATATCAAGACACTCGGCGACTGCGACCTGGGTCTGATCGAGGGCGGGGTCGCCAACGCCGAGAATGTCGAGGTGTTGCGCGAGTTTCGGCGTCGCTGCAAGAGCTTGGTCGCCGTCGGCGCCTGCGCGGTCAACGGGGGGATCCCGGCGATGCGCAACCAGTTCAGTCTCGCCGAGTGCCTGCACGAGTCCTATCGCGACGGCATCGGGGTGCACAATCCGGGCATCCCGAACGACCCCGAGATCCCGCTGCTCCTCGATCAGGTGCATCCGATCCACGAGGTGGTTGCGATCGACTACTTCTTGCCCGGATGCCCGCCGTCTGCCGATGCCATCTGGACCTTCCTGACCAGGTTTTTGGAGGGGAGGCCGATCGCGTTTCCCTATACGCAGATTCATTTCGATTAGCAGGGCAGGATTCAGTGTTCGGTGACCGCAATGCCGAGCCCCGAACCCGCCCGAGGTTTCCGTCATGACCACGAATCTGGAGACCGCTCGGCACCCCGAGACCCTCAAGCGGGTCTGTATCGAGCCGCTGACCCGCGTCGAGGGGCACGGAAAGGTGACCCTGTTGCTGGACGAGGACAACCACGTCAAGCAGGCGCGACTGCATATCGTCGAGTTTCGAGGCTTCGAAAAATTCATCCAGGGCCGGCCCTATTGGGAGCTGCCGGTGCTGGTACAGCGCCTCTGCGGGATCTGTCCGGTCAGCCATCATCTGGCTGCGGCCAAGGCGTGCGATCATCTCATCGGTGTGGATCGGCTGACACCGACGGCCGAGAAGGTGCGCCGGCTGATGCACCTGGGTCAGGTGCTCCAGTCCCACGCGCTGCATTTCTTCCATCTCTCCTCGCCTGATCTGCTCTTCGGCATCGACGACGCGGTGGCTCACCGCAATATCGTCGGGGTCATTCGGGATCATCCCGAGATCGCGATGCAGGGCGTGCTGCTGCGCAAATTCGGACAGGAGGTCATCCGCGTGACCTCGGGCAAGCGGGTCCACGGCACGGGCGCGTTGCCGGGCGGGGTGAACAAGAATGTGAGCCTCGAGGAGCGCGATCTGCTCCGGGCCGACATCGACCGAATCCTCGACTGGGCCGAGAAGGGGGTTCAGCTCGTCAAGCGCATCATCCTGACGCATCCCGACTTTCACTATCGCTTTGCCACCGTCGATGCCAACACACTGAGCCTGGTCGCCCCGGACGGCGGCTTCGAGCTCTATGACGGCGGGCTGCGCGCGCGCGATCCGCAGGGCGAGACCCTCTTCGATCATGTGGACGATCAGGGGTATGCCGAGCTGATCCACGAGGAGATCAAGCCCTGGAGTTACATGAAGTTTCCCTTCATCGTGGCGCTTGGGCCGGAGAAGGGCTGGTATCGGGTCGGCCCGCTCGCGCGCGTCAACAACTGCGAGCGTTTCCACACGCCGCTCGCCGAGCAGGAGCGTCAGGACTTCGCGGCCGCCGGCGAGGGTCGCCCGCTGCAGGCCGCACTCGCAACCCATTGGGCGCGGATGATCGAGCTGCTGCACTGCGCCGAGGCGATCCGCGAGCTGCTCGCGGACCCCGACCTCCAGGGCACCGACCTGCGTCGCGACGGGAGGCTGCACACCACCGGTATCGGCGTGCTGGAGGCCCCGCGCGGGACACTCTTCCACCACTACGAGATCGACCCCGACGGGCTGGTGACCCGCGCCAACCTGATCGTTTCCACGACCAACAACAATCAGGCGATGAACGAGTCCATCCGTCGTGTCGCCGCCGACGATCTGGACGGACAGGAACTCACCGAGCCCTTGCTCAACCGCATCGAGGTCGCGATCCGGGCCTATGATCCTTGTCTGTCCTGCGCGACCCACGCGCTCGGCAAGATGCCCCTGGAGCTGGAGCTGCTCGACGCCGATGGGCACCGGGTCGGGCGGTTGGTGCGGGATTCCGACGGATCGGTGGCATCCTGACCGTCATGGAACCGCAAAGGACACACAGGACGCAAAGGAAACAGCCTATTGTGTTTCCCGACGGCGGCCTCGGAGGAGCCGCGCGATAATGGTTCCCGAGCGTTTCGCCCTTTGCTCCTTTGCGTTTCGATGCTCCTTTGGATCCGATCTTCGCCGGATCCCCGCCGGGCCTTGCGAGACCCTCGCCCTCGGTGCATGCTCCGAGCCCATCAAGGCGTACACCCGGAGCATCCACGCATGAGCAAGATCCATTTCATCGGCGGCGAGAAGGGCGGCGTCGGCAAGTCAGTGCTGGCCCGCCTGCTCGCGCAACATCATATCGACAACAACCAACCCTTTACGGTCTTCGATACCGACCAATCCCACGGGGCCATGCTCCGCTTCTACGGCGACTACTCCAGATCCGTCTTGCTCGATGCCTTCGAGGATGCCGATCAGCTGATGGAGGCTGCGCTTGCGGCGCCGCAGAATGTGCTGGTGGACCTGGCCGCCCAGACCTCCGCGCCCTTGTTCCGCTGGATCGATCAGAACGACTTCCTGACGCTTGCCGCCGACGAAGGGGTCGGAGTGGTCTTCTGGCATGTCATGGACGACGGGGCCGACGGCATCGGTCTGCTCCAGCGCCTCGTCGACCGCTACGGGGATGCGGCCTCTTATGTCGTGGTGCAGAACTACGGTCGCGGAAAGGATTTCTCCGCGTTCCGCAACTCTCCGGCCCGCGTCGCCGCCGAGGCCGTCGGTGCCCGCTTCATCGAGCTCCCCGAGCTGCACGCGGCCACGATGCGCAAGGTCGACCATCTCGCGGCGAGCTTCTGGGCTGCCGGCCAGAGCCGACCGGGCGGGCTTGGTCTGATGGATCGCCAGCGGCTCAAGGTCTGGATGCGCAAGGCCAACGAGCAGATCGCCTCCTTGGGTCCGGTCCTCGCCGTGCAGCCGCCGGCCGAGTCCGTGCAGGAGTGGTTGACGGGCGCAATGGACGAGACCTCGCCCGGCTGACCGATTCTCCAAGGGTGGTCGTCAAAGCGATCATTGCCCGGAACCAGGGGGAGCTCAGCCGGCTATCGGCCATCGAAACTACCCTAAGAAGCGCCGGCAACGGTATTATGGGGGGCCAAAATTTCGGAGAGAGTCATGGCGCAGGCGACACGATACGGGCAGTTGACGTTCAGCGACTATGTGGAGCGTGCGCTCCGCGAGGGCGCCATGTGGACCCTCATGGTCGTGGCGCTCTATCTGGTGCTCGCCTTGGCCAGCTACTCACCGGATGACCCCGGCTGGTCCTATGTCGGGGACGTCTCGCAGGTCAGCAACTCGGCCGGTCGGGCCGGCGCCTGGTTTGCGGATGTCACGCTCTTTCTTTTCGGGTTCTTCGCCTATCTGCTCCCGGTGATGGTCGGCTGGAGCGCCTGGCTGGTGTTCCGCGGTCGCGGCGAGGAGCCCGCGCCGCGGACCTGGATTCTGGCGCTGCGCTGGATCGGGTTCTTCATCACCATTGTTGCCGGCTGCGGATACGCCGCGATCCATCTCGCCGAGCTCGGCGCACACCTTCCGAACGGGGCCGGCGGCGGTCTGGGCCTGCTCGTCAGCGCCAACATGCGCGCCGCGTTCAACACCACGGGGACCAATCTTTTGCTCGGTGGCGCCCTTTTGGTCGGCTTTACGCTCTTCGCGGGGATCTCCTGGCTAAAGGTGGTCGACAACACGGGCGCTGTCGTTCTGCAGGCCGCGGCCTGGGTCGCGAATCTCGTGCAGGGTGCGGCGACGGGGCTGGTGTTGCGTCGGCAGGCTGCCGCAGCGGCGGAGTCGACCGGGCTTCCCGAGGCATTGAACCTCATCGACGATCCGACGCAATCCGACGGACCATCGATGCGTTCGCGCTTACGGGACGCGACCGGCCAGGAAGCGACCGGCTCCGAAGCGCCCGGGTACGAGCCGGGGGAGCGGCTCGGTCGTCGTTTCGAGGGGGTTCCGCGGCGTGTCCGGGAGGCCATGACCGAGCCCGAGACCCTGTCGCTCGACGATCTCAAACGCGGACAGAAGCCCGTGCCGGCGGCAGCACCTCGGATCAAGACGCCGGCGCGCCCGGTGACCCGACCGGAGCCGCCGATCCCGGCCATACAGGCCCCTTCGGTCCAGGCGGCTTCCTCTACCCATGCAGCAGCCGGTCGGACCGACGAGGTCAGTCTTCCGCCGCTCGACCTGCTTGATCTCCCGCGTCCGAGCGGACGAGCCTACTCGGACGAGCAGATCGAGGATCTCTCGCGACAGGTCGAGCTCAAGCTCGCCGATTTCGGCGTCCAGGTCCAGGTCGTGGCCGTCTACCCCGGTCCGGTCGTCACGCTCTTCGAGCTGGAGCTGGCACCCGGCATCAAGGTCAGCAAGATCACCGGACTGGCGAAGGACCTGGCCCGCGCGCTGTCGACCATCAGCGTGCGCGTGGTCGAGGTCATCCCGGGCAAGTCGGTGATCGGCATCGAGATCCCCAACCAGCAGCGCGAGACGGTCTTTCTGCGCCAGACCTTCGGCTCGGCGACCTATCGGGACGCCAAGTCGCCGCTCACCTTGGGACTGGGCAGCGATATCTCCGGCCTGCCGGTGGTCGTGGATCTGGCCAAGATGCCGCACGTGCTGATCGCCGGAACGACCGGCTCCGGTAAATCCGTGGCCATCAACGCCATGATCCTGAGCCTGCTCTACAAGGCCGGCCCGCAGGACGTGCGGCTCATCATGGTCGATCCGAAGATGCTCGAGCTCTCGGTCTACGAGGGCATCCCGCATCTGCTGACCCCGGTCGTGACCGACATGAAGGAGGCGGCCAACGCGCTGCGTTGGTGTGTGGGGGAGATGGAACGTCGCTATCGCCTGATGGCGAAGCTCGGGGTGCGCAATATCGGCGGCTACAACCGCCAGATCGCCGACGCCGCTGCGCAAGGACGCACCATCCCGGATCCCACCATCGCGGCGGATTTCGCCGCCGAGCAGGGTATCGAGGTGCCGGCCCTGGAGCATCTGCCCTACATCGTCGTGGTGATCGACGAGCTGGCGGACATGATGATGGTGGTCGGCAAGAAGGTCGAAGAGCTGATCGCGCGCCTGGCTCAGAAGGCGCGGGCCTCGGGCATCCATCTCCTGCTCGCGACCCAGCGCCCGTCGGTCGATGTCCTGACCGGGCTCATCAAGGCCAACATCCCGACCCGGATTGCCTTCCAGGTCTCCTCGCGAATCGACTCGCGCACCGTGCTGGATCAGATGGGCGCCGAGCAACTGCTCGGCAACGGCGACATGCTCTATCTGCCGCCGGGCGGCAACATTCCGCAGCGCGTGCACGGCGCATTCGTGGACGATCACGAGGTGCATCGGATCGTCGAGCACCTCAAGCAGTTCGGGGAGCCTCGGTATCTGCAGGACGTGCTGCGCGAGCCGACCGAAGTGCTGCCCGGCATCGATCCGGAGCCGCGCGGCGACACCGAGGATACGGATCCCCTGTTCGACGATGCGGTTCAGATCGTTGTGGAGAGCCGGCGCGCCTCCATCTCGGGCGTACAACGGCGTCTGAAGATCGGCTACAACCGGGCGGCGCGCATGATCGAAGAGATGGAGCGGATCGGGATCGTGGGTCCGGCTGAAACCAATGGCAACCGCGAGGTCTTGGCACCCCCGCCGATCGAGGACTAAACCGCACCCGGCGCGGCATGCGATGTTTTTGGATGGGGTCGGCCCGGAGAGACTTGACGGCCGCTGGAGTCGGCGCGGTTTAATCTGAATCTTTGGTGTTTTTTCGTGTCTTCCCTGGTTCATAAAGCCGTATTCAGGATTTCAAATGACAGATTTCGTCCACTTGGTCGATCGGTTCGGGCATCACCCGAGGCGTATTGAAAATCCCGGTCAATCATCGCGCTTGCGCGTCGTCGTACTCGCCTTGTTGTTTCCGCTGATCCTTCTGTCCGGGATCCCGACCGCAAACGCCGACGAGGGCGCAAAGCGGGTCAACGACTATCTGGCCGGACTCGGCAGCCTGCGTGCGGACTTCGAGCAGTTCACCTTCAATGCCGAGCGCACACGGATGATGGAGTCGCGCGGAACCCTTTATCTGCAGCGCCCCGGCCGTTTCCGCTGGGAGTACAGCACACCGAACCGACAGGTCATCATCGCCGACGGCAATCGGGTCTATCTTCATGATCTGGAGCTCAAACAAGTCTCGCATCAGAGCCAGAACCGCGCGCTGAGCGGAACCCCGGCCCTGCTCCTGGCCGACGGAGGGCCGATCGAGAAACACTTCGAGGCGTCGCCGATCGACAGCACCGACGGCCGGACCTGGGTCGAGCTGGTCCCCAAGGCGCAGGATACCGATGTCGTTCGGATCGAGCTCGGATTCAGCAAGGAAAACCTGGAAAGTCTCATCATGGAGGACAGCTTCGGGCAGACCACCCGGCTGAACTTCACGGGGACCGAGCGCAACGCCAAACTGAGCCCGAATCTGTTCAAGATGGAGCAGGGGGCGATGGACGATTTCCTCTCCTTCGACTGAAGCGCCCCTCGGTACGACATTTGGCTGTTTGCCGTCTGGGTCGCCCTTGTGGATCTCAACGGGCGTCGGTGCAGGCGCGCTTCAGGAGATTATTTTTTGATTCGGAACCGCGTCGGCCGCGAATGTCTCGAGTACTGCCGGGCGTCGGGTTCCGGCGGAGCCTTGGTCACCGCTTCGGGCGCGGTTCAGAATGACTGATCCGCCACTCGCCGAACGGATGCGACCGACAACATTGGACGGATTCTTCGGTCAGCAGCACCTGCTTGCGCCGGGCAAGCCGTTGCGTGGGGCGATCGAGTCGGGACAACTCCACTCGATGATCTTCTGGGGGCCTCCCGGCTCGGGTAAGACCACGCTCGCGCGCCTCATCTCGCGGGTCTCGGGTGCCCATTTCCTCAGTCTCTCCGCCGTCCTCGCGGGCGTGAAGGAGATCCGCGACGCGGTCGTCACGGCGCGAACGGTGCGCGATCTGGAACAGCGCCCCACACTGCTCTTCATCGACGAGGTGCACCGATTCAACAAGGCCCAGCAGGACGCCTTCCTGCCGCATGTCGAAGACGGCACCCTGACGTTTATCGGGGCCACGACCGAGAATCCGTCCTTCGCGTTGAACAATGCGCTGCTCTCGCGTGCACGGGTCTATCTGCTTCATGCCTTGGAGACGGAGGACATCGCGCGCGTCTTGTCGCGTGCCCTCGAGGAGCCCGTGCAGGGGCTTGGCGAGCGTGGGTTGCGCCTGTCGGAGGAGGCCGCGCATCTGCTCGCAGGCAGCGCCGACGGCGATGCCCGCCGGGCGCTGAATCTTCTCGAATTGGCGGCCCGGATGACGGCGGGCGAGGAGATCACGCCGGCGACCGTCGCGGAGGTGATCGCCGGCAGCGTGCGACGCTTCGACAAGGGCGGGGACATCTTCTACGACCAGATCTCGGCGCTGCATAAGTCGGTACGTGGATCGGACCCGAACGCCGCGCTCTATTGGCTGGCGCGGATGATCGACGGCGGCTGTGATCCGCTCTATGTGGCGCGGCGCATCGTGCGGATGGCCAGCGAAGACATTGGCAACGCCGATCCGCGTGCACTGGACCTGGCGCTCAACGCCCGGGAGGCGCAAGAACGTCTCGGCTCCCCGGAGGGGGAGCTGGCACTTGCTCAGGCGGTGGTCTATCTCGCCTGCGCCGCCAAGAGCAACGCGGTTTATCTGGCCTGGAACGCGGCCCTGGCCGACGCCCGGTCGTTCGGCTCGCTGGATGTGCCGGTTCATCTGCGCAATGCCCCGACCAAGCTGCTCAAAGAGCTGGGACATGGCCGTGCCTATCGCTATGCCCACGACGAGCCCGAGGGATATGCGGCAGGGGAGTCCTATCTACCGGATGCCTTGTCGGGGCGACGCTATTACAGGCCGGTCGATCGCGGTTTGGAGATCCGCATTCGCGAGAAGCTGGAGCGTCTCGAAGCGCTCGACAAGGCGGCGGGGCGAGACTGAGCGCGTCGCCGACGGTTGGTTGTGCCTCGCATGGCTGGCACAACCGACGGCCGACGCAGCCTGGTGCGCCCGAGTCAGAGAAAATCCGGAAGGCTCTTGCGGATCGCCTCCGGGCTATGGGTCGTCAGGTTCTTGTCGACCTCCCCCGCGACCAGTTGCTTGAGCGAAGGGGACTGATGTTTGCGCAGCATCCCCAAGAAAGCCGGAGCAGCGATGACATAGAGCTTTTGAAGCTCACCTTTGTTGCGCGCGCTCTCCAGTGTCTCGCAGACCAGACCGGCGAAGCGTTCGGCATTCTCCTGCTTGTGCGCCTCCTCGCCGTTGATGCCGTGCGCTCCCGACATGGGGTCGTGACCGCGACCACCCTTGTCGGTCGTCAGATCGCCCTCGTGAAGCCGACCTTCCGGGGAGGTCAGCGTGTGGATCTCGCGCAGCGCGCCAGCTGATTTGTCAGTGGCAAAGATGCGTGCGCGGCTGTTGTCGGCGGCCAGTATCCAAGTCAACATGATGTCGTCTTACTCCCGTGCTGAGCCCGACCATGATACGGTCGGAGCCTTGGATGAGACGGGATGATCGCCTTCGCGATGCGGGGTTGTGCTGTGGCGCGCCCCGCTCTGTGTTGGTCGGCTCCCGTCTCTTTCAGTGTAACAGGCCCGTCACGAAAATCAGTGTCCCGGTCGACTCGCGCCGGCAGCGCGTTCCACGCACTCGAGGTAGCTCGCGGCGTCGAAGGGTGCTTGGTTGCGTTGCAGTGTCCAGAGCGCCTCGGCGAGGCATTCCATGATGCGGTGCTCGGTCTCGTGCGGGTCGCCGGTGGTCTGCATCAGGCGGCTATAGAGCCCCCGGATGCCCGCAGGCTGATCGACGCTCAACTGCTCGAGGATGGCGAGGTGCAGGCCCATGTGCAGGAATGGATTGGATTCGCCTTGCTCGGGGAGATAGTCACGCTCCAGGGTCTTCTCGGTCTCCGTCATGAGACGGTGATACTCGGGGTGTCGGTGCAGGACCTCGACGATCTGAGCCTCGACCGGCTCCAGGGGCTGCCCGGCTTGGGCCTTCAGCCAAGCGGTGATGAAGGTGCGACGATGGCTTTCACGGTCGTTTGCGAACATGGCGTCGAGGATCTCGATGGGGTGCAGGGGATTCGGGCTCGGTACAGCCTTTGACGGCACGTGTTTTGACGTGTCGTGTGGCGATGGTGTTCGATCCTTATGTCACGGCGGCGGCGTCTTGTCCCGATAGTCGCACAGATCTGCGATCGGACATTCGGGGCAGCGCGGTTTACGTGCAAGACAGACATAGCGTCCGTGCAGGATCAACCAGTGATGGGCATCCTTCAGAAAGACCTTGGGGACATGGCGCAGCAATGCCTGCTCGACCGCGAGCGGGGTCTTTCCGGGCGCGAGGCCGGTGCGGTTGGCGACGCGGAAGATATGGGTATCCACGGCCATCGTCGCCTCGCCGAAGGCGGTGTTGAGCACCACGTTGGCGGTCTTTCGCCCGACGCCCGGGAGTGCCTCCAAGGCCTTGCGCTCGCGCGGGATCTGACCGCCGTGCTCCCCGACCAGGATCGCACAGGTCTTGATGATGTTGGCAGCCTTGCCGTTGAAGAGTCCGATGGTTCGGATATGCGCCTTGAGGCCTTCCTCGCCTAAGGCGAGGATCGTCTCGGGCGTATCGGCGACCGCGAATAGGCGCGCCGTGGCCTTGTTGACGCCTTTGTCGGTCGCCTGTGCCGACAAGATCACCGCCAGCAGAAGCTCGAAGGGCGTGCGATACACCAGCTCGGTCGTCGGCGCCGGGTTGGCGGCGCGAAGACGCTCGAAGAGACGCCTGCGCTTTTCTTTGTTCATCGATGGATAATCCTGTGAGGCTGTATAAAATAACAGCCTATTGCGTCGAGCGATTTTCCGACATGAACACGGGCCTGACCCCTCGGCAGCGGCAGATCCTGGAGCTGATCAGGTCGCATATCCATGAAACCGGGGTACCGCCGACACGCGCGGAGATCGCCCGGACCTTCGGTTTTCGTTCCGCCAATGCGGCCGAAGATCATCTGCGCGCCTTGGCTCGGCATGGCGCGATCGAGCTGACGCGGGGCCGCTCGCGCGGAATCAGGCTGATCGACGAAGCATGCCTTGCCCGTGAGCTCGAGCTTCCGATCATCGGACGTGTCGCCGCCGGCAGTCCTATCCTGGCCGATGCACATATCGAGGACTCATGCCCGGTCAATCCGGACCTGTTTTGTCCCCGCGCGGACTATCTGTTGCGGGTTCGCGGCAGCAGTATGTGCGATGCCGGCATCCTCGACGGTGATCTTCTCGCGGTCCATGCCACCTCGCAGGCGAGCGACGGCCAGATCGTGGTGGCCCGTTTGGGCGACGAGGTGATGGTCATGCGCCTGCGTCGGCAAGGCAACGGGTCCGATCGGGTGTGTCCGACGTCCGAGAATCCGAGCTTCGAACCGATCCCGGTCGATCTGCGCACGCAAGATCTGGTCGTCGAAGGCTTGGGGGTCGGCCTGCTTCGGCGTTTCGCAAGCGGCAAGGCTCAAGGTACGACCAGCGTCACTCCGGGCATCAGTTGATCGGGGTCTTCGAGCACATGACGATTGGCCTCGAACAGTGCACGCCATCGACTGCTGTCGCCATAGCAGCGACTGCTGATCAATGCCAGCGAGTCGTTGGGACGGACTCGATAGGCACCTTGTGCGTCCAGCACGCGTGCGAGGGCGAGTTGACGTTGGTGTAGGACCTTCTCGGCGGCAGTGACCGCCTGCCCCGCGCTTGAATCCCTTTTCACGTCCGGATCCTGCAGTGTGTTGCGCAGTTCCGCATAGGCATCGCTTGCGGCCTGCCGCGCCTGCTCCTCATCGAGTGTGCCGCCGTCCTGCGGAGGGACCCGTGCCCGGAGCGCTTCGAACCGGCGCTCGAGTGCCTCGTGGGCGGTGCTGAGCGAGAGCCTGCGGGCATCGAGCTCCGAGATTTTCCCGTCGCGCTCGCTGAGTGTCCGCTCGAGGTCGAGCAGCGCCTCCTTGAGGCGCTGCACCTCGCCGTTGAGGCGCTCGATCTCCTGGCTT
The DNA here is from genome assembly GCF_002423035.1 of Thiocapsa sp. UBA6158. GTDB lineage: Bacteria > Pseudomonadota > Gammaproteobacteria > Chromatiales > Chromatiaceae > Thiocapsa. The sequence continues at coordinate 193,515 of NZ_DIUM01000135.1, forward strand.
CCCTCCGCAAGCCGGCGTTCCGCCTCCATGCGGGCTTGATCGGCGCTCTTGCGGGCATGCGCGGATTCCTTGAGCTTTCCCTCCATACCGAGGAGACGCAGGGTCAAGGCTTCGATCTCTGTACCGGGCGCGGTCGTCGACTCTCGATCGTCCGACGGAGCCTCGGTGCCGCCGGCCGCAGCCGCAACGAGCATCATCAAGACTGCCGTTAAGGGAACTGCCCGCCGAAAACGATCCCGGGTCATCGTGATTCTCCTGGCGTCGTCTCGGCTTGCGCTGGCCTACCTGCGATTTAGCCGATGCTCGGTAGCCCCGACAACGCCATCGCGACCTCGTCCTCGGCGTAGGTCAGGTCCTTCAGCTTGCCGGCCAGATAATCGGTATAGGCCTGCATGTCGAAGTTGCCGTGTCCGCAAAGGTTGAAGAGGATGGTCTTGGCCTCGCCGGACTCGCGGCACTTCTCCGCCTCGACGATCGCGGCCTTCACGGCATGGTTGGCCTCGGGCGCCGGGATGATGCCCTCGGCCTTGGCAAACTGGATGCCGGCGGCAAAGCAGTCCAACTGATTATAGGAGGTCGGCTTGATGTAGCCGAGTTTGGTCAGATGGCTGATCTGCGGAGCCATGCCGTGATAACGGAGCCCGCCCGCATGGAAGCCGGGCGGTACGAAGTTGGAACCGAGTGTATACATCTTCACCAGCGGGGTGAGCTTGGCGGTATCGCCGTAGTCATAGGCGAAGAGACCCTTCGTCAGCGTCGGGCAGGCCGAGGGCTCGACGGCGATCAGCTCGATGTCGCGCCCGCCGCGCAGCTTCTCGCCCAGGAAGGGGAAGGCGATGCCGGCGAAGTTGCTGCCGCCGCCGGTGCAGCCGACGATCACGTCGGGGTCGTCGCCGGCCATCTCCAGCTGCTGCATGGCCTCCAGGCCGACGATGGTCTGGTGCAGCAGCACGTGGTTGAGCACAGAGCCCAGCGCGTACTTGGTGTCTTCGCGCATCGCGGCCACTTCCACGGCCTCGCTGATGGCGATGCCCAGCGAGCCGGGGTGGTCGGGCCGTTGCGCGAGGATGGCGCGGCCGGCGGCCGTCTCCGGCGAGGGCGAGGGGATGCAGCGCGCGCCGTAGGTCTCCATCAGCGCGCGGCGGTAGGGCTTCTGGTCGTNNCGGCCTCGCTGATGGCGATGCCGAGACTGCCGGTGCTGTCGGGATGCTCCGCGAGGATGGCACGCCCGGACGCGGTCGTGTCGCTCGGGCTGGCGATGCACTGTGCCCCGAAGGTCTCCATGAAGGCGCGTCGATACGGCTTGTGGTGGAAGCTCACCTTGACCATGTAGACGACGATCTCGAGGCCGAACATGGACCCGGCCAAGGCGAGCGACGAGCCCCATTGACCGGCACCGGTCTCGGTGGCGATCCGCTTCACGCCTTCCTGCTTGTTGTAGAAGGCCTGCGGNNCTGCCGGCCGGGCTCACGCCCTCGTACTTGTAGTAGATCTTCGCCGGCGTCTTGAGCGCTTTCTCCAGTCGACGTGCCCGGTAGAGTGGCGCGGGGCGCCACTGCCGATAGACCTCGCGTACCGGCTCGGGGATCTCGATCTCGCGCTCGCTGCTCATCTCCTGCTCGATCACGGCACGCGGGAAGATCACCGCCAGATCGTCCGCCGTAATGGGCTGTTGGGTGCCCGGATGCAGGACCGGATCGAGAGGCGTCGGAAGATCGGCGTTGATGTTGTACCAAGTGCGCGGGAGATGCTGCTCGTCGAGCAGATATTTCACTGAGTCGCTCATGCTGTGCTCGGACCTCGGTAGTGGATATGGCGACCGGCCATCTTCGCCACCGGTCTTTGTCGTCCATCGGCAAGTGTGCCAGTTTTATGACCGATCTTGAATCCCATCCGGGCACAGGCCGTCGAGATTCAGCGCTTGGCGACGGCTCGTCCGACGCCGTATGGCGCGCCTCGACAACGGGCGAGGGCTTTGACCTAAACCGCACCTGACGCGGTATGGGATTTTTTGGATTGGATCAGCCTCGGCAGATTCGGCGAGAGTCGGAGTCTGCTCGGTTTAAGGTATTGAATAATGAAAATTCTAAACCACGTCTCCATCAGCGATAAGAGGCGCCCTCATGGTCGGGCCCCTCGCTGTAGAAAAGCTCCGTTTCCGGCTCCTGCATGAGCCAGGGACTCCACGCCCGTCAGCTGGGAAAATCCCGGACCGCGTTGCCTATCGCTTGCGGTTGACGAATGTCTTGAGGCGCTGGCGATTCTTGATCTGGCTGGGTGTGAGCGTGTTGCGGCGACCCGCGAAGGGGTTGGTGCCGCTCTTGAACTCGATCCGCAACGGGGTGCCGAGGAGCTTGAGTTCGCGCCTGAAGCGATTGATCAGATAGCGTCTGTAGGTGTCCGGGACGGATTCAGTCTGGTTGCCGTGGATGATGATGATGGGCGGGTTGCGTCCGCCTTGGTGGGCATAGCGCAGCTTGATGCGCCGTCCGTGCACCAGGGGCGGTTGATGCTCCTGGACGGCGTCCTCGAGCAGTCGCGTCAGCTCGGGTGTCGAGAGGCTGCGTGTAGCATTGGCATAGGCCTTCTCGACCTCGTCGAGCAGGAGGCCCACACCGCTGCCGTGCAGTGCGGAGACCAGGTACATCTTGGCGAAGTCGAGGAAGGCGAGCTTGCGCGCGAACTGGGTCTTGATCTGCTCGCGTTGGTCCTGATCCAGTCCGTCCCACTTGTTGATCGCGACCACCAGTGCCCGCCCGCGCTCGATGATGTGTCCCGCGAGCGTGGCGTCCTGCTCGCCGACGCCCTCGTGTGCATCGAGCACCAGGATGACGACATTGGCCGCGTCGATCGCCTGGAGTGTCTTGATGACGCTGAACTTCTCGATGACGTCCTCGATCCGGGCGCGTCGGCGCATGCCTGCGGTGTCGATCAGGGTGTAGTGCCGACCCTGTTGCTCGAAGGGGACGAAGATGCTGTCGCGGGTGGTACCCGGACTGTCGAAGGTGACCAGCCGGTCGTCGCCGAGGATGCGGTTGATGAGCGTCGATTTGCCCGCGTTCGGGCGCCCGACAATGGCGACCCGGATGCCGTCCTCGGTCTGCGCGGCGTCGATCCCCTCGTCGTCGGTTCTCGGGAAGCCGGCGAAGACCGCGTCGATGAGGTTCTGCACGCCGCGTCCATGGGTGGCCGAGACCGCCATCGGCTCGCCGAGACCGAGCCGATGGAAGTCGGCGGTGGCCAGCACCGGGTCCATGGTGTCGCTCTTGTTGACCACCAGGCTCACCGGCTTGCCCATGCGGCGCAGCCGTGCGGCGATCTCGATGTCGCCCGGGGTGCAGCCGTCGCGCGCGTCGACGAGGAAGAGCAAATGATCGGCCTCGTCGATCGCGAGCTGGACCTGGCGCTCCATCAGCGCCTCGACCCCGTCGACGGCCTGGCTGATGCCGCCGGTGTCGACGATGACGTAGCGGCTCGGTCCCACGACACCGATCCCGTACTGCCGATCGCGGGTCAGGCCGGGAAAGTCTGCGACCAGTGCATCCCGGGTGTGCGTCAGGCGATTGAAAAGCGTCGACTTGCCCACGTTGGGCCGGCCGAGCAGGGTAATGACGGGCAGCATGCCGTTCAGGGGCTGGACTCCGGTGGTGCGGATCCCGGCGAATCGGCCGGTGCGGTGTCGACATCGCGCGAGGCGGTACCTGCGTCGGCAGGCGCGCTGCCGCGCAGGCCCAACGTGGCTGCGGGCGCACCGCCGATGCTCAATGCGGCCAGGGTACCGTCGTCGGCAAAGACGTAGAGACGGTTGCCGACGACCAAGGGCCGTGCCGTAATCGCCCCTTTCCCGGTGATGCGGGTGCGCCCGACCAGACGGCCGTCGGAGCGTGTGAGCAGGTGGACATAGCCGTCGAGATCGCCGACCGCAATCAGGTTGCCCACCAGCGCGGGGGCGGTCACCTGACGGTAGCGCAGACTCTCTTGACGCCAGCGCCCGGCGCCGTCGTTCGGGTCCGCGCCCCAGATCTGGTCGCTCGAATCGGTGATGAAGAGGTCGGACGCATCGGCGACGAGTCCGGCATGTGCGGAGAGCTCGCGTCGCCAGATGACGGTGCCGGTGGTGATGTCGACGGCAGCCAGATCGCCGTTGTAGGAGCCGACGAAGGCAATGGTTCCGATCACGACCGGGTCAGCATCGATATCGGCGATGCGCGAGAGCTCGGAGCGCCCGCTCGGGCGGGTAATGACGATCTCCCAGAGCGGGGTGCCGTCGGCCGGATCCAGGTTCACGAGCTTGCCGCCGGACAGGCCGACCAAGACCCCGGCGGGCGTCAGGACCGGACTGCTGCTGCCGCGCAAGGTGAGCACGGGCGCCGGATAAGTCACACGCCATTGCTGGGCGCCGGTGTTGGCGTCGATCCCGTAGACGCTGTCGTCCAGCGTGTGGACGATGACTTGGGCCGTGTCGGTCAGGCGCGGGACCGAGAGAACCTCGCTGCCGAGCTGGGTGCGCCAAAGCTCCTTGCCGTCGCTGACGGAGAAGGCGATGAGCTCGCCCCGACTGGTGCCGATGACCAAACGCTCGCCCTTCACATCGGGTCCGCCGCTGAAATGCAGATCCGTGTCGCGCTCCCAGAGGACGCGTCCGCTGTCCGCGGCGACGGCGGCCAGCCGACCACGTGGATCGGCGACATAGAGACGGTCCGCGGCAAGCACCGGAACCAAATAGAGTCGTCGCTCCGCCGTGCCGCGCGTCACTCGCGCCGACCAGAGGGTCGTTAAGCCGACCGTCTGCACGATCTCGGTGAGCTTGGTCGGCGGCGTAGGATCCTTGTCGGCGCCGATCCAGGGGATCATCCCGCAACCGCTCAACAGGCCGGCGAGAAGCAGTACCCCGAGTCGGGCGGCGCCCGCTTTCGATTGCGTGACCATAGACGGCTCTCCGAGCGCTATCCGGCGGCGGGTAGGTTGTCGAGCTTGAGACGGATCAACTCCGAGAATCCGGTCCCTTCGGCGATTGCCTGCTCGTAGGCCGCGCGTGCCGCGACCGTATCCCCGCGTGCCGCGGCGATGTCGCCCCGCACCGCGGCGAAGTCGCCGGCAAACTCGGGACCGGTGTCGTGATCCGCAACGGTCTTGGCCGCCTCGTCCAAGCGGCCCTCCGCAACCTGGATCCGCGCCAGGCGAAGCGCTGCGATGCGGGCCAGTGCGGGGTCCGGAGCAGCGCCGATCACCCCGGTCAAGGCGGTCATGGCCGCCTCGGCTTGGCCGGACTCGTAGAGCGCCTTCGCCTCGACCAGCGCGCCGAGCGCCGCATAGGGCGTCGAGGCGAACTCGTCGTCGAGCATGCGGGCCTGGGTCACGACCGCCTCGGTTTGACCGGTCGCGGCGTTCGCGAGCACCTGATCGAAGACCGCCGAGCCCTGGCCGGCGACGCTGTCGCGATAATCCCCCCAATAGCGCCAGCCGACGATGGCGCCCAGGCCGATGGCGATGCCCACGACGATCGCCACACCGTTCTCTTTCCACCAAGTCTTGATGGCTTCGACTTTTTCGTCGTCGGTCTCGTAACTCACTTCGCTCTCCGTTGTGGCGTGGATTCCCGTGCAGCCTGGCCGGCGTCGTCGCCAGCGGCCATCAATCCGGGTTCTCGATCTCGCGGGTCAGGAAATCGACCAAATCGTCGAACCCAAGCTCCTGCTGACCGCTGTCGTCCCGCAAGGGTTTGACGCCGACGATGCCCTGCGCCAGTTCCGCCTCGCCGAGGACGAGTGCGAAGGTGGCGCCGCTCTTGTCGGCCTTCTTGAACTGGCTCTTGAAACTGCCGCCGCCGCAGTGAGACATGAGTCGCAGACGTGGCAGGGCATCGCGCAAACGCTCGGCCAAGATCGGGGCCTCGAGCTGGGCCTGATCGCCGACCGCGACCAGGTAGGCGTGCACCGCAGGCTCGCCGGCGTGACCTGCGAGCGCGAGCAGCTCCACCAAGCGCTCGAGGCCCAAGGCGAAGCCGACGGCCGGTGTTGCGCGGCCACCGAGCTGCTCGACCAGTCCGTCGTAGCGGCCGCCGGCACAGACGGTGCCTTGGGCGCCCAGATCCTCGGTGATCCACTCGAACACGGTCCGGTTGTAATAGTCCAGGCCCCGCACCAGCCGCGGATTGATCTGGTAGGGGATACCTGCCTGGTCGAGACCGTAGCGGATGCCGTGAAAGTGCGCCAGGCTCTCCTCGCCGAGGTGGTCCATCAGCGTCGGCGCATCGGCGACGACCTTCTGTGTCTCCGGGTGTTTGGAGTCCAGGACGCGCAGTGGGTTGGTGTGCAGGCGCCGCAGACTCTCGGCATCCAGATGCTCGCGCCGTGCCTGCAGATAGGTCACCAGCTGCTCGCGATACAGCCGGCGCTCCTCGGGGTCGCCGAGACTGTTGATCTCCAGACGCAAGCCCTTCAGTCCGAGCGCACGCCACAGCCGTGCGGTCAACAGGATCAGCTCGAGATCGATATCCGGTCCCGTGAGCCCGAAGACCTCGGCGCCGATCTGATTGAACTGCCGGTAACGGCCGCGTTGCGGACGCTCGTGGCGGAACATCGGGCCGCGATACCACAGGCGTTGGGGCTGCACGAGCAGCCCGTGCTCGATCGCGGCGCGCACGCAGCTCGCGGTTCCCTCCGGGCGCAGACTCAGGCTGTCGCCGTTGCGATCCTCGAAGCTGTACATCTCCTTCTCGACGATGTCGGTGACCTCGCCGATGGAGCGCTTGAACAGATCCGTGACCTCGATGATCGGCGTGCGGATCTCGGCATAGCCGTAGCCGGCAAGGATGGTGCGCGCGGTGTCCTCGACGCGGTGCCAGGTGGCGACGGCCTCGGGCAGGATGTCGTGCATCCCGCGAATGGCCTGGATGTATCTACTCATGTTCGGCGGCTCGATGTGTGCGGGCGACGCTCGGATGGGTTCGGCTCGAGCGCACCCTCACTCGGGCGATGCGGGATCGAACGAGAAGCGCGCCACGTTGCCGCGCGAACGCCCTTCCAGATCGAAGGGCTTGCCGTCGACCGTCATGCTGCTGTTGTTGACGCGCCCGACGGTGATCCGGAAAGGGGCTTGCCCCGTGACCTCTTGCCGATCCCCGGCCTTCATCTCGCCGGCGACGAGGCGCTGTCCGGCGGCGTCGCGGACCTCGAGCCAAGAGGGACCCGTAAACTCGAGGACGATGCCCTTTGTCGCCGTCGTGGGCTCGGGGGCGGGCGTCGGGGTGTCGACATCAGTCGTTGTGGCCGTTTGAAGCGGCCCGCTGCTGGTCTCGGCGACCGTGTCGGCTGTCGGCTCGGTCGCCGGCTCGGGCGACAACCCGGGCGCCGAATCGGTCATGGATGCAGGCGAGTCGGGGTTGACCTCGGACCGCTCCGCGATCGGCGGCTCGGGTGTCCCCGGTGTTGCGAGGCCATCCGTCGGGGTCGGTTCGCTCGTCGCTTCGGGTGTCTCCTCGGCGATCTCGGGAGCCGGCGTATCGACGCCTTCGCTCCCGCCACTGCCCTCGGCATCCATGAGCAGCGGATCCGGGTCTGTCGTGTCGAGGCCCAGCCCCGGGGCGAGCTCGGGGCGATCGTGCCACCAGAGCGCAATCATTGCGACGACCGCGCCGGCCAAGGCGAGGCTGACGAGGCGCACCAGGATGCGGGTGCCGCCCGACTCGCGATCGGATCCCGGGGTCGGGCGGGCGGGCTCGAAGCTCTCCGGTGTCCCGGCGTGGGCCTGATAGGCGGCAATCAACGGCGTCGGGTCAAGGCCGAGCATACGCGCATAGTTGCGCAGATAGCCGGTGATGAAGACCGGGTCGGGCAAGAGGTCGAAGCGATCCTGTTCGAGCGCCTCGATGACCTCGGGCTTGAGGTGCAGCTGCGAGGCGATCCGCTCGATCGCCAGGCCACGCGATTGGCGCTGCACCCGCAGGCGTCGCCCGGGGCTATCGCCGAACTCGACCACGTTCTGGTCGTTCGGGTCGGTCGATTGTGTCTGGTTTGTCACTCTTGAGGTCCCTACAGCTCGCGGGTCTCGGACGCATCCGGAAAGTTTGCGCGCAGCGCCTTCTCGTACTCGGCTGCGCGGGCTCGGTTACCCAGTGCACGCTCGGTCGTGACCGCGGTCGCGAGTGCCTCCCGGGCCGTCGCCGGGGTGCGCAAGGTCGTCGGCTCGAAGTAGCGATCCAGATAGAGCTTTGCCCCCTGCATGTTGCCGCGTTTGAGCTCGATCTCGGCGAGCTTCACCAGCGCCGGGCCGAAGCCGGGGTTGGCGGTGACGGCAGCGCGATAGTAGCCTTCCGCCTTGGCCGCGTCACCGGCGCTGCCCGCACAGGTGCCCGCGTTGGTCATCGCGACCCAAGGCGTCGAGTAGAGTGGGTTGTCCAGCGCCTTCTTGAAGTGGACGTCCGCCTCGGTGTAACGCTTTTGTCGACACTGATAGGCACCGAACGCATAGAGGACATCCGAGTTGTTCGGCGCGAGCTTGACGGCGCGCTCGTAGTGCGTCGCTGCAAGGTCGGGCTTGCCCATCTCTTCGTACATGAAGGCGAGCCACACGTGGGCCTTGGGATAATTCTTGTCGGCCTCGATTGCCTGTTGAGCGCGCCGGAAGGCAATCTCGGTCTGGCCTCGGTTGTAGTACTCCTCGGCCATCTCGACGTAGAGCGACGCGGGGCTGTCCTGCGGATCGAGCCCGAGCGGATCGGAGTCTTGCTGTGTGGCTTTGCTCGCGCAGCCGACCAAGCCGAGACAGAGTGCGGTCGGCACGAGAAGCCCGGGCATCAGGAGACGGCCGGCGAGATGGTTCCTCATGGCCTCGTCGCCCGCCCGGTGCGGATTCTGCCGTCCGGCTTGATCTGCTCCGGAATCGCGACCGCGATGCGCCCGAGCCGACGGGTGCGATCCTCGACACGCCCGACGAGCTGTCCGCAGGCGGCGGCGATCTCGTCGCCGCGAGTCTTGCGGGTCATGGTGAAGATGCCGGCACCGGCGAGGCGTGCGCGGAAGGCCTCGATGCGCTCGGGCGGCGAGGTGCCGTACTGATTTCCGGGGAAGGGGTTGAACGGGATCAGGTTGACCTTCGACGGAATTCCCTCGAGCAGGCGGATCATCTGCTTGGCATGTGCGAGGCTGTCGTTGATGCCGTCGAGCATCACGTATTCCCAGGTGATGCGGCGGCGTTTGTCGTTGCCCACGTAAGCCTTGCAGGCCGGCAGCAGCTCGGCGAGCGGATATTTGCGGTTGATCGGCACCAGCTCGTCGCGCAGGGCATCGTCGGGCGCATGCAGCGAGACGGCGAGCGAGACGTCGCTCACCTCGCGCAGCCGGTAGATGTTCGGGACGATACCCGAGGTGCTGAGTGTCAGGCGCGTCTTGGCGATCATGTAGGCGAAGTCGTCCTGCATGATGTCCATGGCCTTGACGACGGCATCGAAATTGGCCAGCGGCTCTCCCATGCCCATCATGACCACGTTGGACGGAGCGGTGCCCATCTGCCGTGTCGCATGCCAGATCTGACCGGCGATCTCCCCGACCGTCAGATTGCGGTTGAAGCCCTGAGTGGCGGTTGCGCAGAAGGAGCAGTTGAGCGCGCACCCCACTTGCGAGGAGACACAGATGGTCGTGCGGCGCCCCTCCGGGATAAAGACGGTCTCGATGCGCTGGCCGTCTTCGAGCTCCATGATCCACTTGATGGTTCCGTCGGCCGAGGGCCGATCGTGGATGATGCGCGGCAGGCGGATCTCGACGGTCTCGCGCAGCGCATCGCGCAACGCCCTGGACAGATCCGTCATGGCGTCATAGTCGACAACGCCGTGCTTGTGGATCCATTTGAAGAGGCTGCGTCCGTGAAACGCCTTGAAGCCGAGCCCGAGCACCAGTCTCTCGCAGTCGGCAAGATCCAGGTCGAGTAGATTGGGCTTGAGCTCGGCGTTGGTCACGGGGATCCTCAGCGGGTGCGCGGGCAGACGCCTTCCGGGAAGAAGAAGGCGATCTCCACGGCCGCGGTATCCGCGGCATCCGAGCCGTGCGCCGCGTTCTCGGTGAATGAATCGGCGAAGTCCGCACGGATGGTGCCCGGTGCCGCATTGGCCGGATTGGTGGCGCCCATGATGTCGCGATTCTTCGCGACCGCGTCTTCGCCTTCGAGAACCTGGACCATCACCGGACCGGAGGTCATGAACTCGACCAGCTCGTCGAAGAAGGGCTTGCCTTGGTGGATGCCGTAGAAGGCCGATGCCTGCTCCTTGCTCATATGGAGCATCCGCGCGGCGACGATGTGCAGCCCGGCTGCTTCGAAACGCCCCAGGATGGCGCCGATGGCGTTTTTCGCCACCGCGTTGGGCTTGATGATGGATAGCGTCTGCTCGATGGCCATGGTGGTTCCAAATAGAGGATGCGTGAAGAGGTTGGGTCGGACCGCCGGAATCGCGAGCTGGGGTCCTCGGGGCAATCTGCCCGTCGGCTCGCCATGCGGCCCGCCCCCGTCGGAGACTTGAGTGGATTGCAAAGTCTACCGATCGCGAACGCCGCGAGCAACGCCGGGTAAGCCGTGCCTAAGCCCTGTTCGTCGTAAGCGGTGTCGCAAGGCGTTGTCGATCGGCGATGCGGATTTGGATCGGCCGTGCGGCTGGGCGGATAATCGGCCGACATCCTTCCGCACGCAAACGGTTTTCCAGATGAGTCATTACGATGTCTTCAACGGCGATGCCGACGGTCTTTGTGCCCTGCAGCAACTGCGTTTGGCCGAGCCGATCGAGAGCATCCTGGTCACCGGTGTGAAACGCGACATTGCTCTGCTCGAGCGGGTCAATGCGGTCGAGGGAGACCAGGTCACCGCGCTCGATATCTCGTTCGACAAGAATCGCGGTGCGGTGGAGCGTTTGCTCGGACAGGGCGCGCGCATCCGCTATTTCGATCATCACTTCGCCGGCGAGATCCCCGTACATCCGGCGCTCGATGTCCACATCGAGGCGCTGCCCGACAAAGGGACCAGTCTACTGGTCGATGATTATCTTCAGGGCTCGCAACGCGCATGGGCAGTGGTCGGGACCTTCGGGGACAACTTCGACGCGTCCGCGCGTCGAGCTGCCGAGCCGTTGGGTCTGAGCGAAGGTGAGCTCGGACTGCTGCGCGATCTCGGCATCTTTCTCAATTACAACGGTTACGGCGAGACGGTCGACGACCTCTTGTTTGCCCCGGATGTGCTTTTCCGCAGCCTGCAACCCTACGCCGATCCCTTGACCTTTATCGTCGAGGATCCGGCGTTTGCTGCCCTGCGCGATGGCTATGTCGACGACATGGCCCGCGCACGCGCCATCGCGCCCGCGTTCGAGAGCGAGCGGCACCGCCTCTTCATCCTGCCGGCCGAGCCTTGGGCCCGCCGTGCCAGCGGCGTCTTCGCCAACGAGCTGGCCCAGCAGGCGCCCGAGCAGGCACACGCCATGCTGACCGGGTTGCCCGAGGGCGGATTTCTCGTCAGCGTCCGCGCGCCCATTGCGCGTCCGGACGGGGCGGATGTGCTCTGTCGCAGTTTTCCGAGCGGCGGGGGGCGCAAAGCGGCGGCGGGAATCAATTTGCTGCCGGAGGTTGAGTACGACACCTTCCTGGAACGTTTCCGCGCTGCGTTCGGTTAACGAAAAGTCGCAGCGCCTCCGAAGAGGCGCTGCGGCATCGGATCGGGCCTCGGTTCCGTGGAATCGATCGCGTCGACGCGCAGGATCGCCGGCGCGACCTCGTCGCTGCTCAATGCCTTGACCACGACGATCGGGTCTTTGAAGGCACGCTGGAGCTTGACGCGCTGCCATTCCTGTGTGCTGTCGTCGCCGAGACGCACCTCGATCCGACCGCGCGACTTCGTGCCGCCGAGGTAGAGGGTCAGGGTTCGTGCGGTCGTATCGGCCGGTACGCGCAGCTCGTAGCCCTTGTTCAGAGCAGTGCGGGGATCAGGCGATGCCGTGGCGTGCACGGCACCGGGCGCGCCGAGACTCAGCGTCGCATGATCCGCCGGTCGGTCGTGGCGCTGACCGGGCTTTCGGTGCGGAAGCCCTCGATGACCATGTCCGAGATCAGGCGCCCGGTCATGACGGGCTCGGTCATCTCCTCGAGCATGGTATAGCCGTCTCCGCCGGCCGCGAGGAAGTCCGAGGTCACGATCCGATAGCGACGGGTCGGATCGATAGGGGCGTCGCCGACCGTGGCACTCGAAAGCCGTCCGTCCACAATCCTGTAACGTACCCCGGAGACCTGGAGGAAACCGCCGGGGTTGTCCGACGGATCCAAGGCCGCGCTGCGTTCGAGCGCGGCGAGCAGTCGGGCGCCGGTCATGTCGCCCATGACCAGCTCGTTGCGGAAGGGAAAGGCCTGGTAGACCGATTTAAGGGTCACTGGACCCTCGGGGATGCTGGACCGAAAGGCGCCGCCGTTGAGGAGTGCAACATCGGTCAGCGTGATCTCCCGAGCCAGATCGGCCACGAAATTACCGAAGGGTGCCTCTTCGCGACGGATCAGCTCGCGCCGGGCGCTGAGTTCCTGCGTGCTGAAACCGACCTCCGTGTCGAGCTCCCGCTCGGCGTCCAACGTGATTCGACCAACCTCTTCGGCGATCTCCGGATCCTCGGGGCTGGCGGCATCGATGGGGATCAAGGCGTAGTCGGTGTGCGCCAAATGCCCGTCGCGGCACCGGAAATCCATGCGTCCCAGCCAGCCGCCGCGCTCTCCGGCCTGGACGATGGGCACGTTCTCGACAAAAACCGGCTGTTCGTAGAGGTTGTGGTTGTGGCCGCCGACGATGAGGTCGATACCGGGCACGGATTCGGCCAGCCGGCGATCCTCTGCAATCCCCAGGTGCGAGAGCACCACCACCAGGTCGGCCTTGTCGCGAAGCGCCGGAACCAGGCGTCGGGCGACAGCGATCGGCTCCTCCACGCTGATGCCCTCGATGTTGCGCGGATGGGTCGCGGTGGTCAGCTCCGGTGTCGTGAGTCCCAGGACCGCGACCTTGGGCGCATCCGGCCGCTCGATCACGACCGCAGAGCGCACGGGCAAGGGCTGCGGGTCGGAGGCCACATTGGCGCTCAGGAAAGGGAATGCGGCCGCCTCGGTCAAGCGGCGAAAAACCTCTTGGCCGTAGTCCAGCTCGTGATTCCCCATGACCGCGGCGTCCACACCCATGCGCCCGAGAAGCACCACGTCGGGCACGCCCAGGAAGAGGCTGGAGGTCAGTGTCCCTTGCAGGAGGTCGCCCGCGAACAACAGGACGACCGGGCGGCTTGGATCCCCCGCCCGAATCCCCGCCACGGTCGCGGCGAGGCGTGCGATACCGCCGCGCTCGGTCCCGTCGCGCGGGTCTTCGTAGGATTCGAGTTGCCCGTGGATGTCGTTGAAGTGCAGGAGGGTGAGCGCTTGGCCCGGCTCGCAGGCAGCCCGGGCTAGGGCCGGCACCAAAAGAGCGACGAGCATGAGGTAAGGCCAAAGGAAAACGGCCCATCGAGACTGCGTCGGGCGCTCCGCCGAACAAACGGCGATATCAAAACCCCGGGTCATCTCGTCGGCGAAGGCGGTCGGGTGCGGGCTCATGGCTGGCCAGTCGACATACGGTGGGGACGGGAGCGGATCGCTTCGCTCCGAGTCAGCAGCCGAAAAGGTTACATTCTCTCGGGTAACGCATCCAGTCCGGTCGATGCCGGAGCCGAAAGCTGATTTCGAAGAAGCGCGAGCCATCCAACAGGATTTCCTTCAATTGCGCCGGCGTCGTTCCCGTACCGGGCCTCGTCAACGCAATCGGTAGGCGATCGGCACGACGATCTCGAGCCTGGACCGGTTCATGCTTGCCGGGATCGGTGGCATCGGGGATGCCCGTCTCAGCAGCTCCGATGCGGCACGGTCGAGCGCGGTATGACCGGAGCTCGTCTCGATGCGATGCGAGATGACCTTCCCGCTGCGCTCGATCACGAAGCGGACCCTGACGATGCCCTCCTGACGCATCTTCCGGGCTTGCGACGGGTAGCGTTTGTGTCGTTCCAGCCAGGCCGCGAGCTCGGCGTAGTAACGGTCTTTGGACTTGCCCCCGTCGGCCTTTCCGGCCGTTCCGCCGCCGCCCGCTCCAGCCGCGGACGGGGCACCTGCGCCGCCCGCGCCTTGTTTGCTGCTGGTTTTGCCGGCGGAGTTCGCCTCGACGGATGCGCTCTTGCCTGCGGTCGGTCGGGGTTTCGTCGTCTGCGGTCCCGTCTCGGGTTTGGGCTTGGGCGCGGCTCGCGCGGTCCGTGGCGGCGGGGTCTCGCGACTGCGGACGGTCTGGGTCTTCGGCTTCGGGCTCACGGGCTCCTCGGCAGTGATCGGCGGAGGCGGCTCCGGCTCGGCGGCCCGGATGGTCTCGGTGGCCCCGGCGAGCACGGGGGCGAGGGCGGTGGCGCTGACGGCCTGGAGCGCGGTCGCATCCAAGGTCGCGGTCGCTAGGGTGTCCGCGTCGATCGATTGGACCCTGTCCGCTGCTCCGTCGCCGCCGGCAGGCCCGGCCCCTCCGAGCGAGATGCGGATGCCGGGATCGTCCAGCTCGATCGGGGCCGGCGGCTCGAGCAGCTTTGCGAGGGCGAGATGGGCGGCGAGGGCAAAGAGGAGCGCGAGCACCCACTGATAGCGTCGCGGCTTCATCCTTCACCCCGCGCCAAGGTCAAGAGGTCGACGTCTTCGGCACCGGCGGCGCGCAACTGCTCGAGCAGATCGACCAGACGCAGCGCTTCGAGGGTCGCGTCCGCCTTGATCTGCAGATGCGCAGGGCCGTCCGCGATGATTTCGGTCACCCGCTCGGCGAGGACGGCGTCGTCGAGCGGCTCGCCGTTCAGGCTGATCTGTCCCGTTCGGTCGATCAGCAGGGCCAGCGGCGTTGCTCGTGTGCCCTGCGGGCTGTCCGAGCGCGGGGGATCCACGGCAATCGACTCCGTCGGGGCGAGTCGGCCCGCCAACATGAAGAAGATCAGCAGCAGAAAGACGACATTGATCAGCGGGATCAGATTGGCCTCGCTGTCGGCCGCTGGTTTGGAGCGTTTCAATCGCATCGGGATTCAGAGGCGCAAGAGTGTCAGGTGGGTTGCCCCGGCGTCGCGCAGGAGGTCCAAGACGTCGACCAGACGCTGGAGGCTGACGCCGGGCGCGGGCTGGACCAGGATGCGCTGCGCCGGGTCTTCCCCGATGCGTGCCGCGACCCGTCCGGCAAGCTCGGCGGGGGCGATCGCCTCGGCGTTGAGGTCCAGTCCTTCGGGCTGCACGCGCACCAGCCAAGACCCGACCACCGGCGTCCCGGCAGTCGCCGAGGCGGGCGCCCCCAACTCGATGGCCTGCCATTTGACGAGGCTGGAGGCGAGCATAAAGAAAACCAGCAGGATGAAGACCACGTCGATCAACGGAGTCAGGCTGATCAGCCGACGGTGCGGTGCGGGCGAGTCAAAGCGCATCGGGGATCCGCGGCGTGGCAAGGGGTCGTGGTGGTGCAGCGACCGCTTCTTCGAGCCGAAGCCCTCCGGTGAAGACGCGGGTGACCTGATCCTCCAAACGACGGGTCACGCCTTCGAGGAGACGCTCGAGCCAATTCAGCGCGACGACGGTCGGGATGGCGACCGACAGCCCCGCGGCGGTGGTCAGCAGAGCGACCCAGATTCCGCCGGACAGCACCGACGGATCGACCTGATTTCCGGCCGCCTCGAGGGCACGAAAGGCGTCGATCATTCCGATCACGGTACCCAGCAGACCGAGCAGCGGACTCAAGCTCGCGATCACCTCGAGCCCGCGAAGATGGCTACGCAAGGACGTCAGCAGATGTGCGGCCCGACGCTCGACCTCTTCGCGCAGCGCCGCCGGATCATTCGCTTGGAGACTCCCCAGCATGGCGGTCCGAACCACCTCGGCGAGTGGGCCGCGGGCCTGCGCGAGCCGCTCGGCCGCCTCGCGACGCCGACCGGCCTGCCAGTCGTTCAGTGCGGGCTCGATGTGCTCGGCACCGCCGTTTCGCAAGCGGGCAAACTGCCAGAGCTTGATCAGGACGATGGTCAGGGCGAGGACCGACATCGCTGCCAGGATCAGCATCACAGGTCCACCGGCGTCGAGCAGGGCGCGCAGCGGCTCCGGGATGGCGGTTGCGATCGGGGACGGCATGATCATGCCGAGCCAGGATTGCGTTGCCGTCACGGGATCCGGCATGGCGGCCGCCGCAGCGGTCATCGGACCGAGTGCGGCGGCTGTCGCGGTTTCAGACATCAGGTGTTTCCTCGGGTCCGGCCTCGGCGCAGTGCGGCGTCATCGGTCATTTCACCAGCTGCGTTTCGGCGCGCGTCGAGAGTGTCAGGCGCTCGATGCAATCGCTCTGGGGTCCTTCGGCGTCGCGACATTCAAGGACCTCGTTGATCAGGATCCGGCGGATATCGGCGCAGTCGAGATCAGGAATATCGAAGAGCTTCACGGTCGTCTTCGCCGCCCGTAGAGGTGCGGTGTCGACCGCCAGGCGTCGGGCAATCACGCCTGCTTGGTCGAACAGGATCAGGTCCAGCTGCAGGGCCTCGATCGCCGGTCCGGTGCTGTTGTCGAAAACCAGATAGGCGCGACAGGCCTTCGTCTCGGGCTGGGGCTCGAGCTTGTTGAGCTCGAGCTTGATCTCTTGCGCGGCGGCAATGCCTGCAAGCGCGCCGAGAGCCAGGAGCAGGAGTGCCTGCGTCAGGTTGCGGTGATTCATTCAACGGATCCTTGAAGCTGTCGAATCGAGCATCTTCGCCGGCCCCGGGGCATGGGTCAATCGGGGCCGAATCAGAAGTCGACATTCAGCGACATCCAGAGCGGGCACGGCTCCCGGATGTTGTTGTAGACGTTGCTGTCGGCGATGACATCCGGGTTGTTGCGCAGCGGATAGGGCCGGTAGTCGTTGAAATTGCGGTTCTCCAGATTGTCGATGACGGCGTTGATGCTGACCTTGTCGGTGACGCTATAGGAGCCGCCGAGATTGCAGACGTTGTAGCCTCACGCGATTTGGTCGCTGGCGACGAATTCGAGACCCTGGACCCGCGCCTCGCCGATGTTGGCAAACTCGTCGGTCACAGCGGATGCGGCCGTCGGAGGCTCGATCTTCTCGCTGCTCTCGGTATAGAGAGGCGTCATCTGTGCGAAGACACCGACGGGGCTGTTGAAGATGCCCGAGAGTTCGTCGTTGGTGCTGGTTTCCGGGTCGAGATTCGGATTTCCGTAGAGCGAATCCTGGCCTTGGTTTCCGTCACCGACGACCCCGTCGTAAAGCTGTTCGAGAAAGGGTGCCTTGTAACCCTGCCCGACACCGCCCTTGAGCGTGCATTCGCTCGTGGGATTCCAAACCGCATGGAGGCGAGGAGTCAGGCGACCGCCGAAGGCGTCATGGTCGTCATAGCGTAATCCAGCGGTCAAGGCGACCGTATCGGTGATGCTCCATTCGTCCTCGATCGAGACACCTTATTGACTGTTTCTGAATGTGGTATCGGGAATTCCGTCGGTGCGCTCAGTCGACGACGCTCACGCGATCGCCGATCTTCATGTGCTCGAACAGGAAGCGCGCATCCTTCTCGCCGACACGCACGCAGCCGGCTGAATCCGGATAACCCGGAAGCCAGCCCTCATGCAGAAAATAGTGGCCGTAGAACTGGATGGAGTAGGGCATCCAGGCCTGCCAGCCGAGCTGATTGGTGTAGCGCGAGGAGACCTTGTCCTTCTGCTTGCTCAGCACCGAGAAGGTGCCGCGCGGCGTGCTGTGACCCTCGCGTCCGGAAGAGATGGGGCCGGTTCGGACGACTTGATCGCCCTCCGTGTAGACGAACGACTGGCTGCCGATCCGGATCGTCAAGGCGCGCTTGGCCTGTTCAGCGGTCGCTTCGGCAACAGGCTCGGCGCTCGCCTCGCCGTCGGCGCTCTCGGACACCTTGCTCGGCTGGCGCTCGGGCGCCGGTCTGGTCGGGGATTGAGCGCAGCCGACGATGAAGGCGGCCGCCGTGAGCAGAGGCAAGATCCGGTGCAAAAAAACCATGATATGCGCGGGCTCCCGTTGACGGACAACTGTCCCGTAAGAACCTGATATGAGGTTCCGATGGTCTCGACACTACCGCCGGGGGGGCAGATGGGGCCACACCCTCGGATTCAAGAAGCCGATGCAGCGACTGCACTGAAGCCGGATTGCACGGGCCTCGAGGTCCGTGCCGAACCGGTCCTCGAGGTCCCTTCCACGGTCTCAGGCCACCGCCGTCGCGGCGGCTTCTCTTGCCCGGTCGTCGATCGCGAGGCTACGCCCGGCCAGCCAGACCAGGAGGACGACGGGGACGCCGATCAAGGTCGTGAAGAGGAAGAAACCTGGATAGCCGATCCCGTCGACGATCGAGCCGGAATAACCGCCCAGGACCTTGGGCAGCAGCGTCATGAGCGAGCTGAAGATGGCGTACTGTACGGCGGTGAAGGAGACACTGGTCAGGCTCGATAGGAAGGCGACGAAGGCCGCGCTGGCGAGTCCGGCCGCCAGGTTGTCCGCTGCGACCGCGATGTAGAGCCAGGTCAGGTCAGGTCCGGCGAGCGCCAAGACGACGAAGACGAGATTGGTGGCCGCAGACAGGATGGCGCCGAGCATCAGGATCCGCATGACCCCGTAGCGGGTCGCCATGAGCCCGCCGAGGAGCCCGCCGAGGATGCTGACGATGACCCCGAAGGTCTTGACCGCGGTCGCGATCTGCGGCTTGGAGAAACCGATGTCCTGATAGAAGACATTGGAAATGACGCCGAGCACGATGTCCGAGATCCGATAGAGCCCGATCAGGGCCAGCAGGAGAAGGGCTGTTTTGAGACCGTAGCGGCGGAAGAAATCCAGAGCCGGCTCGATCCAGGTCTCGCGCGCCATCACGGCGTTCACGGCCCCGGCGGCGACCGACAGCCACCCGACAGCAATCGCCGCGGACACGGCAACGGCAAAATGCAGGGTCTCCAGGAGGAAGCCGGTGATCGGCCCGCCGCCCGCCCACGCCTTCAGCCCGGCGAAGGCCCCGCCCGAGACGAAGAACCCGCCGGCAAAGGCAGCCGCGGCCACCAGGAAGACCCCGACCAGCCGCAGATAGTCGGATGCCCCGTAGACATGCGCCTCGGGACGCCGAGTCTCGGGCTCGGCGATCAGCAGCGTCGTCACCACCCCGATCAGCATGGTCGAGGCCATGACGAGGTAGGTGAGCTGCCAGGCCCGAAAGCTATAGTCGCCCGCCTCCGAGCCGAAGAGCGCAGCCAGATAGAGCGCACCGGCACCGGCGACGACCATGCCGATCCGATAGCCGGCGATATAGGTCGAGGACATGAGTCCCTGCAGGCGCGGCGCGGCGGATTCGATCCGGTAGGCGTCGATGACGATATCTTGGGTTGCCGCGGAGAAGCCGAGCAGCACGGCCGCGATCGCCATGCGCGTCACATGGCCGGTGCCGGTCGCCGGATCCACCAGCGCCATGCCGACGATGGCGGCGATGATCGCGAGTTGCGAGACCAGCAACCAGGCGCGTCGCCGTCCGAATCGACGGGTCAGGACAGGCAGCGGTAGCTTGTCGATCAAGGGCGCCCAGACGAACTTGAACGAATAGCCGAGGGCCGCCCAACTGAAAAAGGTGACCGCTTGGCGCTCGATGCCGGCCTCGCGCAGCCACAACGAGAGCGAGGAGAAGATCAGCAAGAGCGGGATCCCGGCCGAGAAGCCGAGAAAGAGCATGGAGAGCACTCTCGGATTGGAGAGCTCGCGCGCCGTCGTCTTCCATCCCCCCGTGTTGTTCGTATCGACTGGCGTCATGAGGCTCTCGATATCGCCGTGCCGGCCGAAGCCGGTGCAGCGGCGACTGCAAATGGGCAAAAACGCCGGGGAGGATACCGTTCGGCGCGTTCTTCACTCAAGGTCGAACGAACAGTCTTCGCCTGACGCCGGGGCGCGGACGTACTACCATGGGCTCCGTACGGGAACCCGCATCGCGGGCGTGGTCAGCCGGCAGGCGGGTCTCGCGCGTACAATTCAAGCTGCGACCCGAGTGAAGGACAACCATTAGGAGACTCAAACGTGTCGAATGCAAACCAACCCAGTCTGACCCAACCGGATGCCGGCCAGCGCAGCGGCCTTGTTCGTCTCATGCTGGAGCAATGGCCCTATGTTCTTCTCTTCGTCGCCGTCATTGCGGGCGTCGCCTTTACCGACATGCGTTTGGAGTTCGCGCTGCTCTACTGGCAGATCTTGATCCCGCTCTTCGGCCTTGTTGCGCTTGCGATCGGCTGGAGCAGCGTGGGCGACGACGGCAGGACGCGCGCAGGTTTTGTGATCAAGACCGTCCTGCACTGGGGGGCCCTGTTTGTCCTGGTTTGGATCCTCTACCTGCCGCAGCTCAAGGATGTCCTGAACGCCGAGCTCACCGGATTGCAGATCATCTTCCTGCTCGGACTGACGGCGTTTCTGTCGGGAGTTCACGGTAACCCGCGGATGTCGGTCGTCGGTGTCTTTCTGATCGTCAGCGGTATCGTGGTTGCATTTCTCGATGACGCCGCGCTGATGATGTCGGTGCTGGCCGTCGCCGTTTTGGTGGGATTGATCGTTTGGCAGACACTCACCGGGGGCAAGTCACCCGACTGAAACACTGTCCTGCCGCTTGGGCCGGATCCTTTGAAGGGAGGCCACTGCAGCCGTCGGCCGCAGTGGCCTACGCGGGACCCGTGCGCTTGGAGCTGTGCGTCCTCGACGGTCACCGCCTTGGCCTCCCTGCTCACGAGCCCGAACGTTCGATGGGCGGGATCGCATTCCTGAAACCGGACAGCGCTTGGCCACTATAACAAACGGAAATCCATAAAAATAAAAACCGCCCGTTGGCGGGCGGTTTTTTGCTCGGCAGCTACGGGAGTCGCCGGGCGAGGTGAGCGACGGACGCCGAGACGCGATGCCTGAGTCCGCCGACGATGACCTAGGTCGTCATCTGATGACCCGTTTCGCTCATTCAGCCTGCACAGCGGCCAACGCCGTCATATTGAGCAGTCCCCGCACCGAGGTGCTCGGCGTCACGATATGGGCGGCGCGGTCGGCACCGAGCAGCATCGGGCCGAAGGCGCCGCCTTCGTTGATGGTCCGCAGCAGGTTGAAGGCGATGTTGGCCGCGTCCTGGTTGGGCATGATCAGGAGATTCGCGCGACCGCTCAGCTTCGAGTCGGGGAAGCGCGCCTCGCGCACGGCGGCGTCCAGGGCCAGGTTGGCGTGCATCTCGCCCTCCACTTCGAGGTTCGGGGCGCGGGTGCGCAGGAGTCGCATTGCCTCCTGCATCTTGCGTGCGGCCGGCGACTCGTGGCTGCCGAAGTTGGAGTGCGAGAGCAGCGCGATCTTGGGCCGCAACCCGAAGCGCTGGACCTGCGCGGCGCACAGGAAGGTGATCTCGGCGAGATCCTCCGCGCTCGGGTCCGACTGCACATAGGTATCGGCGATGAAGAGCGGCCCGGCCGGCAGCACGATGGCGTTCATGGCGGTGAGATGACGCACGCCCGGCGCGGTGCCGATCACCTCTTCGACATGCTTCAGGTGTCGTGCATAGCGGCCGACCACGCCGCAGATCATGGCATCGGCGTCCCCGCATCTGACCATGGTGGCGGCCAGTACGGTGGGGTCGTTGCGGATGTATTCGCGTGCCTCGTCGGGCGCATAGCCGCGTCGCTGGACGCGCTCGTAGAAGGTCCGCCAGTGCGTGTCGAAGTTGCTGTTCTCGCAGGGCACGATCAGATCGAAATCACGATCCGCACGCATGGTCAGGCCGAGCTCTTTGAGGCGGTGTCCGATGACCTCGGGGCGGCCGATCAGCATCGGGCGTGCAATCCCTTCGAGGATGGCCTGCTGAGCCACCTGCAGAACGCGCTCGTCCTCGCCCTCGGCATAGATCACGCGTTTCGGTGCGGCGCGCGCCTGATCGAAGACGGGCTTCATGGTCATCCCGGTGCGATAGGCCCTCAGATGCATGGCGGTTCGATAAGCGTCCAGGTCGGCGATGGGCCGGGTAGCGACACCGCTCTCCATCGCCGCACGCGCGACCGCCGGGGCCAGATTCTCCATGAGACGCCGATCGAAGGGCTTGGGAATCAGATACTCGGGTCCGAAGGTCAGCTCGCCTCCGCCATAGGCGGCTCGTACGATATCCGACGGCTCGGCCATGGCCAGATCGGCGATCGCCTTCACACAGGCGATCTTCATCGCCTCATTGATCTCGGTGGCGCCGCAATCGAGCGCGCCCCGGAAGATGAAAGGGAAGCAGAGGACGTTGTTGACCTGATTCGGAAAATCCGATCGCCCGGTGGCGATGATGGCGTCCGGTCGAGCGGCGCGGGCCAGGTCGGGCATGATCTCGGGGACCGGGTTGGCCAGCGCCATGATGATCGGCGCATCGGCCATTTTGATCAGCCAGTCGGGCTTGAGGATGCCGGCGGCGGAGAGTCCCAGGAAGATGTCGGCGCCCTCGATGGCCTCCTGCAGGGTGCGCTGCTCGGTCTCGATCGCATAACGCCCCTTGTAGGGGTCCATCTCCTCGGTGCGGCCGTTATAGACCACGCCGGCGATGTCCGTAAGGGTCACGTTCTCCTTCGGCAGTCCCATGCTGACCAGCAGGTCGACACAGGCGAGAGCGGCAGCTCCTGCGCCGGCCGTGACCAGACGGGCCTTGCCGATGTCCTTTCCCACCACACGCAGACCATTGACGATGGCCGCGGAGACCACGATGGCGGTGCCGTGCTGGTCGTCGTG
>NZ_DIUM01000135.1:216413-226854 GCF_002423035.1 Thiocapsa sp. UBA6158
CTTCCATCACCGGCTTGGAGGCGAGTGCGCCGATGGCGCCGAGACCCAGTACCGCCGTGCCGTTGGTGATGACCGCGACCAGGTTGCTGCGCGCAGTGTAGAGCGACGCGTTCATCGCATCCTTCTCGATCTCGCGGCAGGCCGCCGCAACCCCGGGCGAATAGGCCAGCGCCAAATCGCGCTGGTTGCCCATGGGTTTGGTCGGTTTGATCTCCAGCTTGCCGGGTTTGGGATAGCGGTGATAGTCGAGTGCGTTCTGATCGAATGAGTCCGGCATCTGGGTCTCCGTTGGGTGATGTGCGGCGTGCTTGGCCGACTCGGGGGTACGGCCGTCATGTCTCGGTCATTATGCTGCGGTGCAGCAGATGGCTGCAAAGATTTCAATCGGCTTCGTCTCGAGTCCCGCCCGACGTGAACGCGTCCTCTCGAATCAGCCCTTGAGCAGCCCCGCAGGTCCGCTGCTGGGCGGACCCAGCTCGACATTGTCTTGGAGCTCCGCGACCTCGCCGAGGGCGGCACGCTCGAGGATGGTGACCTGGGCACCGTGGACCTCGATGATGCCTCGGCCGGCAAGCTCCTTCATCACACGCGAGAAGGTCTCCGGCTGGATCGACAGGCGCGAGGCCAGCACCCCTTTGCGTACGTCCAGCTTGAGTGATCGCCGCTCGGGCGGGACCTTGGCCAACAGATAGCGAGCGACTCGACTGCTCGCCGTGTGCATGGTGAGGTTGTCGATCTCGCCGATCAGACCGCGCAGTCGCTGACTCAGCGAGCCGAGCATCAGGAAGCAGGTGTCGACCGACTCATGCAGCATTTGCGAGAAGTCGCGCGCATCCAGGCTGAGCAGCTCCGAAGGCACCAGAGCACCGGCACAGACCGGATAGCGTGGGGCCTTGAGAAACATCAGCGCCTCGGCGAAGGTCTGTCCGGGTGAGACCAGCTCGATGACCTTCTCCGCCCCGCCCGGCGAGAGCCGAAAGAGCTGAATCTGACCCTTGAGAACCAGGTAGAAGCGCTCCGCGGGATCACCCTGGCTGAACAGAAGCTGCTCGGTGCCGAGGACGATACGCGTCGCGTGCTGGCTCACGCGCTCGAGTTGGCCGTGACTTAGGCCGGCGAGGAGGGGTGCGGTCTTCAACTCGTCGATCATCGGATGCCTTGTCGGGCGTTGGCCGTTGGTTGGAATCTCGGATCGATCTACGGGAGCGGGACGGATGTGTCAAGCCGGACGGCCGCGATCGTCTGCAGGATCGGCTTGATTTGCATCAAGGCGGAGGATGCCTCCGGAACGTGCAATGCGGCCACGGTTCGATCCATCACCGAGGGCCTCATCCTGTGGCGCAAGTCTTCACGAAATCCATGGCGCGGAACATCTTCTACGGTGGTTCCGTGTTCTTCATCCTGCTGTTCCTTGCCCTGACACTCGACACCTCCTTCGCCTTGCCCGAACGCGATCAGCGCCATCAACTGGACCTCTCCACCGAGGTCGGCCAGCGCATCGCCAAGGGCAAGGAGCTATGGGAGCACAACAACTGCATCGGCTGCCACACCCTGCTCGGCGAAGGGGCTTACTTCGCCCCCGAGTTGGGGAATGTCTACACACGCTTCGGCAACAACAAGGAGGCGATCAAGGCGTACATCCAGAGTCGTCCGCCGATGGGTATCCCGGGGCGACGCAGCATGCCTCAGTTCAACTTCAGCAACGAGGAGCTCGACGCCATCGCCGAATTCCTGAAATACAGCTCCGAGATCAATACGGCAGGCTGGCCGCCGAACATTCAAGGCTGATCCGCAGCACCGGAGAACCGATTCGATGAAATACAAATCTCAAGCCGTCGCCAAGCCATACTTTATTGCTGCGATCGGACTCTTTCTTGCCCAAGTGATCTTCGGGATCGTTCTGGGCATACAGTATGTGGTCGGGGATTTCCTGTTCCCCGAGATCCCTTTCAATGTCGCCCGCATGGTGCATACCAATACGCTCATCGTCTGGCTGCTGATGGGCTTCATGGGCGCGGCCTATTATCTGATTCCGGAGGAGAGCGAACGTGAGCTCTATGCCCCCTGGCTGGCTCACCTGATGTTCTGGATCTTCCTGATCGCCGCCGCCCTGACGGTGATCGGCTATCTGGCCGTTCCCTACGCGCGCCTGGCCGAGATAACCGGGAACGATATCCTGCCGACCATGGGGCGCGAGTTCCTGGAGCAACCCACCATCACCAAGGTCGGTATCGTGATCGTCGCGCTGGCCTTCCTGTTCAATATCGGCATGACGGTCCTCAAGGGACGTAAGACGGTCGTGAGTCTGGTCATGCTGATCGGTCTGGTCGGTCTGGCGGTCTTCTTCCTCTTCTCCTTCTATAACCCGACCAACCTGGTGCTCGACAAGTTCTACTGGTGGTGGGTGGTGCATCTGTGGGTCGAGGGCGTCTGGGAACTCATCATGGGGGCCATGCTCGCCTTCGTGCTGATCAAGACGACCGGTGTGGACCGCGAGGTGGTCGAGAAATGGCTCTATATCATTATTGCCATGGCCTTGATCACCGGCATCATCGGCACCGGGCATCACTATTATTGGATCGGCGCGCCCGAGTACTGGCACTGGTGGGGCTCCATCTTCTCGGCACTCGAACCCTTGCCCTTCTTCATGATGACGGTGTTCGCCTTCAACATGGTCAACCAACGCCGGCGCAACCACCCGAACAAGGCCGCCGTGCTCTGGGCGCTCGGCACCGCGGTGCTCGCCTTCCTCGGCGCCGGCGTCTGGGGCTTCCTGCATACCCTGGCACCGGTGAACTACTACACCCATGGCTCGCAGATCACGGCCGCACACGGGCATCTCGCCTTCTATGGGGCCTATGTGCTGATCAAC
Source organism: Thiocapsa sp. UBA6158 (assembly GCF_002423035.1). Classification (GTDB taxonomy): domain Bacteria; phylum Pseudomonadota; class Gammaproteobacteria; order Chromatiales; family Chromatiaceae; genus Thiocapsa. The sequence goes on from NZ_DIUM01000135.1 coordinate 219,286, forward strand.
ATCACCATGATCTCCTACGCCATGCCGCTCCTGAACGGTCGGGAGGCCAACAGCATGCGCTCGCAGGTCCTGGAGATGTGGGCCTTCTGGCTCATGAGCATTTCCATGGTGTTCATTACGCTGTTCCTCACCGCAGCGGGCATCCTGCAGATCTTCCTGCAACGCTATACGGAGACGCCGCTGCCCTTCATGGTGGTGCAGGACAAGGTGGCTCTCTTCTATTGGCTGCGGGTGCTCTCCGGGGTCGTCTTCCTGGGCGGTTTGGGCGCCTATATCGCGTCCTTCTTCGTTGCGGCACACGATGCCAAGCACCCGCAGGCGATCGAGGCCGGCAAGGTGCAGCCGAATCCGGCAGCCGTCTGAGTCAAGGGGGGCAAGCCGGGGCCGATCGGGTCAATCCGGTCACGGCTCGGTCCCGGCTAGGCCCCTGACTAAACATCAACCTGACGACGGATGACCCGCACCGCGCGAATATGGGTATCACCTTCGGGCAGAATCAACTCGAACGCGGCCACCCCTTGACCATCTTCCTCAACGACAAGGGTGTCTTCATCGGGGCCAAGGCGAACGCCGCGACCTTCGGCGAGCACCAAGCGAAACTGGCCGCGATGATCGACAAGGGCGCCCTGGTCCTGGTGTATCCCATGTGCATGAAGCACTATGGCGTTGCCGAGGCGGATCTGATCCCCGGCGCCCGGGTCGGCAATCCCGAGCTGACCGGCGGCGCGCTCTTCAAGGACGACACGCAAACCTTGACCTGGTAATCTGCGTCGCAGGGCGAAAGCCGGCGGACGGCTTTCGCCCTGCGATCACCTTCGCTAATTGCGCCGGGTGCGGCAGTGCGTGGGACGGTTACGAGACGGCGCCGGTCGGCTCCTTTCAACCCAACGCTTTCGGCCTCTACGACACGGCGGGCAACGTCTTTGAATGGGTCGCCGATTGCTTTGCGGAGACCTTCGCACAGGCGCCTGCCGACGGAACTGCCCATGAGAATCCCGCAGGCTGCGGACTCGACGATCGTTGAATCTGGCGCAGTTTAAAGGAGGAGCGAGTCACCCAGTCCCGCCAGTGCGCAAGCCGCGATCACCGGGATGACGCCGACCTTGAATCGCCACAGCGCAACGAACGCCGCGATCACGATTCATCCAAGCGCCTCGATCGCCTGCTGGAGCAGCTCGCGGCGACCGCCTAGGATGGCCAAAGTCGAGCTCGGTCAACTGTTCGTAATTGCGGCGAGCGCATGGCGCCATTGGGGAGAAGGAAGCCGGTGGGCTGGGACTGCAAGCACACGGGAATGACGACACTGCGCACCTCACAGCTGGCCTGGCTGACCCTGGTCTGCCTGGCCATGCTCATCGGCATCGGTCTGGCCGTGCGCGCCGCCACCGGGCAGGTGACCGGCCTGCTCGCCGCCGAGAGCGAGCAGGCGGTCGCCCTCAATGCCGGCACGTTCGAGCGGATCTTGATCACCGCCAGCCGCGATCTGCGCTATCTCGCGCGCAGCCGCGCGCTGGGCGACTGTCTGGAGGACATGGCCACCGACCGGCGCGACTGTCTGCAGCGCGACTGGAGCGCCTTCGTCTCGGCCAAGCCGCAGTACGACCAGATCCGCTGGATCGACGAGACCGGCCTGGAGCGCGTTCGCGTTGACCGCTCTCCGGACGGCCCCGTGGTGGTGCCGCAGGCCGAACTCCAGAACAAGGCCGATCGCTATTATTTCACCGAGGCCATGGCCCTGCCGCCCGGCGCCGTCTATGTCTCGCCGCTCGATCTCAACATCGAGCAGGGTGCGATCGAGCAACCGCACAAACCCATGCTGCGCCTGGCCCAGCGCGTCTTCGACCGCAATGGCCACAGCCGCGGCATCGTCATCGTCAACTATATCGCACTGAACCTGCTCGAGGCGCTCGCAGACCTACACGCGTCCGACACCTGGCTGCTCAATCAGGACGGCTACTGGCTGCGCGGCCCCAGCGCCGAGGACGAATGGGGCTTCATGCTCGGGCACCCCGAGCGGACCCTGGCGCAGCGCCATCCCGACGCCTGGGCACGCATCAGCACCGAGACCCACGGCCAGTTCGAGACCGCCGCGGGCCTCTGGAGCTTCGACACCGTGATCCCGACCCGCAGTCTGGCCGAGGACCGGGCTGAGACGCTGGCCACGCGCCTGCGCGGGCCGGACGCAGACGCCGCATCGGCCGAGCCCTTCACCGTCGCGGACCATGGCGAGCGCTGGAAGCTGGTGGACTTCGTGCCGCGCGCGGTCTACCACGCCGAGATCGCCGGCATCTGGCTGCGCTATGGCGCCATCCTGTTCGCCCTGCTGGCCATCATCCTCGGCAGTGCCCGGGCGCTTGTCCGTAGTCAGCGCCGTGAGCTTCGGGCGTACGCGGCCGCCGCCGAGCGCGAGAGCGAGGAGCGGCTGCAGCTGGCCATCGACGGCGCCAGTCTAGGCGTCTGGGACTGGGACTTCGCCAGCAACCGGCTCAACTGGTCGGACCTCTGCAAGGAGCACCTGGCCCTGCCCGTGGGCCGAGAGCCCAGCTTAGGGCACTTCCTCGCCGTGCTGCATCCGGATGACCGTGCGCGCGTCGAGGCGCTGATCCGCCACTGCGCCGAAACAGGGGAGGACTACGCCACCGATTACTGCATTGTCCGACCCGACGGCACCCAGCACTGGATCGGCGCCCTCGGGCGCGTCTACCGCGCCGATGACGGCACGGCGCTGCGCATGGCCGGCACCACCCAAGACATCAGCGCACGCAAGCAGGCCCAGGCGCAGCTGAGCGCCCTCAACCGCGAGCTCGAGCAGCGCGTGGAGGCGCGTACCGCCGAGTTGCAGCAGGCGCTGGAGCAGGCCGCCCGCTCCGAGGCCCGCTTCCGCACCATGTTCGAGCAGGCGCCGCTCGGCATCGCCCTCATCGACTCCCTGACCGGCCAGATCCACGAGGTCAATGAGCGTTTCGCCGCCATCGCCGGGCGCACGCGCGAGGAGATGATGCGCATCGACTGGATTCAGATCACCCATCCCGACGACGTGCAGGCCGACCTCGACAACATGGCGCGCCTAAACGCCGGCGAGATCCCGGGCTTTCAGATGGACAAGCGCTATCTGCGACCGGACGGCTCGGTGGTCTGGGCCAGTCTGACCGTCGCCCCCATGACCATCGCAGCCGGTGAGAGCCCCCGCCATCTCGCCATGGTCGAGGACATCTCCGAGCGCAAACGGCTGGAAGTCGCCCTAGCCGAGAGCGAGGCGCGCTATCGTCTAGCCATCGAGGCCACCAAGGCCGCACTCTGGGACGTCGACTTGGTCACTGGCGAGCAGGTGGTCAACGACTACTGGTACCCGCAGCTCGGCTATGCCGTCGGCGAGGTCGAGCCCAGCTATACCCGCTGGCGCAGCCACCTGCACCCGGACGATCTGCCGCGGATCGACCAGGCCATCGAGCACTTCATGCAGGGCACAAGCTCGGGCTTCGCGCTCGACTACCGGGTCCTGACCAAGACCGGCGCGGTGCGTTGGCTGCACGGCATGGGCGAGGTCGTCAGCCGCGACGCCAACGGCCGGGCGCTGCGCATGATCGGCACCACGACGGACATCACCTGCCAGCGCGAGCATGAGCAAGCCCTGCGCGCCGCCAAGGCCGAAGCCGACGCCGCCAACGCCGCCAAGGGCGCCTTCGTCGCCAACATGAGCCACGAGGTGCGCACACCCATGAATGCCGTGCTGGGCTTTCTGGACATCCTGCTCGACACCCCGCTGGATACCGAGCAGCGCGGTCTGGTGCAGAAGGTCAAGCATGCCGCTCAGGCGCTGCTGCGCATCTTGAACGACATCCTCGACTTCTCCAAGCTCGACGCCGGCAAGGTGGTGCTGGAGTCGGCACCGTTTCGGCTCGATGCGGTGCTGCAGCAGGTCGCCGAGCTGTTCGCCGTCGTCGCCCATGAAAAGGGCCTGGAGCTCGTCATCGACGCCCCGCCCGCGCTCGCCGGGGGGTATCGCGGCGACGCCCTGCGCCTGAGCCAGATCCTCAACAACCTGGTGGACAATGCCATCAAGTTCAGCGACCGCGGCAGTGTCGAGATCGTCGTGCGCGCCGCCGCGGCGCCAGTCGCGTCCCCTGAACAGATCGAACAGACGGAACAGGCCGAGCCGTCCGAGCAGACCGACCAGGCCGACCGCCGGTGGCTGCGCATCGAGGTCCGCGACCGCGGCATCGGTCTCACCCCCGAGCAGGTCGCGCAGCTGTTCCAGCCCTTTGCCCAGGCCGATGCCTCCATCACCCGCCGCTTCGGCGGTAGCGGACTCGGGCTCACCATCAGCAAGCGCTTGGTGGAGATCATGGGCGGGGTCATCGGCGTCGACTCCGCCGAGGGCGCGGGCAGCACCTTCTGGCTCGAGCTGCCGCTCGCGGTCGATGCAACCGTCGCAGAGGCGCGCGGGGGCGACCTCGCGCCCGGGCGCGTGCTGGTGGTCGACGACCAGGCCAGCGTGCGCGAGGTCCTCGAGCACTACCTGAGCACCTGGGGCTTTCGTGTCGACACCGCCGCCGATGCCGACAGCGCCCTGGCCCGGCTGCGCGCCGCCGCCGAGGAGGCCGAGCCGGTCTCGCTGCTGATCCTGGACTGGAAGATGCCGCGCCACGACGGGCTCTGGCTGCTGGAGCAGCTCCAGGGTGCCGTCGCCGAAGGCCGGCTCAGGCGCATCCCCATCGTGCTGATGGTCGGCGCCTTCGAGCGTCAGGCCCTGCGGGAGGCCGCCGCCCGCGGGCCGCTGCAGCCGGACCTGGTGCTGAGCAAGCCGGTCAGCCAGTCGATGCTGCTCGAGGCGATCGCCGACCTGCAGCAGCACGGCTATGTGCGCCGGCCCCCGGTCGAGGTCGGCACCCTCGACCCCGATGCGCGCGCCCGGCGTATCCGTGGCGCCGAGCTGCTGCTGGTGGAAGACAATCTGACCAACCAGGAGGTGGCGCTGGCCGTCCTGCGCAAGCTGGGCCTGCGGGTGAGCGTCGCCAACAACGGCCGCGAGGCCTTGGACACACTCGCGGCCAAGCGCTTCGATCTGGTGCTCATGGACCTGCAGATGCCGGTGATGGACGGCTTCGAGACCACCGCCGCCATCCGCGCCGCCGATTGGGGTCGCGACATCCCGATCATCGCCATGACCGCCGCGGCCTTCCTCGAGGACCGCGAGCGCGTGCTTGCGGCGGGCATGAACGACCATGTGAGCAAGCCCATCGATCGGCAGCAGCTCGTCAGCGCCCTGCTGCGCTGGCTGCCGGCGCGCGTCGAGGCCCAGCCGGCCGAGCCCGAACCGGAGCCAGTCATGACCTCGGCAACCGAGTCGGCCGCCGTTGCGGACGAGACATCGGCCGTGGCACTGCACTTGGACGGCTTCGACCTGCCCGGGACTCGGCAGCGGCTGGGCGACGACGAGACGCTGTTGCGGGTGATCCTGGGCTCCTTCCTGCGCGAACTCCAAGATTGGTCCGCCAAGCTTGCCGCCGCTCGCGCTGTGGCCGACACCAAGACCGCCGTGCGCCTGGCCCACACACTCAAGGGCGCGGCGGCCAATGTCGGCGCGGTGCAGGTGCAGGCGACGGCCGAGGCACTGGAGGCCGCGCTGCAGGATGCGGCCGAGCCGGCGCGCGTGGATGCGCTGCTCGCCGACTGCCTGGTCGCGCTCGAGGTCACTCGTGCCGCCCTGCGTGCATACTTGCCGGAGGCGTCCCCGGCCGCGGTCGACACGGCCTGCGATCTCGCTGCTGTGCGGGCGGATCTGGCCGAGCTCGAGCCGCTGCTCAGTCGCCACCGGCTGGTGCGCGATGCACTGCTCGAGCGCCTGCGCAGTCACCTCGGCGATCAGGCCCCCGCCGAGCTCGGGCAGCTCTGCGCGCAGATCCAGGCCTTCGACTATGCAAGTGCTTGGGCCACCCTAGCTCGACTCAAGGAACTGCTTCCATGATCAACCTCGACGCCGACAGCCTCGACTTGACCCATCCCCTGGCGGTGGACGCGCCGGACCATCCGCGCTTGCTGCTGGTGGACGATGACCCGGTCAGCCTGCGCCTGGCCGCCAGCCTCCTGGAGGCGGACTACACCCTACTCGTCACCACCCGCGGACGCGACGCCCTGGAGCTGGCCGCGGAGGGACCCGAGCTGATCCTGCTCGATCACCATCTGCCGGACATCGACGGCCTGGAGGTCTGCCGCCGGCTCAAGGCCGACCCGGTCAGCGCGGCGATCCCGGTGATCTTCGTCACGAGCAACCAGAATCCGGTGCTGGAGGCCGCTGGACTGGAGGCCGGCGCCGTAGACTTCGTCACCAAGCCCTACTCGGCCGCAGTGCTGCGCGCACGCGTGCGCACCCATGTCGCCCTCAAGCGTAAGAGCGATCAGCTCACCCAGCTCGCCCAACGCGACGGCCTCACGGGTGTGGCCAACCGGCGCACCTTCGATCGGCATTTTGAAAAGGAATGGTGCCTCGCCCAGCGCCACCAGACCCCGCTGTCGCTGGTCATGATCGACGCCGATCACTTCAAGGCCGTCAACGATACCTTCGGCCATCCGGTGGGCGATCAGTGCCTGCGCGGCATCGCCCGGTGCGTGGCCGCCCAGCTCAAGCGCCCGGCCGACCTGCTCGCACGCTATGGCGGCGAGGAATTCGTGCTGCTCCTGCCGCGGACCGATGCCGAGGGTGCCTCGCGACTGGCCGAGGCCATTCGCGCCGAGATCGAGACCAGCTTCGCCCGTACCGCCGATGCACGTGGCGAGGGCCCGCGCCTGACCGCGAGCCTTGGCTGTGCCACCCGGACCCCCTCGGCCTACGATGCGCCCGAGACGCTGCTACGCCTGGCCGACCGTAACCTCTACCGGGCCAAGGTCGGCGGACGCAATCGGGTGGAGCCGCCAGCACCGGAGCACGGCTCACCATCGCGCCACTAGAGACTCGAGGCGACGGACCAGGCCGTGCGGTCGCCAGGCGTGCTGTCGACCACGGCGGTCAACTCCGGGACATGACACCAGCCGCATGGTCGACCCTGGCGGTCCGCAGGCGGCGTCGATCGAGTGTGAGTTGCGTAGCACGCCGAGCGTTCGGCCGAGGCCCATGATGGGTCGAGAGCGGAAGCTCCAACAGCGACAGCAGGATCCGCGCCCCCTGACGCGACGACCACCGCGCCCGATTCAGCACCCGATGCTCACAGTCACGCTCGAAGCGCCGCTCCGCGCTCAGCCCATCGCCCGCAGCGCCGCCGTCACCGAGCGCGGCCCTCTGCCGCCAAATCAATCGGGTCCGTCACTGTCGCTCGAGGGCACCTCGCGGCCCTCTCGCCGAGGCTCGGAAATGGCCAAAGTCGAGGCCAAAACAGGTTTCGATCGGCCGGCCATCGATCCGATCAGATTTGGTTACGCAGTATGATCACAAATGCCGTCGGCTGCGATGGGGCTGGCTCTGGCGCCGGCGGCCACCGACGCGTCGCCCCGAGAGCGTCGGCGAGTCCTTCGCCGAACGATGCGCACCTTCGACGCGGTTATTCTTTGAGGTGATTAGCGTCGTGCCTCAGC
>NZ_DIUM01000024.1 GCF_002423035.1 Thiocapsa sp. UBA6158
CGTCAACTGCTCTTTTTAGGATCACTCGCGTCTGATGGACCGCTACGATCGTCCGGTCGCGACCTTGGTGATCCTGGCCGATGAGCGGCACGCCTGGCGCTCGAAGCGCTATCGTCATGCACTCTGAGGCTGCGAGGCGGTGCTGGTGTTTCCGGTCGTGAAGCTGCTGGATTTCAAGACCCGCACGGTCGAGCTGGAGGCGAGTGCCAACCCGTTCGCGCTGGTCGTCCTGGCGCAGTTGGCCGCCACCGCAACCAAACGCGACCCGGCCGCGCGACTGGATCGCAAGATCGGGCTGACCCGGCGTCTTGTACCGTTTCGGCCTGAGCCGCGACGAGGTGTTGAGTCTGTATGCCTTCATCGACTGGGTGATGACGTTGCCCGAGCCGTTGGAGGACGACTACCATCGGGCCATTCAAGCCCTCGAAGAGGCGGAGCAGATGCAATACGTCACCACGGCCGAGCGAATCGGCATGCGCAAGGGATAGAGCGGGGCCTGGAATCGGAACGCGCATTGCTGCAGCGCCTGGCTCGGCGTCGCTTCGGAGACGCGGTCGCCGAGCCCGCCGCTGTTCTTTTGGCGCTGATTCGGGCGCCGGAGACCCTCGAGCAGCTCGGCGAAGGCCTGCTCGATGATGCCGATGGCGAGGTCTGGTTGACGGCGGTACAGGCACAGGTGGAGCACTCGGACGAGCACAGCGATGGATGAAAAGGGACAGCGCCTGAAAAAGCCGCCGGGTGACCGCGGGTGATCGCTCACCCGCGGTTCCCACAGATCCGGACGTGCCTGATTCGGGCATCCGGCTCCTCGGCCTAAACATTCGATTCAGGACATAGAGGCCATGTACCGCACGCGCGGGCAGGGAGCCGGAGCACGGCGAGCTTTTATCTGTTGCACAAGCGCCTGCATGCCAAGACGTGATCATCCCGGGCGCAGCATCTCCCACGACACCATTTTGCCCGCCCATCCCATGCGTTCGGAAGGACGCCGCAGGGTTACCGGTTACCCCGCGGCAGTGAATCCGAAGTGCCGGCCCGGTCCGTCTCGGGTCGAGGGCTCACTCGTCGTCGTCTTCCTCCACACGCGCTGCCGCGTAGTGCAACGCCACCTCGTTGATCTCATCTGGCGTGAGCTGACCGGCGATAAAGCGCATCCGAGCGAACTCGTCGTTGGCGCGCTCGCCCGTTCGATAGGCCGTCATGGTCTCGATGAGATGGTCGATCTTCTGACCGGCGAGTGACGGGACCTGATCGCCCCATCCTTCGCCCTTCTCGCCATGACAGACTGCGCAGGGCAAGAGCAAGCGGCTCTCGTCGCCGAAGGCGACGAGCCGCGGGACCGGCTCGGTGACTGCGGGCGCCTCGGGCGTCTGCGTCGCGAAGTAGGCCGCGAGATCGGCCATGTCCTGATGACTCAACTTGCGGACCGCCTTCGCCATGTCCGAGCTGTCGCGCAGCCCGGTTTTGTAGTCGACCAGTTGCTTGTACGTATAAGCACGTACCTGACCCGCGATGCTTGGGGTCTCGTCGTCTTCACTGACCCCGGTCTCGCCATGGCATTTACTGCATCTGACCTTTCCGGCGATTTCTTCGCCACGGACGGGGTCGCCCGAGGCGATGAGGTCCAGGCTCGCGCGGCTCCACACGAAGGGCGCGTTATCGTCGGCCGTCGCGGCCGCAGCCGCGACGACGAGTCCAAGACTCAGGATAAGGATTGTTTTCATGATTCGGTTACTCCTGGGTGGTCCGGGCGTCTCACGGGGCGGGCTCGAGTTGCGCTGTCTGCGGCGCGCTCAAGGCCGCGGCCGGGATGCGCTCCTCGAGATTGACCATCTCGACCGATGGCACCTGCACGGCGCCTTCGCCCAGCAACAGGTCTGCAACGCTCTGGTCGAACGAGCGGTAGTGCAACTTCGCACGCACGCTGATCTCGCCGGCGTCCTGCGGGAGGTTGAAGTAGTAGGTCCCATACCGATACCCCTTCGGTGGGATGGTATTCATCTCCGAAAAGCGCGCGACCTCCCACGGGAGGATGGTGTCCTTGCCATCCTTGTCGACCGCATGGTTGTTGAAGATGACCGTGTCCGGCGGCAACCGATTCTCATCGGTGAGCGTCCCGCTGCGCAGCAGCTCGCGGCCTTGGTCGTCGGTGACCACGACCTCGAGCCACACCTGGCGCACCTCGGTCAAGCTGGTCGGCAGGTGATGTCCGGCGCGATTGTTGGTGACCTTCACCTTGACGCGCTGGAGCTGCTCGCCCATCGGCGTGACATCGATCTTCAGTGAGGCGACGGTCTGCAGGCGCTTGATAGCCTCCAAGGCGTTCCCGTCACGTCCCAGATCCTCGGGCTTGACCCCGTCGGGATCGGGCGCGTTCAGAAGCTCAGTGATCACGGCGTTGCCGCCGATGAACGCATGGGTGTGCACCACCTTCCGCCAAGGTCCGCCCAGCGCAGCGAATCCTTCCAGGGACGGCTCGTCGAGCTCCTCGGGACGCTTCATCTCATCGGCGACGCGCATCGCGATATCGACCGGCACCATATGGCAATCCTGGCATTGAATCCCGTTTTGGGCGTAGATCGAATACTTCCATTCGTCATAGGTTCGTTCGATCGGGAAGTTGTTCGTCGGGTGGAAGATTTGATGGCAGTTGCCGCAAAAATCGGCCCGGCCGTGATGCTCCGAGTAGGCCGTTTCATGGAACGGCGAGACCGCGTCATCGAGCGTTGCCCGCTTGGTTTGGCCCGGGTCGACGATGAACGAGGCATTCCCATGCTCGAGCACCGCTGTCTTTTGCAGATTGGTCCCCGAGATGGTGTGGCAGACATCGCACGAGACCCCCATCTCCGCGACTGCAGGTGCGGTAAAGGCCCCATGGAGGCCCTGGTCCGGGTGGAATTCAACTGTGCCGGTCGTGATGCCGATCGGGCTGTGGCAAGTTCCGCAGTGATTGAGATTCTCCGGATTCGCCTTGACGGCGAGCGCCCACAGCGCTTGGTACACCGGATCCTTGAACGAGTTGGAGTGCATCGATCCATTCCAGCCTTGGTACTGTGTGGTGTGGCACTGCCCACAGAGTCGGGGGTCTTTCCAGTCCTCCGGACTGAGCTGGCGATGACCTTCGATGCTGACGTACGAGGGCGGGAAGGGTCTGTCCTGTGTGGCAGTCGCGGTGACGTCGCTGCAGAATGCAGGTGCGGCGCATGACGCAACGAGGACGAGCGCAAGCACGCCTGCGCTCGAGCGCCGTATGGCGCATTCGGATCTCATGAACATCGGATTCTCCTTTGGAGTAGCTTCTTGGCCAGACACGTTGGCTGGTCGCGCGGTTTCGGGTCGCTGGCCCGCTGCCGCTGCATCGCCAACCGAAAGACGGTTCTACGCCGTCATAATCGTGCGCGAGAGGTAAAGCAAAAAACACGCCGTCATGGGCGTCTTGTAAAAACAAGCGCTTGGCTCGACGTTCACCGGATGAGGTGTTGCGCTGTTGCAGGGTCCATGCGGCTGGCCCTGCCCCACCAGGATGAGGAGCACCAATGATCAACCAACGCGGGCTTCTGGATCTGCTCCAGCCCCTGCTGGACCCGATCCAAGAGGGCGTCATTGTCACGAACCGCCACGGCCATGTGCTGATTCACAATCGGGCCGTGCGGCAGCTGTTCGGTCTCGCCGAAGAGTCGGCCCCACTGGTCTTGAGTCGGCTCGGTCAATACAACCTCCGCGCGGCGCTGATTCGCGCCGGACTTCGCGAGGCGAGCGGCGATGGGGACTACTGCGAGGCGAAGGTTCAGTTCGACGCCGAGATCAGGGTCGAGAGTGCCCCGCGCTGGCTTCGGATCAACTCCAGTCTCGTCTCGCTGCCTGGTCAGGGTCCTCAGCTTCGCATGATCGTGCTGCGCGACATCACGGCCGAGCGCCGTCTATCCGCGGTGATTCAGGCATCGGACAGCTTGGATTTCGTGGCCAGGGATCCGGACATGATTCGCCTGGTCGAGCGTCTCGACCTGGTGGCCGGTAGCGATGCAGCGGTCCTGCTGCAGGGTGAATCGGGAACGGGCAAGACCGAGCTTGCGCGACGGCTGCATCATCGCAGCCAGCGGGCCGACAAGCCGTTCATCGAGGTGAACTGCGGATCGATCCCCGCCTCGCTGATCGAGACCGAGCTATTCGGGCACGTCAAAGGGGCCTTCACCGGGGCCTACAAGGACCGCGTCGGGCGCTTCAAGGCTGCCGACGGCGGAACACTCTTTTTGGACGAGATCGGGGAGTTGCCCCGAGAGCTCCAGCCGAAGCTGTTGCGGGTGTTGCAGGATGGAGGCTACGAGCCGGTTGGCTCGGATCGGACCGTCCAGGCAAACGTCCGGGTGGTCTCGGCATCGAACCGCGATCTGCGTGGGTTGGTCGATCAGGGCGAGTTTCGCGCCGACCTCTATTACCGGATCGCGGTGGTCAAGTTGCAGGTGCCGCCGCTGCGCAATCGCCCGGGCGATATCCCCTTGGTCTTGGAGGGTATCCTCAAACGGCTGGAGATGCGGGGCTATCCGGGTGCCCTGACAATCAGCCGCGAGGCATTCAACTCTTATATGAACTACCCCTGGCCCGGCAACGTGCGCGAGCTGGCCAACGCCGTCGAGCACAGCGTGATCTGTGCGGTCGACGGGCAAATCATCCCGGAGAGTCTCCCGGACTGCATGCGCGACTACTGTGCCGCCCGCCGGGGCCCCGAGCCGTCAGCCGTGCAGCCCGACATCGCCGAGCGCACCCGCATCGCACAGGCACTCCGTCAGGCCTCGGGCAACAAGACGCTCGCCGCCCAGATCCTCGGCATCGACCGCAGCACCCTCTGGCGTTGGATGCAGCGGCTCCAGATGGATTGATCCATCGAGGGCGCGCGAGCGTCGCGACGATTATGATTCCCCCTGAAAGGATCTGCTCGAGGCTTGGCGGCGTTCGTTTCTGGAGTTCTTCTTCCCGACGATCGCGGCCGACATCGACTGGTCGCGCGGCTTCGATGCCCATGCCGATCGAGCGCACGGAAGCCGTTGCGCCCCTCGACACACGAGCTGCTGCGCTGGAACAGATCGGCACACCCCCCGGCGACCTGCTCGAGATGGTGGCGGGTCGGCGGATCCAGCGACTGGATCAGGTGCGAGGGCTGCTCGCGGCGAGGCGCTGCGCACTCAGTGCCCGGAGTCGATGACGCGGCTCGGCGCGGGTGCTGCGCGCGGCGGCGCGCTCCAGATCGAGCGCCGGGATGAAGTCGTCGAGCATCGCCTGCTCGATCGCCGGTGCCAGGTCCATCGCCTGCACCCGGGTGTTGACCATCATGAAGAAGAAGGTCAGCGTGGCGACGAGGCTATGGGTCAGGCGCTTCGCCTTGGACGGATGTCCGCAGAGGCGCTCGGACAGATCCGCCTCCGCGGCGATCGCTTCCAGGCGCGTCAACAGCGTCCCCAGACGCGCCTCCAACTGCTCGGGGGGTTGCGCCTGTCCCTGTTGGATCTCGTAGGGATGATCG
>NZ_DIUM01000083.1 GCF_002423035.1 Thiocapsa sp. UBA6158
GTGGACCAATCGATGATCAAGGCCCGATTTGCTGAGGAATCGGACCCGAAATGGTCTTCGGCGGCTTGAGCAGGTTGGGAACCGCGCCCGGCTCGATTTGCTTGCCCCGGTAATGAAAGATCCGAACGTCGGCCCGCGTCTGCTGTGCCGCGAGTAGGCCGCCCGGCTCGTCGGCGAATAACAAGACAGCCGCCCGTACCGGTTGCAGCTCACCGCCGACGCGCTTGGCGAGACCAATCCGATAGAGTCGATCGCCAATGTCGCCGGACAGGAATCCGCGACTGGCGGCGAAACGGTGCCAGGTGTCCGTCTCCAGGAGATCCAGGGGGACTGGAACAGGCTCGGATTCGGCACTGATGACGCCGCGCCGATAGGACAGATCGGTGATCTCGGTCGCCGTCATCTCGCGGTTGCCGGCATCCAGGCGTGTCCAGGTGCCGTCCTCCAGGATGGAGTGGACCTTGGGGCTTGGTGGCACGTCGAGCAGCAAGATATGTCCGTCCGTATCGTCGCGCAGACGGCAGGCGATACGGATCCAGCGCAGGTGCTCCACGGCCGGCAGCAGGTGCGTCAACGTCTTGCGACGCAGTTCATCGACCGCCTCGGGATTCTCAACGAGTCCAAAGAGTCGGTCTCGTCCCTCGGCCTTTGCCGGATCTTCCACTCCCAGCGCCAGTTTACCGCCGCTGGTGTTGGCGAAGGCGCATAGGGTCTCCAGGGCTTTGCCCACCATCTTTCCGGACACGCGCTTGAAGTCCAAATTGACGGATTCGGGCAGCGACAAGAGCTTGTCGATCAAGGCGTCGGCCTTGGGACCGGACATCTCATTCATGTAGTCGATCTCGATGCTTGTTGGTCCCACGCCTCCAGCACCAGGCGGCGGGTGCGGTATTCGCCGAACTGGCGGATTTCGTTGTTCTTGAGGACGCGGAAGGTCTCGGATGGGTAGTTCTCGCCGTAGACATCGGCGGGATCGAGGATGTAGCGCAGCTCGTCGCGGGTCAGGCCGTAGAGCCGGGCGTACCAGGCGTCGAGTTCGGCGCGGAGTTGGGCGCGGCGCTCGGGGTTCCAGGCGAAGGGTGGACCGTCGTAGTCGAGATCGCGGGCGAAGGGGGCGAGGTCGTGGGCGGTGTAGGTGAGTTCGAGAACACGGGGGACGATGAAGGCGAGGTCGGCGGACGTGTAGCGGTCGGGTGGGAGTACCGGAAACTGTTTCAAATAGAAATAGTTTAGCGTCGTTCCACCAATCTTCTGTCGAGCTACAAAATCGAATACTAACGCCACCAAATTAGCGTAGAAAGCAGCAGCTTTTGATGGCTCAATGCTGGCATCAAAAAGAAACAGCGGCATCTTGTTTCCAACCCCCACTCTCGGCACCACGCCCGCGATCACGGTGCGCTCGTCCGTGGATCGACAGATGTCCCGCCAGCCCATCAACCATTGCCGCGCCTGTCGTTCCGCCAATCGCTCATCTTTGTCGCGCTCGCTGACCCAATAACGCGGACGGGCGAAACTCCCCGGATCGCGCTTTTCGGCGTCGGTCATGTCCCGCGAATCGCTGCCGTTGTCCTCGTAGGTCGCCCAACGATGGTCGAACTGATGCACCATCTTGGCTTCATAGAGTGGCACCCAGGTCTCGCCATCGCGGCCAATCCAATTCGCGCTATCGCGTTCTGCTCCTTCGGCGGCAAGTTGCGCGGCGGTGCGGAACATATGGCTGTCGTTGGACATGTCGAGCATTCGCATAAACGAGATGCCCCAAGGATTGCCGCTCGTGCCTTGGCTTTCATCAATCAGCACCGGCAATCGACGGTAGATTTCTCGGGTGAGTCCGGCATCCTCGCGAGTGCGAAAAACAGGACAAGTCAGAGTATTCGGGTTGATGTGCGCGAAATCGTCGTGGCTCAGAGAGAATCGGCGCCGAGCATCAGCCAGTTGATCGATTTGGGTGAGGAAAAATGCAAACTCTGACTCATGAACTTTGCCCAGGGTAAGCAGGCAAAATTTGTATCTTTGGTGGCCAATCTCTGAAAACAATCCGGGACCAGTTCGGAAATCATAGAGACTGACGAGTTGGCGGTTACGGATGAGATTGGCGAAATAAGCCTTGGTCGTGTCATCGGTCGCAATCCCGGTCGGCACGATCATTCCGGCCCGACCGTGCTCGCCGATCAGCCACGAAATCGTCTCGGCAAAAAGGGCGTAGAGATTCACGTCCCCCACCCCGGTCAGCGGAAAGCGCCCGCTGTCATGCGCGAACAGACTGCCGGCCTCCGCGCCCCGCTTGGCCGCGATGAAGTCCTGATACAGCCGCCGGTCGGGTGGACTGGCGTCAGGCGCATTCAGCGCCGCGATCAGCCGGCCTCGGGCGGCCGCGTTGGCGGCGGTAGCGATCTCGGGACGGCGCGCGCCGAAAAACTCCTGCTCCTGGAGCTTGATGCGCTCCCACGGCGGATTGGCCAGCACCACATCGAAGCCGCCGGCGGCGAAGACCTCGGGAAAGATCAGCGGCCAATGGAAGAAGCGATATTGCCGTGCGAGATCCGCCGCCAGTTCCGCCACCCCCGGCCGCAGATTTCGACCAGCAGCAACGGCGGCCAAATCGCCGGACAGCGGGACGCGCTCGGCGTTCTCTAATATCTTGGGCGCAAAGAAGGCGGCGCAGAAGAGATCGAACCGCTGCCGCTCTTGCGCCAAGCACTCATCGCGCTCGGCCTCGGCATAGGCGGCGCGCTTGGCGGCGATGGCGTCCAGCGAATCCTCGGGCAGGTCGGCGAGGTGCGCATGGGCGGTCGCCAGGTTCACGGTCGTTGCGCCACCAAAGAGTTCACGCTGTCGCCCCCCTGACTGCTTCTTGTTGCTCTTCTTCAATGCCGAGCACACCGCCTTGTCGTCGCCGGACAGCGCGGCATACGCCTTGTCCGGAATCCCCTCCGCCAGGATCGCCGGGTCCAGGATGCCGACCAGCGCGTTACCGTGACGGATGCGATGATCGAGAAAACCGAGCGGCTGGCCCGGCTCCAGCGTTTCGAGCCAGAGCGCGGTTTGACACAACTCGACCGCCAGCGGGTTGAGATCCACGCCATAGATACAGTGGGCCACCACCTCACGCAGGGCATGACGGTAGGCCACGGCCTCGGGGAGATCATCGTCCGCATCCAGGCGTGCGACCTCGGCGGCGATGCGCCGCGCCGCGGCCAGCAGAAAATGACCGGAGCCGGTCGCCGGATCCAGGATCCTGAGCGCCAGCAGGGCGCCACGCGGATCGGGAGCCTTCAGCGCCTCGGCGATCTTGGGTTCCAGGGCGGACTGGATGCACTCCTGAACCAGCGCGTCCGGCGTGTAGTAACTGCCGGTGAGCTTGCGGGCCGTGCCGCGACTGTTGCCCGCCGCGGCGTCGCCCACGAAGCCGAAGCGCCAGGGGTTGGCGTCCACGGCGATCAGGGGTTCCTGCTCCAACAAGCTCTCGTAGACGCTACCCAGTTCCTCGGTGTCCATGTCGCGGTAGTTGATGCGCGCCAGCACCGCGCCGGCCCGGAAAAAGCACAGCGCGCGCAGTGCGGCAAGCAAGTGCTGGTTGGGCAACGCGGCGGCGTCCAGATCCGGGCAGCGATCAGCGGCGAAGAGGCCGCCCAGGGCCGGGAGTCCCAACGGCTCGGCTCCGCCGGCCAGACCCCGGAAGGTGACGCGCAGACCGTCCCAGAGATCGGCGTGACGGTCGGCGCGAGCCTTGAGCGCACGCTCGCGCAGACGGGCGGCGCTGTAACCCCTGGCGTACAGCGTGCGCTGTTCAGGCGTGGCGTCGGGGTGGTGCAACAGCCCCCGGTCCTCGGCCGTAATGAGCAGGATCAGCCGATAGACCAGCCGCAGCAGTTGCCGGAAATAGTCCGCCGTCTGAAGTTCATGGTTCGCGAGGGCCTGGCGCAGGGCGGCGTTAGCCGGATGGGCGAGGAAGCCGTTACCGAGCTGACGCAGGGCTTCGGTCACGCCGGCACGCAGCTTCTCCAGGGCGCGTTCACCGGTTTCCTGGGCCTGACCGTGCCAGTGCTCCAGGATCGGGACGACTGCCTGGTGTCCATCCCGACCATTGCCGAAGCGGGTGGCGTGGGCGATCAGCCAGAGGGCGACGAAGTCGGCGTAGCGGTCTTCCTCAAAGATACGCGCCAGATCGGCCTCAATATAGGCCGGACGAGTCAGGCTGGGATTGTCGCGCAGGATGCGCAGGGTGCGGCCGTTGCTGACCAGGCCCCAACGCGCGTCCCGGCCGGCATTGAGATATTCCTGCACCGTGGCCTGGGGCGAACGGCGCCGGCCCTCGTCGCCGAAACGGCTGTCGCTGCGGTCCAGATCGAAGGTGTCTGGGATCAGCAACAGCGGGGTCGCGCCGAACATGTGGGTCAGGGGGAAGTGGCGATCATCGAGGGTCGCGCCGCTGACGGCGGTCCAGTGCCCGAATCCCAGCACCTGGGTCAAGAAGGGTTCCAGCCAGTGTTTGATCCCAACCGCCTCGGGTTTGACATCCGGCCGGTGGCGGCGAGCCTGAAAGCTGGCCCAAAGTGTAGTGGCAATACGCCAGGAGCGACCGATGTCATCGCGCAACTGGATGCCGGGAGGGACGCCATACTCGGCGGCGCTCTGATGGTCGGCCTTGAGTTCCAACAAGCGCTGTATGAATTCAGCGGGCAGCAGGCTGCCTTCGATGCGGATGGCGTCGAGGGCGAGGTCGGTTTTTTTCATGTCCCTATCCTACAGGCTGGGTGCCGGCAGCAGCACATAGAGCCCGATCACGTCCACCGGCAGGCAGGGGGTGACGGCATAGCGCAAGTGCCGGGCCTCTGATGCCTCGCGCACACGACGATGATCTTGCAAGAGTTGCTGGGCGCGGGTTCGAGCCAATTCCGTCAGGACAGCCTCGAAGCTGGGCAACTCGTCCAGGGCAGCGCCGATGACCCGCAGGCGGCGCTCCGGGGCCATGTTGCTTGCAGGTTCGGCCGCCATCAGGGCGGCGGCATCGGTGTCGCCCAGGATTTCCGGGGCCTGGCCGGGGCGCAGGGCCACGACCAGGGCCTCCTCGGCGAGCGAGACCCGCTCCTGGCCGCGATAGGTGATGACGAGCTGGGTGCGCAGGCGCAGCAGCGCCACCAGGGTGCGGCTCTGTACCGCGCGGGTGAAGAGGGCACCGCTGCGGGCGACCAAATCGGGGCTGGCGCCATCCAGGGCGCGCTCGGCCAGGTAGCTGGCCAGGATCGCCACGAGGGGATGGCTGCGGTGGATGTGACGGGGGTCGGCCGGGCGCTGGAATTCCAGGCGCAGGCTCTCGCCTTCGATCCCGACCCCGTCCAGCCGTTCGCGCAGCACGGCGGGCAGGTGGCGCAGGGGTAGTTTGTAGCCGCCCCCGACGGGTTCCAGCGCCGCCTGCAAGCGCTCGGCGGCGCGACGGACGAACTGCTCCACGTCTGTCTGGCTGCCCAGGGCGGTGATCGCTTTATCCCATTCGGGGAGCACCTCGGCGGGCTTGAGCCGGCGTTGCGCAAAGATGGTACGGCTCTGAGCGGCCTTTGACTTGGCGCTCTCCCAATCCTTATCGATCTCGGCCTCGATGTCGTCGAAGCCGAAGAGATCATCCACGCGACTCTGAACACTGTCATTGCCCCGGCGCAGCAGCACGCTCTCCATCACGGCCTGCATCACCTTGCCGCTGTTGTCGGGCATGGGTACCGAGACGCCGAGTTCCTTGCGAATGCGTTCCGCCTTGCGCAGGATGACCTGCAAGACGGCACCGTCGACCGGGTTGTTCTCCCCGTAGAGCATGACGGTGCGCACCGCCTTCGCAGGCTGGCCGAAACGGTCTACACGGCCTTCACGCTGCTCATGGCGGGTCGGATTCCAGGACAGATCGTAGTGCAGCACCGCGTCGAACAGAGCCTGAAGATTGACCCCTTCCGAGAGGCAATCCGTGGCCACCAGGATCCGACGCTCAGACTCACCAAGCCGTGCGACACGTTCCTCGCGCTCGGCGGGAACGAGTTCGCCGGTGATGACGGCCACGGTGGGGCCACTGGCCCCCAGATGACGGCTCAGCGACTCCCCCACGTAATGCGCGGTGGGGATGTAACGGCAGAACACCACTGGGTTGTGGCCGGACGCGAGCAGCTCGTCGATCTGCCGAATGAGCATCTTGAGCTTGCCGTCCTTGGCGGGTCCACGCAGCGCCTCGGCGCGCTGGATGAAGCCATCCAACTCGGCGGCGTCGGGGTGGGGCGGGTCCAGCTCCTCGATCCGGGCACCGGGCTGGCTGTCGTCCGTGGAGAGATCCCCGTCCAGATCGCCGTCGTAGACGGTCTCCAGGCCGGCGCGGTCGAGTGCTTCGATCTGCTCCGTTTCGCCGCCGGAGTTCAGGGCGCGCAGCCGGGTGCGCAGGGCGATGGCCGCCGCCGCCGGACTGGAGCTGATGCAGCGTAGGAGGGCCAGCGCCGCCCACCAGTTCATGCGCTGTTTGAGCAGGGATTGACCGGCGGCGGACTCCACCAAGCGTTGGGCATAGTCGAGCACGTCATTGAAGAGTGCGGCCCAGGCGCCGTCCAGACGGTAGGGTGCCTCTCGGCTGAGGCGGTCGGGAAAGATCGAGGTGTCCTGCCATTCGGCGATGTCGGCGCGGCGGCGCTGGACGAAGTGATCGGCCAAACGCTCGCGCAGCGTGTCGCGGCTCTTCCCGGTCAGATCCCGCAAATGGCGGAATTGGCCATCGAGCAGTCCGAGCAGGTTGTAGAAGGCTTCCTCGTCACCGCTGTGGGGGGTGGCCGTGAGCAGGATCAGATGCCGTTCGGAATGCGCGGCCAGACCCGACAGCACCTGGTAGCGCTGATGGCGGGTGCTGTTGCCGGCCTGAACGCAGGTGTGGGCCTCATCGACGATGACCAACTCGGGGCAAGCGCGCAGGAACTCGTCGCGACGACGGTCCTGCTTCACATAGTCCAGGCTGACCACGGTGACCGGGTAGGTGTCGAACAGCGAAGTGCCCGCAGGCAGGCCGCGCTCCAGGCGCGCGGCGGTTCCGCCGGTGACGACCTCGGCGGCGATGTTGAATTTGCGCTCCAATTCCTCTTGCCATTGGTCGCACAGATGCGGCGGACAGAGCACGGTGAAGCGGGTGATCTCAGCGCGATCCAGTAGCTCACGCACGATCAGGCCCGCCTCGATGGTCTTACCGATCCCCACGTCATCGGCGATGAGCAGGCGCACTCGGTCAAGCTTCAACGCCATTAGTAGCGGCACCAACTGGTAGGCACGGGGGGCGAAGCCCAGATTGCCGAAGGCGCGGAAAGGCCCCGCGCCGGAGCGGAATGCAAGCCGCAGAGCATCGCGCAGCAGCAGACCGGCAGCCTGGGCGCCCGCCTGGGCCGCGTCCGGTGGCGGGAAGCTTGCCGATCGAATGGGTTCGGCCTCCAGGGGGGCGTAGATGGTGGTGCTTTCCTCATCGCCCGCGCCCAGGGGACGCAGGTGCAGGATGTCGGCGGCAGAGCCGGGAAGGACGATCCATTCGCGCCCGCGTGCGCTGACCAGACTGCCGGGTTGCAGGTTCATGGGGTCACTCCCTGGCCGAAGACATCGGGATACTGGGCTAGGATGGGCGGCCAGGCCGCCCGCTCCTTCGGAAAACGAATGACCTCGTAGCCGGCATCGCTCAGCGTCTGATTCACTTGCGCGTCGATGGGGTACTGATGGTCAGTCTCATGGTGCGGCCCGTCGATGAAGACGAGGGCAGGCGAGTCCCCCTGGTAGCCGAAGTCCGGGCGGACGCCATACTCCGGCAGACTGAGTTGAGCCTTATCGGGTAGCCGGTGGCCGCGCTGATGGATGTAGGCCAGCCAGTCCTGTTCCAGCGTACTGCCGCAAAGGGCCATCAGCTCGGCATAGTGCTCATCGGCATGCCGTCCGCCGGTGCCGCGTCGGGCGCCGGCGTGGATCAGCCGGCACAACAGATCGAGCACGAGCGGATCCTTGCGCTGGATCGCCGGATGGTCGATTTGATTGCTGTAGGACAGCAGGCAGCGGTAACAGCCGGCTTCGCAGCTTGCGTCGGTATCCTCAAGCTGGCCAGCCTCC
The DNA here is from genome assembly GCF_002423035.1 of Thiocapsa sp. UBA6158. Lineage (GTDB taxonomy): Bacteria > Pseudomonadota > Gammaproteobacteria > Chromatiales > Chromatiaceae > Thiocapsa. The sequence continues at coordinate 8,107 of NZ_DIUM01000083.1, forward strand.
CAGGTCGCGCCCTTGGGCTGATAGTGCGCAACCCGCAGCGCACGCTCCGCGACCCGGCACAGGGCGATGGGATCGTTGGCCAGCCGTGTCAGCACGCCTGCACCACCCTCGGCGGACTCATAGAAGAGGATGGCGTTGCGCTGGTCCCGCTTGGGCAGCGGTTCGGCGGCCAGTTCCGCCTCCTCCAACTGGAATTCCGCCTCGATGCCCCGTTTCAGCAGGTATTGTAGGGTGACCATGGCACCCGCTTCCAGGGGCGTGCCGGGATGGAGAACCAGGACATTGCGGCGGTCCTCGACGAAGGGGACGATGCGCTGGACCTGGGTGCTGGCCTCGGCGCTATCGTCTTCCTCAGGGGCTTGGGCGTCCTTGGACCAGAGACCGGTATTGGGGTCGATATTGAAGCCGTAGACCGATTTTTCCTTGCGCCGGCGCCAGCCGAGATTCATGCGCCAGACGGTGGCGGCGGGGCCGTAGTGAACGGTGACCAGGGTGGCGCCATCGCCATCCTCGAAGCGCGTCTTGACGACCTGCTGGACACCATTTTCCTCGGCATATTGCAGGGTTGTGAGTAGTTCATAACCCTGACGCACGCGCTCTTCTTCATCGGAGGTGATGCGGGTGGCTCGCCGGGTGCTGACGTTTTCCACCCGGTAGAGGTTGGACAGGTTGAGTCCGCCGTCCAGCGTCGTGCCGCAGGCCACGCAGAGCGGCTGCTGCAACTGATCGCCGAAGTGGCCATAGCCGCAGGCCGGACACATCTGGGCCGTACGCACCGGCAGCAGGGGATCGTTGGCATGGGTGCCGTCCTGTTCGCGCACGCCCAACAGAACCTTGCGGACCCGGTATTGGCTGCCCTCGTGGTAGATGATGCTGCGTGGGCCGAACTCGGCGAGACCCAAAAAGCGCGGGCGTGTGAGGAAGGTGTCCTTGCCGATCCGTTCCTTGCGCGACGGGATAAAGGCCATCAACGGCAGGCGCGGGAAGTTGTAGCCAGGCAGGAAGCCCTGGCTGGCCAGGTAGCGATAGGTATAGAAATCCGAATTCAAACTGGCGGAGGCTTGGAGCAGCAGATCCTGCTGCGTCTTGGCCTCCCCGTAGCGGCGATCAGCCTCGTTGCGATCCCGCTGAGTGGCAGAGGCATTCATGCGCACAGCGTGAGCCGCTTCCATCTGCTGAGTGGTCGCTTGGTAGAGGGTTCGCCAGCGGTCGAGGGCCTGGTCGAATTGACGGTATGCCTGCTGGATCATGCGTGCCGCCCAGCCTTCCGCATACCAGCGGGCGCTGGTGGGAGTCAGCTCGTCGGTCAACATGTTCAGCACGGCGGACATGACTCGGTTGGCCCGATCACGCGGTGCCGAAGTATCGAGGCTGGCCACCAGATCGTCCCGCAGCGGTAAGGTCGGATCCGCCATCTTCAGCAGCTCGCTGACCGCGCCGGCCAGCTTCTGGCGGGTCTCGGCCAACCAGATCGCGTGCAGGTGGCTGCGGATGAGATCCTCGTTGGCGAGGTCGATCAGCGGTGGCGTGACGCTGCCCGCGACCATGCGCACCGGATCGGCGAAATAATACTGGTCGTGGGGACTCTTGGCGGCGCAATAGGTCACGACCAGGGCCGGCTGGCCGCTGCGTCCGGCTCGCCCGCTACGCTGCGCATAGTTCGCCGGTGTGGGTGGTGCGTTACGCAGGTAGACAGTGTTGAGGTCGGCGATGTCCACGCCGAGCTCCATGGTCGGGGAACAAAAGAGGATGGGCAGGTCAGCCTTCCGGAAGCGTTCTTCACGCTCTTGCCGATCACGCTGGTCGACCTGAGCTGTATGCTCGCGGGCCTCCAGGGTTTGCAGGAGGCGATTGTGCTGCATAAGCCCCTGAGCGACATTGAGATAGAGGTCGCGGAAGAAGATGTTGCTGGCGGTGCCGTTCGCCTGGGGCGTGTCCGAGGATTGGGCGGCATCGCCGAGTCGCCAGACCATGGATCCCGCCACGATCTGATAAGCCGCCTTGTGGTCGGGGGCCTCCAGGGGTTGAACGAGTCCGCCTTGGGTCAGTGCCTCCAGCAGTGCCGCGATCAGACCGGAAAAATAGGTTTCATCGAAGCGCTGCGGCCAACGGCTCTGGGCATCTTCACCCCAGAGGCTCTGCCGACGGATCTCGCGCGAAAACCGCGACCGCGCGGACAGATAGACGGCCCGGTCATCCTGGCGCTTCAGGTCAGGCGGTTTGGAGCCGAGGATCAGGTAGCGGGCCGGTTGCAGGCGTTCGTCCGGGTTGATGGCCCAGGGTTCGCGCAGGTGGCTGAAACTGGCCTGGTTGATCTGTTCCTGGCGGTCAGGATCGAGGTAATTGGCTTTGATGCAAAGCCCCCGACGCATCAGATCGAGGAGGTGCCGGGTGACGGCTTCACGCACCTGAGGGGTGGCCTGTGCCAACAGCGGTGGGGAAGCGGCCCAGAGAGATTCCGCCGCGCAGATCTCCGCCAGGAAGTGATAGTCGATCCGCAGTAACCCGAGCTGTTCCAGATTGGGGTTATTCACCCGCCAGCCCCGGCGCAAATCGAAGTAGAGACGGTAGCCCAACACCTCTCGCAACGCCTTGCGTGCCTGTTCCTCGGCGAAGAATTGGGCAGCGGGGTTGGCCATGAATTCCGGCTTATCCAGGTCCAGGGCATCGTAGATTGCGCGGGCCAGCGTCTCGTCGGTCAGCTCGCCCGCCTTCTCCACGGCCGCCAGCAGGGCGCCTCGCAGCAGGAGAATCTGCATGAAATCGTTGAAATGCCCCGCCTGGAGCGAGGCATCCTGGCGGTTGTCGGTGAAGCCGAGCAACTTCTTGGCTGATGGCTGGAGATCCTGTGCATCCTCCCGCAGATAACGCATGGCGCACAGAGTGAGCACCGTGGTGGCCGAGCTGCGTCCCTCGGAACTCAGACTGGCCAGTTTGCTGAAGTCGCTGCGCTGCGTGGCGTCATAGCTGACACCGCAGGCCAGGCAAAAGCGGAAGGTGCCTGGGATGAAGTGGGCCGTTAACCCTGGACTCGCGACCTCGCCACTCGGGTCGACCTGAACGGGTAGCGGGCGGTAGCGCCTGTAGTGGGGCTTGAGTCGGGGCTCGGCGCTGCCGAAATCGAGCCATTCTTCCGGGTAGCGGCTCTCAACGTCTTGTGGGTCGAACTGACCGTCGGGGTCAGGCATCAAGAAACCGAACCGAAACCCTTCATCCTCCTGATCCTCGCGGTTGCGGTCGCTCAGATCCCTGGGCTCAAAGCGTTGTGGGGCTTGCTTGGCGCCTTCGGCCCACACCGGGAAGTACTCCTGTCCACATTCTCGACAGAACACCGTGTTGAAGAGTCGTTTGTCCGTATGGCCAGGTTGGAATTGTTGGCCCTTGACGTCCAGATAGCGGTTTCCAGTCGGCTCCAGGGTGGCGAACAGGTCGCCGGCACCGGTGATGAATTGGTGGAGCCTGAAGGCGAAGAGCCGACTGCGTGCGTCATGGGGATCCCGCTTGGTACGGTAGGCCAGCAGCAGGAATTGCTCCAGCCGGGTGAGACAATGCTCGGCGTCAAGTCCGGTGGTCGCGGCGAGTTCCCCAGCGGCATCCAACAGGGTGCGCGGGCGGGCACGGACCCATTTCCCCGCCTCCCAACGCAGACCGAGACTGAGCTCGATCCAGGAAGCCAGGGGGTGGTGGCGCAGCGTTTCGTAATCGGGCTCGTCCGGGAGGTCGGCCTGTAGCGCACCCTTCAAGGTGGCCGCGTCAGGCAAAGAGTCACCGGGGGTCACGCGCTGCAAGGTCTCGGTGATGATATTCGACGGATCGACCGGCGCCCCGAAGAGCTTGCTGGCCACGCTCGCGACCACGGCATTGCGCTCCTCCGGCGTGCCGTCGGTGGTCATAGTGGCCGATGTGCCCACACAGATCAGATTCGGATTGAAGGCAGCGCGGACCCGGCGCACCAGCAAGGCCACGTCGGCTCCCTGGCGCCCGCGATAGGTATGGAGCTCGTCCAGAACGAGGAACTGGAGTCCCTGAGCAGCGCGGACGATGGCCTTATCCACCTCGTCTTGGCGCGTCATCATCAACTCCAGCATCATGAAGTTGGTCAGAATGATGTCTGGCGGATTGGCGGCTATTCGGTCACGCTCTTCGCTGCTCTCCTGACCCGTGTAGCGGGCGAAGGTCACCGGCTCTCTGCCCTCTGGATAGCCGTGCTTGAGAAAGCGCGTTAGCTCCTCGCGCTGGCTGTTGGCTAAGGCGTTCATCGGGTAAACGACGATGGCGCTCACCCGATGTGTGCTGTCGCCCTTGGCGTGCTGGCGCAGCACATGATCGGTGATCGGAATGAAATAGCTGACGGACTTTCCTGAGCCTGTGCCGGTGGTCGAGGCATAGCTCTCACCACGTTGCGCGATGCGAATCGCCTCGTCCTGGTGCTTGTGCAGTCTAAGGGTGACACCGAAGCCGGTGTCGGTCTTCCCGGCCCGGAAGATGCGAGCACACTCAGGATGCAGTCGACCCTCCGCGACCAGATCCTCGACGGTGCCGCCGCTCACGAAACTCGGATTCAGTTGAATCAGCGGAGCTGGCCAAAACTCCTCGTCCGCATACCGCTGCTGAAGGTAATCCCGGATGTCAGCCGCCCTGGGTTTGGTAAAGCTGCGGGTAAACGCGGCGTAATCTGCGATGAGGCGCTCGCGGAACTGAAAAATGTCCATACCATCCTCCTGTTGATAGCTCCTTAGCGACGGCGTCCGTTTAGCGATTACCGCAAGGGGATACACTTTCGGGCGACCAGCAAGATAATCGCTGAGTATAACGGTCGCGCGCAAGCGATCACCAGCGACCTCTCGACACAAGTTGAAACGGATCGATGACAATCAGTCTGCGAGTGCAGGCGAGGGGCAACTCGATGCGTGTTCCAACCTTGATTGCATCTCACCGTTCAAAATCAAAATTGCTGACGCATGCGAAGTTTCTGGACTCATTTCGCGTGTCGATGATGTGTGCGGGCTAGCTTCGCTGGGCGTCCGCCCTGAACGGGATATGTCGATGGGGTACGTAATCGATCGGGACGGGGAGACGTCCAGGAACCACGCAGATGCGGTTCCCAATCGGGCCAGTGGCCCAGAATGGCCGCAAGCGCCCTTGCGGTGCGCCAGTAGTCGTACCGGGAACTGGGGGCGAGAGCGGCGGTACGGTGTTCCAGCACCCAGCGCAGGTGTTTGGCTTTGAATTGATGCGGCTCGCTGATTCCGAATCGCTCGGCGATGAGCGCCTGCATCCGGGTGGCGCGCTTGATATGCGCCTGGATTCCGCTCGTTGCTCCCGGCTGCGCGCGTCGCAGCAGAATGGCGATCTGCATCAGCGGCCCCCGATGTACGACGACACGACCTCGAGCCGTCCGTGCCCGAGTTCATGCGCGATGACCGCGCGGGCGACCGCGTCGCTCTGGCACTGCTCGGCGTTGGGACGCTTGCCTGTCACAACGGGCGCGGCGTTGCCCGTCAATGCCCGATACCGCTCGCAGGCATAGGCCGCCCGAGCGTCGTGATAGCCGGTAATGCCGTGGACATGGAGGATCGCCCGCGCCACATTCAACTCTGAGTCCCTGGTGATCGCGACCTGGGCGTATGTCTCGTGCGGCGCGACCAGATTGGGCGAGCCGGCCGGGCGCGTGGCCAGCGCGCTCGCCAGGGTCTCGCGGCCCTGGTCCGTCATCGGCACCCAGCGCGGCGCATCGCGCCCACCCTTGGTGCCGTCTTGGACATTCACCGCCCCGTGGCGCTCGGCCTCCCGGCTCCAGCGCCCCAGATCCGCCTTCACCGCCTCCTCGCGGCGGACCCCGAAGTCACGCGCCAACTCCAGTACCGCCGCCGCGCGTCCCAAACCGGCGGCTCTGAGTGCCGTCGCCGCTTGGCTGACCCGCGCTCGGTCGAGACTGTCGGGGGCCTGAGTGCGAACCTGTGAGCGCCGGCCAACGGCCTGAGCCGGCGAGAGGCGAACCCGGTCGTCACCGCGCAGCGCGGCGAGCGTCACGTTCACCGTCGAGAGCAGATTCTGGCCGTACTGGACGCTGATCGCCTGATCCTGGACCCGGCTGGCGACATGCGCCGCATAGCGCTCGAACGTCGCCTGTTGATCGACCCGAGCGAGATCCCGAATCCCCTGTGCCTTGGCCCAGTGCGCGAACTGGTTCCAGCGGTCGCTGTGGGCCGCGACCGAGCCATAGTGACCGTCGGCGTAATAGGCGCGCAGCGCCTCGCGTCCGGCGTAAGCGAGCTGCTTGCCGAACCCGAAATTGCGTGCACTGGCGTACTTTCCCATCCAGATCGCTCCGAACCCTGCTGATTTTCAGACCCGCACAGTCCCGCTGACGCTGGTAAGTGATGACCTTGAAGCCCAAGGCTAGGCGTGCGGTTGGCCGTTTAACGTCGTGCCGGACATTGAGACCGTTGTGCCATTCGGCGGAGGGGGTCTGAACCTCGAGGCGCTCTCACCCGGTCGCATGAAGCGGGGGACCGTCGCGCCGCCTGGCGTCTGGGCGCGGTGGAGCGTGCGGTTGAATCGGTGTTGGCGAAGACGATGCAGACGGGCCAGGGATGCCTCCCCTGGTGGCCCGAAGTGGGTCGCCTACAAGCGTTCGCGGGTTTTGGTGCGGAGTTTTGGTGCGTGGTAATAGTCGTTGCGGCCCGTCAGGGCGTGGGTTTCGTGCCAGCGGTCTTTGTGGACAAAGACCGCCGCGGCCAGCGGGGTGGTTGAGGCGCAATGGCGTGCAACAGCCTGGAGCACCTGTCGGCGCTGGGCGGGGGTGTGGTCCGAGCCGGTCGGACGCGGATGACTTCGGTGGCTATCGGCGAAGCATGAGCCGCGACTGATTAGCCGGCGGTGATTGCAGGATGGTTTGAAACCCGCAGGCGCAGATGGCCCGGAGTACTCCAGACAGTTTGGCCTGGATCAAACGTCGTCGACGACGCGTTTGGGAGCCTGATCGATCAGGCTTCGGTGGTGCGTGGGTGCTTGTGGATCGCCCCCACCGGCGATGGGCCCAGGCCTCAGGCGGGATCACCGTCTGTGGGGCTGGGGACGTGCAGTGATTTCATCGTAGGCGGCGCGGGTGCATTCGTCAATTGTGGCCGCCTTGATGCGCTCCGGGTCGGCCTGTCCTACATGACCCAGGCGTGACCGTCGTCATGACCGACGGATGACCGACGGATGACCCACGGATGTCCGTGATGACCGGTCGGTGTCCGTAACGGTCAGTGGGGCCAGGCATCGCGTCATGCGGTGAAACTTGCCTCGGAGTCAAGGGTCTATTCGCGCGTTAGCTCCGCCTCTGGAGTCCTGTCTGATCCGCTTTGCCGATGGAGAGGCCATCATGTCGCTCGATTCCCCGTCCTCGCTGTCCACCCTGTTCGTCAGTCTCCGTACCACCTCGGGCTTTCCGCACAATGGCGAACTCCTGGAGATCGCCGTTCTCCATGAAGACGGCCGCTGGCTGTTTGAGAGTCTGGTTCGACCTCAGTGGCATACCGAATGGCCGGACGCCGCCGCCAAGCACGGTATCAAGCCCGCCGATGTCCAGGAGGCCCCCACCATTGACAGCCTGTTGCCGCTGATCGCCCCGGTGCTACAGGGCCAGCGGGTGGTGATTTTCAACGCTCCCGTCGAGGCGTGCAGCCCAGGTCTGACCCGTGTCCTGGCGGGCGTGGCCGAGATTCGGTGCCTGATGCGCGAGTTTGCACCGGTCTATGGCGAGTGGAACACCCGTCGAGGCGCCTATCACTGGAAGGGGCTGGCGACGGCGGCGTATCACGTCGGCTTCAACTGGCCGCCCGGACCCCGTCAGGCGCGGCATGAATGTCTGGCCACTCAAGCCGTGTGGCGCTATCTGCTCGATACGGTCCAGCCCGCCATGGCCCAGTCGGCTTGAGCGCCGCCGATATCTGCCGGGAGCCTGAACGCCGTCGCCACTTTGGGCGAAGCTTTGGCTGGCGTAACCTGGCCCAGATGCGCACTTTCTACCCGAGCTGGTCAGTCGAATGCATTTTGCAGACAGTGTCTGCAAAATCTGCCGTGTCCGACAGCCGGCAGACGCCGTGTCCGACGGCCGCCAGACACTGTCTGACGCCGCGTCAGTCGCTCATGGGATTCAGACGGCCGTCCGCAACGCCAACGACGTCCTGATTCCCGCCACCTTGGAGCGTCTGTTTGCGGCGGATCATGGATGAGGTCGACCCCGTCGGCCTGCTCGCGCAAACCCAGCACCGACCGTCCAACGGCAGACTGGGAACACTGGGAACGAAAAATTTCGCTATTGCAATCAGTGCTTTGAAGGGCAGGGCGGCGCATTTTTCCACTCGACGCTGGGAACAGACGTGGGAACGACTCGGATCGCCTGGGGAGCGGCATGTTCCCAGTCAGGTTCCCACGGCGCCCCCGAAAGCGCGGCGAATTCAGCCAGATTTTGATGTTCAAAATCAGCAGTTTATCCGGCTGTTCTCACTGTTCCCAGTGTCTGACGACTCCCCCCTCCTGAGTTGAACAGGCCCCTTAAGCGTCGTGAGGCCCGATCCCCGCACCGCTAGTGCTCACGAGTCGCCTCAGGCCGCTCCAGCGCCTGGAGCGCAACGACCAGCACCGAGGCCGTATGCTGGCCAATGCGCACCTTGCGGGTGGTGCGGTCGACCTGCTTGTCACCGCGCTGCTCGCTGTTGCCCGGCTGCAGAAAGCCCCGATCCAGGAGTTGACGCTTGAGGGCGGACGGACGCAGCGTGAGCGGGGTGTCGATGCGCTTGGAGGCGCTGTAGACCGCCTCCAGCGTTGGCGTCGGCAGCAGGTAGAGTTCCTGCTTGCCGGCATTGACCCACCCGATATGCGGGCCGCCCGGCCCCTCGCGCGTCCAGCCGAGTCGTTCCGCCTCTGTCGACGGCCGATGATCGGCCATATCACGCACATGGACCGCGCCCGAGAGCAGCAGATCGGTGAGAATGGCCATGAAGGTATCGGCCGGCTGGGCGTGGGCAATCCGCCGCTCGTGCTCCTTGGCCAGGGTCAGGATGATCGATTGCGCCCGGCACAGGTCGGCATAGGAGTGCTCGGACGTGATGACGCCCGACGCACGCCAGTGATCCAGCGCCAGACTGTAGCCCAGCAGCAGATAGGCGGCCTGATCCGGTGTGCGTCCCTGAAGCCCCGCCTGCAAACCCAGACCACGCCAGACCTCCCACTCGGCCTTGAGTTCATCGACTCGCGCGGAGAAATCGACGGCCAGGGTCTGGAGATAATCGGCCATGGCGCGGGCCAGCACCCCCTGCTGAGCCAGGGCCTGGATCTCGCTCAATCGTGCCAGATCCACCTGACCAGGACGCAGCGCCACGCCAAACAGCCGGGCCTGGAGACTCTCACCGGTTGGCCACTGCTCGGCCGTGCACAGGGCCAGGGCACGCGGCTTGCGTTCGTTCTGGAGCCGGATATCGGCGGTCAGGCGTCCGCGTCCGGCACGATTGCCGATGCCGCGGATGATGGTGGCCACCGTCTTGTCGAGCCGCGCCTGCTCGCTGGCCGAGGGTTGCGGGGCGTAGTCGTCGATGACCGCCAGAGTGTCGGCCAGCAGGAACAGCTTGAGCCCGATGGCATTGGGCGTGTCCAGCCAACTCGCCGCCAGTCGGGTTCGATCGATACCGGCCCCGAAATGGGCGGCCATGAGTGCCGCCAGGGTGCTTTTCAGACTGCGGCTTGGCCCCTCCAGCCAGAGCGCGAAGTCGACCCCGAGCGACTGACTCAACGGCGCCAGATAGACGGCGGCGATCAAAGGGATGGCAATCTCGGGCGGGGCCACCTGCGCGCTCGCCGCACTGGCCGCAGCGGCCGCATGACGTTCGTCCGCCGAGGTGCTGGGCGCCGGCAATCGATACAGCGCCCCCAACTCGCCCAGATCCACCTCGATGCCGCTGACGGCGCCCTGGGCCCCGATCACCGCGCCGGCGGACAGATAGCGCCAAGCCCCCGCGAGCCGACGCCACCCGGTATGAGTGAACAGCGTGCGCATCGCCACCGGCTGCGCCCCCTGATGCGACAGCAACTGAATGGCGTATTTCAGGTGGTCCTTGGCACCCTGGCCGGGATGGATCAGGGTCATGGTGCCCCAATGCCGCGCCGGCCAGTCCATGCGCGTGAACTGATCCAGCGTCAGGGTGATGACGGGTAGCGTCCGCCCCGACAGACTCCCGGCCAGGGTCAGGGTGCGCGTCTGCTCCTGCCCGTCATCGCGGATGACCTCCTCTTGGATGACGGCCGTGAAGTTGGCCAGTTGCTGCTGGATCGGCTCACCGCCTTGGCTGCGGGTCACGCGAAAGGTGCCCTGATCCGTGATGAGATAGGTTTTGGGGATTGCCTCGGCCTGGGGTCGCCGCTGTCGATCGCCTGTGGCCGGGCGGGCGTGCCACTCCGGCGGCAGTGGTCCCTGAATGTCGGCCAGGGTGCCGAGCAACTGCGCCTGCAAGGCTTGACGCTGGGCGTCACTGAGCACGGGCGGTGCGAGACCATCCCAGGCGATACGCTGCCCGGTCAGCTGGGCCTGAAGCCAATCGGCCGCCCCAGCGCCCTTGATTGCGGGTGTTCCTGACGGTGGACGCCGCAGGCAACGACAGGCCGGGCCAATCTGCTGCGCGACCAGGGCCGCATACTGCTGCCCAGCGGCATCCTGATCCGGCCAGATCAGGATGTGCCGCCCCTGGGCGGACGCTTGGCGCACGGGTTCCCAGTCAGCGCGTCCCGCCGACTGGCTCCCGCCCAGCGACGTCAGGGCGCAGAGGCCGAGCGCCTGCAGCGCCGCGGCGTCCTTTTCGCCCTCGGTGACGAAGATCGCGCCGGGACGATCGAGCGTATCCAGCCCAAACAACGGACGTGGTTCCGCCGGCGCTCCGGCAGCCCAGGCGCCGTTCGCGGTGCGTTTGAAGAAGGGAATCACCATCTTGCGGCCGTTGGCACACTCGTAGCGCACGACATAGCCAAGCGGCGCGCCCGCGTCGCTTGGGCGATAGGGCCAGACATGCTTGCAGTGGGCGACCTCGCCCTGGTCGCGATCGCGCCAGGTGGCTGGAGGTTGCCAGGACGCCGAGTGTCCGGCCGCGTCATCGACTGCGTGCGGCGGCACGGCGTGCAAGGCGGCGCTCATGGCCCATCGCCTTCGGTCAAGAGAAACCGGTGGGCCAGATCGCGCAGACTCTCCTGGAACGACAGTCCGGTATAGGCTTGGTGAAAGGCGAGGATGTCTCCGCCCTTGGCGCCACAGGCGAAGCAGCAGTAGGCGCCGGTGTCGAGCTGGAGGCGGAAGTTGCCTCGATGGCGATCGGCATGGAAGGGGCACAGTCCGCCGTCGACCCAGCCCATGCGCGGCGTCGCGGGTCGATCGGGAAGCATCCGGGCGTAATAGAGCGAGGCGGGTAGGGCGGCCTTGAGCACAGCGGCCGTGAGTCGGCTCATCGTCAGTCCTCTTGTCATCATGGCCAGGTCAGCGATGCACTGACCACAGTCAATGGTGGGTATCGAATCGCGCCGGTCATTCACTGAAGCGAGAGAATGACGCCGCCGGCGCGTAACCAGGACCGTAGTCGGGCGGGATGTCTAAAATCAGGCCAGTGATCCGGCGCTGATTGATGACAGGCCTGAATGAGCGAGCCGGTTCAGTAACGCCCCCGTGATCGCGGCGCATGACGGGGACATGGCTCAGGACGCCAATCATCAGGCCTGTCGCCGGCATCAGCCGGATGTATTCGTATGAACCTGTTTGGCCAGCCAGTCTTCAAGGGCCAGGATGTCATAGCGAACGGCGCGCCCAAGCTTCAGGAACGCTGGGCCGGTACCCCGGACGCGCCATTGTTGCAGGGTTCGGAAGCTGATACCGAGTTCGGCGGCGGCCTCGCGTTCAGTGAGGCGGCGACGGATCGGGGCGGCGGATTGCGGCTGCATGAGAACCTCGTCGGACAGGTCGGAATGGAGTGATTCAACAACACGCCGGTGCTTTGATGAACCTCACGCCTGTCAATACCACTTCGATGCAGAAAAGACGGTCGCCGGGAATATCGACGGCGATTGGTTCTTTTCTGTCTGGCACGAGTCAGGCGTATGGAGATCAAGAGCGGATGAATGGCTCGCGTATTGCCGAAGACCGACGTAGCCTATAGCGCCGTGAGTGATTTGTCCGCAAAAAACGGTGCATTGCTGAGTGCACCGTTTACGCTTGTAAAGACCGAAGAACTGTGCTGCTCGACCTTGAGGGCTATTGATTGACGCCTCTTGGCAGTAATCATTGAGAGGTTGGTGGCGGGAGTTGCGCTGGGGCACGGCTCACTGGCGTCAGGGAGCCTTATCACGCTTGGCGAGCCGAGCAGACGGAGGCGGTCGCGGCTCGAACCCTACTGTCGATCCTATGGATTATTGGGGGCGCTTTCCGGTACCGGCGTCGTTGTTGCGAACCCGGCTACATCCATGATCCTGGCACCATGTTGCTCCAGAGCCGCACGTACCGAATCCTCACCGAAACGGGCATAGATGGCCGTCGTTTTTGTGTCGGAGTGGTTCAAGACCTTACCGATCAGGTGTAGCGAGTTCCCTGATTGCGCCAGCCAGCTTCCGACCGTGCGCCGGAGATCATGCAGGCGAACATCGTCAATGGCCGGTGGTAGTTCCAGGCCCTCAGCGGTGGCTGCGGCACGGATCGCGTCAAGCGGTGGGGTCGGAGTGAACTTCTTCGGAGCGTTGCGATGTTGGTTGCGTGCATACGCTTCGGTCAGGCGATCGATCAGCGCGGCGGCGCGCGGATCTTCGCGCCAGGCCGCCAGCGTCGCCGCCGTTTTCACGCGCGCCCACGGTTTTTCGATGTTGATCAAATGGGACGCTGTCTGCGCCTTCTCGTCCGCGTTCGCCGTCCGGGGGCCACGGCCTGGCAGGATGTATGGGTTGCCGGCGACGCGAGGAATCGAGCGCAGCAAGGCCAGTGCCGGTCCCGACAGAGGCACATAGAAGACCTTGCCGTTTTTCGTGTCGTCGAGCTTCAGCTCGCCGCGATCCCAATCGACGCGATCCCAGCGGGCGGCCAGGAGTTCGCTCTTGCGCGCGCCGGTCAAGAGATACAGCCATAATGCCGCGCGTGCGATGGCATTGGCCTCTTGGTCGATCGCTTCAGCCAGGCGGGGTAACTCGGCCGGTGTCAGCCAGCGGTCGCGCTTGGTTTCCTTGAACAGGGTGATGTCGCGCGCTGGGTTGGGGTGATCCTGGGAAACAAAGCCCCAGCGTCGGGCCAGATCAAACATGGTAGACAGCAGGTTAACGACCCGATTCGCCTCGTAGTGGGCGGTCGCACCGATCTTGGCATGCAGCTTGACGACATCCTCACGGGTCAGGGCCTTGACCTTCAAGGCGCCCCAGCGGGGCAGAATGTGCTTGTTGATGCGTCGCTGATCTTCTTGGCCGGTCTTTTTCGTGCTGGCGTGTCGGTCCAGATAGGCCGCACACAGATCCGCCAGGGTTTCGCCGCGTCTCTCTTTCTCACGGTCCGCCAGAGGGTCAGAGCCCTCGGTCTCAACCTTGGCCAGTTCCGCGCGTGCGGTCTTACGGGCTTGGTCCAGGGTGAGAACGCCATAGGTGCCGATGGTCATCATCCGCTTGCGTCCGGCCGCACGGTACGACAGGACGAAGGATTTCGCGCCGCTCGGGAAAATACGGCAGCCAAACCCAGGCACCTCATCGTCCCACAGGACATAGCGCGCGTTGTTCGTCCCCTGGTAGACGGTCGAATCGATGGTGCGTTTGGTCAGCTTCATGGGAACCGCCCTCTTGATTCTGAGTCACCATAGAGTCACCAGGAAGCGTGGTTTCAGGTGGTGACTCATCGCAAAGGATAGCACAGAGGTACGGTTTAAGTATCTGTAATATAAAAAACTGTCGTATTTGGCAGGAGTGGTTTCTTGTTATTGCCGACTGAATGGGGTTCAGGTGGTCGGAGGTTCAAATCCTCTCGCCCCGACCAAAAACAACGGCTCAGGTCATGAATGATCTGAGCCGTTTTCGTTTGAGCTACCATAAAGTCACCCGCAGTGGCCTGCTTGCCGTGAGCCTGCGTCGGACCGAAGTTCACGAGAGACCGCGCGCAAGGAGTGGTCACCCGGCGCGTGGTTGTCTCCGCGAACCGCCGCCGCTGCGTTTTTCTCCTGAGCAGCAAGGAAACTGCCCATGGCCCTGAAGAAGTCTGAGCTGTATTCCTCACTCTGGTCCAGTTGCGACGAACTGCGCGGCGGCATGGATGCCAGCCAATACAAGGACTATGTCCTGGTGCTGCTTTTCATCAAGTATGTCAGCGACAAATACGCCGGCCAGCCCTACGCCCCGATCGTCATCCCGCCGGGCGCGAGCTTCCGTGACATGGTCGCGCTCAAGGGCAAGCCCGACATCGGCGATCAGATCAACAAGCGGATCATCGCCCCGTTGGCCAATGCCAACCGATTGTCTGCCATGCTCGACTTCAACGACCCCTCCAAGCTCGGCTCGGGCAAGGAGATGGTCGAGCGGCTTACCAACCTGATCGCCATCTTCGAGCACAAGGCGCTCGATTTTTCGAAGAACCGCGCCGAGGGCGACGACATCCTGGGTGACGCTTACGAATTTCTGATGCGTCACTTCGCCATCGACAGCGGCAAGAGCAAGGGTCAGTTCCTCACGCCGGCCGAGGTGAGCCGGGTCATCGCGCAGATCCTGGGGATTCGCGATGCGCCCACCAGCGCTGGAGCACCGGGCTCAACCCGCTCGAGGATCTCTTCGAGCGCTTCAGCCACTTCGGTGCGCCGCCGGCCAAGCAAGGCGACTATGCCTACCTGCTGCATATCGTCCGCTCGCTCAAGAGCACCGGCACGGGGGCCTGTATCCTGCCCCATGGTGTCCTGTTCCGCGGCAATCCCGAGGCCGAGATCCGCCGCAATCTGGTCCGCCGAGGCTATATCGCCGGTCTGATCGGTCTGCCCACAAACCTCTTCTACGGGATCGGCATCCCGGCCGTCATCGTCGTGATCGACAAGCGCGATGCCCAAGCGCGTCGCGGCATCTTCATGCTCGACGCCAGCAGCGGCTTTATGAGGGACGGGCCCAAGAACCGACTGCGCGCCCAAGACATCCACAAGATCGTCGACATCTTCAACCGCCGGATCGAGGTCCCGCGCTACGCGCGTCTGGTCGCGCTCGACGAGATCGAGAGGAACGACTTCAACCTCAACCTGCCGCGCTACATCGACAGCCAGACCCCGGAGGACGTGCAGGACATCGCCGCACATCTCCAGGGCGGCATCCCGGTCGCCGATGTCGATGCACTCGCCGCCCATTGGGCCGTCTGCCCCGGGCTCCGGGGCACGCTCTTCAGTCCGAACCGTCCCGGTTATCTCGACCTGGCCCCCGCCATCACAGCGGACAAGACCGCCATCAAGACACTCATCTACGCGCACCCCGAGTTCGCCGCCTTCATTGCCGGGATGAACGCCCACTTCGCCGCCTGGCGTGACCCGAGTGCCGCGAAGCTCAAGGCGCTCGAACCCGGCTGCCATCCCAAGGAGATCATCGTCTGGCTCTCCGAGTGCCTGCTCGCGCACTACCGGGATCAGCCCCTCGTCGATCCCTACGACATCTATCAGCACCTGCTCGACTACTGGGACGAGACCCTACAGGACGACTGTTATCTGATCGCCGCGGACGGCTGGGCGGCCAAGACGGACCGCATCATCGAGACCGACAAGAAGGGCAAGTCCCGCGACAAGGGCTGGACCTGCGACCTGATCCCCAAGGCGCGCATCGTCGCCCGCTATTTCGCCGCGGATCAGGCCACGCTCGACGGGCTCGCAGCCGAATTGGAGACCGTCGCCTCCCGGTTCGCCGAGCTGGAGGAAGAACACGGCGGGGAGGAAGGCGCCTTCGCCGAGCTGGACCGGGTCAACAAGGCCAGTGTCGCCGCCCGCCTCAAGGAGATCGGAGGCGATCCCGAGGTCAAGGGCGAGGCCGCCGTGCTCGATCGGTGGCCGGGGCACTGGAGCGCAAGCGTCGGTTGGGTCAATACGCCGTGGTGTGGCGGGGCGACCGCCCCATCTGCATCGGCCCCGATGCACCAGCGGAACAGGACTCCGAGCGTATCGAGCAGGATTCTATTGAACAGTGACCGCTGCCAGGCCGATGGCCCGCAGGGAACCTTCCAGCCGGGATCGAATCATCGGGTGCTGGCGAACAAGTTGGGCATTGTCGATCCAACGGAGATCGCCGGGGTCGAGTTGGTTCTGCTGGAAAGGCTGTATCAAGCGGTTCTGATCGACGGCCTTGGCGGAACGACTTTGGGATGCCGATAAGGCGTCGTACTTCAGCGCGATCCAAAATGGTTTAGCTCGGAATTACGACGCGATGATCGGATTGGTCGATCGGGCGATCCGGCGATAACCTCGGCTGAATCAATCAGCCAGCGTCACATGCCGACACTGACTGCGCTTCGTTCGCAGCAGTTGTTCGAGTTGCTCGACGGGTTGACCGGTTTCAATCTTTTTTGCTCAACAAAAACCAACCGATCGGAAGCCCGAGTGGACGCCGAAGTGGATCCGGCTAGGGTTGGGCCAGCGAGGGAGCCTAGCGTTTATATCAAAGTTATACTAAGTTAACGAAATACAGTAACGAGGCGATATTTCAGTATAACCATGGACCCGAGACGCAACCCCTATGCCCCGGGAGCGGGGACGCCGCCGCCGGAGCTGGCCGGCCGGGACGAGATCATCGAGAGGGCGTCGATTGCGCTGCATCGTATCGCCAAAGGGCGAGCGGCCCAGAGCATGATCCTCTACGGGCTGCGAGGCGTTGGCAAGACGGTCTTGCTGAATCGGATGCGGCTGGATGCGGAGCGTGAGGGCTACGTCCCGGCGGTGATCGAAGCGCCGGAAGATCGTTCGCTCCCGGCCATTCTTGGTCCCGCACTGCGAAGCACCCTGATCCGGATGAGTCGAGGCGAGGCGGCGAAAAAGGCGCTGAAGAGGGCTCTTGGCGTGCTCGCCAGTTTCGCCCGTTCGGCCAAGGTCAAGTACGCGGACGTCGAGTTCAACGTTGATTTCGAGGCACTCGTCGGGCTTGCCGACAGCGGCGATCTGGACATCGATCTGACGGACCTCCTGCGTAGCGTCGGCGAGACGGCCGCAGAGCGGGGGACGGCGGTCATCCTCTTTATCGATGAGCTTCAGTATGTGCCCGAGGAGCAGCTCGCGGCCTTGATCAGCGCGTTGCATGCCGTCAATCAGCGACAGCTCCCGATCACGCTCTTGGGTGCGGGATTGCCTCAGTTGTTGGGGCAAATGGGACGGGCGAAGTCCTACGCCGAGCGCTTGTTCGAGTTTGTACCGATCGGTCCCCTCGACCCGGAAGCCGCCCGGCGGGCGCTGTGCGTCCCCGCCGAGCAGGAAGGGGTGCAATTCGAGGCGGCGGCCGTCGAGGAGATCATCGCCCGCACCGGATGCTATCCCTATTTCCTGCAGGAATGGGGCAAGCATGCCTGGAGCGAGGCGGAGGCGAGCCCGATCACGCATGAGGATGCCGTACGGGCAACCCAAATC
Organism: Thiocapsa sp. UBA6158; assembly: GCF_002423035.1. Lineage (GTDB taxonomy): Bacteria > Pseudomonadota > Gammaproteobacteria > Chromatiales > Chromatiaceae > Thiocapsa. The sequence continues at coordinate 25,725 of NZ_DIUM01000083.1, forward strand.
GCCCTCGCGGAGTTGGATGCGAGCTTCTTCCGCGTACGCTTCGATCGATTGACTCCATCGGAGAAGCGTTATCTGCGGGCAATGGCCGAGCTTGGCCCCGGACCGCACCGCTCCGGAGACATCGCGGAGCTGCTGGGCAAGAAGCCTTCGGCGGTGGCACCGGTCCGCAACCGGATCATCAGCAAGGGCATGGTCTACAGCCCTGCCCATGGCGATACGGCGTTCACCGTACCGCTGTTCGACAGCTTCATGCGGCGAACCATGCCGGATTTTCCCTAGTCGGAGCTCGAGCCCATGACCCGGATCGGACAATCCGAACGAGAGACACAGGACCGCGTCATCGCCCTGTTTCGCGATGCGTTGGGCTATCGGCATCTGGGGGACTGGACCGACCGCGCCGGCAACAGCAACATCGAAGAGGGTCTGCTGTCGACTTGGCTGACCCACCGAGGTTATTCCGAGGCGCAGATCGCCATGGCGCTCTATCGCCTGCGCACCGAGGCGGACGACAGCCGTTTCAAGCTGGACAAGTATCTGCTCAAGCTCTGCGAGAAGCCGCGCTTGATCGAGCTGATGCGCGACTTCGTGCTCTTCGACGGCGGCATCAAGAAACTGCCGCGGACCCATCAATACTTCGGGGTCAAGGCGGCACAGAGCCATGTGCGGCGGCGCCAGGGCGGGATCATCTGGCACACCCAGGGCAGCGGCAAGAGCATCGTCATGGTGCTGCTGGCGCGTTGGATCCTGGAGACTTTTCCCGACGCACGCGTCGTCGTCATCACCGACCGCGACGAGCTGGACAGCCAGATCGAAGGCGTCTTCGGCCAGGTCGGCGAATCCATCTATCGCACCAACAGCGGGCGCGATTTGATGGCGCAGCTCGGCCGGGCCAAGCCACGTCTGCTCTGCTCCCTGGTGCACAAGTTCGGCCGCCGCGATGTGGACGACGTCGATGCCTTCATCAAGGAGCTCGAGGGACAGCCCAGCCGGACGGTCGGCGAGGTCTTCGTCTTCGTCGACGAGTGTCATCGCACCCAGAGCGGCAAGCTGCATCGGGTGATGAAGGCCCTGATGCCCAACGCGGTCTTCATCGGCTTTACCGGCACGCCGCTCCTGAAGAAGGACAAGGCCACCAGCCTGGAGGTCTTCGGCGGCTACATCCACACCTACAAGTTCAGCGAGGCGGTCGAGGATCAGGTGGCGCTCGATCTCGTCTACGAGGCGCGCGACATCGACCAGCGGCTCGGCTCCAAAGAGAAGATCGACGCCTGGTTCGCGAGCAAGACCAAGGGTCTGAACACCTGGCAGAAGGAAGAGCTTAAAAGCCGCTGGGTAACGATGCAAAGCGTACTCAGCTCGCGCTCGCGCATGGATCGGGTGGTCAACGACATCGTCTTCGACTTCAGTGTCAAGCAGCGCCTGTCCAGCCAACGCGGCAACGCCATGCTGGTGGCCTCCAGCATCTACGAGGCCTGCAAGTATTTCATGCTGTTTCAGAACACCCCGCTGAAGGGCAAGTGCGCGGTGGTGACCTCCTACAACCCGCAGGCGAAGGATGTCACCAAGGAGGAGGTCGGCGCCAACACCGAGACCGACAAGCAGCTCATCTCGTGCGGCGCCCATCCAAAGACAAGATCACCCCGGTCGGCGCCAACACCGAGACCGACAAGCAGCTCATCTACAAGATCTACAAAAACTTGCTGAAGGACATCGTCGCCAAGCCCGGTATGACCAAGACCGAGACTTACGAACAGTGGGCCAAGACGCTGTTCGTCAAAGAGCCGGCCAATATGAAGCTCTTGGTGGTGGTGGATAAGCTGCTGACCGGCTTCGACGCTCCGCACTGCACCTATCTCTACATGGCGACCGTTGCCCTGGTCCGGGCCTATGCCAACATGGCCGACGAGCTGGAGGAGGCCGGTTACAGCGGCGAGGAGATCGCCCGCATCAAGCAGCAGCTCGACCAAGCACTGAAGCTGCGGGAGTTGATCCGCCAGGCTAGCGGCGAGACGCTCGACCTCAAGCCCTTCGAGGCCGACATGCGCCATCTCATCGATACCTATATCGAGGCCGATGATCCGCGCCGGATCTCGCCCTTCGAGAACCTGGGCCTGCTTGACCTGATCGTGAAGAGCGGCATCGCCGAGGCGATCGCCACGCGCCTGGGCTGCATGCAGGGCAACAAGAACGCGATCGCCGAGACGATCGAGAATAACGTCCGCAGTACCATCATCAAGGAGCATCTGACCGACCCGGCCTTCTACGCCAATATTTCAGCTCAGTTGCAGGAGATCATCGCGCAGCGCAAGGCGAAGGCGATCGCCTACGAGGAGTATCTGCAGAAGATCGCGGAGCTGACGAAGCAGGTTGCGGCAGGGCAGGCCAAGGACAACCCGGCGGCGCTGGATACACCGGGCAAGAGGGCGCTCTTCAATAACCTGAAGTCCATCGCCGCCTCTCCTTTGGGGGCGCTGCCGGCCGCCGATGATCAAGGGGCCTATGCGCCTGCTGCCGTCGCGCTGGATCTGGCGCTCAAGATCGACGCGGTGGTCAAGAGGGTGCGTCCTGACGGCTGGCGTGGCGTACAGGCCCGCGAGACGCCGCGCGAGGTTCTGGAGCGCGAGAGCCATGATCTCTGGGGCCGGCGCTATCTGCTGAGCCTGGTCGAGGAAGAAGCAGCGCCGACCGTGACGAACCATCCCGGCTCTTTGGTGTTGAGGGTTCGGCCGGGGACGAGCCAGGCGCAGCGCGAGGTCGTCATGGCGGGCTGGTACCGCCGGCAGGTCCGGGATGCGGCGGCCGAGCTGATCGAGACATGGGAATGCATCCTCGGGGTTCGTGTCCACCGACTGTTCGTGCAGCGTATGAAGACCCGCTGGGGGAGCTGCAGTCCGGAAACGCGGACGATCCGGCTCAACACCGAGCTGGCGAAGAAGCCGGTACAGTGTCTGGAGTACATCCTCGTCCATGAGCTGATGCATCTGCTGGAACGCCATCACAATGCGCGGTTTGTCGAGCTGATGGACCGCTCTCTACCGCGGTGGCGGCAGTCGCGGGAGCTGCTCAACGGTCTGCCGTTGACCCATGAAGAGTGGCACTACTGAACTACGGGCGGGGTGCGCGTCATCCCGGCAGGGTTGGCTTGCCGATGCATCGCCGCTCTTATCGGCCCTCGCTTGCCGCTCGGGAAGATCCGCAAGCTGGAACCTGGGCATCGAAATCCTGGCGGGCAGGGGGGGCTGAAGTCGCCCCTTGTCGACCCTACGTCGCCCCTACGTGCCGGTCGATGCTTTCCCGTACGCGCATCGGCGGCGTCCCGGCCGAATCCACGACGGTGCACTGGTTCTCGAGAAACCCCAGCAAGGCGCCGACATGGTCCTCGATGCGATCGACCGAATCATGATCGGCGCCGTCGATCTCCAGCAGACGCACATGCGTTCCCGCGGATCGTGCATGGATCAGGCGCGCATCCTCTACCGGCACCACGCGATCCGCTCTGCCGTGAACCAGCAAGACAGGACAGGTGATGCGGGTGATTGTGTTCATGGGCGCGATGGTGTCGAACCTGTGTCCGATCAGCCATTCTACGTAGCGGATGATGCCGTAGACGATCGCAGCGGGGAGATGCAGGTGACGCACCGATGCCTCGGTCACGCGGGCGGGGTGTGCGAACGCGGCGATGCTGATCACGGCTGCGATGTCCGGGTTGCGCGATGCCTCGAACAGTGCGGCGCCTGCCCCGACGGAGTGTCCGAGCACGGCGACACACTCGGCCCGTCTCGGGTGGTGCCGTTTGAGCCAGGCGATGGCCATTCCGAGGTCCTCGGCAAACCGCGGCAAGGAGGAAAAGGTGTCGCCGTCGCTCCCCCCGTGATTGCGGGCATCGAAGAGCAGGACGTTGAAGCCGGCCTCTCGGAAGGGAATTGCGATGGGCAGCATCAGCTCGGCGTTGCCGCCCCAGCCGTGCAGGATGACGAGTGTGCGTGTCGAGTCTGCTGCCGGAAGCAGCCACCCGAAGAGGGATCGGCGTCGCACGGTCGGGATGCGAACCGTCTCGAAGTCGAGGCCGGAGTCCGCCGGCGTGCCGATTTCGCGCAGCCTTGGTGCGCGAAATCCCAGATGCACACCTGCCGGAATCGCGGCTGCGGCCAAAACGGCGAAGAGACTCAGGGTCGTGAGCATGTCGGTCGAGCTCCGATACGGCTTGGAAGACTTCGCCGGAATCGGCGTTCCCTGTGTACCGACCTTGTCCGGTCGTCTTCAGTGCATAGCCTTCGGTTGTCTGACAGTGATGGCATCGTTTGGCCTTTCCAAATGCTCATGCCGCGATGACTCGTCTTTGAGCCCGACTGAGAAGATACGGCGTTGTCGGGTGCAGGACCGTCGGTCTTGGCATAGACTGAATAAAACACACTCATGCCCTCGAGCGCGCTGTGAAGGACTGAATCGATACCGGCCGCGCAGCCTCGATACGGAGATCTCCGGTTCGTCGTGAGTGGCGCCCTGCTGATCTCGATCGCCAAGCTAGAGGGCGTTGCCTTCGTCGTCCGGACAGGAGCTCAACATGGTTCATGTCTCCCGCCCACGGCTTCAGGGTTTGCTTGCGGCCGGCCTCTTACTGATCCTTCTGCACTATGCGGCTCCCGGCTTCTCCGCCAAGTCGGGGCCGGCTTGGGACGCTTGCCGCGATCGTGTGATTGCGAACCTCGAGGCCGCCGGTCTGCGGGATTTCGGGGATGTCAGCGCCTACACGGGCGCGACCGGTACCGGAGCGCTCCAAGCGGTGATCGATCAATGCGGTTATCGCTCCGAGCGCATCGGCCCCGCCTTTTGCGATGACCTCTACGAGCAGGTCTATGCGGCCTGCCGAGTGGATGGCTTCGAGGGCATGAGCATGGCCGCGACGTCTTGGGTTCTGATCTTTGATCCCGACGGCCCGCTGGTGGAGCGGTTGAGGAGGGTCTGTACACAGTCGGCGACGATCGACCGGGTGAGGTTCGGGCGCCTGATCTGCGGCGAGTGAGAGTGAGGGTGCAGAATGCCCGACAGGGGCTGCAGCCGCAACGCTGCACGACGGCGACGCGTGAATCGGGCTTCAGTCGGTCGGGAGTCGATTCGCCGGACCGTCACACCGTAAGTCGATCGCCGTTCAGTTCTCGCCGCGCATGACCCGACGCACCAGGGGGATGCTCGGCTGGCGTTGCTCGCGCAGGCTGACTTGGTCGATCCGCTCGATCAGCGCGACCAGCGAGCCGGGATCGCGGGCATAGTTGTTCATGATGTAGCGAGCGGTTTCCTGGCCCAGCCGCATACCGAGCTCCGTGGCGACCTCCGTGAGCAAGCGCTCGCAGTCCGGGTCGGCGAGCGGCAGCAGACAGTAGCGCGGCCCCCATTGCAGTCGCGAGCACAGATCCGCCAGACCAAGTCCCAGGGCGTCCGGGGCCGAGCTCCCCGCAATCAGAAGCGCGCATCCGCGCGCGCGCGCTCGATTGAACAGATCGAACAAGGCGACCTCCCAGTCCGCCTTGCCGGCGATGGCCTGCACATCGTCGATCGCCAACAGATCGCGGCTCTCGAGGTCATCGAAGATCGAGGGCCTCAGCCCGGCCTCGCCGAGCGGGATGTACTGCGCCGTGCGCGCCCGTTTGATCGCAGCCTGACAAGTGCCCTGCAGCAGATGAGTCTTGCCGGTCGATGCGCCTCCGAACAGAAACACGTAAGGCTCGCCTGCTCCCGACGCCAATGCCTCGACCGCGGCGAGCGCCTCTGCATTCGGCCCGGCGCGATAGTCCGCGAGCGTCGGCTCCCGGATCAGCGTGATCGGCAGATGCAGTTGCCCGGGATGGTCGGTCAAGGTTCCGTCTGCTCGAGGATGCGGGTCCGGCGCTTCAGCCCGGGCGGCGCGAGAGTGCCGCCGCGGTCTCGGCGAGCCGCCGGCCCAAGGCCAAACACAGACACTTTTCCTCGTCCGTGACCGGGAGTGCGCTGTCGGGTCCGGCCAGGTGCGACGGGCCGTAGGGCGTGCCCCCGGAGCGGGTGTGAAGCAGGTCCGCCTCGGTGTAGGGGAGTCCCGTCAACAGCATCCCGTGGTGAAACAAGGGGATCATCATGGTGAGCAGTGTGGCCTCTTGACCGCCGTGCAGACTGGATGTCGAGGTGAAGACGCCGGCGGGTTTGCCGGAAAGGGCTCCGGAGAGCCAGAGACCGCTGGTTCCGTCGAGGAAATATTTCATCGGGGCCGCCATGTTCCCGAACCGCGTAGGACTGCCGAGGGCAAGGCCGGCGCAGCCGCGCAGGTCGTCTTGATCCGCATAGGGCGCACCGGAGGGCGGGACGCTGTCCTCGGTCGCTTCGCAGACGGTCGAGACGGCAGGAACGGTCCGCAGGCGCGCTTCCAGTCCGCCGGCCTCGACGCCGCGTCCGACATGATGAGCCATCTCGGCGGTGGCGCCGTAGCGACTGTAGTAGAGGACGAGGATATAGCTCATGGGTAGTCGGTCTCCGAATAGAGTCGCCGGAATGCGCGGGTCCCGGATCGGACCGGCGCTCGGTGTGTTGCTGATGTCATGGGTCGGGCATTAGTCTAAACCGCGTCGGCAGCGAAAGCCGATGTTTCGTCCGCCCGAGCCGCCGCATCCGAAGCCGCGGGATCCGGGCATTGAACTGTGACGCCGAACTGGTGAGAATCAGGCGACCCGGCCCGGACGTTCGCCCGGTGCCCTAAATCGCGTCCAGAGCGAGATGCTGAATTTTCGAGTGAGCTCGACGTTTGGTGCATCCACAGGCCTGAGCGGAGACGCGGTTTAAAATGATCTATTTTTTAACATCTTAAACCGCGCCGGCTCCAGCGGTCGTCAGCTCTGCCGGGGCCGATCCCGTCCAGAAAACATCGCATACCGCGCCGGGCGCGGTTTAATGCTACGAGGAGGCAAGACAAGAATGGCTCACCTGCGTTCGCGTGATGGTCGGCGAGAGTTTCGACTGATGTTCATCCTGCTCGTGCTGTGCGCAACTGCGGTCGGTGCTGCGACCCGAGATCCCGCCCAGTATTTCTTCGACTCGACTTTCGGGGATTTCGCCGAGGAGCTCGAGACGGCGAGAGACGAGGGCAAGAAGGGCATCCTGCTGATGTTCGAGATGGACGAGTGTCCCTTCTGTCATCGCATGAAGACCACGGTGCTCAACCAGCCCGAGGTGCAGGACTATTTCAAAGAGCATTTCATGATCTTCCCGGTGGATATCGAGGGCGATGTGGAGATCCATGATTTTACGGGCACCGCGATGGCACAAAAGGATTTTGCCCTGAAGACCCATCGGGTGCGTGCGACGCCGGTGTTCGCCTTCTTCGACCTCGACGGCAATCTGGTGGCCAGGTACACCGGGGCTACGGGTGATGCAACCGAGTTCATGTGGCTCGGGGAGTACGTCGTTCAGGAACGCTACAAAGACGTCACCTTCCCGGCCTACAAGCGCGAGCGCCAAGCCGCCGCCGCGGAGTAAAGCTGCAAGCCGCGGCGCCATCCGGGCGGCGTACGGGGCGCGATCCGAGGAGCAGAGAATGGATGAGCATGACAGCGAACAACGCGTCTGTTACCGCTGCCTCGTCGGCGGGCGGGTGCAGGGGGTGTTTTTCCGTGCGTCGGCTCGCGAGCAGGCGATGCGGCTGGGCGTGACCGGATATGCGCGAAATCTTCCCGACGGCCGCGTGGAGCTGCTGGTTTGCGGGGAGTCGAATGCCGTCGGTCATCTGCGCGACTGGTTGCGCACCGGTCCACCGGGTGCCGCGGTGACCGGGGTCGCTTGCGAGCCTCTGGACTTTCAGCTGTACCCGAGTTTCGCGATCGACTAACGGGGCGTTCCCCGAGCGGCGCCGTACAGGCGTTGGACGCCTCAATAGCCGCCCGCCGTTCGACTCGGGCGCTCCGGATAGCCGTCGAGACGGACGACCCTGGTCTCCAATACGCCGTCGGCAAAGAGCGTGAGCTCTCGATAGCCGGGGACTTCTTGGGTATCGATCGTGAAATCGGCTTGGCGCGGCGCGAACTGAACGCAGGTCGAGGGTGCTCCCAGGACGCGGCAACCCTCGATCCGATGCTCGAATTCCTGGTGGATGTGACCGCATACCAGGGCTTTGACCTGAGGGTGTCGGTCGCAGATTCCGATCAGCTCGTCTCCGTCCTCGACCCGGAGCTTGTCCATCCACGCGCTCCGCACCGGGATGGGATGCTGATGCAGGAAGATGACGGCGGGTGAGGGGTTTGCCGCGACGGCATCGCGCAGCGCTGCGAGTCGGGCCGGGCCGATTCGCCCGCCTTCGCGTCCCGGCTCGGTGGAATCGAGAAATACGAGATTCCAGCCACCGAGCTTGCGCGCGGCGACCGGCCCGAGTGCTGCAGGTCCGAGCAGCTCGTCCATCAGCGGCCGCGAGTCGTGGTTGCCTGGGATGCAGTAGTAGGGCAGCCCGGTGCGATCGAGCAAGCGACGAAGCGTACGATAGCCTTCACGCGACTCGTCGTGGACGAGATCGCCCGTGAGCACCAAAGCGTCGGCCGGTGGTGAATGCACGAGTGCGAACTCCAACACCGCCTCGAAGCTGCGCCGCGTGGTGACGTCGAGCAATTGCCCCTGGGGATCTGCGAACAGGTGCGGATCGGTCAACTGGAGAAGCGTCCGCGGTTGCGCGGTGCGTTCCGAACGCGTTTCCCCCGTTGTTCGCGAGGGGGCGATGTCGAATGTCCGTAAGCCGGTGGACGCTGGCATAGTCTGCTCCTTAGGTCACCAGGATAGATATAGCAGGTGCGCACGGACGCGTCGCCGCACCAGTTCACAGACTTGTCGAAGAGTGCTGTCGCCCATAAAAAGAGACGATCGGAGCCATTGGAACAAACAATTTCTGAAACGGCTTCGAGGTGACTAAGGTCGTGGGTGTAGGTTCAGCCAACCCCCGTTCATTCCATCGTGAGGAGATCGACATGGAGCTCAAGGGCAGCAAAACCGAAGAGAGTTTGAAGGAAGCCTTCGCGGGCGAGTCTCAGGCCAATCGCCGCTACCTCTACTTCGCCGCCAAGGCCGATGTCGAGGGCTACAACGATGTCGCGGCGGTTTTCCGCTCCACCGCCGAGGGTGAGACCGGCCATGCACACGGCCATCTCGAATATCTCGAAGCCGTCGGCGATCCGGCCACAGGTATGCCAATCGGCCCGACCGGCGACAACCTGCGTGCGGCCATCGCTGGCGAGACCCACGAGTACACCGATATGTACCCCGGCATGGCGAAGACGGCACGTGACGAAGGCTTCGACGAGGTCGCCGACTGGTTCGAGACGCTCGCCAAGGCCGAGCGCTCGCACGCCAACCGCTTCCAGAAGGCGCTCGACAACCTCGACGCTTAAACCATGTCCCGAGTCGACAGGTTAACTGATCGGCACGCTGGACGTAGTCGATACCAAAAGCGTCGACGTCGGATGCGCTTTAGAGATCAAGTGCTTTCGATGATCGACAGAGACCGAGCGACCGGCGACTAGGGACATGCGGGGGCGACTTGAGTCGCCCCTTCTCTCCTTCCCATGAGGCGCAGTCCGTTCGCCGAGGTCCGTCAATCGCCTTCACTGCTTCGCGGTGGCTCCTTGCAGCCCGCGCGTGCTTCACAGCCGCACGCAGCGCCCGTCGCCGCCGTATAATCGGCTCTCGACCTCGAGAATCCCAATCGCCCTGAGTCATGAGCTTCGCTGCCGCGCAAAGGCACGCAAGTTCAAAACTTGACCTTTGCTTGTCGGGGCTCGCCCCGCCTGAAACCTTTGTCATTCTTTAAACCGCGTCGGCTGCGACGCTTGAGGATGAATGCGACGCGGACTCAGCGTGAGAAGAGTGCCTGTTGCCACAGACGCGGTTTAAAGGACCCCATGGAAAGACTGCTTGAATGGATCAGCGCGCGTCGACCCTGTCGTCTCATCGAAGGCGAGCAAGGCGAGCCCTACCTCGAACGCTACTACCTCCTCGGCGCCTTCGGCTGGCATCTCTATCTGCACCGCTTCGTCGATTCGGATCCGGATCGCGGCCTTCACGATCACCCCTGGGGACATGCCTTGAGTCTGGTGCTCTCGGGCGGCTATGACGAGGTCCGTGGCCTCGACGGAGACTCTGAGCAGACTCGGGTGCGCTTCTGCGCTCCGGGGCGATTCAACAGGCTGCGCGGCTCGGACTATCACCGCGTGGTCTTGCGTGCAGGCATACCGGCGTGGACGATCTTCCTGCACGGCCCGAGGATCAAGGGTTGGGGATTCCGTCGAGGCGGGTCCGCCCAGGTCATGGCGAAGGACGGCAGCGAGTTTCGACATCGTGATTGGTGGAAACATGCACCGACGGGTGCACAGGTTCGAGCGACGGCGTGCAGACGATCTCGATGAGGACCATGAGGCTAAGCCGGTTTCGCGTTCAGGTGCTCGTGATCCTCGTGGCGGGCCTCGCGGGATGTGCCGCTGCTCCCACAGGAGGCGGTAGCGATGAGCTGCCCGTCGCCTGCCTCGTCAAACCCGACCCCGGCCCGTGCCGTTCCAATCAGCTCGGATTCTATTACGACTACCGAGACGATCGCTGCAAGGCATTTACCTACGGCGGCTGCGCGGGTCGGGTGCCGTTCCCGACCCTGCAGCAGTGTTTGGACTTCTGCGGGGCGAAGCGGTGACGCTTTAAACCGCGTCCAGAGCGACATGTGTCATTTCCAACACACTACGCATACCGCGCTGGGCGTGGTTTAAGCAGATCAGCGCTTCTTCGGCGGCAGCAGATCCGTGATCGAGCCGTGCGCCATCTCGGCGGCGAGTCCGATGGTCTCGTTCAGGGTCGGATGCGGGTGGATGGTCAGCCCGATGTCTTCCATGTCCGCCCCCATCTCGAGCGCCAGTACGGTCTCGCCGATCAACTCGCCGGCATTGGGGCCGACAATGCCTGCGCCCAGGATGCGTTTGGTCTCGGGATCGAACAGCAGCTTGGTCAGACCCTCGTCGCGATGGATGCCGAGCGCGCGACCGCTCGCCGCCCAGGGGAAGACGCCCTTCTCGTAGGCGATACCCTTGGCCTTGGCATCGGTCTCCGTGAGGCCCATCCAGGCCACCTCGGGGTCGGTGTAGGCGACCGACGGGATGGTCATGGGGTCGAAGAGTGCAGGCATGCCGGCGATCACCTCGGCCGCGACCTTGGCCTCGTGTGTGGCCTTGTGGGCGAGCATGGGTCCGCCGACCACGTCGCCGATCGCGAAGATGTTCGGGACGTTGGTGCGCATGTGGGCATCGACCTTGATGAATCCGTGCTGATCGACCTTCACGCCTGCGGCCTCGGCGTTGACCAGCTTGCCGTTCGGGCGTCGGCCGATCGCGACCAGCACTTTGTCGTAGACCTCTTCGCCCGGCTTTTTGCCCTCGAACACGACCTTGATGCCTTCGGCCGTGGCGCTCATCTGCGCGACCTTGGTCTCGAGTCGGATGGTGCTGTAGCGCTTCTTGATGACCTTCTCGAGCGCGCGCACCAGGTCGATGTCGGCCCCCGGCATCAGCTGATCCTTCATCTCCACGACCTCGACGGTCGAACCGAGCGCGCTGTAGACGCTCGCCATCTCGAGCCCGATGATGCCGCCACCCACGATCAGTAGACGCGCGGGGATGTCCGCGATCTCAAGCGCGTCTGTGGAGTCCATAACGCGCGGGTCGTCGTGCGGAAAGCCCGGGATCTTCATCGGTGCAGAGCCGCACGCGATGACGCAGTGGTCGAACAGGATCCGCACCGGACCGCCGGGTTGCGCTACGGCGATCCGATTGGGTGTCTCGAACCGACCGGTGCCCTGGATCACCTCGACACGGCGTTGTTTGGCCATGGCCGCGAGACCGCCGGTGAGCTTGGCAACCACCTGCTCCTTGCCGGCACGCATCTTGTCCAGATCGATCCGCGGCTCGCCGAAGGTGACGCCCATCGTGTCCAGCGTCTTGACCTCTTCGAGGATGGCAGCGGTATGCAGCAGGGCTTTGGAGGGGATACAACCGACGTTCAGGCAGACGCCGCCGAGTGTGTCGTAGCGCTCGATCAGGACGACCTTCTTGCCGAGGTCGGCGGCGCGGAAGGCGGCGGTGTAGCCGCCGGGACCGGCGCCGAGGACCACGACCTCCGTGACGATCTCCTGTGACGCGGCGGCCGTGCTCGCGGATTCCTTTCCCGCTTCGGTCACGCCCCGAGTTTGCGTCGCCTTGACCTCGAGCGTCATGATGAGCGTGCCTTCCGAGATCCGATCGCCGACCGCAACCTCGACCGTGCGCACGATCCCGGCACGCGGCGCAGGGATCTCCATGCTCGCCTTGTCGCTTTCGAGCGTGATCAGCGACGCCTCTTCGATCACCGAATCGCCCGGGGAGACCAAGACCTCGATGACCTCTACGTCTTTGAAGTCGCCGATGTCCGGTACCTTGACCTCGATGATGTCGCCGCTCTTGTCGTTCATGGTGTAATTCTTCTCTTGGGGCCGCAACGGCCGCGCGATGATGATGACTCGATAGCGCCCAATGCTAGACGAAAGCGTGTCGCGAGGCGAAACTCCCGACCCTATTCACAGCATTGGGTTCGGGCGCCGCGCTCGGGCATGAGGTGCTGCACCGGCACCTTCGCCGCTCCTCGGCGCCCGCCTCACAGCAGCAGCTGACGAAGATCCCCGAGCAGCTCCCCGAGCAGGCTGGTGAAGCGCGCCCCGTCCGCGCCGTCGACGACACGGTGGTCATACGACAGCGACAGCGGCAGCATGAGGCGCGGCTCGAAGCTCTGTCCGTTCCAAACCGGCTTGGTCGTCGCACGCGAGACCCCGAGGATGGCGACCTCGGGTGCGTTCACGATCGGCGTGAAGGCGGTCCCGCCGATGCCGCCGAGGCTGGAGATGGAGAAACAGCCGCCCTGCATGTCGCCGGGCAGCAGCTTGCCGGCGCGCGCCTTCTCACCGAGCTCGGACAGCTCGGCAGCCAGGGCAAAGATGCCCTTCTTGTCGACGTCGCGCACGACCGGGACAACCAGACCCTGCGGCGTATCGACCGCCACCCCGATGTGGGTAAAGTGCTTGAGCACCAGAGCCTCGCCGTCCGCCGTCAGCGACGCCTTGAGGACCGGCATTCGATTCAGTGCCGTGGCGACCGCCTTGAGCAGGAAGGGTACGAAGGTCAGTTTGATGCCCTTCTCGGCGGCCTGCATCTTTTGCCCCTTGCGGAAGTCTTCCAGCGAGGTGATGTCCGCCTCGTCGAACTGGGTGACGTGCGGCACCGAGATCCAGCTGCGGTGCAGGTGCCGACCGCTGAGCTTCTTGATCCGGGAGAGCTCGGTGACCTCGACCGGGCCGAACTTGGCGAAGTCGACCTCGGGCACGGCGGGCAGGGCGAAGGGCAGGGCAGTGCCGGCCCCGGTCGGGGCACCTTGCGCGAGTGCTTGCTTCACGAAGCCTTGGACGTCGTCTTTGAGCACCCGACCTTTCGGCCCAGACCCTTTGACGAATGTCAGGTCGACGCCGAGCTCGCGAGCGAAACGTCTGACGGCGGGACTCGCATGGGCCTTACGGCCCTTGGCGATCGCGGCCATGTCCTCGGGGCGCGGCAGCACCGGAGCGGGACGGCGCTCGGATTCGCCGGGCGCGCGTTTGGCACTGGATGCCGGACCCGGCGGAGCTTCGAGCTCTTCAGCGGTGTTTGCAGCCATCGGCGCGGCAGTTGCGATTGGCTCGCCGCTGCCGACCTCGCCTTCGGTGCGCAGTGTCAGGACGAGATCGCCCTGATTCAGGGTATCCCCCGCCTTGACGGCCAGCTCCTCGACGACCCCCGCGTAGGGCGAGGGGATCTCCATGGTCGCCTTGTCGCTCTCGAGCGTGAGGAGCGACTGGTCGACCTCGATGCGATCCCCCGGAGCAATCAGGACCTCGATCACCGGGATATCCGCGAAATCGCCGATATCGGGCAGGACGACGGAGATGGTTTCGCCACTGCTCGGCGTACGCGGCGGGGTTGACCTCGGAGCCTGCGGCGATGCCGGAGCAGGGGCTGTCGGACGCGTCGTCGCGGGACCAGCGCCCCGCTCGCTCGCCGCGGCTTGCGCAGATTGCCCTTCGGCTGAGGTCTCCTTGGATGGAGCCTCCTCCGAACCAGCCCCATCGGTCTCCAGCGTCATCAGCAGATCACCCTGACTGATTCGATCGCCGATCTTGACCTTCAACGCTCGGATGACCCCCGCCAACGGTGCTGGGATCTCGATGGTCGCCTTGTCGCTCTCCAAGCTCAGGATCGATTGCTCGGCCTCGATCCGGTCACCCGGCGCGACGAGGATCTCGATCACCTCGACGTCCGAGAAGTCCCCGATGTCCGGCAGCAGAATGTCTTCGACGGTTGCCACGCTCTGTCCTCCCTAAACCGCGTCCCGGGCGATCACGCCAGATCCCTGTGTCGCGTCGCTCGGCTTGACCCGAGCGCTTCGTCCCGGACGCGGTTCAGTCATCGATAGATAAGTATCCTAAACCGTGTCGACCGAGCCCTTCTTTGGTTCTTCATCGTCGGTCGACCCGCCGTATCACCGCATGGGATGACGGACGCGGTTTAGCGCGGTTCAGATCGTCACCGGGCTGGGTTTTTCCGGATCGATACGGTATTTCCGAATGGCCTCGGAGACCGTCGCGGTCGGGATCTCGCCCTCGTCCGCCAAGGCCTTCAGTGCCGCGACGGCGATGTAGTAACGATTCACCTCGAAGAATTTACGCAGCTGGCTGCGCATGTCGCTCCGCCCGAAGCCGTCGGTTCCCAGCACCAGGTAGTGGCGCGGGATGTAGGGGCGGATCTGGTCGGCGTAGGTCCGGACATAGTCGGTCGCGGCGATGATCGGGCCTTGGGTCCCGGACAGTTGCTCCTCGACAAAGGTGGTGCGCTGGGGCTGATCGGGGTGGAGCATATTCCAGCGCTCGACATCGATGCCTTCGCGCCGCAGCTCGTTGAAGCTGGTGACGCTCCAGACATCGGCGCCGACGCTGAAGTCCTTGGCGAGCAGCTCGGCTGCGGCCAAGACCTCGCGCAGGATGGTCCCGGCGCCGAGCAGCTGGACCCGATGCGTGTGCTCCTCGCCCTGATGAACCGGATACATGCCCTTGAGGATCCCGGCCTCGGCGCCCTCGGGCAGCGCCGGCTGAACGTAGTTCTCGTTCATTGCCGTGACGTAGTAGAAGACGTTTTCCTTCTCGCGATACATCCGGCGCAGGCCGTCCTGAACGATGACGGCGAGCTCGTAGGCGTAGGCCGGGTCGTAGGCGACACAGTTCGGGATGGTCGCCGCGACCACCATGCTGTGGCCGTCCTGATGCTGCAGACCCTCGCCGGCGAGCGTGGTGCGTCCGGCGGTGCCGCCGATCAGGAAGCCGCGCG
>NZ_DIUM01000004.1 GCF_002423035.1 Thiocapsa sp. UBA6158
CAAGGACGTGCTGCTGCTCGACGTCACGCCGCTCTCGCTCGGCATCGAGACCCTCGGCGGCGTCATGACCAAGCTGATCGAGAAGAACACCACCATCCCGACCTCGGCCCAGCAGGTCTTCTCGACCGCCGACGACAACCAGACCGCGGTGACCGTGCATGTCCTGCAGGGTGAGCGCGAGCGGGCGATCCACAACAAGTCGCTCGGGCGCTTCGACCTCAGCGATATCCCGCTGGCACCGCGCGGCGTGCCGCAGATCGAGGTCAAGTTCGACATCGACGCCAACGGTATCCTCAACGTCTCGGCCAAAGACAAGGCGACCGGCAAGGAGCAGTCGATCATCATCAAGGCGTCCTCGGGTCTGTCGGACGCCGAGATCGCGCAGATGGTCAAGGACGCCGAGGCCCATGCCGAGGAAGACCGTCAGTTCCATGCGCTGGTGGCCGCCCGCAACCATGCCGACACCATGATCCATGCGACGCGCAAGTCGATGGAGCAGCTCGGCGAGAAGATGGAGTCCGGCGAGAAGGACTCGATCGAGGCCGCGATCAAGGAGCTCGAGGAGGTCATGAAGGGCGAGGACAAGGACCGTATCGAGTCGCTGACCAAAAACCTCGGCGATGCCTCCGCAAAGATGGCTGAGCGGCTCTATGCGCAGAGCAGCGCCGGTCCCGGCGCTGCCGGCCCGACCGGTGCCGGCGAGTCCGAGGGTTCGGCGGGTCCGGCGCGCGACGACGTGGTCGACGCCGAATTCGAAGAGGTCAAAGACGACAAGAAGTAAAGCAAGCGGCCGGACAGCTCGAAACCACCCTTAAGATCCCGACCTTGCTCCGGGCCGAGTGGTTTCGAACGAAACGAAAGGTCTGCTCTGTCACCGGTCACGCTGCAGTGCCCTCGACGCGTCGAGGGCACGGGCGCTGTTTCCGAGTCGGCTCGGCTTCGTATGAATCGACCGATCTCCACCGCTGGCGTGGTCTGAAATCGTTATTTTTCTTCGATCGAAACCGCGTTACGCACAACGACGTCTCGGCCCTCGAGAGGCCGTTTCCGGGACACCATCGATTATGACTCTGGACGCGGTTTAGGATTCAATGGCAAAACGCGATTATTACGAGGTCTTGGGCGTCGCGCGCAACGCGAGCGAGGCCGATCTCAAAAAGGCATTCCGTCGCCTGGCGATGAAGTATCACCCGGATCGCAACAGCGGGGATGCGGATACCGAGGCGAAGTTCAAAGAGGCCAAGCTGGCCTACGATATCCTGAGCGATCCGAAGAAACGCTCGGCCTACGATCAGTTCGGCCATGCCGGCGTGGATGCGGGTGCGGGCGGATTCGGTGGTCCGGGCGGAGACGGCGGGGCCTTCTCCGATATCTTCGGGGACGTCTTCGGGGACATCTTCGGGGGGCGCTCGGGCGCTCGACGCACCCAGCGCGGTGTGGATCTGCGCTACGACCTGTCGCTCAGTCTCGAGGACGCGGTCAGCGGCAAGGAGGTCAAATTCCGCATTCCGGTTCAGGTGGAGTGTCAGTTCTGCGGCGGCACCGGGGCCAAGCCGGGTACCAAGCCCAAGACCTGCACGACCTGCGGGGGAAGCGGTCAGGTGCGGATGCAGCAGGGCTTCTTCTCCATCCAGCAGACCTGTCCGACCTGTCGCGGGACGGGCAGTGTGATCGAGGAGGCCTGTAGCCATTGTCGGGGTCGGGGACGCATCCAGGAGGAGAAGACCCTCTCGGTGCGCGTGCCGGCCGGCGTGGACACGGGGGACCGGATCCGCCTTGCCGGCGAAGGCGAGCGCGGCGAGCACGGGGGGCCGCCCGGCGATCTCTATGTTCAGATCCAGGTCAAGGCGCACCCGATCTTTACCCGCGAGGACAGCCACCTGCACTGCGAGGTGCCGATCGGTTTCGTGACCGCCGCGCTCGGCGGCGAGCTCGAGGTCCCGACGCTCGACGGCAAGGTGATGCTCAAGATCCCGGCCGGCACTCAGACGGGCAAGATGTTCCGCGTGCGCGGCAAGGGCGTCAAACCGGTGCGCGGCGGCGTGATCGGCGATCTCATCTGTCGCGTGACGGTCGAGACGCCGGTGAATCTCACCGAGCGTCAGAAGGACCTGCTGCGTGAGTTCGAGGCCAGCATGCAGGAGGGCGGATCGCGGCACAGTCCGCAGTCGCATTCTTGGCTCGATAGCGTGAAGAGTTTTCTCGACAAGATCGGACTCTGAACCGCGTCCGGCGCTTCCTTGGTCGAGTCGAGTCTCGTGTCGGTCGTTTTTTCGCATCGATCGGCGTTCGAGTCGACGCGGTTCAGGAATTTTTTCGGGGCCCATGTCCCGTGAGTTTCCGGGTCCGACCACTAACCACTACCCACGACACTTCAGGAGCTACGATGCAACTCATCAGGATCGCCGTGGCCGGGGCGGGCGGGCGTATGGGCCGCACGCTGGTGCAGGCGGTGAACGAGACCGAGGGACTTGTGTTGGGCGCGGCGACCGAGCGGGCGGGTAGTTCGTTGCTCCGGGCGGATGCCGGCGAGCTTGCGGGGGTCGGGCGTCTGGATGTGTCGGTGGCGTCGGACTTGGCTGGGTGCTTGGACGACTTCGACGTCCTGATCGATTTTACCTCGCCTGTGGCGACGCTCGCACATCTCGAGATCTGCCGCGCCGCCGGAAAGTGCGTGGTGATCGGAACGACCGGGCTCGACCAGGCGCAGCGCGACACGATCACTGCGTCTGCTCGGGAGACCGGCATCGTCTTTGCGCCGAACATGAGCGTCGGCGTGAATCTCTGCTTCAAGCTGCTGGATATCGCCGCGCGAGTGCTCGGCGACGAGGTCGACATCGAGATCATCGAGGCGCACCACCGTCACAAGGTCGACGCGCCATCCGGGACCGCATTGCGTATGGGCGAGGTGCTCGCCTCGGCCTTGGGCCGGGACCTCGACGAGGTCGCCGTCTACGGGCGCGAAGGGCAGACCGGACCGCGCGAGCGCCGCACCATCGGCTTCGAGACCATCCGGGCCGGGGATATCGTCGGCGAGCACAGCGTTTGGTTCGTCGCCGACGGCGAGCGGGTCGAGATCGCCCATAAGGCATCGAGCCGGATGAACTTCGCGCGGGGGGCCGTTCGGGCCGCGGGCTGGATCGCCGGGCGTAGACCGGGGCTGTTCGACATGCAGGACGTCCTCGGGCTGCGGGCGCTTTGAGTCCTTCCGCTTCGGAGGCTTGTCGGATGCACCGCGACGCACGAATCCGTGCGACGTTCCTTCCGCTGGAATCTCGAGCATCGCGCGATGCCGCCGGCTGGCTCGACCTGAGCGACTCCGACGGACTCGAGACCTGACAGGGCGCCGACGAGCGACTCGATCGCCCGAGCCTCTGGTGTGCCGAGTGACATGCCCCCATTGTGTTGACATGCAAGGACAAAGCCCCGCCCAACATCATCTCCAAGCCTGTCCGATCCTCGGACGGTTTGTTCTTCTGAAACAGCGCAGGGGCCCACCTCGCCCGAACCCATGCGCATCCGTGATCGCATTTTCGCCGCCGTTGGGGTCTTTGCGCCGGCAGTTCCTGCTGGCCGTCTCCTGTCTTCTTTTGACGGTTGCCGGTTGCGCCACGGCACCCGAGACCGGCCGACGCCAGATCCTGTTGATCGACAGCGCCCAAGAGGCCCAACTGGGTCTCCAGTCGTTTCAGAAGATCAAGCGCGACACGCCCGTGTCGCGAGACCGCCAAGCCAATGCCCAGCTCCAATCGGTCGGAAGGCGCATCGCAGGCGTCGTGAATATCCCGCATGCGGACTGGGAGTTCGTGCTGTTCGACTCGGAGGAGCCCAATGCCTTTGCGCTGCCCGGCGGCAAGATCGGCGTCAACACCGGCATCTTGCCGATCACGCAGACCGAGGCGGGACTCGCCTCCGTCATCGCTCACGAGATCGCGCATGTGACCGCCCGCCACGGGGCGGAACGGATGTCTCAGGACCTGCTTGTGCAGGTGGGCGGCACCGCGCTGACCGCCGCACTCGGCAGCCAATCGTCGGTCACACGCGATCTGGCCATGCAGGCGTATGGTGTCGGCACGGAGGTCGGCGTCATGCTCCCCTATTCGCGCACTCAGGAGCTCGAGGCCGACCGAGTCGGGTTGCTCTATATGGCGCGAGCCGGTTTCGACCCGACCGAGGCGGTCGGGTTCTGGGAGCGTTTTCAGGCCCATAACCGTGGCAGCCGTACCGGAACCCCGGCGTTTCTGAGCACGCATCCGCTCGACGATGCACGCATCGCGCAGATCCAGCGGTTCCTCCCGCAGGCGATCGCCGAATACCAAGCCGCGCCCCGTTGATGCAGTCATGAAACCGCTTTGGATCCTGATCAGCCTGTTGGTTCTGCTCGCAGGTCTCGCCTCACTGTGGACCCTCGGGTCCCGGGGGCCTGAATCGATCTCGGGGCCTTCGTTGGACGCCCTGCTTGATCTCGATCTTGGCGCTGAGGGCTTTGCCGAGGTTGTCGGAGACTCGCCTTTGCGCTTCCCGGCGGATCATGGCGCCCATCCCGAGTCTCGCGGGGAGCTGTGGAATCTGTTCGGGCGGCTGACCGATGCCCGGGGCGGACGCTACGACTTCCAGCTCGGCCTCTCGCGTATTGCACTCGCTGCGAATCCGCCCGTGCGTGCATCCGAGTGGGCGGCCAATGAGATCTACCGCGGCCGGCTCACACTTATCCGGGCCGGCGAACCCGGGGTGCGATCGGCCGAGCGATTGACGCGCACTGCTTTGGGCCTCGCCGGAGCCGGCTCGCAGCCCGCATCGGTCTGGATCGAGGATTGGTCTCTCGCGCTCTCCGAGGGCCGAGCGGAGCTGTCGAGAATGCGTCTGGTCGCAGACGGCGAGGGGCCGGGGCTCGCCTTGGATCTGATTGCGGGCAAGCCACCCATCGCGCTTGCCGATTTGGGGCTGTTGGGCGGGGATGTCGGCGGGCTGGGGTTGCAGGCGTACCTGCTCCCGCGCATGGCGGCCACCGGGACCTTGACCCTGGACGGCGGCGAGCCCCGGTCGGTGGAGGGGCAGGTCTGGCTCGAGCATGCTTGGGGGACGCTTCCGACGCGCGGGGGGCAGGTCGGTCTGAATCGATTCGCGATCCAGCTCGACCCAGACCGCGAGCTGGTCTGTCTCCAACTGCGTCGCCAAGACGGCACGGGGACACCCATCCCCGCCTGCGCCTTGATCCTCGCCGACGGGCAGGTGCAGAGTTTTCGGCGCCGCGAGATCCGGCTCGACCCGTTCGAGCGCTGGCTCAGCCCCCGCACCGGCGCACGCTACCCGGTGGCCTGGCGGTTGGGCATCCCGATCCTGGCGCTGGAGCTGGAGCTCGTCCCGCTCACCCGGGATCAAGAAGCCGACGACGCGGTCGGACTCTGGAGCGGTGTCGTGCAGGCCGTCGGTCATCTGGGCGGGGACACCATCGCCGGGCACGGGCGGATCGAGACCACGGCCGAGGTGACTGCGCCGTCCGGGATCTGATCGCATCGCCCGCTCAAACCAACCCGATCATCACTGCCGGATCATCCTAACCGGGTCATTATGTTCGACATCCGTTATCCACTGCTTCACATCGCTTTGATTGGGCTGACGCTGTCCTTGCTCGGCTGCGATCGAGGTCCCACCGAGAAGGATGGCGTCTACAGGGCCGAGGTCGGGGAGATCCCGGCAGCGCCTCAGCGTCCGGGCGATCCCGACGAGGGTTACGACGCACTCCTCAACCGCTCGGCGGTCACCTGTGGTCTGCCTTATGCCGCCTACCTCAAGACCCGGGGTGCGGCGACGGACGCGGGTCCGCAGTTCCAGGGTCGGACCGGTCGCAACGCCGAGCTTCCCTACATGCTGACCTCCCATGTGGCGGACTCCGGAGTCGAGATCGTGACCTCGAACTGTCTGGCCTGCCATGCGTCGACAGTCAACGGCGAGCTGGTCATGGGCCTGGGGAACGAGTTTCTCGATCTGACCGCCGATCCCTTGGTCGGGATCGAGGCTGCAGCCGCGTTGGTCGAGGACGGACCCGAAGCGACGGAATGGCGACGCTGGGCCGATCGGATCGGCGCGATCGCCGACTACATGATGACGGATACTGTCGGCGTGAATTCGGCGAACAACCTCACGCTGGCCCTGATGGCGCACCGCGACCCGGAGACGCTGGCCTGGTCCGATACCCCGCTGATCGAGCCTCCGCCGCAGACACCGCTCCCGGTGAGCGTTCCGCCCTGGTGGAACGTCGGCAAGAAGCACGCGATGTTCTACAATGGCGAAGGGCGCGGCGACCATGTCCGCTACATGATCCTCGCCTCCACCACCTGCACCGATACGGTGGAGGAGGCCGCCGAGATCGACGCCTGGTTCGTCGACGTGCGTGCCTATCTGGCAAGCCTGCAGCCGCCCGAGTACCCCTTCGCCATCGATCGGGCGCTCGCCGCGCAAGGCGCTGCGGTCTTCGAGAAGACCTGCAAGGAATGTCACGGGACCTACGGGGAGAAGCCGACCTATCCGAACCGCGTCATCGCGCTCGGCAAGGTCAAGACGGATCCCGAGCTCGCGCGCAAGGGCTTCAGCGATGCGGACCGCTTCCTGAAGTGGTTCGGACGCTCCTTCTACGGCGAGCTGTCGCAGGCCGCGCCGGCGCTCGGCTATGTCGCACCGCCGCTCGACGGGGTCTGGGCGACCGCACCCTATCTGCACAACGGCTCGGTACCGACGATTGCAGCCCTGCTCGACAGCCGCTCGCGTCCGACCTTCTGGCGGTTCGATCGGGAAGGCGACGACCGGCCCGTCTATGATGAGGCCGGCCTCGGTTGGGCCTATCGGGTCCTGGATCACGGCAAGGCCGGTGCCATGAGCTGGGAGGAGCGCAACCACATCTACGACACTGGGCTTCCCGGCTATGGCAATCAGGGCCACACCTTCGGCGACGATCTGAGCGACCCCGAGCGGCTGGCCCTGCTCGAATATCTCAAGACCCTTTAGCCTAAACCGCGCCTGCTGCGGTACGCGATGGTCTTGGATGGGATCGGCCCGGGTCGACTTGACGTCCATGGGAGTCGGCGCGGTTTAGACCATCGGAAAACCTTCGAGACATCATAAAAGAGGACAACCCACATGATTCGAACGACAAGCATCCCAGTGATCCTGGTCGCCGCACTCCTGACCGGCCCGTTGCCGGTTCTGGCCGGCGAGGACGAGCATGATCTCGGACTGGTGACCTGGATGGGTCGACTTCAGTACTACACACACAAGCTCGGCCTTTCCGTCGACGCGGGAAACAAGCCGCTGATCGCCTACTACATCCATGAGGTCGAAGAGGTCATCGAGGCGATCGAGGACATCGACGATGCCGACGGTGTTCCCATCGGCAAGCTCGTCAAAGAGATCCTCATGCCGAGCTTCGAGAGCCTCGAGACATCCTTCGAATCGGGCGACGAGGCGCGTGTCGATGCCGATTACAACGGTCTCATCGGCGCTTGCAACCAGTGCCACGAGAAAGCCAACCGCCCCTATCTCATCGTTGAGCGGCGGCATGACAATCCCTACATGCAGCGCTTCAAACCGAGCCGGGCGGTGGTCACGCCGGCGTCCGAGTGAGCCGCAGCCCCTCGCCGTATCGGGCTTCGGGTTGAGATGCGGCGGGGCAGGAAGGGGGCTGGATGCGGGTTGTGCAGATCGACTATCAAAAAGGACTTGCACGAACGGCCTCTCACCTGTAACCTTGTCGACTCAGTTGCGGGGTGGAGCAGTCAGGCAGCTCGTCGGGCTCATAACC
>NZ_DIUM01000042.1 GCF_002423035.1 Thiocapsa sp. UBA6158
GCTGAGGCACGACGCTAATCACCTTCATGTTTTCTTTCGGTAAAGCCAGAGCAAACCCATCCAAGACACGTCACGAAAAGTCCTCAAAACAGAGCCCCGTAACCGCTCCCGACCGACCTAAGCAGTGCGCCCCCATCGAACCCTAGCGTCGTGTCCTGACGGCATCGCAGGGATTCGTCCCGCTGGTGAGCCGACGGACGAGCTGGTCGGCGAGGAGGCTGATTCCGGTCGTGGCCCAGGCGGCGCCACCGTGGGTCAGAAGCGCCGCAGGGTCGATGCCGGCTCGAGGTTTTCGGAGCGTGCCCTTGACGTAGACGAAGTGGTCGGCGATGCCGAGGAGGCTAAGCCCGATGCCGCGTCGCCTGGCGGTCTTGAAGCGAAGCTCGATGGCCTCCGTACGCAGATTGAGCGCCCCGCCGCCGATGGCATTGATCGTCTTGGTCTGGACCGCCAGGCCGCGGGTACTGGTCGCAATACCCTCGGCGAGATCGAATTGGAGGACGGCGCATTGCAGCTCGTTGTAATGCACGCGGCTGTCGAGGTCGAGCGCGAGTGGGTTGAGCACGTCCAATAGGGTGAAGAGGAGCCCGCCGAGCGGCAGCACTTCAGCCGCCTTTTCGTGTAACCGCCCTGCCCCCAGGGACAGTTCCAGATGGCCGTCGGCGTTCCAGAGCAGGTCGTTCGACACGGTTGCGACGCCGGTGAGTCGCGTGTCCAGCGCAGTCTGGATGTGGGACAGTGCATTGGCGTCCTTCGCTTCGAGCAGGTGCGCCAGGTCCAGATTCCCCTTGGCTCGGATGTCGAATCGCCACCCGGCCCGATCCGGACGCAGATCGATCTCGGCACCGAGACGGTCTGCCTCGGTGGCGACCGAGGCTTGGAGGTGGCCGGAATCCAAGGCGGCGTCCAGGTCGAGCAGGTCGAGCCCGATGTCGCCCGCCTTGAGGTGGTCGACCTTCAGGCGCAGCGTCCCGTCCAGCATCCGCAGCAGCTCGGGCGCCGGAAGCTGCGCGGGCGTCGAGCGAGCGCTACCCGCTGGAGACGCCGTGCGAACGTAGGGCGTTAGATCCAGTCGCTGCGCGCTGAGCGTCGCCTCGATCCGGGGCGTGGGACCGGGGCGGATCGTCAGGTTTCCGGCGAGGTCGCTGTCCCCGCTCGCTGCCTTCAGATCGCGCAGCTCCCAGCCCTCGTAGAGACCCCGGAGACGGGCGGAAGCCGTCAGCGGCGGACCGGCCGAGAGCCCGGCGGCGAGCCCTTGATCGAGCGGACCGCCGACGAAATCACCCAGAACGGAGAGGTCTTGGATCGCGGCCTCGACATCCAGCGTACTGCCCCGCAGTGCGTCGAGACGGGCGAGTCGTCCCTGTGCGCCGATCGTGATCCCCGGCTGTTTGAACGACAGATCCAGGTTCAGATCGCGCCCGGTCAGCAGGGCGTCGAGTGGCCCGACATGTCCTCGGATCTCCGCGCCTTGCGCCTTGGAGCGCCGCTTGGCCAGGACATCGATCTTCGGCCAACCCCGGCCCTGCGGCAGCAAATCGGCGAGTCGACCGCCGGTAAGATCCAGATCGAATTGCTCCATGGCTGCCGCGAGTGCCGTTTGCAGCCTGACGGATGTCCCGGGCTTAAGGGTCAAACGGGGTTTGGTGAGCTTGATCGGCGTCGCGGCCTGCTTGTTTGCCGCAGGCGCTCGGAACTGCGCCTCCTTGGCGCCGAGCTCGCCGGTCAACGACGCGATCAGTGCCCGCGCGGTCGTCCCCTGTGCCTTGGCGGTCAGGGACATCCGGTCCAAGCGCCCGCCGGGCGGTTTCGCCAAGGGCAAGAAGGCGAGCGCCTCGGGCAGGAGGATCCGCTCTGCCTTCAGGTCCGCCGCCCATGCCGGACGCGCCTGTCGAGCGTCGAGCGTCGCGTCGCCCGCGAGGGTGATCCCGGGAAGCACGACGTCGAGCGATCCCAGGCGCAAGCGCCCGTCGTCGAGTGTGGCCCGGGTTGCGAGCCGCTCGATCTTCAGGGGATCGGTCTCGAGCCCCTCGATCCGCAGCGCGAGATTCAGGTCCAGGTCACGCAGACGCTCGACCGGAATGGGACGATCGAGCCAAGTGGGTACCCCGTCGGTTGTCGCGGTGGACCGATTGAAGCTGCCCGGGACACGCAGATCGAGCTTCTCGATGTTCAGACTACCTTCGATGCTCGGCCTCGGCCCGCCCGGCGTCAGGGAGAGATCGCCAAGAAGTCGTGCGTCGCCAAGGGTGGCGAGGAGCTGCAGCCGTCCGGATCCGGCCTCGAGTGGATTGAACGGCTGCCCCTCCTCCAAACCGGCGAATCCCAGCTCAAGCCTAAACGGGGTTTGCCGGAGTTGACCCTCGAGCCGGCCTGTCAGCCCGTTCGCCGCTTGTCGGGCCGCTCCGTCGGCGAGGGTGATTCGACCCAAGGGCTCGGAGGCGTCGAGGAATCCCTCGATCCGATCGAGCGCAAGTCTGTCATCGCCCCGAAGCAGCCGTCCCGACATGCGCAATCCGCCCCCCGGAAGCGTATAGGTCGGGCGCAGTGGCTGCAGCGCTTTCAGGTCCGGCACGACGAGGTCGACCTGGGCCTCGATCTGCGCGATGTCGAAGGGCGCACCCGTGCTGCCCGAGGCTTCCAGACTGGCGTCGGCCACCTGCATCCGGACTGCGAAGGGCCAGCGGGATGAAGCTGACTCGTCCACGGGTCCGGCAAGAACGGAGAACCCCACGAGGGTGCCCGACACGGCGATCTCGCCCTCCAAGTCCAGACTCGGACCCGGGCTTGAGCCGTCGAGCCCCGTCAGATCCAGCCGGTCGATCCGAAAGCTCCGGGGGGGATCCGACACCGTTTGGAAAACGAGCGTCGATTCCACCAGACGAACCGAATCGACGGTGACCCGGAAGCTGCCCCGGCTGCTCGGCCGGTCGCTCGGGACCCAGTCCGCAAGGTGATCGGGGTCGAGATGGATGACGGCGTCCTGCACCTGGATCCGTCCGATCCGAATCTGTCGGTCGAACAGGGCCGCAAGATCGAGATCGCCCTCCAAGCGCGCGGCATGCCAGGGCTCGGGTGCCGCAGAGCCTTCCGCCCCGGCGATCTCGATGTCCTCCAGGACGAGCGAGGGACGAGGCAACCAAGCCACTCCGACTGCACCCTCGATCCGTACCGACCGACCCAGGGCGCGGCTCGCAGCCCCGGCGAGCACATCCTTGTGGGCTTCCAGGTACGCCGGTAGAGAGGCAATCACAATGCCGATCGCAGCTAGGACCAGCAATAGTGCCCATAAAGCGATACGGACCGCTTTCATCGGCGCTGCGGACATCCTCAGCTCAAGGCGCCGTCATCGCGATCAGGAAGCCGAAGGCATCCGCACCACAGGCGCGCTGTCGAGCAGCTTGGTCACGACTGCGACCAGCGGCTCGATATCCAGGCGGTTGGCGAAGACCGTGAAGGTCAGCATCGCGAGCAGATGGCGCGGGTCGCTGATCCAGGGCGGGAGAAAGCGCGGCGCCCGGCACAGACCCATTTCGTAGAGTTCGCAAAGGGCTGGGAGCGCGAAGAGGTCGAGCTTGCCGCAGAACATGAGATGCAGGCAGTCGGCGCGCCCGGCGGCGAAACAAGCGCGGATGACGTAATTGATCGACAGCAGACCGGTCAAGTAGACGACGTCTTTGGTGAAAGGGGCGCCGCCGGTGATGATGCCGCCGCGAAAAACCCGACGCGCGCTCTCGAAGGACTGATCGGGCTGATCGGTCTGTTCCAGGAAGTAGCGATAGATCTCGATGAAGTCTGCCCCCTCGATGGCCATCTGGATGGCGATGACCCGATCGGCCAGCCGACGCAGCCGGTCGAGCTCGATCGAGCCGCTGATCAGCTCGGCATAGACGGCGAGTCCCTCCTGGGTGCGCGTAGTGCCCGGATGCCCGTCGGCGAGGATCGGCAGATCGACCTGAGCCTTGCCGTTGATCGAGGTCGCGACATGAACATGGGCCTCGTGATGCAGCAACTGGATGTAGTCGCGATCGGTGAAGCGCGCGTCGCGGCGGATTCGAATCGCCTTGGAGGTAGCCAGTGCATTGGCGGAGAGCTGATCGACCAGCTCGATGCGCGGGGCCTGGTCGCCGAAGTGCTCCTTGACTGCGACCTCGAGCCGCTCGGCGACCTCGGCCGCCGAGTGATAGGCCGGCGGTGCGATGTCGAAATGGATGTGGCTCAGCTGGGCGATAGTCTCCTGGACCTGATGAGCCAGCTCCAGCGGCTTGACCGGCAGATAGCGCAAGGGGGCGCTCGGCTCGCCGTAGAGCAGGCGACCATGCTCGAAGAAGCCCGAGGTGCCGACCGCCGCGAGCATCCGGGCCGCTTGCTCGATGGACTGCGCCTGCCGCTCGAGCCAGAGATCGATCGTGGTGACGGGTACGATCAGACACCGCGCCTCGTGCACCGCCTCGATGGTCGCGGTCGGATCGAAAGGTGTATAGCCGACCTCGGGCAAGGTCTGCCCGCCGCTTGCCAGAAAGGCGGCCTTGACCTCGGGCGGCCAGGCCAAGGCACTCAGAACCCGTAAGGGCCGGCAGCCCTCATGCAGCAGCCGGGCAACGGTCTTGATGCGGTCATGCTCGCGCTGGATGGCATCGCTCATCGGGGACATCCGTAAGTGATGACTCGGGATCGAGTCATTCATGATTGGAGTCGCGTCCGGGTGTTTCTGTCAAATCCTCGGGCAGTCGATCTTCCTCCCGCGACGAGGAGTATTGTCGTCTTCATCGATGCCAATCTCGACAATCAAGCAGAAGTACGGCAACAGGCTCTCTCGGGCGGACCTGATGACCCTGTCAGGCACCTGCGCGCTCGAATCAACGGGCGTCAAGACCTTTGGCTTTGGTGGCGGACGCGAAAATCCCTGGCTTCCTCGGATCCCGTTAGTCATCTAAAATGACCAACAGGTCACCGACCGGGATCCCCGCATGAGTCAATACAACATCGCCGAGGCCAAGGCCCAACTCTCGGATCTCACCCGTCGCGCCATGGCCGGCGAGGAGATCATCATCGCCAGGGACAACCGCCCGCTGGTCCGGCTGGTGCCGGTGCAGTCGCCCAAGCGGCCGCGCGAGCCCGGCTCCGGTAAGGGACAAGTGCTCTGGATAGCCCCGGATTTCGACGCGATCCCGGAAGGCTTCGAGGAGTACCTCTGATGCGGCTCCTGCTCGACACCCACGCACTTCTGTGGTGGGTGGACGATGACCCGCGACTTTCCCCGGAGGCCCGGCGCCTGATCGGCGATGAAGAGAACGCCTGCAATGTCAGCCTGGTCTCGGCCTGGGAGATGGCCATCAAGTCCGCGACCGGCAAGCTCAGGCTCGCGGTGCCCGTGCAGCGTTATTTTCAGGAGCATCTGCCGGCCAACGACTTCCAACTCCTGCCGATCGACCTCGGACACGTCACCTTGGTCGAGACCTTGCCGCCGCATCATCGCGACCCCTTCGACCGCCTGTTGGTCGCCCAGGCGCGGCAGGAGGGGCTGACGCTGGTGTCGAGCGATACAGCGTTCGATGCCTATGGGGTGACGCGGATCTGGTGATCCGTGTCGTCGGCCGAGGTCAAAGCCCCCCGCCCCAGCGGTATTGCCAGGCGATGCCGATCAGGTCGAAATTGTTCCCGGTGCGGGCGGCGACGCCCGAGCTCGCGTAGAGCTTGATGGAATTGTGCGCATCGACGGGCAGCGCCAGCGTCCCGCCGAGGCGCCAGTTGCGTTGGAGGTCGTTGTTGAGCGTGTCGTTGATGGTCGTGCGCCCGCCGGTGAAGTGTGTCACGTCGAGTGAAGCCCAAACGCCCGAGCGGAAACCGTGGATCACGTGCCCCTGCACCGAGTAGAGCGGCTCCTGCGCGCGGGTGCCGCCGTTCATGAAGTCTTGGTTGTCCGTGTAGAGGGTCACCGCGCCTGCGAGCTCGAAGGTCCAAGGACCGACAGCCTTCGAGACGCCGATCTCGGGCTTGAACCACCCGCGATTGGTGCCGAGGTTCACCACGCGGCTGTTGTCGTATTGCCCCCAGGGCGCCGAGACCTGAAGGCTGGCGCCGACGATCAGATCCTGTTTGTAATCCCGAAACTCCTCGAGCGTCAGCGCCGGCGCGCCCAAAAGGTTGACCGACAGACGAAACCGCGGATCGGCGAAACCGTCGACGATGCGCTCGATCGGCTGCCCTGCCGACACGGCCGTCCCGGACAGCCAGCTGTAAGGCACGATGACATCGACCTTTCCGGATTGGCCCCAAAGATCGAGCACCCGCGCGTAGCCGAGGACTGCGCTGGAGGTCTCGAGCTGCGGGTCGGTGATGGGCACCGAGCTGTCGAACGCCAGTCCGCCGCGGGTGTAGCCATACCCCGCAATCAGGAAATTCACGCCGATCGGCGCATTCGAGAAGGCCCGCGGCTCGATGTCCTGGGCCTGCACCGATGACGCCTGACTGACGAGCAGAAACGCGATCAGAGCGCCGCACTGAACAAGATGGCCGGTTAAGTGGGACATACGATTCCAGTCGCGATGACTCAAGGCTCGCGGAGCGCGGTCCGGGCCTCCGGCGCCGCGGGCGCCGCAAACCAATCGTCCTTGGGCACCCAAACCTTCCGCTCGGGCTGGGCCTCGAAGTTCGGGGACATGATCTGCACGCCGTACTCATTGAAGACATCCTGGATGTGGCCGTGCAGCTCCGACAGGGCGAAGAAGCGTTGCTCCGGGCGATCGATGTGCACGATCAGCTCGTACTCGGGATAGAAATCGGCCAGGGTGCGCTGCAGGACGAAGGGCGCAGGTTCCTTGCGGACCAGGGAGGTGCGCTCGGCGGCGAGCGTCAGCATCGCATGAACCTGACGCCATGGGGTGTCGTAGCCGATCGTGACCTTGGTCCCGACCACGGCGCCGCGCTCGTCGGCCAGGCGCGAATAGTTGGTGATGGGCGAGCCCACCAGCACCGCGTTCGGCACGGTCACGGTCTCGCGCTTGGGCGTGATCACCTTGGTGGAGAGCATCCCCACCTCGCTCACCGTCCCCAGCGTATCGCCCACCGCGACCATCTCGCCGGTCTTGAGCGCCCGGCTGTAGGCGATGACCAGTCCGCTCATCACCTGATTGATCAGACCGGCCGAGCCGAGCGAGACCATCAGCCCCACCAAGACGCTGATGCCCTTGAAGGCATCCGAATCCGAACCCGGGATGTAGGGATAGGCCACGGTCACCGCGAAGACCCAGATCAGCGTCACGGTGAGACGCCGGGTCGCCTTGGCGGTGTCCGCTTCCAGCCAGGAGACCGCCATCGCGCCGCGCTCGACGGTTCGGAAGAATCCGTCGACCGCCCGCACCATGATCCGGGTCAGGACGAAGATCACCAGCACGGTGAAGAACCCCGGAAGCGCTTGGAGGGCCCCGTCGGCGAAGGTTGCGAGCAGGTCGAGCATGAACGCGGCGAGTCCCTCGCCCCAGGGCCGCGTGAAGGGGAATCGACCGAACAAAAAGGTCAGCCAGAGATAGACCAGGATCGCCGCCAAACCGAAGCCCGTCGCCTTGATCGCTATCCGCTCCAGGCCGATCAGGACCGGTTGCAGGTCAAGGCCGGCCACTTTGATCGGGGCCGGTTTGCGCAGGGCTGGCTTGATCGAGGGTAGCTCGGTCGATACCGGCCCGATCGAATCGGACGTGCCCGCGAGCGACACCGGCGGACGCAAGCGTCGCATGGCCCGACCCTGAAGCTTGATCACGCCCCACAGGAGCACCGCGAGGATCAGGGTAGCTGCAGTCGCCAGCGCAACCCCTTCGAAGATCAGAGGCAGGCTCCGCTGCTCACGCCGCGCATCCAGCGCCTCCTGGAGCACATCGACCGCCCGCCGGACCTGCTCCTCGACGGTTTCGCCGGTCATCCCGTCCGCATCCTCGGGAACCAGCCCGAAGACCGGATGACCGTCGATCCGCACCCAGAAGCCGGTGAGATTTGCGTAGGTCGACCGAATGGCCTCTGCCTTCTCCCCCGCGTTCTCCTCCAGCACATCGGCGATCTTGCCCTGGATACGCCGCACCCGATCGGCCGGCGAGATCCCGTCGATTCCGGCTCGCAGGATCGCGATCTCTCGATTCCAAAAGGTCAGACTGGCGGGCTCGCCCTGGCTAACCTCGAGCCGACCGGATTCGGAGATCGATCCGGGGGCGGACTCCGGGGATGGCGGGGGGGCAGCTGCCGACACCGACCCTGACGTCAGGATCCAGATGAGACAAACGAGCCAGCGCATGCGGAGCGGCGGACGCCGGTTCATAGGAGGGCTTCGCATGGCGCATGTTCCAACGGATCGAGGATGAAAAGGCCCGACGGCACTGTTCTCTACTCAAGCAAGGGTTCTCTCTCGGGCAAGCGAACCACGCGCCCCGACGCCGTCGGCCGGCGAAAGCGTCAACCCGCCGAGATGACACATCATAGTTCCGGCAGCCCCGCCCTGAGCCCTCCCGACCCTCCTCGATCAGTTTAAGCCATCCCGACGTGGTCGAGCCAGATGTCGGCGCCGAGCCTCATCGACTTGGCCCACGTTGACGCTCGGGAGACGTCGGGGCGAGCTCGGTCGGCTTGATCAACCCGATCGGCATGATCCGTCAAAGTCAGCGACGGCACTCCCTGCGGGATGAGGCCGACCGTCGACACGACCAGATTCGACAGCTCGAGGAACCCGCCGGCGACGAGGGTGCCGACCACCGCAACACGCGGCGCCGGCATCCGCGGCCAACGTCGTTCCAGACCGATCGGATTCGCCGGCGTGACCAGCTGGTTTCCGACGGCCCGAATCTCGACTCTTTGGCTCGCCAGGGCAAGAGGCTGCTGCCGTCTTTTAGGTTTACACTTGCTCGTTGAATCATCGGCAAGATTTCTTGCCGGGGGCGCCCGCAACCGCAGAGAGATCGACGTGTCGGACATGAGTCCCCAAACGCTACCGAGAAACGGGCGGCTGCACGAGGCATCCGAAGCCGAGGCCGACCGGGAATCCGGACGATCGGAGGGTACCCGACCGAGCGCCGACCCAGGTACAGGCGTCGATGCGACGGAGTTCTCGCTCGCCGAGCGCTTGGCCTTCGAGCGCCTGCTGGGCGATCTGTCGGCTCGCTTCGCGGACCTGCCGGCGGACCAAGTGATCGATCAGCTCAGGCGCGCCCTGGAGCGCCTGACGGACTTCCTCGGCTTTGACCGCTGCAGCTTCGCGGAGAGCAGCGACACCGACGGTCCGTTCCAAATCCTCTGCTCGGTGAGCCGGCCGGGTATCGACGCCGTGGCACCAGGTCCAGCCCCGCCGTTCTCCTGGTATTTCAAGGAGCTGCGGTCCGGCCGGATCGTCGTGCTTACCGACATCCCCGCCGATTTCCCGCCCGAGGCGACGGTGGAGCGCGACTACTGCGAACTCGTAGGACTCAAGTCGAATCTGGCAATCCCCCTGAGAGTCAGCGGGCAGGTGGTCGGAATCATCGCGTTCAGTGCCTTTGATCGGACGCGCGCCTGGCCGGAGGATCTGATCCTTCGGCTCAAGCTCGTCGGCGAAGTGCTGGTCCAAGCCGTCGCGCGCATCCGTCGCGAGGCCGCCCTGGCGAGCGCGCTGGCGGAGATCACGCGCCTGAAGGAGCGCCTGGAGGCCGAAAACCAGTGTCTGCGCCAGTCCAGCCGAACCGGCTGTGGACAGCTGCCGGCAAGCCGTTCCCCACGCTTCAACCGGGTGCTGGAGGAGATCGCCCAGGTGGCACCGACCAACGCCACGGTCCTGCTGCTCGGCGAAACCGGCACCGGCAAGGAGGTCTTGGCCGACGCCATCCACCACCTCAGCCAGCGCGGCGAACGCCCGATGATCAAGGTCAACTGCGCCGCACTGCCGGCGTCGTTGATCGAGGCCGAGCTGTTCGGTCGCGAGAAGGGTGCCTACACGGGTGCGCTGGCGCGACAGATGGGTCGCTTCGAGCTCGCGGACGGCTCGACCATCTTCCTGGACGAGGTGGGTGAGCTGCCCCTCGAGCTG
Organism: Thiocapsa sp. UBA6158; assembly: GCF_002423035.1. GTDB lineage: Bacteria > Pseudomonadota > Gammaproteobacteria > Chromatiales > Chromatiaceae > Thiocapsa. The sequence continues at coordinate 10,043 of NZ_DIUM01000042.1, forward strand.
CAAACCAAGCTGTTGCGTGTTCTCCAGAACGGCAGCTTCGAGCGCGTGGGCGGGACCCGTACCATCAAGGTCAATATCCGCATCATCGCAGCCACGAACCGCGACCTTGCGCGCGCGGTCGCCGAGGGCAGTTTTCGGGAGGACCTCTACTACCGGCTGAACGTGGTCAACCTGCACCTGCCGCCTCTGCGGGAGCGGGTGGAGGACATACCGCTCTTGGCAGCCCACTTCATCCATCTCCAGAACCTCAAGTTCGGCACCACCATCAAGGGCTTTGAAAAAGATGCCATGCAGATACTCTGCTCCTTCCAGTGGCCGGGCAACATCCGGCAGCTGAAGAATGTGATCGAGGCCTGCATGGCCATGGAAGGCAGCGACTACATCAGCCTTGACACCCTGGGGCAGGTGATCGAATTGCCGCAGGGGCCACGCGTTTCCGTTCAGGCTGGGCCGGTGCTGATGACCGAAGAACCATACACCGCCGCGCTGGAACGGTTTGAACGCGACCTGCTGCGTGATCTGCTCAAAAAACATGGCGGCGCCGTAGATAGCGCCGCCAAAGAAGCCGGCATGAACATGGCCACCCTCTACCGCAAGATAAAGAAGTACGGCCTTAAAAAAGAAGAATACGCCGATTAATTAACGTCGTTTCCACCCGATCCGCCCCAAGTATCCTGCCACTGCTGCTGCGGGGTGCGGTTGTCGCCGTACTGCACGATCACCCCGTCCTCACGTTGATAGGAGCAACTCCAGCCGGGCCAGTCTGCCTTGTAAAAGGTCGGATAATCGTTGGGATGGTCCAGCGGGTTATAGGGCTCAGAGTACCTGCTCCAGTCCTTGGGCAACGGGCAGCGCTCGTCGCCACGATAATCACCTGCGGCCAATGCCTGGGTCGAGATGACCACCATCACTGCTGCTGCAGTCAGTGCTGTTTTAAGCATTGTCTCCACCTCCTTTGAGCTTCTGCATGGGAATAATCTAACATATTCCCGCACAAAACCGATCAAGAAAATCCAAGCAGTAACTGCCGGTGACGGGGGCCGTCAAACTCGCAGAAGTAGATCCCCTGCCAGGTGCCCAGCCAGAGACTGCCCCCCCGCACGATCACTTGGACCGATGAACCGAATAGGCTGGCCTTGATATGGGCGGCGGAGTTGCCTTCGGCGTGACGAAAACCGGCAAGATTCGGTACCAGTTGCTCCGTGAACCAGAGCATGTCGCGGGCCACGTCGGGGTCGGCGTTTTCGTTGATGGTGATACCGGCGGTGGTGTGCGGTACAAACAGGGTCAACACCCCATCCTGCCAGCCGTTGCGGCTGACCAGCTCAGCCACTTGGGCGGTGATCGCCACCAGCTCATTTTGCGTGCGGGTCTGCACGGACAGCTCGGCGTGCTGCATGATGCCCTCCAAACAGACGAGGCGGGCATCGCTGCCCGCCTCGGTCATCTAGCTACTTCACAAAGGTCACCCAGCCAAACTCATCAGGTAGGGCACCGGTCTGAATCCCGGTCAAGGTGTCGTACAGCTTCTGGGTCAGCTCACCCACACCGCCGCCGCCCAGTTGCACCGTCTCGCCCTTGTAATACAGCTTGCCCACCGGGGTGATCACCGCTGCAGTGCCGCTGCCGAAGGCCTCGGTCACCTTGCCGGCCTTGATATCAGCCATCAGCTCATTGACATCGATCTTGGTCTCCTCCACCGTGCAGCCCAGTTTCTTACCCAAGGCCAGCACCGAATCGCGGGTCACGCCCGACAGGATCGAGCCGTTCAGGGCCGAGGTAACGATCCGGTTGCCATAGACGAAGAACATGTTCATGGCGCCCACCTCTTCGATATAGCGTTGCTCGCGGCCATCCAGCCAGAGCACCTGATCAAAGCCCTTCTTTTTGGCCTCCAGGCCGGCCTTGAGTGATGAGGCATAGTTGCCGCCGGTCTTGGCCTCGCCGGTGCCGCCCGGCACGGCGCGGACGTAGTGATCCTCCACCATGATGCTGACCGGCTTGAAACCGGCGGCGTAGTAGGCCCCCACCGGTGACAGGATCACGAAGAAATAGTAATGATCGGACGGGTTGACCCCCAGCACCGGCTGCACGCCGATCATGGCAGGACGGATGTAGAGCGAGGTGCCTGCTGCAGTCGGAATCCAGTCCTGCTCCAATCCAACCAATTGCTTGATCCCTTCAACAAACAGTTCTTCCGGCAGCTCAGGCATACACAGCCGGTCGGCGGAGAGGTTGAAGCGCCGGGCGTTCTTCTCAGGCCTGAACAGGGCAACCCGTCCATCAGCCCACTTGTAGGCCTTCAAGCCCTCGAAGATCTCCTGGGCGTAATGAAACACCTGGGCCGACGGGTCCAGCACGAACGGTTCATAGGGCTTGATACGGGCATTGTGCCAGCCTTGCTCCGCAGTCCACTCAACCAGCAGCATCCGGTCGGTAAAGATACGACCGAAACCAAGCTGCGACTCGTCAGCCACCTTAGCCTTCATCTGCCCTGCTGCCAGGGGGAGTACTGAAATATCCATCTGCAAACCTCCCATAGTTCGATCATGACCACGGCCCAAAAACAAGGCGGCCACTGGCCGCCCCACCGTCTGTCAGTTTCATATCTTCTTCTGAAGAATGATAAAATTACTGCCAGCGCGACGCGACTGTCAACAGTTTCCTGTGGTGATTGTCAGCCATCTTAAAATCAGATTAAAAGCGCAAAGAACACTCGCCATACTGAAAAAAGTGTGTTAGAAGCAGAAAAAATTGCTTGACCACTTGCAGATGCTCAAACCAGTGCTAAGATCATAAGCCAGATTCAACGCTGTCGGAGACGTCCGCAGCGTAAAAAACCCAAGGGGGACCCGAATGAAGAAGGCAGATCTCGTTGCAAAGATGGCGGCAGGCGCAGGTATCACCAAGACCCAGGCCGAGAAGGCCCTCAGCGCTTTTATGGCGGCAACTGAAGCAGCCATGAAAGCCGGCGACAAGCTGACCCTGGTCGGCTTCGGCACCTTCAGCACCGTGACCCGGAAGGCCCGTACCGGCCGCAATCCCCAAACCGGCAAAGAGATCAAGATTCCGGCCAAAACCTCGGCCAAGTTCTCCCCGGGCAAAGGTCTCAAAGATCTCAAAGTGAAGGCAGCCAAGAAGAAGTAACGCACCTTCGATGCTTGCTGTTCAAAAGCCCCGCTCAGGCGGGGCTTTTTTTGTTTGTGTGAGGGGTAATCCTCAAAACAGGCCCAGCTTATTCAGCAGTACCAGCGCAACCAGCACCGGCGAGACGTAGCGGATCAGGAAACGCCATAGCGGATAGAACCAGCCGACGGTCGCTCCCTTTGCCAGCTCTGCCTTGGCCACAGACGGTGTCAGCACCCAGCCTGCAAACAGCGTGATCAACAGCCCCCCCAGCGGCAACAGGTAGTTGGTGGCAATAAAATCCACCGAGTCCAGAAAGTTCCGTTCGCCGATCAACTGCCAGTCCTTGAGTAGATTGCTGGACAGGGCCGACGGCACGCCGATGGCGAAGATCACCAGCCCCATCACTACGGTTGCCCTGCGACGATCCCACTTCCGCTCATCGCAGTAATAGGCCACCACCACCTCAAGCAAGGAGATGGCCGAGGTGAGCGCGGCAAACACCAGCAGCAGGAAAAACAGGACCGCAATGACGCTACCGCCCGGCATCTGACTGAACAGGATCGGCAGGGTCTTGAA
>NZ_DIUM01000015.1 GCF_002423035.1 Thiocapsa sp. UBA6158
AGGAGCCAGGGGCCGGGTGTCTACTCCCAACGGAGCAGCCCCACCGCCTTGATCCAGAAGGGTGACTGGCGCGGATCGGAGTGAATCCGCGACCTTTCAACGAGAACCGCGGGCGCGTTGGCGGTACCAAAGTGGCACTTCCCGACCGACACAAGCGTGCTTCGGTGCGAGAAAAGAGGTCGTACCATTGATCGGGGTCAGCTAAATGGTGACCCCCAGAAGAGAAACAGGCTGAAGTGTTCGACTTCGTGGACTATCTCGCGGAGCGCTTTTCTCGGAGGCCCGTGGACCAGGCGTACGAATGGTCGGAAACTGACTTCTCCGAATTCTCGATGGCGCAGGCCATGCGGGGTCTGGAGGATGAGCCCCCGCTCTATGGCGAGTCCGACCTAAAGGAACGTTGGCGATGAAGAAGGCCGGCCAGATTGCCCTGACGCCCTTCCCTCATACTGATCTGAGTGGGACCAAGCTGCGCCCGGTACTGTTGCTTCGCCGCACATCGCGGCGCTTTGAGGATTGGCTGGTGTGCATGGTGTCTTCCCGGCTGCATCAGGCCGAACCCGACCTGGATGAGATGATTCTGCCCTCGGAGCCCGATTTTGCAGTCTCTGGCTTGAAAGTCCCGAGCGTATTGCGCTTGTCCCGCCTGGCGGTGCTGGATGGCGCGCTGCTCACCGGCTCCATCGGTCGCATTGAGGTGGCCCGCCTGATCTAAATCCGCGAACGGCTTGGACGGTGGCTGGCAGAAGACGATCAATCCGAATAACCGACCTTTGGTCGAGGTTCGCGAAGTGCTCGGCCAGGTCCTAAAGTTTTGTTTTTTCGATTGATTCCAGGGGCTTACCGCCAAGCCCGTGCGCAAGTATAGGCACATATCAAGACCTGACCCCAGCCTTTTTCTTCTTCTGGATGACGGATATACCGACATCCGCGTACCCTAAGGTCGGTATCGCAAGCATCAAGCACCGCTCATGACCAAAACCACATGCTATGACACCGATTACCTGCGCTGGCTCGAAGAGCAGGCGCGCCATCTCCGTGCGGGCGACCTCGAACGACTCGATCGGGAACACCTTTCGGAGGAGCTTGACGGCATGAGCCGAAGCGAGCGGCGACAACTGCGCAACCGTCTGATCGTTTTGGTTCTGCATCTTCTCAAGATGCAGTGCCAACCCGAACGCCGTTCCCGCAGCTGGGGCGTGACCGTCATCACGCAACGGATCGATATCAAGCTTCTGCTCAAAGAGAGTCCGAGCTTACGGCCAACGCTGGCTGCGACCCTCGGTGAGATCTACGATACGGCTCGGCGCGAGGCGGCGCAGGAAACCGGGCTGGCACTGAACCGCTTTCCGTCGACCTGTCCATTTACCATCGATCAGGTTCTGGACGATGAGTATTGGCCCGCTGCCGGCGAAGGCGACTTCGGATGAACTGTCGCCACTGCCAAATCCCGCTAACCCTGCTGTTCGTCCTAAAAAGCCTCGGTGCGAAGTGAGCCATTCCGTGCAGCGGCACAACCTGAAGTGGCGGCAATCCTTGTGCACGGCCGATCCGATGTCGGTCGGCCGACCGGGGAGAAAGTGCTGCATTTCAAGGCCTGACCCCGCTATGCCAATTGGCGCGCCGTTTCGGCCCTGTCCCGGCCTGGGCGGAGCGGCGGATCGACGCGGCCGGGATTGCGCAGCTGGACGTTTGGCTCGACGGCATCTTCGATGCCGCGAACGTGGAAGGCCTGATTGGTCCCGAGTCCGGTTGAAGGGTGAGCCGGTGCAGGCGGGGACCTGCTGTTTCGGTGCCGAGTTTCGAGCATGCGCGAACCAAAGCCATGAGCGATACTGGGCACATATCAAGACCTGACCCCGGCCTTGCGCTTGACCCCGGCCTTGCTCGCTGGGCACATGTCAAGACCTGACCCCGGCCTTGCTTGCGGCCTTGCTTGGACCCTCTTTTCCCGAAGTCCGCTATCATCAGCTTTAGCGCCACCGTCAACGCAACCTTGGGAGAGCAGCATGAATCTGAACGAGCGCATTCAGATCGATCCCGCCATCTGTCACGGCAAGCCGGTGATCCGCGATACCCGCGTGCCGGTCTCCATCATCCTCGGCAGCCTGGCGGGCGGCATGAGCATGGCCGCGATCGAGGAGGAATACGGCCTCACCCCCGCGGACATTCAGGCCGCCCTGATCTTCGCGAATGACCTGATCGCGCAGGAATCCTTCCACCCGCTCCCGCGTGTGGCCTGATGCGCTTCCTGCTTGACGCCAACATGCCACGGTCCGCCTTGCGCGCTCTGATCGCAGCCGGGCACTCGGCCGCTCATGTGCGCGACCTGGAAATGGGCCGCGCGAGTGACGACCTGATCGACCGCCATGCTCAGGCGACCGGCGCCATCCTGGTGACTCGGGATCTCGATTTCGCCGACACCCGCGCCTACCCACCGGAAACCGCGCCAGGACGCCTGGTGCTGCGGGTCGCCGACAATGATACGGCCGAAGCGATCGCCGACTTGTTGAAGCGATTCCTCACCCTGAAAGACCTCGTCGCTCGCATCCCCGGTCATCTGGTGGTTTTGGAACGGGGCCGGGTCCGCTTTCGTCCGGCGTTGGTGAACGATGAAGGTGCGGAGGAAACCGGGGACGAGGAAATCGGGGACGTACCACGGTAATCGCAATCGGCAACCAATCGGCCCCTTGATCATCGGTATGTAGAAAAAGGTCCGAGAAAGGGCTCTGATCGGAGTGAATCCGCGACCTTTCAACGAGAACCGCGGGCGCGTTGGCGGTACCAAAGTGGCACTTCCCGACCGACACAAGCGTGCTTCGGTGCGAGAAAAGAGGTCGTACCATTGATCGGGGTCAGCTAAATGGTGACCCCGAGCTTTTCGGCCATCTCCCCGGAACCCTCCGAGATCGCCCCCAACCCCGCACGACAAGACAAGGACCCCCGACATGTCGCCCCGTCTGCGCAAATACGCCAAGCTCCTGCAAAGCCCCGCCTGCTGGCCCGCACTGCTGCACGGCGTGGCCGCCACCCTGGACCATGACGTCGCCCTCGGACGCGACCAGTTCGCCACCGTCATCGACGTCGGCGCCAACAAAGGCCAATTCGCCGTCTACGCCCGCACGCGCTGGCCCAAGGCCCGGCTGATCTGCTTCGAGCCGCTGCCCGGACCCCGCGCCAAGCTCCTGCGCGTCACCCGCGGACAGGCCGAGATCCACGACTGCGCCTTGGGAGCCGCCCCCGGCGAAGGCCGGATGCATCTCGCCACCCGCACCGACTCCTCCCCCTGCTCGCCTTGGGCGCATGCCAGAAGGCCATCTTCGGAATGGAAGAATCCGGGGAACTGCGCGTGCCGATCAAGCGTCTCGATGCCTGTCTTCCGACACCCCTGCCGCGTCCCGTGCTGCTGAAGATCGACGTCCAAGGCTTCGAGCTGGAGGTGCTCAAGGGCGCCACCGGCCTGCTGCCGCAGATCGATGCGGTCTACGTCGAGGCATCCTATGTCGAGCTCTACGAGGGCCAAGCCCTGCACGAGGAGATCGAGCGCTTTCTGATCGAGGCCGGGTTCAGCCTGGACGGGCGCTTCAATACCCACGTCCACCAGGGTGAGCCGGTGCAGGCGGATTTACTGTTTCGGCGAGCGCCGAGCACCTCGGGTGCTGCGCAGCCATGAGCAAGCGTGGCACGGTGCCCACGGACAAGCGCCAGCCGACGCACGACAGCGGCTACAAGCTCCTGTTCGCGCACGCTGCCATGGTCCGGGATCTGCTGAGCGGCTTCATGCCCGGCGCCTGGGTGCGCGAGCTGGATCTCGGCACCTTGGAGCGCGCCAGCGGCAGCTATGTGAGCGACGACCTGCGCGACCGCGCCGACGACATCATCTGGCGTGTGCGTTGGGGTGAGGACTGGCTCTATGTCTACCTGCTGCTGGAATTCCAGTCCGGCGTCGATTCCTGGATGGCCGTGCGCATTCAGACCTACATCGGTCTACTCTACCAAGACCTCATCCGCGCCGAGCAGTTGAGTGTCGCCGGTCGCCTGCCTCCGGTCCTCCCGGTTGTGCTCTACAATGGAGCCAACGCCTGGACCGCCGCCGAAACGCTCGAGCCCTTGATCGAACCCGCGCCGTCGGTCCTGGAGGCCTATCGACCACGCCAAGGCTATCTTCTGCTCGACGAGCAACGGATCGCCAAGAGCGGCGCGCTGCCCGAGCGCAATCTCAGCGCCGCGCTGTTTCGGCTCGAGGCGAGCCGCGGATCCGCGGCCGCGATGGACATCGTGCGCGCCCTGACCGACTGGCTCCAGGCGCCCGATCAGCTTGGGTTGCGTCGGGCCTTTGCGATCTGGTTCGGGCGTGTCTTCCTGCCCAAGCGGCTGTCCGGGGTCGAGCTGCCACCCCTAAGCGATTTAATCGAGGTCTATCAGATGCTCGCCGAGAATCTCGAAAGCTGGACCGATCAGTGGAAGCAGGAAGGACTGGAGCAAGGACTGGAGCAAGGACTGGAGCAAGGTCGAGAAGCCGCGCGTCACATGCTGCTCCGGCAATTGCGCCGCCGCTTCGGCCCCGCGATCGCGGAGCGCAGTGCTCCGTGGCTTGCGCGCATCCGCGACCTCGGCGCGCTCGAAGAGCTTGGCGATCAGTTGCTCATCCTCGCCGATGGAGAGGGCTGGCTGCGCGCGGTGCGCGAGGTCGGCGGGGATTCGACCACCGGCGAGAAGACGACCGGGGGTGCGCCCATCGACGGGGCAAGCGGCTGACGGGCGGGCTGCGCAATGGGAGACCGGACAAACCCGTGAGCAAAAATAGTCACATATCAAGACCTGACCCCAGGCTCTTTGTCCGAACTCCTGACCCCGAGCTCCCCCTGATGTCGTGTTAGACTTCTTCGCGACATCGACCGATTCTTAAGACCGAATAACTGCCGCCGGACTGGACAGGCGGTTTGGTCCGGAGCGGTCACAACCAACGTATGTGAGAGCTCACACATCGCCATGACATCCGTTGTCGCACTCTACGATGCCTTGACCACGGCCCCCGACGAGCGCAGTCGCGCTCGCGTGATCGCCGAAGCCTTCGAGCGTCTGGAAGATCGCTATCCGCACCTGCAGGATTTAGCCACCCAAGCCCATTTGCGCGAGACCGAGCTGCGGCTGCAAAAAGAGATCGAGCAAGTCCGCGCCGACTTGACGTTGAAAATCGAACAACTGCGCGGCGACATCGCCCGTACCAAAATCGACCTGTTGAAATGGCTCGTGCCGCTCATGTTCGCCCAGGTCGCCGCCATCGCCGCCTTGGTCAAGCTGCTCTAACCTGATGCCAGCCACCACGCTTTACGATGAGTGTCGCAGGACTTCTACGCTAGGTGTTCAAGGTGAGCCTGACCCCGGAGCCGGCGAATGGACGGATGCATTCATCGCCGTGAACCGATATTGCTTTTCAAGACCTAGCCCCCGAAGCCCCGAAAGGGCTCTGACCCCTTTTCCTGGGCGGAGCGGCGGATCGACGCGGCCGGGATTGCGCAGCTGGACGTTTGGCTCGACGGCATCTTCGATGCTGCGAACGTGGAAGACCTGATTGGTCCCGAGTCCGGTTGAAGGGTGAGCCGGTGCCGGCGGGGATCTGCTGTTTCGGCGTCGATTTTCGAGCACGCGCGAACCAAAGCGATGAGCGAAATAGGCACATGTCAAGACCTGACCCCAGTCTCCCCCCAGTCTCCCCGTCACATGCTGCTCCGGCAATTGCGCCGCCGCTTCGGCCCCGCGATCGCGGACCGCAGTGCTCCGTGGCTTGCGCGCATCCGCGACCTCGGCGCACTGGAAGAGCTTGGCGATCAGTTGCTCATCCTCGCCGATGGAGAGGGCTGGCTGCGCGCGGTGCGCGAGGTCGGCGGGGATTCGACCACCGGCGAGAAGACGACCGGGGGTGCGCCCATCGACGGGGCAAGCGGCTGACGGGCGGGCTGCGCAATGGGAGACCGGACCCAAACGCCACTCATGTTTATCCGGGTCGCTGCCATCGCCGCCTTGGTTCTCGTGCCGCAAAGGGCTCCGAGCACTTTTCCCTATAAGGACAAACCCGTGAGCAAAAAAGTCACATATCAAGACCTGACCCCAGGCTCTTGACCCCAGGCTCTCCTTCGTTTTCTTTTCTTCAGTGAGAACCACGCATGAAAGGTGAATTCACAGCGATTATCGAGCCTGCCCCGGAAGGTGGATTTTGGGCGATGTGCCCGGAGGTACCTGGCGCAAATGGACAAGGAGATACGCTGGAGGAAGCCAAGGACAGTCTTCGGCAGGCGATAGAAATGATCCTGGACGACCGCACCTCCGATATCCTACGTGGCCTTCCACATGATGCCATTCGCGACACGGTCGCCGTTGGATGAAAAGGCTTTTGCTGGAGAAAAAGTTGAGAGTCGCCGGTTGCTACTTGAAACGCGAGGGGGCATCGCATGCGCTTTGGGTCAATCCAGCGAACGGTAGAACCGAAGCCGTGCCCCGGCACACTGAGATCAAGGAACCCTTGGCAAGAAAGATCCTAAAAAGCCTAGGTGCGGAGTGAGACATTCGGTGAGACGGAACGACCGGAAAGATCTGCAATGCTTGTGCATGACCGACCCGATGCCGGACAACCGGCAAGCAATCGTCAGCATATCAAGACCTCGGTGCATTCACGCGTCTGGTCGGTGCGCTGGATTTTCGTGCCGCAAAGGGCTCCGACCCCTTTTCCCGCAAAGGGCTCCGACCCCTTTTCCGACCCCGCGGTGCCCGCCGAGGTCCGCGAGGTCCTCGGCGAGGTCTTGGAGTATTGGTTTTTCGAACGATTTCGCGGACTCACCGCGAAGGAGATCTGGGCGATGTTGAATCTGGTGACTCCCATCCAGGAGACGCGGGCCTATCAGTCGATCTTTGCCGAAGGCGAGGTCAAGGGCGAGGCCAAAGGCAAGGTCGAGGGCACTGTCCCGGCCTGGGCGGAGCGGCGGATCGACGCGGCCGAGATCGCGCAGCTGGACGTGTGGCTCGACGGCATCTTCGATGCCGCGAACGTGGAAGACCTGATTGGTTCCGAGTCCGGTTGAAGGGTGAGCCGGTGCAAGGAGGGATCGGCCGTGTCGGCGCTGATATTCGAGCACGCGCGAACCAAAGTCATGACCGAGAAAATAAATCTGTCCCTTTTCTACTTTTCTAGCGCAACTGGCATGGCTATCTCGACCGTTGGAGCAACCACACGATGAACCTGACCGTCCCCATCCCTGATCGGGCCGCCACGGCGCTAGCCGGACTGGCCAAGGCCCGCGGCAAGACTCCAGAACAAGTCATCGCCACCCTGGTGGAGCACTACCTAGAAGACGTGGAAGACCTCGCCGATGCGATGGAGGCCCTCGACGACGGCGAGGCACCGATCCCGCTGGAGCAAGTGAAGCGCGACCTCGGTTTTTGACATGCCCTGGAAGGTAGCCCTCAAGCCACGCGCGAAGCGTCAGCTGGCGAAGCTGGATCGCTCGGTGCAGAAGCGACTCTTGGACTTCATGGATAGATTGAGCGGTCGCGATGATCCGCGCGAGCTGGGGCGTGCGCTGCAAGGTCATCACCAACTCTACAAGTTTCGCGTCGGGGACTATCGCATCATCGCGCAAATCCAAGAGGAAACACTGTTGGTGGTGGTCAAGCTCGGCCACCGGCGCGAGGTCTACCGTGAACTCGACGGGCTTTGATCCCTGCACGGCAGCAGCAATGATGTGAACCTCATGACCCCGATTCAGGAGACCAAAGCGTATCAATTGAACTTTGCCGACGGCGAAGCCAAGGCCAAGGCAGGCATCTTGAGCCGCCAGCCGACCCAACGCTTCGGCCCCTTGCCGACCTGGGACGAGAAAGGGCTCTGACCCGAATGGCACTCAGTTAAGAAGATCTATTTTAAGAGCATAGGCTTACGTGATCCACCAACGGCCAAGGCACTGTTAAACTCGGCATGGCTCTCGCCTTTCGGCCTTGATCATCGATTGGTCCACTGTTGCTAAGCCGCCACAGGGACGAGGTACGGCGGCCTCGCCGGGCGCGGTCGTCGTCGCGCCG
>NZ_DIUM01000115.1 GCF_002423035.1 Thiocapsa sp. UBA6158
TGGGACAACGCCAAGAAATACATCGAGTCCGGCTATCACGGCGGCAAGAACTCGCGCGCGCACCGGGCGTCCGTGATCGGCGATACCGTGGGCGATCCCTTCAAGGACACCTCGGGACCGAGCCTGAACATCCTGGTCAAGCTGATGAGCATCATGGCCATCGTCATGGCTGGGGTGACCGTGACCTATAGCTTGCTCTGACCCCGATGCGGATCAGCTGAACGGGTGATTTCCAGGATGGAACGGCCGTGGTGTAGGGGCGACTGAAGTCGCCCCTAGGAAGGGTTGAAGAGTAAGTAAAACAACTCGACGGGAGAATGCCTTTGCCACGGTTGTCTCTCGACAACGACAACGTTTGGATTCGGTGTTCGATCTATTCCCGACACCTGACCTACAGCCGTCGGGATACGGATTCCCGAAATCGCTTCAGTGCTGGTGATAGAGGTCGTCGAGCGGGCTTTCGTGGGCAAGGGGGGTGCCGAGCTCCGCCCAAGTGAAGAGATTGAATGCGCGATGTCCATTGTGATCGAGCACCCGCAGGCTGTCCGACTCGGTGAAGCCGTTCATGACCTTCTTGAAATGACCCTTGTAGCGCTCCTTAGCCAGCTCGATCGGGATCTCGTAGGCCAGGAACTTCGGGATGCCCTTATCCTTGAGACGCTCCAGCAGATCCGGATTCTCGAGCGAGTCGTAAGAGGTCACGATGACAATCGGACCGTTGCCGGTCACCAACATTGCGCATTTCATGTGGCTTCTCCACCAGGTTGATCGCCCAAGCCGGGCGCAGTAAACAGCGTGTCGCGAGGATCTTTTCCGGACCGGACAGCATCGTTACCGGCAAGGATGAAGACTGGCCCGGAGCGCGCGGATTTTAACACCGAAGGAGACAGGGCGGGCACGGCGCGACCCCCGTCTGGATCGCGCGAGTCGAAGGTCGACGGAAAGCGCCCGGCATCCGACGACAAGCGAGCGCGGGTCAATCCTCCTCGTCGACCTCTGCAAGGACGACACTGGTCGCATTCGCCGGATCGTCGGTCAAGACCCGGCAATGCGCCCGCCCGTCGACCAAGTAGAGGTTGAAGCCGTCGGCGCTGCGCACCGGCTTGCCGACGCCGATGTCGTCATCGCTGCAATGGGTGAGATGGATATCCGTGAACGCCTCGCGCAGGGCGCCGAAGGTCTTCGCATTGAGACCCACGCGACGATGCCGCAGGACCCCATGCGCGTTTTTGAGCTCATCAAGGGACGCGTTGGAGAGCGTGCGACGCAGCCGCTTAAACTCGCGCTTGCGCAGTGTCTCGAGTCCCTCGCGATACAAGCGAGCGACATGAAAGCGGTCCACGCAGATGAGGACGCGTTTACCGAACACGGCCTTTGCGGCCCCGATGAGGCCTTGGCAAAGGTCCGATCAGACGACCGCGACGGTGCGCCGTAAGCGCTTGGGAATGCTTCGAAAAAACGCCTCCACGATGGCCTTGGCCCGCGCGGGGAGCAGGGCGATGACGCGGAGCCGATCCTTCACATAGACACTGATCACGACGACAAAATCGCGATGACCCTTCGTCGCAGCGCATCGACACCGACCGCATGCTTGAGATTCACATCCTCGAGCGTACTCTTGATCAAGTCGAGCAGTATCTGCTGCTCGAAGAGCACAAGGCGATCAATGGCGATATCAGGCAGGTTCAGCAGGGTCTGAAGGGTGTCCGTGTCGAACATGATTATAGGCCGCGTCCGAATAGGGTTCTGCCCGCAAGCAAGGTTCAGGTTATTGATTTAAAAAATATCAATAACCCCATGAGATCCGAGAGAGCCAAATTCCGTGTTCTTCCGTGGCCAAGGCACACCGCTCACCAGAGTCTCGGTGGCCGAAACTATGATCGAGGCCCGCAGGTCTATCGCTGGATCGTGCAGACGCCGACGCGCAACTATGTCGGCGAAACTGAGACCTGGGCTTATACTTATTCCGGGATGATTCCTGTATTTTGTTCGGCAAGGGCAAGCTCAAGGGACGCTCAGGATGCTTGATCCATACTCTGCCTCAGATTTCTCGCCGGCGACCCGAGAGTTCTTGGAACTCCTGCCTGTCGGAACCTATGAGCTCAGGATCCGCCCGGACGGCAGCATCGAATTCACCCATGTCAGTACCCGTTGGTTGGAGATGTGCGGCTTCAGTCGGGCCCAATTCATGGCCGATCAAGGACTGGCCATCGAGGTGATCCATCCGGATGACCGTGACAGCATGATCGCGGCCAACCTGGAGTCACTGACCAAGAACCAGCCCTTCCACTGGGAGGGACGGTTGCTTGTCCATGGCGAGCTGGTCTGGGTCGCGATCTCCTCCAACCCCTTCGAGTCCGAGGATGGCGAGATCCTCTGGGAAGGGGTGATGATCGACGTCAGCGCCTACAAGCGACTCGAGTTACAACTGCGCGAGCGTCTGAACCAGCTGAGTGTCTTGCTGGAGCATCTGCCCACGGCGGTGCTGGTCGCGGCCTTGACCCCGGATCAGCCGGTCATGTTCAGCAATGCCGCCTGCGAGCGGGTCTTCGGTTATACCCAGTCCGAGATGCCCGGGCTCCGCGATTGGGCCCGCCTGGTCTGTCCCGACCCCGAGGGTCATGCCGCGCTCTGGATCTGGTGGGAGAGCGCGCTCGCCGAGGCCATCGCCTCCAAGGGCCGAGTCGAGCCCAAGACCTTGCGAATCATCCACAAGGACGGCAGCGAGCGTCATGTCGTCATGAGCGCCGCCTTGGCCGATGACCTGCTGATCGCCTCGTTCGAGGACATCACCCAGTCCAAACGTGCCCAGACCGAGCTGGACGAAACCCGGCGGTTGCTCGATACGGTGCTCGCCAATGTCGATGCCTATATCTATGTCAAGGGATCGGACCATCGCTATCGCTACATCAACCCCAGGGTGGCCGAACTCTATCGGCGACCCGCCGATAAGATCCTCGGCAAGACCGACGCCGAGCTGTTTTCGAAAGACTTTGCGCACTCTTTCCAAGAGCTCGATGAGCAGATAGTGCTGCATTCACATCGGTCCGCGGGTCAGGAACGCTTCGTCGATGCCTCGGGCAAGACGCATCATTTCTGGACGGTCAAGCTGCCCCTGCGCTGGCGAGACGACGAGCGTGCACTGATCGGCTTCTCGACCGAGATCAGCGAGCTCCTCGAGGTCCAGGCGGCGATGGCACGCTCGGAGGCCCGCTTCCGCACACTCTTCGAGTCGACCAGCGAGGCGATGATGCTGCTCGATGCCCGCCATTTCATCGACTGCAATCAGGCCACGCTGCGACTCTTCGGAATACCCGATCGAGAGACCTTTTGCGCCGCCCATCCAAGCGACCTCTCCCCACTCATTCAACCCTGCGGGACCCACTCGTCCGAGCTGGCCAACCGACACATCCAGGCCGCGCTGCGAGAGGGGAGTCGGCGCTTCGAGTGGGTTCACCGTCGCTCCGATACCGGTGTCGAGATCCCCTGCGAGGTGGTGCTGAGCGCGCTCGATCTGGAGGGTGATCGGGTGCTCTTGGCCGCTGTGCGCGACCACACCGAGCGCTGGCGCGCCGCGGCCGAGCTCCGCCAAACCCAGGAGCGTCTGGAGGCCATGCTCGAGGCCATGCCCGCCCTGATGTTGCGGATCGATCGGTCGGGTCGCATCCACGAGTTTCACTCCTCCTTCACGACTCAGCTCTATGTGCGACCCGAGTCCTTCCTCGGCAAGCGGGTCGCGGAGGTCCTTCCCACCGAGGCGGCGGACGTCATCATGGCGGCCATCGAGGAGGCGGCGACCCGGGGGCGTCATCAAGGCGGCATCTATTCACTGCCGATGCCCCGGGGCGAGGTCTGGTTCGAGCTCTCGGTCGCGGCGATGGGAGCGCCCAAGCTGCCGAGCGAGGAGTGCGTGGTCCTGGTCCACGAGATCACCAGGCAAAAGCATATCGAGGAGGAGCTGCGCCTGAGCGAGCAGAAGTTCCGCACCTTCGTCGAGGATGCCAACGACATCATCTACACCCTGAACCTGGCCGGCGAGTTCCAATATCTCTCGCCCAATCTACGCGAGATCCTCGGCTTTGACCCGGCCGATTTTCTCGGCCAATACATCGCGTCCATCGTCCACCCCGATGATCTGCAGAGCTGCCGGGCATTTCTGATGCGTCTGCTCGAGACCAAGCAAAAGCAGAGCGGGCTGGAGTATCGCGTGCGTCATCAGGATGGTGACTGGCGCTGGCATGTCACCAACGCCTCGCCCCTGCTCGATCCCGACGGCACACTCATCGGGATGCTCGGCATCGCCCACGACATCAGCGAGCGCAAGGCCAACGAGGCCCATATCAGCCATCTCGCCCACTAGGAGCCTGTCCGACTTGTGTTC
>NZ_DIUM01000071.1 GCF_002423035.1 Thiocapsa sp. UBA6158
GGGCGTCAACTGCTCTTTTTAGGTTCAGCGATCCTCGCAGGCGCCCCCGCCTTTGCAAACCCGGATACGTCCTCGTTTTCGGTGCCCGCCTACTGGGCGCGCCCGATTCAGTCACAGGGCGAGCCGCCATGGCATGAGCCCTTCCTTGCGGACCTCTCCGCCGAGACCTGTGGTCTTTGCCATCCGGCACAGCTCGCGGCTTGGCGCAGCTCGCTCCACGCCCGGGCCGTCTCACCCGGACTGCTCGGCCAGCTCGACGCCTTGGACGGGGCCACCCAAGAGGCGTGTCTTGCCTGCCATGCACCGCTCAAGGAAGCGCTGGATCTTTGGAATCGCGAGGGTCTGGATGCCGCATCACGAATCCCGGCGGTGGACTGTGCCGCCTGTCATGTGCGCGCGCATGTCCGCCATGGCCCGCGCGAGATCGCGATCACCCCGCATGGGCCCGTTCACGCGCAGCCGTTGTTCACTGAGGCGGAGTTCTGCGCGACCTGCCATCAATTCGACGAGACGGGACTGACGGTCAACGGCAAGCCGCTGGAGAACACCTATACCGAGTGGCTGGAGTCGCGTTACGCGCGCGAGGGCGTGACTTGTCAGAGCTGCCACATGCCCGCGGGTGCGCACGATTTTCTCGGGATCCATGACCGCGAGACGACCCGTCGCGGACTCACGATCGAGGCCCGCCGCACGGTCGACAGCATCCGGGTCCGCGCCGGCAACACGGGTGCCGGCCATGCCCTGCCGACCTATGTCACACCGCGCATCCTGATCGAGGTATCGGACACTTCGCACGAGCCCGGCACCGGTCGAGGACTGACCCATACGATTGCCCGACAGATGCGCTGGTCGCAGGAGCTGGGCTGGGAGGAGCTGGCCGACACCCGCCTGCTCCCGGATGATTGGATCGAGCTGGAGCTTGCAGTGCCGCCGGCCCATGGCGGACGAGTCGAAGTCCGCGTGGAGCCCGACTATGATTATCACGACCGCGTCTATCCGACCCTCTTGAACCTGCTGGAGGGCCGCCTCCACGACGCCGAGTCAGCGCTCCTGCGGGACGCAAGACGTCAAGCCGGAGTCACGCCCTATGTCCTGTATCGATACCGATGCCCACCCTGGTCGGGACGGACCGAGCCCTGCGATGAGCTCCCTTAAGCATTGGCCACTGATGGCACTTATCGCGATCGTCGCCATCTCTTGTGACCCGGCGCAGGAGTCGGCCGATCCGGACAGCGTTTCGGCGGCTCCCTCGGGCACGCCGCTCTTGCTGGCCGTGCATCCCTACGACAACCCAAGCGAGCTGGTCGCGCGATTCCAACCCCTCGCCGACTATCTGTCCCGGTGTCTCGATCGCCCGGTGGAGCTCTATCTGGGCCATTCCTACGGCGACACCATCCGCCGGATCAGCGCCGGGCAAGTGGATCTCGCGTATCTCGGCCCGACCCTCTATCTGCGCGCACACGACCACTATCTGGGGCCAAGCGCATCGCCCACGATCCGCATCCTGGCCGGCGAGACGGTCGACGGGGCGCTCGGCTACACGAGTGTCCTGGTGACGCTGCGCAGCAGCCCGATCAAAACGGTTGCCGATCTGCGCGATCGCACGCTCGCCTTCGTCGAGCACGGCTCGTTCAGCGGCCATTTCGTCCCGCGGGCCATGCTCGACCAAGCCGGAATCACGCTCGCGGACCTGATGGACTATGCGTTCCTCGACCGCCACGAGCGCGTCGCGCTTGCCGTCGTCCATGGCGACTTCGCCGCTGGCGGCCTGCGCAAAGAGGTCGCGGATCGCTATCTGGACCGGGGCCTGAAGATCATCGCCGAATCGACCCAGCTCTCGCCGCATGTCATCGCCGCCCGCCCCGGACTCGACGATGCCCTCGCCGAGATCGTCACCAGGGCCTTGATCGACCCGGGTCCCGACGCGCAGCCCGCTTTCGCAGCCCTTGGGCCGGGCATCGGCTTCGCCCATGTCGAGGACAGCGCCTTCGACCCGGTGCGTCGTGCCGTTTACGCGATCGAATCGGCTCAACCCGTCGTGGATAAACCTTGGTGAAACCTGTGCCGACAGTCTCTCGCATGCCGACGCCCACCCTGTCGCGCACCCTGTCGCTCTCGATCGGCGGCGGACTGCTCGCGCTGAGTCTGCTTCTCGGGCTCGGGGTAACTCAGGGCGTCGCGCGCTTGCTGGATCAAGCCTTTCAGGACAAGGCCGAGGCCTTGGCGCGACAACTGGCCACCATCAGCCTGGACGCCCTGCTGATCTCGGACTACGGCACCCTGGAGCGCTATCTGTCCGACCTTCAAGCCCAACCCGGCGTGCGTTACCTGCAGATCCGCCGCAGCGACGGCGAGATCCTCGGCGAGGTCGGGGAAGCCCCTCTGCCGCGCGAGCGGGGCGATCAGTTCCAGGTCCAGTGGCCGATCAGTATCGGAGCCAATCCACTCGGGGATGTGACGGTCAGCTACGATCGGGCACCTGTTCAAGCAGCAATCCGGACCATCTCTCTGCAATGGGCCGGCGGTCTACTCGTCTTGGTCACAGCCCTCTACTTTTGGCTCAACCGCACACTCGAGCATCGACTCATCCGCCCGATCCAGCGGATTGCCCGACAAACGACCGGCGCTCGAGGTCGTCCGATCGACCCCGCCGAGCCGCTGCCGCGCGAGCTCGCACGGATTGCCGAGATCTTCGCTCGGCTCTGCACCGAGATCGAGGAGCAAGGGCGTCGGAACGAGTCCGCGGAGCGTCTGGCCCGACACGCCACCGAACGGCTCTGCCGCGAACAACGCCTCGCCAGCATCGGCCAGATGGCAGCCGGGCTCGCCCATGGCCTGAACACCCCGCTCGGCAACATCATCGGGTACGCGCAACAGGCGCTGGTCGACACCGGCGAGGAGCAGCGTCTTCAACGTCTGCGGGTGATCGAAGACCAGGCGCGGGTGTGTGCCGGAATCGTCCGTGACCTCTTGGATGCCGTGCATCCCCCGGAGGCGAACCCACGCCCGGTCGACCTGGTCGAGCGGGTCGATGCGGTGATTCGGTTGATGGAGCCGATCCTGCGAGATCGCGGCGTCGTCGACGTCGCTCGTCGGGGCGAGACCGGCGCGCCAGCCTGGGCCGACCCGAGCTGTATCGAGCAAGTACTTTTCAACCTCTTGAGCAATGCGGTCGATGCCGGTGCCACGCGGGTCGCGTTGCGGATCCGCGACGCAGGCGATCGCATCCATCTGGATGTCGAAGACAACGGCGCCGGCATCCCCGCCGAGATCTGTCCGCGCCTCTTCGATGCCTTCGTGACCAGCAAGGCACGCGGCAAAGGCAGCGGACTCGGTCTGCACATCTGCAAGACTCTGCTCCGATCCACCGGAGGCGACATCCTCCTGAGCCGACCCGGACCCGGCGGGACCGAGTTTCGAATTACCTGGCGCAAAGCCAGCTCGGAGGTCAACCCATGACTCACCCATTCCAGCTCCTGATCGCCGAAGACGATCAACACATGGGGCCTTGATCATCGATTGGTCCA
>NZ_DIUM01000028.1:0-14877 GCF_002423035.1 Thiocapsa sp. UBA6158
GACGAGGGCCCGACCATGAAGCGGATCCGCCCGCGTGCCAAGGGTCGTGCAAATCGGATCATGAAACGCACCAGCCATATTCGGCTGACCGTGGCGGAAGGCTAAGGGGACCAGTATGGGACAGAAAGTTCATCCAACCGGCATCCGCCTTGGCATCGTCAAGGACTGGACCTCGAAGTGGTACGCAACGTCGAAGGACTATGCGAATTTTCTGAACACCGATCTCGAGGTGCGGTCCTTCCTGCGCAAGGAATTGGCCAAGGCATCGGTGAGTCGAATTCAGATCGATCGCCCCGCGAAGAATGCCCATATCACCATTCACACGGCACGCCCGGGTGTGGTGATCGGCAAGAAGGGCGAGGATATCGATAAGCTGCGTGCCAAGGTCTCCAACATGATGGGGATCCCGGTTCACATCAGCATCGAGGAGATCCGCAAGCCGGAGCTCGATGCGCAGCTCGTCGCCGAAGGGATCGCGCAGCAGCTCGAGCGCCGCATCATGTTCCGTCGGGCCATGAAGCGTGCGATCCAAAACACGATGCGACTCGGCGCCGAGGGCGTGCGGGTCAATGTTGCCGGTCGGTTGAATGGTGCGGAGATCGCTCGGACCGAGTGGGCGCGTGAGGGCCGAGTCCCGCTGCATACGCTGCGTGCCGACATCGATTACGGCTTCGCCGAGGCCCGTACCACCTACGGTGTGATCGGCGTGAAGGTCTGGATCTTCAAAGGCGAGGTGTTCGGTGATCAGCTCCCCGAGGAACCGGCGCCGAAGGCGTCCGCGAGAAGGGGATAAGTCATGCTGCAACCAAAACGCACAAAATTCCGCAAGCAACACAAAGGTCGCAACCGTGGCCTTGCACAGAGCGGCAACAAGGTTAGCTTCGGCGATTTCGGGTTGAAGGCGGTCGGTCGGGGCCGTCTGACGGCGCGACAGATCGAAGCCGCACGACGTGCCATCACCAGAAAGGTGAAGCGCGGCGGTAAGCTTTGGATTCGGGTCTTCCCGGACAAGCCGGTCTCGAAGAAGCCTCTCGAAGTCCGTATGGGTAAAGGCAAAGGCAACGTCGAGTACTGGGTCGCCCTGGTGCAGCCCGGCCTCGTGCTTTATGAGATCGAGGGCGTGACCGAAGAGCTGGCCCGCGAGGCGTTCGAGCTGGCCGCAGCTAAGCTCCCCGTGCAGACCACCTTTGAGAGACGGATGATCCTGTGATGAAGGCGAACGAGCTAAGAACGCGCAGCCCCGAAGACCTCCAGAAGGAGCTGATGAATCTGTTGCGCGAGCAATTCAACCTGCGGATGCAGAGGGGCACCGGTCAGTTGTCCAAGCCCTCGCAGATGAAGGCTGTACGTCGGGAAATCGCTCGTGTCAAGACGATTATGGGCGAGCAGAAGGCGGGTGCGACATCATGAGCGAAGAAACGAACAGCAACCGGACACTCGATGGACGGGTGACCAGCAGCGCGATGGACAAGACCGTCACTGTGCTCATCGAGCGCAAGGTCAAGCATCCCTTGTACGGCAAGTTCATGCGTCGCTCGACCAAGATCCATGCTCACGACGAAGAGAACGCCTGCTCCGAGGGCGATCTCGTCCGGGTCGAGCAGTGTCGTCCGCTGTCGAAGACCAAGACGTGGCGCTTGATCGAGATCATCGAAAAGGCCCGTTGAGACCCGTCGTGGACGCCCTGCTTCCGATAGGTCGCGGTGGACGCCGAGAAAACAGGTCATCCGGGCAGCACAACAGGTTTAGGTAAACAACAATGATTCAGATGCAGACCGATCTCAGCGTCGCCGACAACAGCGGCGCACGGCGGGTGCAGTGCATCAAGGTGCTCGGCGGATCGCATCGGCGCTACGCGGGCATCGGCGATGTCATCAAGGTCACCGTCAAGGACGCCATTCCGCGCGGGAAGGTCAAGAAAGGCGATGTCTACAACGCGGTCGTGGTGCGTACGCGTAAAGGCGTGCGTCGTCCGGACGGCTCGACCGTGCGTTTCGACGGCAATGCAGCCGTACTCTTGAACAACCAGCTTCAGCCGATCGGGACCCGTATCTTCGGGCCGGTGACGCGCGAGCTCCGCGGCGAGCGGTTCATGAAGATCATCTCGCTCGCACCTGAAGTCTTGTAAGGGGGCGGGAGAGATGCAGAAAATTAAGAAGGGTGACGACGTCATGGTCATCACCGGCAAAGACAAAGGCAAGCGAGGCACGGTGTTGAAGGTGCTCGACAAGGATCACGTTCTCGTCGAGAACATCAACATTGCCCGGAAGCATCAAAAAGCGAATCCGCAGGTCGGTGAGCCGGGCGGGATCGTCGATAAGATGATGCCGATCCAGGTGTCGAACGTCGCGCTCTACAACCCGCAGAAAGGCGGTCCGGATCGAGTTGGTTTCAAGATTCTCGAAGACGGCCGAAAGGTGCGCGTATTCAAGTCAGACGGCGAAGTCGTCGACGCCTGATCGAAGGAAACGAGATGACCAGACTACAGAAAGATTACCAGGATCGTATCGTCGGCGAGTTGCGCGAGCGGTTCGGCTTCAAGAGCGTGATGCAGGTTCCTCGAATCGAGAAGATTACACTCAACATGGGTGTCGGTGAGGCGATCGCGGACAAGAAGGTCATGGATAATGCCGTGGGTGATCTGCGTCTCATCGCCGGCCAGCAACCGATCGTGACCTTTGCACGTAAATCCGTCGCGGGTTTCAAGATCCGCGAGGGTTGGCCGATCGGCTGCAAGGTGACGCTGCGTCGCGAGCGGATGTACGAGTTCCTGGACCGTCTGGTCAGCGTCGCCATCCCGCGTATCCGCGATTTCCGCGGCCTGAGCGCGAAGGCGTTCGATGGACGCGGCAACTATTCGATGGGCGTGCGCGAGCAGATCATCTTCCCCGAGATCGACTACGACAAGATCGATACGCTGCGGGGTCTGGATATCACCATCACGACGACGGCGCGGACGGACGAAGAAGGGCGTGCGCTGCTCGAGGCATTCCACTTCCCATTCCGCACCTGAGGTCGAGACGATGGCGAAAAAGAGTATGATCGCGCGCGATCACAAGCGCGCCCTGATTGCAGCCCGCTTTGCCGGGAAGCGTGCGGCCTTGAAAGCCGTCATCAACGACCGCGCCGCAAGCGGCGAGCAAGTCGAAGAGGCGCTGGCCAAGCTGCAGCAGCTTCCGCGCGATGCCGGACCGACGCGCCAGCAACGGCGTTGCCGAGTCAGCGGGCGTCCGCACGCTGTCTACCGCAAGTTCGGACTCTCGCGCAACAAGATCCGCGAGGCAGTGATGCGCGGCGACGCGCCCGGCGTTGTCAAGGCAAGTTGGTAAGAGAAGAATTTCGACCCCTACCGATGCGGTCAACCAGGCCGTATCGGTTCATTGAAACCTGACGGGTATCGCACCGAAGAGGTGGTCTGACCCCCGGAGAAGCCCATGAGTATGTCGGATCCGATTGCGGATATGCTGACGCGTATCCGCAACGGCCAGCAGCGCGGCAAGATCACGATCGCGATGCCGTCGTCCAAGCAGAAGGTCGCGATAGCGAATCTGCTGAAGGCCGAAGGTTACATCGCCGACGCGACGGTCGAGGCAAATGGCAGCAAACCCGAGTTGGTGGTCAAGCTCAAATATTTCCGGGGTAAACCCGTGATCGAGCAGCTCACCCGTGTCTCGCGTCCGGGCCTGCGGATCTACCGCGGCAAGGACGACCTGCCCAAGGTGTGGGCGGGACTCGGGATCGCGATCGTCTCCACGTCCAAAGGCTTGATGACCGACCGTGCCGCCCGCCAAGCGGGGCACGGTGGCGAGATCATCGCCTACGTCGCTTAAGAGGATCCGATCATGTCACGAGTTGCAAAGGCGCCGATTGTCCTGCCGAAGGGTGTGACGGTCGAGATCTCGGGCCAAGACGTCAAGGTCAAGGGCTCGAAGGGAACCCTGGAGTGGTCCGTCCACCCCGCGGTGAATCTGTCGCAAGTCGAGGGTGAGCTCCGGTTCGCTCCGGCCGAAGGGCACGAGACCGCCTGGGCCATGGCGGGGACCACACGCGCTCTGCTGAACAACATGGTGGTGGGCTGCAGCACGGGTTTCGTGCGCAAGCTCTCCTTGGTGGGCGTCGGCTACCGTGCGCAGGCGAAGGGCGATGTGCTCAACCTGAGCCTAGGTTTCTCCCATCCGATCGATTATCCGGTTCCCGCGGGCATCACGATCGAGACCCCGAGCCAGACGGAGATCGTCGTCACGGGTGCCGATAAACAACGCGTCGGTCAGGTTGCCTCGGAGATCCGAGGATTCCGGCCGCCCGAGCCCTACAAGGGTAAAGGCGTGCGTTACGCGGACGAAGACGTCTTGCGTAAGGAAGCCAAGAAGAAATAGGGGTCTCAGAAACAATGGACAAAAAACAAGCTCGCCTGCGTCGCGCGACGCGGGCACGGGCGAAGATTCGCGAGTTAGGTGTGTTTCGCCTGTGCATTCACCGCACCCCGCGCCACATCTACGCCCAAGTCATTGCGCCGGAAGGCAACCGCGTCGTCGCCAGCGCCTCGACAGTGGAGCCGGCGTTTCGCGAAGCCATTCCGGGTCACAAGGGCAACATCGCTGCGGCGGCGACCATCGGCAAGGCGATTGCCGAGCGTGCTCTTTCCGCCGGCGTCGAGTCCGTAGCCTTCGACCGCTCCGGATTTCGCTATCACGGCCGTCTCAAGGCGCTGGCGGATGCCGCGCGTGAGAGCGGACTGAAATTCTAGGGGTAAGAGCATGGCGAACTTCAATCCGAAGAACGAGGGGGATGATCTCCTCGAGAAGCTGGTCGCGGTCAACCGTGTCGCCAAGGTCGTGAAGGGCGGGCGCCAATTCGGTTTCGCCGCCTTGACGGTGGTGGGCGACGGCAAGGGTCGCGTCGGTTTCGGTCGCGGCAAGGCCCGCGAGGTGCCGGTGGCGATCCAGAAGGCGATGGAAAACGCGCGCAAAAATATGATCGAGGTGAAGCTCAACGGCAGCACCTTGCAATACCCGCTCAACGGGCGGCATGGCGCGGCGAAGGTGTTCATGCAGCCGGCATCCGAAGGTACCGGGATCATCGCGGGCGGCGCCATGCGCGCGGTCTTCGAGGTCCTGGGCGTCCAGAACGTGCTGGCCAAGTGCATCGGGACGAACAACCCGATCAACGTGGTTCGCGCGACGGTTCAGGGGCTACGAACCATGAACGATCCCGAGACGATTGCCGCGAAGCGTGGCAAGACGGTCGCCGAGATCCTGGGGTAGACGATGGCCGACAAAAAGATGATGAAGGTCAAGCTGGTGCGCAGCGTCCACGGACGCCTCGCCAACCACAAGGCGTGCGTTCGCGGTCTCGGGCTGCGGCGTATGAACCATGTGGTGGAGGTCGAGGACACGCCCTGCACGCGCGGCATGGTGAACACCGTGTCTTACATGGTTTCGATCGTGGAGGAGTCTCGCGATGCGGCTCAATGATCTCAAGCCCGATGCGGGCAGTCGACCCGCTGCCAAGCGCGTCGGTCGCGGCATCGGCAGCGGTCTGGGAAAGACCTGCGGACGCGGCCACAAGGGGCAGAAGTCCCGCAAGGGCGGTTTCCACAAGGTCGGCTTCGAAGGCGGTCAGATGCCCTTGCAGCGTCGTCTGCCGAAGGTCGGCTTCCGCTCGCGTACGGCGGCGACAAGGGCCGAGGTTCGCCTGAGCGAGCTTGCGCGGGTCGAGGGCGACACGATCGATTTACTCTCGCTGGTTCAGGCACGTGTTGTGAGCCAGTCGATCAAGAGCGCGAAGATCATTGCCTCGGGTGAGGTCGGGCGGGCCTTCACGGTGCGTGGCGTGGGTGTCACCAAGGGTGCCCGAGCCGCGATCGAAGCAGCCGGCGGCACGATCGAAGACTAGCTTAAGGGCGCGAATCGGATGGCTAAGAAAGGCGGATCGATGGGACAGACGCTCGGCGGTATGGGGCGTCTGACCGAGCTGCGGGCGCGATTGCTGTTCGTGGTCGGTGCCCTCCTGGTCTATCGCATCGGGACATTCATTCCGGTTCCGGGCGTGAATCCCGAGGCGCTGGCCATCCTGTTCGACCAAAACCAAGGCTCCATCCTGGACATGTTCAACATGTTCTCGGGCGGCGCCCTGGAGCGCGCGAGTTTGTTCGCGCTCGGGATCATGCCCTACATCTCGGCGTCGATCATCATGCAGTTGATGACCTCCGTGGTCCCGAAGCTCGAGCAGCTGAAAAAGGAAGGTGAGTCAGGGCGTCGGAAGATTACCCAGTACACGCGCTATGGCACGGTCGTATTGGCGACCTTCCAGGCCGTCGGGATCTCGATGGCGTTGCAGGGGCAGACCGCAGGCGGCTCGGCTCTGGTCAGTCACGCGGGTATCGGCTTCGTCTTTACGGCGACGGTGTCGCTGGTGACCGGGACCATGTTCCTCATGTGGCTCGGCGAGCAGATCACCGAACGGGGTATCGGCAACGGCATCTCGCTGATCATCTTCGCGGGCATCGTCGCCGGACTGCCCTCTGCGCTGGGCGGGACATTGGAGCTGGCGCGCACCGGCGAGATGAACTCTTTGGCCGTGCTGGCGCTGTTCGCCATGGCGCTCGCCGTGACGGCCTTCGTGGTCTTCGTCGAGCGAGGTCAACGGCGGATTACGGTGAACTATGCGCGGCGTCAGCAGGGCCGCAAGATGATGCAGGCCCAGAGCACGCATCTACCGCTCAAGCTGAACATGGCTGGCGTGATTCCGCCGATCTTTGCCTCGAGTATCATCCTGTTCCCCGGCACGCTGGGCCAATGGTTCGGGAGCAGCGAGGGCATGCGTTGGTTGGCCGATATCACAGCGAAGCTGTCGCCGGGAGAGCCCGTCTACGTCCTGCTTTATGCGGCGGCGATCATCTTCTTTTGCTTTTTCTATACCGCCTTGGTCTTCAACGCCAAGGATACAGCCGACAATCTGAAGCGCTCCGGTGCCTTTATTCCGGGGATCAGGCCAGGCGAGCAGACGGCGCGGTACATCGACACCGTGATGACGCGGTTGACCGCGGCAGGTGCGATCTACATCACGGCCGTGTGTTTGCTGCCCGAGTTTCTCATCGTCGGTTACAACGTGCCCTTCTACTTCGGCGGAACGTCCCTGTTGATCGTCGTCGTGGTGGTGATGGATTTCATGGCCCAGGTTCAAGCTCACTTGATGTCACATCAATACGAAGGCTTGATGCGGAAAGCAAACCTAAAGTCGCCGGGCGCCGGCATGCTGCGCTGAGTGGCGCTCGAGTCTGAAGGAGAGAACAAATGAAAGTGCGAGCATCTGTTAAGAAGTTGTGCCGGAACTGCAAGATCATCCGGCGCAACGGCACCGTGAGGGTCATCTGCAAGGATCCGCGCCACAAACAACGCCAGGGCTAGGACCTACGGCTTGATTGAAGGCAGCAGTTTGATATACTACGCGGTTTACCCGCTTGGCAATTTGGATTTCAGGGGTTTCTAAGCTATGGCCCGTATCGCCGGCGTCAACATCCCGGACAAGAAGCACGCCGTCATCGCGTTGACTTCGATTTATGGCATCGGCCGCGTGCGTGCCGCTGTGATCTGCGACGCCGCCGGTGTACCGCGCGATGCCAAGGTTCAGAGCCTCACGGAAGAAGAGGTCGACAAGCTCCGCAACGAGGTCGGCAAGTTCTCCGTGGAGGGCGATTTGCGGCGCGAAGTGTCGATGAATATCAAGCGTTTGATGGACCTCGGCTGTAACCGCGGCATTCGTCACCGTCGCGGCTTGCCGTTGCGTGGCCAGCGGACCCGCACGAACGCACGTACCCGCAAGGGTCCGCGTCGTCCCATCAAACGATAAGGGCGCTTGGGCGCAGCGAAAGGGCTGGAAAACCTCGAATGGCTAAACCGACTCGTACGATCAAGAAAAAGATCAAGAAGCAGGTGGCGGATGGGATTGCTCACGTCCACGCCTCGTTCAACAACACCATCATCACCATCACTGACCGTCAAGGCAATGTGTTGTCGTGGGCAACCGCAGGTGGCTCCGGGTTCCGGGGATCGCGCAAGAGCACGCCTTTCGCTGCGCAGGTCGCGGCCGACAAGGCCGGCCAGGCGGTGAAAGACTACGGTCTGCGTAACCTCGACGTCAATGTGAAGGGTCCAGGGCCGGGTCGTGAGTCTGCGGTGCGTGCACTCAATAACGCCGGATTCAAGATCACGAGCATTACCGACGTGACGCCGATCCCGCACAATGGCTGCCGCCCGCCCAAGAAGCGGCGCGTCTGATACAGGAACAGGTAGAGACATGGCACGTTATACAGGCCCAACCTGCAAACTCGCACGGCGCGAGGGGACCGATCTCGCCCTGAAGAGTCGCGCGCGCTCGCTGGACACCAAGTGCAACCTCGAGAAGCAGCCCGGTCAAACCACGGATCGTCGGCGTCGGCTTTCGGACTACGGTGTGCAGCTTCGCGAGAAGCAAAAGGTTCGTCGAATCTATGGACTGATGGAGCGTCAGTTCCGCAATTATTACAAGAAAGCGGCTCAAGCCAAGGGCGCGACGGGCGAAAACCTGTTGCAGCTCCTCGAGCGCCGCCTCGACAACGTCGTGTACCGGATGGGTTTCGGCGCGACGCGCTCCGAAGCCCGTCAATTGGTCAGTCACAAGGCCATCTTGGTCAACGGCCGCGTGGTGAACATCGCCTCCTACCAGGTCGGTGCCGATGATCATGTCGAGGTCCGAGAGGTCGCGAAGAAGCAGGTGCGCGTCCAAAACGCGCTGGCGCTCGCCGAGCAGTATGGCTTCCCCGATTGGGTCGAAGTCGATACCAAAGGTTTCAAGGGCGTCTTCAAGCGTATTCCGGACCGCTCGGACCTGCCGGCCGACATCAACGAATCGCTGATCGTCGAGTTGTACTCCAAGTAAGGAGCTTCGTGAGGGGCACTGAATGACTGACGCTATTGGCGAATTTCTCAAACCGCGCATCGTACGGGTCGAGGCGGTCGACGGCAGCTCGACGCATGCCCGGGTGTCGCTGGAGCCGCTCGAGCGTGGCTTCGGGCATACCCTCGGCAATGCGCTGCGCCGTATTCTCTTATCCTCGATGGACGGCTGGGCGGTGACGGAGGTCGAGATCCAGGGCGTCTTGCATGAGTACACCACGATTCCGGGCGTCCAAGAGGATGTTCTTGAGATCCTGCTGAATCTGAAACAGCTCGCCATCTCCCTCAAGGGCAAGGACGAGGCGACCTTTACGGTGAGCAAGACAGGTCCGGGTGTCGTGACCGCCGCGGACATCGCGATCGACCATACCGCCGAGATCGCCAACCCCCATCTGGTCATCGCGAACATGACCGAGGGTGAGTTAAGCATGTCGATGACGATTCGGCGCGGGCGCGGTTACGAGCCTGCGACGCAGCGCGAGCTCGACGAGGGCGAAGATCGCCCGATCGGCAAGCTGCCGCTGGACGCATCCTACAGTCCGATTCGGCGGGTCTCCATCGAGGTCCAGTCGGCGCGTGTCGAGCAGCGCACCGATTTGGATCGGTTGGTCATCGACTTGGAGACCAACGGGACCATCGATCCGCGCGAGGCGATACAGCGGGCTGCGACGATCCTTCGAGATCAGTTGTCCAGCTTCGTCGCCTTGGAAGGGTCCGGTCCGTCGGATACGCATGTCATGGAGGCGCGCGACGAGTCGCCCTACGATCCGATTCTGCTGCGTCCGGTCGACGACCTCGAGCTGACCGTTCGCTCCGCGAACTGTCTGAAGGCCGAGAACATCTATCTGATCGGCGATTTGATCCAGCGTACCGAAGTCGAACTTCTCAAGACGCCGAATCTCGGCAAGAAGTCGTTGACCGAGATCAAGGATGTGCTCGCGACACGCGGACTGTCGCTCGGGATGCGTCTCGAAAACTGGCCGCCGGACAATATCGCCGAGCTCGGCATTCGCTAACGCTTTTCGACTCAAGAACTATTCGGGAT
This sequence comes from Thiocapsa sp. UBA6158, assembly GCF_002423035.1. Taxonomy (GTDB): domain Bacteria; phylum Pseudomonadota; class Gammaproteobacteria; order Chromatiales; family Chromatiaceae; genus Thiocapsa. The sequence goes on from NZ_DIUM01000028.1 coordinate 9,982, forward strand.
TAGGACCATGCGTCATCGCAATGCCGGAAGGCACCTCAATCGCACCGGCTCGCACCGCGAGGCCATGTTTCGCAACATGGCGGCGTCGTTGTTTCGCCATGAACTGATCAAGACCACATTGCCTAAGGCCAAGGAACTGCGGCGCGTTGCAGAGCCTTTGATCACGCTGGCAAAGAGCGATTCCGTTCACACCCGACGCCTTGCCTTTGCGCGGCTGCGCGACAAGGAAGCGGTCGGCAAGCTTTTCGTCGAGCTTGGGCCGCGCTACCAGGCGCGTCCGGGTGGCTATCTGCGCATCCTCAAGTGCGGTTTTCGCGCCGGCGATGCCGCGCCGATGGCTTACGTCGAGCTGGTTGACCGTCCCGCGGACGCGGTGGTCGTCGAAGACGACGAGGATTGACTTGCGTCTTGATGTGCTTGTATCAAAAAGCCGGGTTCTTGCCCGGCTTTTTGGTTGACTGATGTCGCCGATCCGGCGCCTTGTCCTCGTCACCGATTTCGGCGACGGCATCTATGTCGGGCAGATGCGCGCTCGGCTCGGTGATCTACTCCCCGGGGTTCCCCTCGTGGATCTCGTTCACGACCTCCCGCCGTTCCGCATCGATTTGGCCGCCTGTCTCTTGCCTGCACTCGTGCGCGATATGCCAGCCGGATCGATCTATGTTTGTGTCGTGGATCCGGGTGTCGGGGGTGCGCGCGCCGGTCTTCTGGTTCAAATGCGTGACTCCTGGTTCATCGGTCCCGACAACGGTTTGCTGGTTCCGCTCGTGCATTGCGCCGAGGATGCCGTCGTGGCTCGGATCGGCTGGTATCCGTCCGTGCTTTCGGCGAGCTTCCACGGACGCGACTGGTTCGCCCCTGCTGCGGCACGCCTGGCGCTCGGCACGGACCTTCAGCTGTGCCCACTCGATCCGGCCGACATGGTCGGGTCGGACTGGCCGAAGGAACGCGCTGCGGTCGTTTACGTCGATCGCTTCGGGAATCTGATGACCGGGCTTCAGGCGACGGGTCGACCGAGGACGCACGCGTTGCAGGTCGGGCAACGATGTCTCCGGCATGCTCGGACCTTCTGCGAGGTCGCATCCGGCGAGGCGTTTTGGTACGAGAATGCATTCGGACTCGTCGAGATCGCGGTCAATCTCGGTCGAGCGGATCGCGAGCTGGGCCTGTCTCCGGGCGATCCCATCGGTCCTTTCCTGCCCCTCGGGTGAAGCAATGCGCGCAGTCGCCGATGCGCCCCTCCGGCCTGCTGCTTTGGCCATGATTGCCCCCGGCATTTTGTCGCTTTTCCGGCGGGCGCGATGACCTATAGTGTGGTAACGGTGTAGAGGCCGAGTGTCCGTCGGACACCCGATGTCGCCTTTCTGTTTTATCCGAAGCTTCAGGCTTCGAATAGACCCCTGCACCCTTCGCGGTATTCTGGACCCGGCCCGCTTCGATTGGCGGCGGAGGGCCGGCAGTGCGCGACGAGCGATCCATCCATCCCTATCGGAGAATGACATGGCCAACTTCGGCGATCTACTCGGTAGCTTCATTCAGAACAACATGGCGAAGTCCGGCTCCGGCCGGATGGGGAACGCGCTGCAGGATCTTCAGGCAAATCTCGGCCGGATGGCCGGCGGTCAGGGCGGGGGTGGCGGCGCCGGCGGCAATATGCTCGGCGGTCTCCTCGAGATGGCCAAGGGTACCCTGGGCAACGCCTCGCAGAACCCCATGCAGGCCGGCGGAATCGGCGCCGTGCTCGGCTCGGTCTTGGGCGGCGGCGGAAAGTCGGTGAAGGGCGCCATGACCGGGGGCGCGCTGGCGATGCTGGCCGGGATCGCCTACAAGGCGTTTACCGAATCGGATCAAGCGGCTCAGGCGTCCGGGATGACCGCCGCGAGCGCTCCGGCAGCATTCCCGTTGGGCCTCAGATCCCCGCAGACTGCGGCAGAGGAGCAGGCCTTGGAGAACACCGCACAACTGATCATCAAGGGCATGATCAACATCGCCAAGTCGGATGGTCAGGTGAGCGTGGACGAGATCCAGCGAATCGTCGGAAGAATCGAGGCCGCCGGCATGGGCGCGGAGGCTCAGGAGTGGTTGATGACTGAGCTGCGTCAGCCGCTGAATCTCGACGCCTTCGTGGCCGAGATCCCGAGTCCCGAGGTGGCTGCCGAGGTCTATGCGGCATCCCTGCTAGCGGTGGAGGTGGACACCCCGCAAGAGCAGCACTATCTCCGCGACTTTGCCGAGAAGGCCGGACTGCATCCGCTCGTCGTGCAACACATTCACCAGTCGATGGGCGTCGCGGTCTGAGAACGCCGAGTCGGATCTTGCCGCGGAGTTACAGGGAAAGGCACGACACCTTCGGTCTCCTGCCGTGTCGTTCCGTGCCTCCGCGGCCAAGAGTGCTCGTTGCCGGCGCCCGAGAGCGACTCGGGCACCCGGGTCAGTTCTTCGCTCCGTCGCCTTGATCGGGTTTGGGTTCGGGTTTGGGTTGCGCTTGAGCGGTCCGTCTCTTCCCGAGCGGTGCATGACCGGCATCGACCCCGATCTCGCTTCCCGCAGGTGACTTGGGCAGGCGTCGTTTGCCGATGTTCTTGCGGTCGCGCAGACGGTCTTTCGGTTTGGGCGCAGCGACCTTTGCAGCGACCGCCTTCGCGCCGGTCTTTTTCGCGCCCTTCTTTGCGCCCGAGCGTTTGGTCGGACCCCCTTTGTACGACGCCTTGAGCCCTTCGATGCTGCGACGCACGAGGTCGAGATTCAGATAGCGCTCGATGCTCTCCAGCCGATTCCATTCGGAGGCCCCGACCAGCGAGATGGCCACGCCTTGCTCGCCGGCCCGGCCGGTACGCCCGGTGCGATGGAGATAATCGTCCCCGCTGCGCGGCAAGTCGAAGTTGATCACCCGCTGCACGCCCGGGATGTCGAGCCCGCGCGCCGCCACGTCGGTTGCGATCAGGACGTTGATACGCCCGCTGTGGAGCAGCCCGACGACGCGATTACGCTCGCGCTGCTCGAGCTCGCCGTGGAGCACGGCGGCGCGTTGTCCTTCGCCCATCAGATAGTTGCCGAGCGCCGTTGCGCCGTCGCGGGTGTTGGTGAAGACCAGCGCCTTCTCGTAGATCTCGTTGCGGAGCAGCCAAAGGATTTGTTGCTGCTTGTGCTCCGGCCCGTCGCTCAAGAAGACCTGATTCGTGATGTCCGGGTGCTGCTCGCGCACCGGATTGACGGTCAGCACGCGCGGCTCGCGCAGCAGACGCTCGGTGATGCGGCTCAGACCCCGATGGTGTAGGGTCGCCGAGAACAACATCGACTGACGGGCCGGATTGGTGCGAGCGATGATCGTCAGGACGTCGTCGACGAAGCCCAGGTCGAGCATGCGGTCGGCCTCGTCGAGGACCAGAATCTCCAGGTCGCTCAGGTCGGCCTCGCCCGCCTCGAGAAGCTCCAGCAAACGACCGGGCGTCGCCACCAGGATCTCCGGGTTCTTGCGCAAGGTCGCGATCTGATGCCCCTTGGAGTCGCCGCCCGTGATGACGCCGTTGTTCAGGCGTGTGTAGCTCCCGATGCGCGTGAAATGCACATGGATCTGGCGGGCGAGCTCGCGGGTCGGCACCAGGATCAAGGCGCGCGTTCCGCTGTCGGAGCGCGGCGCGCCGACCAGGCGCTCCATGATCGGCAGCAGAAAGGCGGCGGTCTTGCCCGAGCCCGTTGCGGCCGAAACCAAGAGATCCAGACCCTCCATCGCGGCGGGTATCACCTTCGCCTGGACCTCGGTCGGGGTCTCGAAACCCTCTTTCTCGAGTCCGCGCATGAGCGCGTCCGGAAGTAAAAATTCAGCAAAGTTCCTGTTCATGGGCGTCACGATACACCAAATACGGGCCTTCGCGGCAGGCCGGTGACGTCGCCTCGCACGCTCCACGACAGCCGATGTCTACCCGGAGACCTCCATGCTGACCCTTAATCCGGGGCTGCCGACGGTTCCTCCGCGCGCTGCCGACAGCTTCGATACCCGGGCGCGGGCCATCGCCGGTCGCGTCTCCCAGTCGATGGCCCGACATCCCAACCTGGACGCCTTCCTCGTCGGGCTTCCCTTTCGGCCGAGCGAGTCGAACCATCGCAATCACCCCGTTTTCATGTCCGAGGTCTTAAGCCGCGTCCAGCGCGAGATGCGTCATTTTCACTCTGCGTTTGGCTTTGGAGATGTCCTCGATTTCGCTGAGACGCGGTTTAAAATTTCAATTTTTCAATGCTTTAAAACGCGCCAGCTCCGACGGTCGTCGGAGCTGGCGCAGCCAAGCCATTCCAACACATGACGCATGCCGCACCGGGCGTGGTTTACGTCCGCTCGACACGGGCTATCGGGTCACGGCGAGCTTCGGTGTCGCGCAGCGTCGACCCGAGGAGGACATGGATGCGCCCTTGCGGCGGGCCGACGATCTGTTGTGCCGGGCGAAGAGCAACGAACGCAATCAGATCCTCCTCGCGCCGACCGCCGCGGTCCCCGATCGCCGCCGAAACAGGGCGCATCGCCGACAAAGTGGCCGTGACGGATGGGGAAGGGGTGCCCCGCGTGGTAAACTTCACGGGCTAAACCATCAGTCCAAACGCGGCCCGTCCCGGTGCTCCGCGCGGCACGCCTCAACGTCGGTTCACCACGCCCATGGCAGATTTCGCGAGAGAAGTTATACCCATCAATCTCGAGGACGAGATGCGTCAGTCCTACCTCGATTATGCCATGAGCGTAATCGTGGGACGCGCGCTTCCCGATGTCCGCGACGGACTCAAGCCGGTCCATCGGCGCGTCCTCTTCTCGATGAGCGAGCAGGGCAACGTCTGGAACCGTGCCTACCGCAAGTCCGCCCGCGTAGTCGGCGACGTCATGGGTAAATACCACCCGCACGGCGACTC
>NZ_DIUM01000028.1:14904-48952 GCF_002423035.1 Thiocapsa sp. UBA6158
CTCGACAAGGACACGGTCGACTTCATCCCCAACTACGACAATACCGAGCATGAGCCGGTCGTGCTCCCGGCGCGTTTCCCGAATCTGCTGGTCAACGGCTCCTCGGGTATCGCGGTGGGCATGGCCACCANNACATCCCGCCGCACAATCTGCGCGAGGTGATCGACGCCTGTCTGGCGCTGATCGACAACCCGGCGATCACGATCGAAGAGCTGATGGCGCTGGTGCCCGGCCCGGATTTCCCGACCGCGGCGCTCATCAACGGCGTGCGCGGCATCCGCGAGGCCTATCGGACCGGGCGCGGCCGTGCGGTCATCCGTGCCCGCACCATGATCGAGGTCCAGAAACGCAGCGGACGCGAGGCGATTGTCGTCACCGAGCTGCCTTACCAGGTCAACAAGGCGCGGCTGCTCGAGCGCATCGCCGAGCTGGTGAAGGAAAAGAAGATCGAGGGCATCGCCCAGGACGGTCTGCGCGACGAGTCCGACAAGGACGGGATGCGCGTCGTCATCGAGCTCAAGCGCGACGCCTACGCCGAGGTGCTGCTGGCCAATCTCTACCAGCACACCCAGATGCAGCAGGTCTTCGGCATCAATATGGTCGCCCTGGTCGACGGCCAGCCGCGCACCCTGAATCTCAAGCAGATCCTCGAATATTTCATCCGTCACCGCCGCGACGTGGTGACGCGCCGCACACTCTTCGAGCTGCGCAAGGCGCGCGATCGTGCCCACGTCTTGGAGGGCTATGCGATCGCGCTGGCGAACATCGACGAGATCATCGCCCTGATCAAGGCGTCGGCCAACCCGGCCGAGGCGCGCGAGCGCATGATGGAGCGCACCTGGGCACCCGGCTCGGTCACCGGCATGCTCGAGCGCGCGGGCGCCGAGCACACCCGTCCCGAGGAGCTCGAGGCCGCCTTCGGCCTGGTCGACGGGGGCTATCGGTTGAGCGAGCGCCAGGCCAAGGCGATCCTGGATCTGCAGCTCCAGCGCCTGACCGGTCTGGAGCAGGACAAGATCCTCGACGAGTTCAAGGAGATCCTCGACAAGATCGCCGCCCTCCTGATGATCCTCTCCGAATCGGATCGCCTTATGGATGTGATCCGCGAGGAGCTTACGGCGATTCGGGATCAGTTCGGCGACGATCGGCGCACCGAGATCCAGGTCGACCATACCGACCTCACGCTCGAAGACATGATCGCGCCCGAAGAGGTCGTGGTCACCATGTCGCACCAAGGCTACGTGAAGGCCCAACCGATCAGCGACTATCAGGCGCAGCGGCGTGGCGGCAAGGGCAAGAGCGCGACCTCCTTCAAGGAAGAGGATTTCATCGACCGTATCTTCGTCGCCAACTCGCGCGACACCGTGCTCTGCTTCTCCAGCCGCGGTCGGGTCTACTGGCTCAAGGTCTACGAGCTGCCGCAGGCCGGTCGCGGCGCGCGGGGTCGGCCGATGGTCAACCTCCTGCCGCTGGAGCCGGGCGAGCGCATCAACGCCGTGTTGCCGGTGCGCGACTACGAGTCCGGTTATTTCGTCTTCATGGCGACCAGCGCCGGCACCGTCAAGAAGACCCCGCTCGACGACTTCTCGCGGCCTCTGTCGCGCGGCATCATCGCGATCGGTCTACACGAGGACGAGGTCCTGATCGGCGTGGCCATCACCGACGGCAAGCAGGACCTCATGCTCTTCACTTCAGCCGGCAAGGCGGTGCGGTTCAGCGAGGAGGCGGTGCGCGGGATGGGACGCACTGCGCATGGCGTGCGCGGTGTGCAGCTCGCGCCCGGCCAGAAGGTCATCTCGCTCCTGGTTGCCGAACCCGGCACCGTGCTCAGCGTCACCGAAAACGGCTACGGCAAGCGCACCCGCGTCGAGGACTTCCCGACCAAGGGTCGCGGCACCAAGGGCGTGATCGGCATCAGCACCTCCGCGCGCAACGGCGCCCAGGTCGGTGCCGTACTGGTGCGCCCCGGCGACGAGATCATGCTCATCACCGAGGGCGGCACCCTGATTCGCACCCCGATCGATCAGATCCCGATCGTGGGTCGCAGCGCCCAAGGGGTTAAGCTGATCAATCTCGGCGAGGGCGAGCGGCTCGTGTATCTCGAGCGGATCGTGGCGCTGGAGGGCGATAAAGAGGGCAACGGGGACCTCGCCGAGGATCAGGACCCGGACGAGCCGACCGATGATGACCAGTCTCCCGATGCCGATCCCGACAACGATCCGGAGGCTTCGTAACCGTTTTTGCCGGTTTGCGGATTGCGCAATGTGACGGGGGCGTGCGTCTTCGGCGGTACTCACGCACGACACCGGCAAATCGACAACCGCGCCATCCATCGGCATGATGACGCAACAGATCGGAACCCGAATCGCATCGCGCCCTTTGCGCCTTCGCCGTTTGGTGCATCCACGGCCCTTAGCGGGGACGCGTTTGAAATGTTTTTTTTAAACTCTTAAACCGCTCCGGCTCCAGCGGTCGTCAAGGCTGCCGGGGCCGATCCCATCCAAACACATCGCATACCGCGCCGTGCGCGGTTTAACGGAGATCACAGAATGGCTCGGGTTTACAACTTCAGTGCCGGCCCTGCAATGCTTCCTGAGCCTGTCCTGAGCAGGGCGCGCGACGAGATGCTCGAGTGGCGCGGCAGCGGCATGTGTGTCGCCGAGATGAGTCATCGCGGCAAGGAATTCATGTCGATCGCGGCCCAAGCCGAGACCGATCTGCGCGAACTCCTGGCGGTCCCGAGCAACTACAAGGTCCTCTTCCTGCAGGGCGGGGCATCCACCCAGTTTGCCGCCATCCCGATGAATCTGCTGCGCGGCGCGGCCAGTGCTGACTATCTGAACACCGGCTCCTGGTCGAAGAAGGCGATCGCCGAGGCGCGCCGCTACGGTCAGGTCCACGTCGCCGCCAGCACCGAGGCCGAACGCTTCACCCGCGCGCCCGCTCAGGGCGAGCTGACCCTGAGCGACGCTGCCGCCTACGTTCACTACACCCCCAACGAGACCATCGAGGGCGTCGAGTTTCCCTATGTCCCGGATGTCGGCGACAAGCCCCTGGTTGCGGACATGTCCTCGACCATCCTGTCGCGTCCGATCGATGTCTCGCGCTTCGGGCTCATCTATGCCGGCGCCCAGAAGAACATCGGCCCGGCCGGCCTCGTCATCGTGATCGTCCGCGAGGATCTGCTCGGTCAAACCTTGCCCGCGACGCCGACCATGCTCGATTACAAGGTCCAGGCCGACAACGACTCCATGTACAACACCCCGCCGACCTACGCCTGGTATCTCGCCGGGCTGGTATTCGACTGGTTGAAGGGCATCGGCGGTCTGGAGACAATGGGCAAGATCAACGCGCGCAAGGCCGAGCTCCTCTACAAGACGATCGATGATTCGGGTTTCTTCAAGAACCCGGTCGAGCCGGCCTCGCGCTCCTGGATGAACGTCCCCTTCACGCTCGCGAACCCCGAGCTGGACGATACCTTCATCAAAGAGGCCAAGGCCGCGAACCTGACCACACTCAAGGGCCATCGCTCGGTCGGCGGCATGCGCGCCAGCATCTACAATGCCATGCCGCAGGAAGGCGTCGAGGCGCTGGTCGGTTTCATGCAGGAGTTCGAGCGCAAGCACGGCTGATGGATCGCGTCCCCGATGTGATATGCACGGTCGGCGCATCGGCTTGGCCCCGCATGTCACTTCGGCCCCCGGCACCGACGCGGTTCAGATTTTAAAATCCATTATTCTGAATCGCGTCGGCTCAAAGGCCAGTTGACGCGCGCGACGTTCGCTCCTCCAATCCATATCCGTTTATCACTCAGGACGCGATTCAGTGTTCAAAATACAGACGCTTAATAATATCGCGGTCGTCGGGCTCGACCGGTTGCCGCGGGACCGCTACGAGGTTGCCTCGGAGATCACCCATCCCGATGCCATCCTGGTGCGCTCGGCTAAGATGCAGGCGTCGGAGATCCCGCCGAGTGTCCAGGCGATCGGGCGCGCCGGCGCCGGGACCAACAATGTCCCGGTCGAGGCCATGACGGCGCGCGGCGTGGCGGTCTTCAACGCGCCGGGTGCCAACGCCAATGCCGTCAAGGAGCTGGTGATCGCCGGCATGTTGATCGCGGCGCGCAACATCGGTCAGGCCTGGCGCTTCGCGCGTGAGCTCGAAGGCGACGACACATTCATCCATCAGGCGGTCGAGGCGGGCAAGAAGCAGTTCGTGGGCTTCGAGCTGCCGGGCCGCACCCTGGGTGTTATCGGTCTCGGTGCAATCGGGGTGAAGGTCGCCAATGCGGCGCGCTCGCTCGGGATGCGCGTCGTCGGCTACGACCCGACCATCACGGTCCAGCGCGCCTGGCAGCTCGAGAGCGACGTACAGCCGGCGTTGAGCATCGATGATCTGCTTTCGCGCTCCGACTTTGTCACCTTCCACGTCCCGCTCACCGACGACACACGGCGCATGATCAACGCGGAGCGTCTGCGCACCCTGCGCAAGGGCGCCGTGCTGCTGAACTTCTCGCGCGACGGGATCATCGACGACGACGCCGTCGTCACCGCACTGGACCAGGGACACCTCTATGCCTATTGTTGCGACTTTCCGAGCAACCTCTTGAAGGACCATCCGCGGGTGATCACCCTGCCGCATCTCGGTGCCTCGACCAGGGAGGCGGAGGAGAACTGCGCCGTCATGGTCGCGGAGCAGGTTCGGGATTATCTGGAGAACGGCAACGTGACCAACTCGGTCAACTTCCCCGAGATCAATCTCCCGCGCAACGGCGGCTATCGCATGGCGATCGTCAACAGCAACGTGCCCAATATGGTCGGCCAGATCTCGACCGATCTGGCGGCTGCCGGACTGAATATCCTGGATATGCTCAATCGCTCGCGCGGCGACGTGGCGGTGACCCTGATCGATATCGACCAACGTTGTCCTGACGATACGGTGCAGCAACTTCGCTCGATCGACGGCGTCCTCTCGGTGCGGTGTCTCGGGACGCGGGAACGGAACGACTGATGGAGCAAAACAGCGCAAAGGGCGACGCACTGGAGGACGTGCGCAACCGGATCGACGCGATCGATTCAGAGCTGCTCGGTCTGATCAGCGAGCGTGCCCGCTGCGCCCAACAGGTCGCTCATATCAAGGCGGCAGCCGACGGCAACCAGGTGCAGTTCTACCGGCCGGAGCGCGAGGTCGCGGTTCTGCGTCGCATCAAGGCAGCCAATCCGGGTCCGCTCGACGGCGAAGAGGTCGCGCGGCTCTTTCGCGAGATCATGTCCGCCTGTCTGGCGCTCGAGCGCCCGCTCAACGTCGCCTATCTCGGCCCGGCCGGGACCTTCACTCAGGCCGCGGCGATCAAGCACTTCGGCCATTCGGTGAAGACCTTCGCCTTGGCGACCATCGGGGAGATCTTCCGCGAGGTCGAAGCGGGTTCCTGCGATTTCGGTGTCGTCCCGGTCGAGAATTCCACCGAGGGCGTGGTCAGTCACACCCTGGACATGTTCATGACCTCGCCGCTCATGATCACCGGCGAGGTGAGTCTGCGGATCCACCATCACCTGATGAGCGTGACCGAGGATCTCTGCGCCATCCGCACGGTCTATTCGCATCAACAATCTCTGGCGCAGTGCCGCGGCTGGCTCGACCGCCATCTCCCGAACGCCGAGCGCGTCGCCGTCGGCAGCAACGCCGAGGCCGCACGCACGGCTGCGACCGAAGAGGACGCCGCAGCCGTCGCGGGTCTGCAAGCCGCCGAGATCTACGGACTCAAGGTGCTTGCCGAACGCATCGAGGACGAACCCGGCAACACCACCCGCTTCCTCGTCATCGGCCAGCAGGACGCCCGACCCAGCGGCCAAGGCCAGGACAAGACCAGCCTGCTGCTGTCCTGCCGCAACCAGGCCGGCGGTCTCCATAATCTGCTGACACCCTTGGCCGCCCACGGCATCAGCATGACCCGCATCGAGTCGCGCCCTTCGCGCCGCGGCATCTGGGACTATGTCTTCTTCATCGACATCATGGGCCACAGGGACGACCCGAAGGTCGCGCTCGCGTTGGAGAACCTCAGACAGTCGTCTCTGCTGTTCAAGGTGCTCGGGTCTTATCCACTGGCGGTGCTTTGAGCCTTCGGGGTGCGTCCGGTATGCAGGCTTTTCGATCGCGACCGCCTCCCATGTCGAGCCTTCGGTTGATTTGTCGACCGAGAACAACGAAACACCAAATCTGGAACTTGAATCCCGCTCATGACTGTCCAAGACAATCCATTCCTTCCTCTCACCGCCCCCGGAATCGCCGGGCTCACCCCTTACGTCCCCGGCAAGCCGGTCTCGGAACTCGAGCGCGAGCTCGGTATTCGCGACTCGGTCAAGCTGGCCTCGAACGAGAATCCTCTGGGCCCCGGCCTCCGTGCGCGCGAGGCGATCGCCGGCCTGATGGGCGAGATCGGTCGTTATCCCGATGGCGGCGGCTTCGAGCTGCGGCGCGTGCTCGCCGAGTTCCATGATGTCCCGCAGAGTGCGGTCACGATCGGAAATGGATCCAACGACGTGCTCGATCTGATCGCCCGGACCTTCCTGTGTCCTGGCGCGGAGTCGGTCTTCTCCGAGCATGCCTTTGCAGTCTACCCCATCGCCACCCAGGCGGTCGGTGCGACCGCGCGTGTCGCCAAGGCGCGCGACTACGGCAACGATCTCGACGCGCTGGCGAGTCTCGTGACGGCAAAGACCCGCGTGGTCTGGATTGCGAATCCGAACAATCCGACCGGAACCTGGCTGGCCGCCGCACCGCTGAAGTCATTCATCGAGGCCATGCCGCGCACCTGCATCGTCGTGATCGACGAGGCTTACACGGAGTATGTCGGCGAGCCGGACTTCCCGGATGCGACGCACTGGCTCGATCGTTTTCCGAATCTCATCGTGACCCGGACCTTCGCCAAGGCCCATGGTTTGGCCGCGCTGCGGGTCGGTTACGGACTGAGCGATCCGCGGGTGGCGGATCTGCTGAATCGGGTGCGTCAGCCCTTCAACGTCAACGCCTTCGCTCAGGCCGCCGCAGTCGCTGCAATCGGCGATCGCGAGCATGTGCGTGCGTCGGTCGAACTCAACCGTACGGGGATGAGGCAATACCTCGATGCCTTCAAGCGGATGGAGCTCGCGTACATCCCGTCGGTCGGCAACTTCATCACGGTCGATGTCGGCCGCCCGGCCGGCCCGGTGAATCAGGATCTTTTGAAGCGCGGCGTCATCGTGCGACCGGTCGGCAATTACGGTCTGCCCAACCACCTACGCATCAGCATCGGTCTCGAGGCCGAGAACGCCCGCTGTATCGCGGCGCTCGAGGATATCCTCGCACCATGATCGAGCGCCTGGCGATCATCGGGGTTGGACTGATCGGAGGCTCTCTCGCCCGAGCCCTGCGCGAGGCCGGCGCGGTGAGGCAGGTCGTCGGCTGCGGGCGCGGGCTTGCCAACCTGGAGCGCGCCCGTGAGTTGGGCGTGATCGATGTCCTGACGCAGGATCCCGCCGAGGCGGTCGCGGGCGCCGATATGGTGTTCGTCTCCGTGCCGCTCGGCGCCATGCGCGGGGTCTTCGAGGCGATCCGGGACCGACTCGACCCGGCGGCGGTGGTGACCGACGGGGGTAGTGTGAAAGGCAGCGTCGTGGCGGATGCGATCGGCGTCTTCGGCTGCGTGCCGCCGCGGCTGGTCCCCGGCCATCCGATCGCCGGCACGGAGCACAGTGGTGTGGAGGCGTCCCTTGCCGATCTGTACCGTCAGCGCCGTGTCATCCTGACCCCGTTGCCCGAGACCGAAGCCGATGCACTCGCACGCGTCACCGCGATGTGGGGGACCTGCGGGGCCGAGGTCACCTCTATGTCGGTCGCCCATCACGACGAGGTGCTCGCCGCCACCAGCCATCTGCCCCACATGCTCGCCTTCGGGCTGGTCGATGCGCTGGCACGCATGCGCGAGAACGACGAGATCTTTCGCTATGCCGCCGGCGGTTTCCGAGACTTCACCCGCATCGCTTCGAGCAATCCGGTCATGTGGCGCGACATCTGTCTCGCCAATCGCGAGGCACTGGGCGCCATGCTGGCGCGCTTCGGCATCGAGATGACCGATCTCGCCGAGAGCATTCGCAGCGCCGACGGTGAGCGCTTGCTGGCCATCTTCGAGCGAGCCAAGGCGGCGCGCGATCGTTACGTGGATGCGCCTCGGATCGACTGATCGCACGTCCGCGTGCGGTCGAGCGTCCGGCAGGAGGCAGCGACCCGAGACCCGTCATGTCGGCGACGGCCGACAGTTGGCGTGTGGCGCGTGCATATCCACACTGGATTCAGTACATAATTTCAAAGGCATCGTCGGTCGCCGGATCTCGACCTTGTCATGATGGCGCGCTACTCTTCTCGGCGCTCTCGGCCTTGGCGATCCTTCCAAGATCCGCACCTGAGCCCTGGTGGCTTGAAGCGATCCTTTTTGGTCGATCGCACGGGCGATACCAATCCCGCACGAGACGTCTCCATTCGATCCGATGTGTCGGGCGCGGGGCCGGTGCGACGCAGGGCCAGCAGAGCGACACCGTAAGCGGCATCCTGATGCTCGGCACTTGTCACCGGGATCCCGAGGATACGGGCGCGCATTGCCGTCCAGGTCGGATTCGCTGCGCCGCCTCCGATGCTCGTGATCCGCCGAGGCAGCGGTGCACCCAGCTCGGCCAACCGCGCGTAGCCTTCCGCCTCGATGCGGGCGATGCCTTCCAGAAGACCCTGCAGGAAGTCCCGTGGCTCGCTTGAGCGCGGCGAGAGACGGGGTGCCAGGTCGGGATCGTTCCTCGGGAAGCGCTCGCCGGGTCCGATGAGCGGGTAATAGTCCAGGCCGGATGGGCGCTCGGGATCGATGCGGAGGCTGAGCGAGACGATCTCCGCGTCGCTGAAGAACCTGCGCAAGACCGCTCCGCCGCTGTTGGATGCGCCCCCGACCAGCCAGGCGTCGCCGAAGCGATGGCTGTAGATCCCGAAGGCCGACGCCGTCACAGGGCGCTCCGATAGGATCTTCAGGACCAGCGTGCTCCCCAGACAGGTCACCGCATCCCCCGGCTCTGTCGCCCCGGCGGCGATCACCGCAGCCGTGCTGTCCGTTGTCCCGGCAAGAACCTGAATGCTCGACGGCCAGCCGAGCCGGTTCGCGAGTGTTGCGTCGAGGGGCCCGATCGGATCACCCGGGGACACGATATGCGGCAGTTGGATCCCGTCGGGGATCAACGCCGATACCCAATCCGGCCAGCACAAACGCTCGGCGTCGTACCCCAGCTTCAAGGCATTGTTCCAGTCGCTGACGCCATGGTGCCCGGTGAGGCGCCCGATGATCCAGTCTGCTTGGTGCAGCGCCAGTGCAGCCGTGCAATGCGGGTACTGCCGGCTCAGATGCATGAGCTTGGCGAGGCTCGCGCTCGGGCCGCGAGCCGGGCTATCGGTCGGGGCCACCCGGTCGATCAGGGCCACTTCCGCAACCGCGCGCCGGTCGTTGTACATGAGCGCGGGTCCGCAGAGCTTGCCGTTCGGCGTCGCGAGCAGAAGGGTCGCGGAGGTCGCATCGAGACAGATGGCAACCGGCTCCCGGTCGGGCAGCGCGGCGCCGAGCTGCGTCAGGATGCCGAGCACAGCCTGCCACCACAGCTCGGGATCTTGCGCGTACTGGCCGGGAGCCGTGCTCAGCGGTTCCGGAAGAGGGGTGCTTGCCGAAGCCAGCTCGCGGCCGCCTTCGTCGATCGCCAGGGCGCGACACCCGGATGTGCCGAGATCGATGCCGATCCAAGCGTACCCGGCTGTCGATCGTCCGCCCGTGGTCATCGCGCTTCGGAATCCCTGCCGGAGATCCGCGCGGATCAGGGGAGCTGGACGGGATCCGCGGGACGCCAACCGGCGGCGCGATGCTCGGCGACCACGGTCGTATAGATGCCTCCTCGGACATTGAAGGCCGCGGTCAGACGCATGAAACGCGGCTCGGTCGCCGCCACCAGATCGCCGAGGATCTGGTTGGTGACCGCCTCGTGAAAGGCGCCCTGATCGCGGTAGGTCCAGACATAGAGCTTCAGCGCCTTGAGCTCCACGCAACGCGCCTCCGGGACATACTCCAGGGTCAGCTCGGCAAAGTCCGGCTGGCCTGTCTTGGGACACAGACAGGTGAACTCCGGGATCTGGATCCGGATGCTGTAGTCACGCTCGGGCTGGGGGTTGGGAAAGGTCTCGAGTGTACGGCTCGGGGCGGTCGACATGGTGCTTGGTCTCCGGGAAACAGGGAACCCGATGCCTGTCGCTATGAGCGATCGATCGGGGGGTGAAAGCGAGGTTGAAAGGTTACCATGCCACGCCGGTGCGGCGCGCTGCGGGTCATGCCGAATGTGTCGCCTTGGCTGCTTGCGGGGCGGGTGTAGAGACCATGTCCCCGATCCAAACTGTAATAGAGCCCCGAAAGGGTTCTAAACCGCGTCCCCCGCTAAGGGCAGCGGATGCACCAAACGTCGAACTCACTCGAAAGTTAGCATCTCCAGAGTGTGCCGCGTCATCCAGACCGACGGTTTGATGATTTGCGTGGAGGGTTCCTAGTTGACGCCGCCCAAGGGGACGCATGAGAATCCGTGGCATGATCAAGGCGTTCCGCTGCAAAGAAACCGAGTTGATCGCCCAAGGCCGGCGCTCGCGGCGGTTCCCACCGGAGATCCAGCGTCGCGCCAAGATGCGACTCGACCGTATCGATGCGGCATCGGCATTGGACGATCTGCGCCTGCCGCCGTCTCACCGTCTCGAGGCGTTGGTCGGAAACCGCGCCGGGCAGTGGAGCATCCGCATCAACGACCAGTGGAGGATTTGTTTTGTCTGGCACGACGGCGATGCCGTCGAGGTCGAGATCACGGATTATCACTGAGGCCTTTACCACAATGCCCATACGCGACATCGCACCTGTTCACCCCGGCGAGCACCTGTCGGAGTTCCTGAACGAGCTTGGCATCGATTCTGATCGCGCGGCAGCAGACCTACGCATCCCGGCTAGCCGCCTTGACGCCGTTATCGCCGGTGCTCAAGGAATCACCGCCGATATGGCATTGCGGCTTGGTCGCTACTTCGGCACGACCCCGGCATTCTGGATGTCTTTGCAGAGCAAATACGATCTGGAACAGGCAAGCGATGCACTGAGCGACGAGATGGACCGAATCGCGCGGGTTGCCTGATGCCAAGTGTCGTCAGACCACAGGCGAGATTGCGGAGGTCTGTCATGGCAACGATAAAGCGTAGGAGTCGATTTCTGGAGGAGCTGCATGAAGCGGCGCGATCAACACCCCGGCGAGACGAAAGGCAGTCTGCTTCTCCTCGATTGTGTCCTGCTCGGACCTTGTGGTCTCCACCCGGCGATATATATCAGCCGGGCTTCGACGTCCGCTCCTGACGCGGTTTAGCTCAGCACCCCGGCTTGTACCTCAGATCCAGCGTATAGGGATGATCGCCGGCCGGCTCATGCGGCGGCGGGTCGATCGGCCCCGGGGTGTGTCCCATCAAGCGGAAGCGTGCGATACGCCGACTCTCCGCCTCGTAGCTGTTGACCGGGAAGTTGCTCTCGCTGCGACCGCCGGGATGGGCGACATAGTAGGTGCAGCCGCCCAGGCTCGCGCGGTTCCACAGATCGACGATCTCGAACAGAAGCGGGCTGTGCGAGGGAATGGTCGGGTGTAGACCGGACGGCGGGCTCCACGCCTTGAAGCGGATCCCGGCGACGAATTCGGCCTTGCGACCGGTCGGGCGCAACGGGACACGCCGGCCGTTGCACACGAGCACATGACGGTCGCCGACCATGCCGTTGACCTTCACCTGCATGCGCTCCACCGAGCTGTCGACGAAGCGGGCCGTGCCCTGCGCCGTGACCTCTTCGCCCAGGACATGCCAAGGCTCGATGGCCGCGCGCAGCTCCATGTCGATGCCGTTTTCGGTGACCAGATCCCCGTAGTGCGGGAAGCGGAACTCGAAGAAGGGATCGAACCAGGCCGGGTCGAACGGATAGCCGGCGCGTTGAAGATCGCAGATGACGTCGTCGAAGTCCTGCCGCACGAAATGGGGCAGCAGGAAGCGATCATGCAGCTCGGTGCCCCAGCGTACGGGCTTGCGACGGTAGGGCTCCTTCCAGAAGCGCGCGACCAGTGTGCGCAGCAGGAGCATCTGGGCGAGGCTCATGCGCGCGTGCGGCGGCATCTCGAAGGCGCGGAACTCCACCAGGCCCTGACGCCCGGATGCGCTGTCGGGCGAGTAGAGCTTGTCGATGCAGAACTCGGTGCGGTGTGTGTTGCCTGTGACGTCGGTCAGCAGGTTGCGCAGCACCCGATCGACCACCCAGGGCTGCGGCACCTCGCCGGGCGGCATCTGCTGGAAGGCGATGTCGAGCTCGTAGAGCCGGTCGTCGCGCGCCTCGTCGACCCGCGGTGCCTGGCTGGTCGGGCCGATGAACATCCCCGAGAAGAGATAGGACAGGCTCGGGTGATGCTGCCAATAGCCGATCAGGCTCTGCACCAGGTCGGGCTTGCGCAGGAGCGGGCTGTCCGCCGGGGTCGGGCCGCCGAGGGTGACGTGGTTGCCGCCGCCGGTGCCCGTGTGGCGTCCGTCGAGCATGAACTTCTCGGTGCCGAGCCGCGCCTGGCGTGCCTCTTCGTAGAGGATCTGGGTGTCGCGCACCATGTCGTCCCAGCTCTCGGACGGATGGATGTTGACCTCGATGACGCCGGGGTCGGGTGTGACCGCCAGCTTCTGGAGCCGATGGTCGCGCGGAGGCTCGTAGCCCTCGATGATGATGGGCATCTCGAGCTCGGCGGCCGTGTCCTCGAGACAGATCACCAGATCAAGCCAATGCTCGAGATGGGTCAGCGGGGGCATGAAGCAGTAGAGCCGGCCATCGCGCGGCTCGATGCATAGCGCTGTGCGGATCAGGTCCGGATGCAGCTCGTCCGGCAGAGCCACCTGCAGGTGCAGCGACTGGTGCGACTCGTCCGGAGGCGTCACACGCCCGTAGTGCGCGGCAAGATCCTGCGGTCGGTGCCCCTGCTCGCGGATCGTCTGCGGCGCTTGTGCCGGCTCGCCCGGACGCGTGTAACGGCGCGCCACCTCGTCGAAGGGCGAGCGCAGCGCCGTGACGGGCTCGAAGGGGTTGCGCTCGGGCACTTGATCCAGCTCGGCCTCGGGGACGTGGGGCAGGGCATCCAGGGGCAGGCGGAAGCCCATCGGAGAGTCGCCCGGGATCAGGAAGAGGTTGCCGTCGCGGAAGGTCCATCGCCCGCTCTTCCAGCGCCCCTCGGCACCGAATCCCCACCAGCGCAGCGGCAGCACATAGCCCGCGACGCGGTTCAGGCCCTGTTGGAAGAGCCGCGTCAGACGCTTGCGTTCATTGGGGTCCTTGAGCTTGTTGTCGAGCGGGTCGACGTTTGCCGGCAGGCGTGCCTCTTTCCAGAGATAGTAGAAGACGTCTTCATGGGCCTCCGACGCGAAGCTCGGATCCACGCCCAGGTGACGGGCCAGCGTGCGCACGAAGGTCTCGGCCTCCGCAGGCCCGTGCCCGTATTCTGTGTTCTCCAGGCCGAACAACTCCGGGTTGCGCCAGACCGGTTGTCCGTCCTTGCGCCAGAAACAGGACAACGCCCAGCGCGGCAGCTGCTCGCCCGGATACCACTTGCCCTGTCCGATGTGCAGAAGCCCGCCAGGTGCGAAACGGCGCTTGAGGCGTAGCATCAGGTCCTCGGCCAGGATCTTCTTGGTCGGGCCGAGGGCTGCGATGTTCCACTCCGCACCGTCCATGTCGTCGATCGAGACGAAGGTCGGCTCGCCCCCCATGGTCAGGCGCACGTCGTTGGCCTTGAGCTCGGCATCGACCTGATGGCCGAGCGACTCGATCGCGGCCCACTGCTCGTCGGTGTAGGGCTTGGTGACGCGCGGGTCCTCGTGGATGCGCGTGATCTCGTTGTGGAAATAGAGCTCGACCTCGCACTTGTCCGTCGCGCCCGTGATGGGTGCGGCGCTGCGCGGTGCCGGGGAGCAGGCGAGCGGGATGTGACCTTCGCCGGCAAACAAACCGGAGGTCGGGTCGAGCCCGATCCAGCCGGCACCCGGCACATAGACCTCGGCCCAGGCGTGCAGGTCGGTGAAGTCGGCCTCCGGACCGGACGGGCCGTCGAGCGATTTCACGTCCGCCGTCAACTGCACCAGATAACCGGAGACGAAACGCGCGGCCAGACCCAGGTGGCGCAGGATCTGCACCAGCAGCCAGGCGGTATCGCGGCAGGAGCCCAGACGCCGAGTCAGGGTTTCTTCGCAGGTCTGGACCCCGACCTCCATGCGGATGACATAGTTGATGTCCTGCTGGAGACGCTGGTTCAGATCGACGAGGAAGTAGACCGTCTCGCGCTTGGTCCGGTCCACGGCCGAGAGCCATTCGGTCAGCAGCGGTCCGCTCTCCGTCACTTCAAGGTAGGGCGCCAGCTCCTTGCGCAGGTCGGGCTCGTACGCGAAGGGATAATAGAAGGCGTAGTCTTCGAGAAAGAAGTCGAACGGGTTGATCGTGATCATCTCGGCGATCACGTCGACCTCGACCGTCAGCGTCTTGGCCTTCTCGGGAAAGACCAGCCGTGCCAGGTAGTTGCCGAAGGCGTCCTGCTGCCAGTTGATGAAATGCTCGGCGGGTTCGACCTTCAGCGAATAGGAACGGATCGGCGTGCGGCAGTGCGGTGCCGGGCGCAGGCGCACGACATGCGGCGCGAGGTTGACCGGACGGTCGAAGCGGTATTCGGTTTTATGGTTAATGGCGACGAGGATCGACATCGGAGATGGGTTCCTGGCTGAAGTGTCGGGTATCGAGTCTGACTGTTGCACCACGGCGCTGGCGCCGGCGTGGCTCGCTCAGACGAAGAAGGACGGGTCGAGGTGTTGCTGTCGTGCCGTGGTGTGGCGATCCGCAGTGATCATCTAGCAACAATCGTTCCGAGGCATGGCCGAGGGATTCGGTTCGGCTGCCAACGATCCCACAAAACACCTGCCCTGTCTTGCGCAACGGATTGCGAAACGGCTTGCCCGTCGGTCGCCGAGGCGTTGCGAGGTCAACCGGGACAGGAAGTTGGGACGCGGCGCGGCCCGAGTCGTTCGCTCGAGCGCGAGAGTGAGTTCGGGTCGCACGCTGGACCGGATCGGTGCGGGTCCCGAGCGGTGTGCCCCGCGTTGGCTCGGTTCGCTTGCCCGCTCTTGGTGCGTCCTCGATCCGATGCG
The DNA here is from genome assembly GCF_002423035.1 of Thiocapsa sp. UBA6158. Taxonomy (GTDB): domain Bacteria; phylum Pseudomonadota; class Gammaproteobacteria; order Chromatiales; family Chromatiaceae; genus Thiocapsa. Next base: position 30,187 of record NZ_DIUM01000028.1, read on the forward strand.
GTGGCCGATGCCGGACTTTCGATGCGGTGACCGCCGTCGGGACGATCGCGGTCACTCGGACGTTCAGCTCCGCCATCATCCGAGCAACCATTGCGGCGCGCGTCTGCACGCCGAACGCCGGCGCCAAGGGCGCCCTCTTGGCTGAAGACCTCGAAGGCCCTTTCGGAAGGCGTCGGAGCGATTCGGAGCGCAAGTCTTGGCTCGGCGCCGGGAAATCGCGAGCGCGGTCGGTATACCATTGGCCGATCGAGTTTCCTCACGAGAATCCGCCCCTCATGGATCTGCGCATACTCTGGCTCGTCCTCTTGTTGATACCCGCAGCGCAGGCCGCGGATGTGCCTGTCGAGGCCGCATCCCGATTCACGGAATCGGACCCGCATCTGGATCCGGAGCGGGCGCACCGGGGCTATATGGGCACCGTGGTCTGCGCAGAGTGCCACCAGGCGGAGTTTGACCTTTGGAAGGGGTCCGACCATGACCTGGCGATGACGCAGGCGACGTCGGAGACCGTGCTCGGCAACTTCGACGACGTGCAGATCCAGGCGCACGGCGTCACATCCCGCTTCTTCCGTCGAGACGGAGGCTACTTCGTACAGACCGACGGACCCGACGGGCAGCTTCGGGACTATTCGATCCGCTACACCTTCGGCTGGTCTCCGCTGCAGCAATATCTGATCGCGTTTCCGGGCGGCCGGCTCCAGGCACTCGGGCTGGCTTGGGACACGCGCTCGCCGGAGCAGGGTGGACAGCGCTGGTTCCATCTTTATCCAGATCCGGATCCGAACGCGCCGATGGACCACCGCAATCCGCTGCATTGGACGGGCGCGGAACAGACCTGGAACTATCAGTGCGCGGACTGCCACTCCACCGACCTGCAAAAGCGCTACGACCCCGAGCAGCAGGTCTACGACACACGCTATGCGGAGATCAACGTCGCCTGCGAGGCCTGCCACGGACCCGGTGCCCGCCACGTCGACTGGGCCAGGGCGCAGCCCGCCGGAGAGAACGCCGAGACGGCCGCAGGGACCGACGCCGCCGGCCGCGGTCTGCTGGTCGATCTCAAAGATCGCGACGGCGGCCTCTGGCAGATCAATCCCGAGACGGGAAAACCGGAGCGATCCGTGATCCGCTCGCCCCAAGGCGGTCCGCACGTACAGACCGAGACCTGCGCCCGCTGTCATTCCAGGCGCGGACGTATCCAGGATGCGCTGACCCCGACCGAGCCGCTGCATCAGGGCTTCCGCCTCGCCTTGCTCGATCCCGCGATTTACTTTCCGGACGGTCAGATCAAGGACGAGGTCTTCGTCCATGGTTCCTTCATCCAGAGTCGCATGTACCATCAAGGCGTCGTCTGCAGCGACTGCCACGAGCCCCATCGTCTCGAGCTGCACGCCGAGGGCAATGCCGTCTGCGCCCGTTGCCATACGGCCGCCCGTTACGATTCAACCGAGCATCATCACCACGAAGCCGGCTCGACCGGTGCCGCCTGCGTGGCCTGTCATATGCCCCAGCGCTATTACATGGTCGTGGACGAGCGCGCCGATCACAGCCTGCGGGTGCCGCGGCCGGATCTGTCCCTGACGCTCGGAACGCCCAATGCCTGCAACGCCTGCCATCGGGACAAAGATGCCGCCTGGGCGGCGACCGCGGTGGAGACCTGGTATCCGGACCCGGCGTATCGAGGGTCCCACTTCGGCGAGGCCCTGCACGCCGCAGACGCCAATGCCCCGGATGCAGCCGAGCGGCTGCTTGCACTCGCGGCCGATACCACACAACCCGCCATTGCCCGTGCCAGTGCCCTGGACCGGCTCCGTAACCACGCGGACCCGACTGCACTCATGACGGTGCAGCGCCTGCTCGACGATCCGCAGGCGCAGGTACGCGCACAAGCGGTGCGCTTTTTGGATCTCGCGGACCTGCAGACTCGGGTCGAGCTGGCCTGGCCGCTGCTGTCCGATCCGGCGCTCACGGTGCGATTGGAGGCCGCTCGCGTGCTGGCGCCGGTCATGACCCAAGGGGTCGGGGGCGAGCTGGCGGACCGCTTGAGTGCCGCCTTGGAGGAATACGCGATCGCGGAGATGGTGAATGCCGACCGACCCGAGGCACATCTGAATCTTGGCTTGTTGGCGGTCGAGGCCGGCGAGCCCCGTGTAGCCGAGCAGGCGTATCGCACCGCCCTGAGCCTCGATCGACGCTTCACCCCGGCGCGGGTGAACCTTGCCGACCTTTATCGGGTGCTGGGCCGCGAGTCCGAGGCCGAGGCGGAGCTGGTGGCCGGGCTCGCCGCCGAGCCCGTCACGGCGTCCGAGCGCGCCGACCTGCACTACGCCTTGGGTCTTGTGCAGGTCCGATCACAGCGCCTGGATGCGGCCCTCGCAGAGCTGGCGCGTGCCGCCGAGCTGGCGCCGCAGAACAGTCGCTATGCTCATGTCTACGCCGTCGCACTCGACGGTGCCGGTCGCACCCCGGAGGCCCTCTCGGTTCTGGAGGCTGCCCAAGGGCAAGCCCGGACCGATCGCGCTATCCTGATCGCCTTGATCCAATACAACGCCAAGCTCGGTCGAGCAGATGCCGCCGAGCGCTGGCTCGATGTGCTCCGTGCCCGCACCCCCGGCGATCCCGCCCTGATTCAGCTCGAGGAGCAGATCAAGAACCTGCAGGACGTGGGTGCAACTGAAAGCCCGGCCAGCGGCTGACGCCGTATTGCGACGCGGCCATTTGCATAAATCCGCCGGATGGGGTGGACGAGCGAGAGCGAAGTCCACCAAGCCCCGCTTCACGCCACGCCGGCTCCTCTAAACCGCGCCCAGCAGGGTATGCGCTATTTTTCGATGGGATCGGCGCCGGCAGATTCAACGACCGGTGGAGCCGGCGCGGTTTAAGATTATAAAAAATAGATTGTTCTAAACCGCGTCCCCGCTAAGGGCTATGGATGCGCCCAAGGTCGAACTGACTCCAAAGTGAGTATCTCGCTCTGGACGCGGTTTAGTCAGAGTGGTCGAAATCGCCGGACTCAAGATCAACGCACCCCGTTTCCTGGAAGGATCCACATGCCCAGCCTGAATCGCATCATTCTCATCAACACGCATCTGCAGGGTGTGGTCGAGCTTTGCGTCGACGACCACACCAACATCTGCGGCACCAACGCCTCCGGCAAGACGACCCTGCAGCGGTTGGTGCCGGTGTTCTACGGCGAGTATCCGAGCCGTGTCGTGCCCGCTACCCGCGACAGTTTCCAGCGTTGGTACCTGCCCACCGAGCAGAGTTTCATCATCTACGACTACCTGAGCCTGGACGGCGAGCCCTGTCAGGCCGTGCTGGCCGCCGCCGCGGACGGCAAGGGCGTCGCCTATCGTCTGATCCGTAAAGCCTTCGACCTGGGCGACTACACCCGTGCCCGCCCCGGCGACACCCTGACCTGTCTCGGCATGACCGAGTTGGGCCGGCAACTCAAGCAGTCCGGTGTGAGCGTCAGCGGGTTGCTCAATACCCGCGAGTACCGCGCCATCCTGCAGAACGATCGCGGCCAGCTTGCCGCGCGCGGCAACAGCGGCGAGCTGCGCGCGCTGGCCCGGCAGTTCTCGCTGTGCGAGACCGGGCATTCGCTGCGTCATATCGAGAAACTCGCCCAGGCCGTGCACTCGCGGGAGGGCAAGATGGAAACCGTGCGCTCCATGATTGCCGCCATCCTTGAAGAAGACGGTGTGAATCCGCCGACCTCGCAGCTCAAGCCCCAGCAGGTGGAGACCTGGATTCGCGAGAGCCAGCTCGTACAGGGGTTCGATGCGCTGCGTCCCGACTTCGAAAAGCTGGAGCGCGAGTACCAGGATCTACTGGACTGCGAGCGGCGCCTCGGTGGTCTGCTGCGGGGCTACCGGATCGACGAACCCCGGCTGCAGCAGACCCTGGACGAGAGCAGCGCGGCCATCGAGCAGGCCGGTTTCGCACTCAAACACTTGGAAGACGGCTGGAATGAGCGCCGCGACGCGCTCAATCAGGATCTCTCCGTCGCGCGCGGCGAGATGAGCTGCGCCGACGACGAACTCAAGCAGATCGAGCAGCAGTATCAGGTCTTTCTGGAGGCCGATATCGAGCAGGCGCGGGCCGATCTGGACAAGATCGCGATCTGGAGCGACGAGCTTGAAAACCTGCGCGGTCGCTATCGTTTGCTCACCGAGCAACATCGGGATGTCGAGCGTGAATATCAGGTGCGCTGCGAAGCGATCAAAGACCAGCGCGACTGCCGCCTGGAACACTTGCGTACCAGACAGGCCGATCTCGGCGAGCAGCGCACCGCCCTGATCGAGCAGCGCAACAGCGAGCTCGAAGCCTTGACGCAGCGCCAGCACCAAGAGCGCGAGGGCGGGATCGAGACCTTTCGCAAACAAGAGGGCCAGTACGCACTCGAACGCGAGCGTCTGGACGTCTGGATCCAGAGCGCCGGCTTCACCGAGGAGGAGAATCGTTCGCTGGCGATCCTCGATCAGCGTTTGGAGGAGGCCGAGGCCGCGGTCGAGGCTGCCGATGTCCGGGTGCGAGAGCAGGAAGGCCGCGAGAAGACGCTGCTCCGACAACGCCAGGACGCCGACGTCGCCGTGCGCGAGGCCGGTCAGCGGGTCACCCAACGTCAATCGCAGTGCGAGGAAGTTCAGCGCCTGCTCTACCCCGGCCAGCACAGTCTGCTGGAGTTTCTGCGCAGCGAGCAGCCGGGCTGGAAGGAGCAACTCGGCCGGGTGATCGAGCCGACCCTCCTGCAGCGCGCCGATTTGAAGCCTGCGTTGATCGAGCCGACGCAGGACGCGCTCTTCGGTGTGCGCCTGGATCTGTCGGCCATCGATCCGCCCGAGCATGCCGCGTCCGAGACGGATCTGCGTCGGCGCCTGGAGCTCGCCGAGGATGCGCTGACGGACGCGGAGAATCGAAAACAGGCCGCCGAGAAGATCCTGAGCGATCTCGTTAGCACCTTGGATGAACAACACCGCGGACTGACCCTCGCCCGCGCCAAACTGCGTAGCGCGCGCGAAGATCGACACCGCATCAAGGACGAACGGCGCGCCCGCAAAGAACAGCTCGACGCGGCGCTGCGGGAACGCAAGAGCGCGGCTCGGGCACAACTGACCGAGCTGGGTGCACGGGCACGGCAGCTCGAGGGCGATCACCGACAGTGGCTGGACGACCTCCAGGCCAGACACGGCGTCGCACACCTGGAGCTCAAGGCACACTGGCAGGAGGTCATCGGGCGGCTGGATCTCGAGCTCGGGCAGTTGCGCGACTCCATGGATGAGAGCACGCGCGCCGCCAAGTCCGAGCTGGACGCCTGTTCCGCCTGGTTCAACGGCCAGCTGAAGTCGCGTGGCGTGGATGCGCAGGACATCATCGGGCCGAAAGAACAGATCGACGCCTTGGCCGCGCGGATCCAGAGCGCGGAGCGTCGCCGTGCCGAGGTGCGGGAGTACGATGACTGGTTTCGGCTCAGTTGGGTCACGCGCAAACCGAAACTCCAGGGCGAGCTGGACGACAGCTGCCGCCGCGCAGCGACATTCGACCAAGCGCTCAAGTCCGTCACCGACGACTTCAAACGCGAACGCGGCCGACTGACGGAGGGCCGGGAGCATGCCCGGCGTCGTAAGCACGAGGCCGAGGAGCACCTGGGAAAACTCAAGGGCCTGCTCGCTCGACTCAACGCCCTGAAGCTACCGCGCGATGAAGCGCCTCCGGAGGGCGAGCTCGACGAGCGTCTGCGTCTCGGCGACGAGCTGCTGTACCGCCGCGAGCGGGTTATGGACGCGGTCAAGACGCACGTGGAGCGTTTCGACACCCTGATCGCCGGTCAGTCCGGCTCCAGCCTGGCTGAATTCTGGGAACGCGGTCGCGAGGAAAGCCTGCTGGTCGGCGAGCAGGGGATTCGCCGCATGGATCACCGCAAGCTGGTGCCGCACCTGGAGCAGTTGCTTACCGTAATGGTGCCGCAGAGCCTGATGGCCCTGCGCGAGCAGGGCCGGTTGTTCGGTCTCGACCTCAACAACTACTACGACGTCCTAGCCGATATCGATCGGCGTATCGCCGCACAAAGTGCGCGCATCACCCGCGAGGTCAGCGAGGATCTCTGTCTCGACGGCGTCTCGGACTCCGCGGTGCGCATCCGCTCGCGCATCGCCGAGCTGGAGTTCTGGCCGGATCTGAAGGCCTTCATCTCCGCCTTCCAGGCCTGGCGCGAGGACGACTTCAACGGCCTGCCCGGCGAGGACTACATCGGCAGCCTGCGCCGGGCGCTGGACATCATCGGCCGCTCGGCCCTGAACGGGGGTGTGGCCGGGCTGCTCGAGATCGAGCTGCGCCTGCGCGAGGGCCACAGCGATCTGGTGATCCGCACCGACCGCCAGCTCAACGAATCCTCCAGCCACGGCATGGCCTATCTGATCCTGTGCAAGTTCCTGCTTGCCTTCACCCGGCTGCTGCGCGGCGGCGCGCCCGTCACCATCCATTGGCCGATCGACGAGCTGGGGACACTGCACCACCAGAACGTGAAGAAGATCTTCGACGCCTGCACCAGCAACAACATCCGCGTGCTCGGCGCCTTTCCCAATCCGGACTCGGAGGTTTTGGGACTCTTCGCCAACCGCTATATCGTCGATAAACAGACCCGGCAACTCCAGATCGTCAAGCCGCGCGCGGATCCGATCGCGACCAAGCTGCGTGAACGCCGGACAACGGAGGTGCTTTAGATGTTGTCGACCAAGGGACAGGTCATCGAGCGGCTGCTCGGTGGCGCCTTCATCTGCCGTACCAGGTACGAGGACAGCTGGCGCTTTTTGCGCATCCCTGCCAACCGTGAGCAGGTCGACGCCTATCTCGGGCAGCTCAACCGGCTGGTGGTCACGATCGGCACCGGCCCGGACACCGAGGTGTTCTTCTGCGGCTACCGCACCTTGGGCGATGCCGAGCGCAAAAAGCTCAGCGAGCAGTTTCGCGACATCTGCCAGGCCCTGACCCCGCTGGTCGAATGGCTGGTGCTGGTGCAGGACGCCGCCGGCCAGGACGCGCCCTTGACCGAGGGCATGCCGGTCCGCCTCAATGAGCTGCAGACCGTCATCGAGGATACGCCGGCCTTCCGCGAGCAGTTGGGCCACATCTGTCGCTACTCGCTTTTTAAATCGACACGCGTAGATGTCGACGGCCAGATCAAGCTGATCTTCAAGCGGCTGTGCGATCTGGGCTATCTGATCCGTCCCAACACCGAGAAGCAGATCTATCTGGCCACCGGCAAGCTCGACTATCTCTACGAGGTCATCCGCTTCATCGACGACGCCGAGGGTCTGAATCTTGATGGCCAGGCCGAGTCCGCCATTCAGGGGCAGCTGCTGTGAGCGACCATCTCAAGCAGGCCGGATTGAGCTTTCTGCGCCAACTCGCCCGCCATGCCGAGCCCATCATGGAGGCCTATCTGGCCGGTTCGATCGCGGATCAGGCGCTCGAATCCGGCGTGCGCGAGCGCCTCCTCAAGGACGGCATCCTCTATCGTCCCGAGCCCGGCGCCGATCTGCACCTGCGTCGCGTGGTGCGGGCGCTGCTCGAGGAGGCCCTGCGCGATGACCGCAACCGCCGGATCGATGCCAACACCGGCTCGGCGCTGGCGACCTTCAAGACACTCGCCGACCACTACAAGGAGGCCCATCACCAGGGCGACTACGCGGCCGCCGAGGCTTACCTTGGCGATCTGAAGGAGCACGTCTATGCCTTCGGCGAGACCCTGAGCCACGGCATCCGCGTACTCTGGAGCCGCATCAACAACGAGTTCGGGTATGTCGGTACGCTCGACGCCAAGATTCGCGAGAACGAGCTGGCACAGTCCCAGGTGAGCGAGCTGCTCGCCGGGCTGGAGCTGGTCAGCTTCGAGGTGCTCGCCGAGAGTGCCGGCGATCTGCGCGAGCTGCGTCATCTGCTGGTGACCAACTTGCAACGCACCATTGGTAGCTGCGCCCAAGAGCTGAGCATCGTGCAGGGCCGCCTGCTGGAGCTCCTGGGACGTTTCCGCGAGATCCGTGGGCGGACCCGGCTGATCAAGGGTTGGCTGCTGCATCTGACCCAGCACCCGGAGTACCAGGTGGGTCCCCACGCCGCCGGCAGTGCCATCCCGGCGCTGGTCAACCGCGCCGCGCCTGCGTTGGCCCCGGCAAGCCTGAGCCTGCATGATCCGACGCAGGAGGCCGTGCTGCTCGCCCTGCTGGCGCAGGTCCGATCACTGCATCCGCGCGAGTCGAGGGTTCAAGCCCTCGCCGAGGCACCGGCGCTGACGCTGACCGTGCCCGATGACTTCGAGGTGCGCAGCAGCACGACTCGTGCGGCCGTGGCTGCCTATTTCTGCGAGGTCATCGACAGCGGCGAGGCGCTTTCGGCCCTGGATTATCGCGACAGCCGATCTCTGCCCTGGGACGCCGAAAGCTGGCTGTACCAGGTGCTCGGCGGCTACGAGGGTCTGCCCGAGGAGCAGAAGCGGCACTTCGAGCTCGAGACCATCGGCGAGGTCCATCCGCTCTACAGCGGCAACTTCATCATCCGGGACCTGCGCCTTTGGCTGGTCTGAGCAGGCGCCACATGCAGGCGGTCCATCGCCTGCTGCGCGAACGGCTCGACAAGGTGCCACGATCGGGCGTCTGGGAGGAGGTCCGCCGGACCTTCGAGATCGGAGAGCCGAGAGGCCGGACCCTGCATTTCAGTGCCGAGCAGCGCCAACTCCTGCGCGAGCAGTGCCGCTTGGCCTGGGGCTTCGATCCACTGGACGGGGTTCCGCAAGGGAATCGACGCGAGGTCGCGGCCAGCGCCATCAACGAGAAGATCGCCCGCGACCGCCCCGACGACCGCCATGTCTTGGTCAAGGGCCGACTGCCCGAACCCCTGCCATCGCTCGCATTCGAACTGAGCCTACGTGTGCCGCTCTCCGGCTTGAATGCGGACGCCATCGGTCAGGTCCTGGTCATCGAGAACCTCGACAGCTTCGATGACTGGTACGCCTTCCGCACGCCCGCCGAGCTGGCGGATGCGCTCGTGCTCTATCGCGGCCACGGTGGATTGGCCCGAGGCACCCGCAACCTCCTGGCCGTGCTGCCCGAGAACATCCCCGTTACGGTCTTTCCCGATTGGGATCCGGCCGGTCTGCTCATCGCCCGGACCCTGCCCCGCGCCGATGCCCTGCTGGTACCTGTTTTGAACGAGACCTTGCTGGCCAAAGGCAGCCCCGAGCATTTCGCCGGGCAGCATCGCGAGGCCCGTCATCTGGACAGCGCCGAGCTGGGTGGTTGGCAAGCCGTCTGGGACGCGATGAAGGCGGCGCGAATCAGCCTCAAGCAGCAGCATATGCTGGCGCTCGGAGCTGCGTTGCGGAGGGTTTCCCTTGGCGACCGTGCAAAGACCTTACAGAGGCGCGAACGCCGCTAGGCGTAGGTTGGGCACGCTACGCTTCGCCCAACCTACCGTTCATGTCGATTTTGAATCGTTGCTTAGGCGGTCATGGCCAGGGGAGGACTGTCGAGTGCATTGACGAGATGCGGGATTTGCGACAGAGCCGGCGCGCCGTCCATGAGCAGGGCGATGGGCATGACCTCGAAGATCTCCTCGGGCGGTGCACCGAAATCGAGCGCGGCGCGCGCGTGCAAATGGATATGGTCGCGACGTTGCTCCACCAGTGCGATGCCCAACGCGATCAGCTCGCGGACATGATGCTTGATCGGTCCGCGCCCGAGGACGTATTCGCGCCAGGAATCCTCCCAGGAGTCCCACATCTCGCCGCCTTCGCGCGGGCTGGCCTTGAGAAAGAGCGCGATCTTGCGGACCTGCGTGAGCTCGCCGGGCATGACGTGCAGGCGGATGGCCTCCTTGGTGTGGATGTCGATGCAGCGTCTGCACTGCTTCGTCAGGGCCATGCCCAAGGTGATCAGCTCTTTGTTTTTACGATCGATGATGCCCTTGCGGGTACTGACCTGAGACATCTCGCTGATGATCTCGAGAAATTCCTCGAGACCGTACTCGCGTGCACGGGTCAGGGACTGCTTGAAGGTGTCGATACTGCTCATATGCGTTGCTGCCGATGGGTGCGTGAAAAGGCATTGGGACCATGAGGTCCATCAGAGAATTAGCAACTATTGTACCGCAAATGGTGCGGTGCAGCAGGCATCGGTTTGTCGGTAGGTGCGTTTTATCCGAGCCGATCGACTCGGGTGATCGTCGCGAAGCGGCAACACCCCGGGATCGACGACTTGCAGTCGTCTTCTTCGGCCGATCTGATGGCCTTCGGGGTCGCGCTTGACTCGGCGAGGCTAAAAGAGCGACCGATGAGCGAGGCCGGTGACCGCTTGCGCGATTGCCGTGCCGAGCCCATATTCTCTCGATGCGTCGCGCTCATCCCGCCACCGCCGTCGTTGTCCTGCTTTGCCTCTTGGCATTTCAAGCGCAGTCATGGGCGCGTGTCGCGCTGCCCTGCGAGCATGCGGCTGCTCTCGGCGATGGTTGCCCCATGCATGGCTCGTCCCTGACTGATCGTGATCCACGCGCGCTGCCGGGGGATGGAGACGATGCTCCCTTCGACTGCGCGAAGTGCACCTTGGCCTATGCCCTCGGCGCCCTACAGGTCGCGCCCTCGTCTGATCCTACATGTCCGGCCCCGTCCCTGTTCCTGCCTGAATCAGGATCGGACGATCATCTCTACCGGTTCTTCCCCGAAGGGCGCATTCGTCCGCCCCGACCTCGCCTCGCCTGACCTACGACCGACCCGGAGCCGCCCCCTACGTCGATCGCATCCTCTTGGGGCCTTCGTTCGTTCCATCCCCGTTCCGGGCGGCATCTGTCATTCAGACGTCGGAGGCGACGCGCATGTTGAGTTTCGAACAAACACAAGGGCCAGGTCGTATGCGGCAGCCCTGGATCCGGTTGAGCGCCGTGCTGATCATCGCCGGTCTTTTGGTCGGGTGCGGTGCGGCCGAGCCACCGGCCCCGGCCGCCGGCGAAACCGACGGCGAACGCCTCGCCGGTGCCCCCGGCGAGTCGGCCATGGAGCACGCGCTCAAGCATCTGGACCCCAAGTACGTGTGCCCGATGCATCCGCAGATCGTGCGCGACGAGCCCGGGACCTGCCCGATCTGCGGCATGGATCTGGTGAAGAAGCTGATGGATCCGGTGGTCGGCAAGTACCCGGAGGTCACGCTGCGTCCCGCGGTGATGCAGCACCTGGGCGTGCGCATCGGAACGGTGGAGCGCGGGACACTCTGGAAATACATCCGCACGGTCGGTCGGGTGGAGTTCGACGAGACGCGTCTGGCGCACATCCATCCGCGTGCCGAGGGTTGGATCGAGGACCTGAAGCTGCGCGCCGAGGGCGAGCGGGTCACCAAGGGTCAGGACCTGGCCGAGATCTACGCGCCGGCGATGCTTTCGGCACAGGTGGATTTCCTCCAGGCCCTGGAGCCGCAGCCGCGTGGCGTGTCTCAGGTCAGAGCCGATAAGGCCCGCAATCTGCTGCGTGTGCTGGACATCCCGGAGGATGTGATCCGGGACATCCAGCAGCAACGCGAGCCACGCAACAGGTTGCCGATCCGTGCCCCGATCGACGGCATCGTCACCGGGTTGATGGCGCGCCAAGGGATGTATGTCACGCCCGAAACCGAGATGTTCACCATCGCCGATCTCAGTCGGGTCTGGGTCATCGTCGATGTCTTCGAGGCCCAGATCGACTGGCTTGCCCCCGGCTTGCCCGCGGAGATTCGGGTTCCGGCACGCCCGGGAAAGGTCTGGAAGGGGCGGGTCGACTATCTCTACCCCGAGCTCGATCCGAAAACACGGACGCTGCGCGTGCGGTTGGTCTTCGACAATTCCGATCGGGCGCTCAAGCCCAACATGTTCGCCGACGTGATCATCTTCGGCGGACCCAAGCACGACGTCCTCAAGATTCCGGCCGAGGCCATGATCGTCACCGGTGAGCGCGCGACCGTGGTCAAGGTGGTGGAGGAGGGGCGTTTTCAGCCGGTCGACGTCGTCGCCGGAATGGAGCGTGCCGGCGAGGCGGAGATCCTTTCGGGACTCGAGGAGGGCGATCGAATCGTCCTCTCGGGGCAGTTCCTCATCGATTCCGAATCCAGCCTACAGGCCAGCTTCATGCGTTTCCCCGCCGTAGACGCCTCGGGGGCCGAGACCTCCGAGACGCCGGGAGATGCCCATGCGCACGACTAGCCTGCGTCTGCGTTCCGATCGCCGTCCGAGGGCCGCCGCGAGGATGTCGCAATGAAACAGGTCATCCTCTGGTCGCTGCGCAATCGTCTCCTGGTGCTGCTCTCGGCGGTGCTCCTGACGGCATGGGGCATCGCGGCCCTGAAACAGACCCCGTTGGACGCCATCCCGGACCTCTCGGATGTGCAGGTGATCGTGCGCACGACCTTCGCGGGGCAATCGCCTCAGGTGGTCGAGGAGCAGGTCACCTATCCCATCACGACGACCATGCTCGCCGTGCCCGGGGCTCGCACGGTGCGCGGTTACAGCTTCTTCGGGGATAGCTTCGTCTATATCCTCTTCGAGGACGGTACCGACCTCTATTGGGCGCGCTCGCGTGTCCTGGAATATCTCAATCAGGCGGCGGCCTTGCTGCCGGAGGGTGTGCAGCCGAGGCTCGGACCGGACGCGACCGGCGTGGGCTGGGTCTTCAGCTACGCGCTGGTGGATCGCAGCGGTCGCCACGACCTCTCTCAACTGCGCAGCCTGCAGGACTGGTTCCTCAAGTTCGAGCTGCAGAGCGTGCCTGGCGTGGCCGAGGTCGCGACCGTCGGCGGCATGGTGCGCGAGTATCAGATCGTGGTGGATCCGGAGAAGCTGCGTGCCTTCGGGATTCCGCTCTCGCGTGTCTCCGATGCCGTGCGCGATGCCAATCAGGAGGCCGGCGGCTCGGTGATCGAGCGCGGCGAGGCGGAGTACATGATCCGCACCCGCGGCTATCTCACGGGTGTGGAGGACATCGAGACCATTCCGGTCGAGGTGACCGAGGCGGGAACCCCGGTGCTGCTGCGCGACCTGGCGCGGGTGCAGATCGGGCCCGAGATGCGCCGGGCGGTTGCGGATCTGGACGGTGAGGGCGAGATCACCGGCGGCATCATCGTGATGCGTTACGGCGAGAATGCGCTCGCCACCATCGCCGCGGTCAAGTCGAAGCTCGACGACCTTCGGGCCGGGCTGCCCGAGGGCGTGGAGATCCTCGTGACCTACGATCGTTCCGAGCTGATCCTCGCCGCGGTGGACAACCTCAGGATCAAGTTGATCGAGGAGCTCATCGTCGTCGCCCTGGTGTGTCTGGTCTTTCTGTTCCACCTGCGCTCGGCCTTCGTGGCGATCGTCTCGCTGCCCTTGGGCATTCTCATCGCCTTCATCATCATGAATGCGCAAGGCATCAACGCCAACATCATGTCGCTCGGCGGTATCGCCATCGCGATCGGGACCATGGTGGATGCGGCCATCGTCATGATCGAAAACGCACACAAGCACCTGGAGCGGGCCGGGCCGAATCTGACCCGGGAGCGGCATTGGCAGGTGATCGGCGAGGCCGCGATCGAGGTGGGTCCGGCGCTCTTCTTCTCGCTCCTGATCGTGACCGTGAGCTTTCTGCCGGTCTTCGCGCTCGAGTCTCAGGAAGGCCGTCTCTTCTCGCCGCTGGCCTTCACCAAGACCTATGCCATGGCCGCCGCCGCGGGGCTTGCCGTGACCTTGGTCCCGGTGCTCATGGGGTATCTGATCCGCGGACACATCCCGCGCGAGGATGCCAATCCGCTGAACCGGGTTTTGATCCGGGTCTACCGGCCGTTGCTGAACGGCGTGCTGCGCCGTCCTTCTCTCGTCGTCGGCCTGTCTGTTCTGATCCTTTTCAGCACACTGATCCCGCTGGCCGGCGTGGGCGGTCTGCTGGCGCCGTTGAAATGGCCGTTTCAGGCGGTCGGTCTCGTCGCCGAGAAGGGACCTCACCGGGACGCCGAGGCCCGCATCGAGGTCTGGCAAGAAGACCTTGCGAGTGCCTGGCAAGCGACCTTCCGCGGCGTGCCGGTCCTGGGAAACTGGCATCTGGGGCTCGGATCGGAGTTCATGCCCGAGCTCGACGAGGGCGATCTGATGTACATGCCGACGACCCTGCCGGGGATCTCGATCGGCAAGGCGGGCGAGTTGCTGCGGCAGACCGATCGTCTGATCGCGAGTCTTCCGGAGGTCGAGCGGGTCTTCGGGAAGGTCGGGCGAGCCGAGACCGCGACCGATCCGGCCCCGTTGACCATGATCGAGACCCTGATCCAGTTCAAGCCGCGCGAGGAGTGGCGCGCGGGGATGACCCTGGATGGACTGATCGCCGAGCTGGATGCGCTGGTCGACATCCCCGGCCTCGCCAATGCCTGGGTGATGCCCATCAAGACACGGATCGACATGTTGGCCACCGGTATCAAGACCCCGCTCGGGGTGAAGATCTCGGGTCCTGATCTGGCCGAGATCGAGCGCATCGGCGGCGAGGTCGAGCGGGCCTTGATGCAGATCGAGGGGACCGCCTCGGCCTATTCGGAGCGCGCCGCCCAAGGACGCTACATCGAGATCCGACCGGATCGGGTAGCGGCCGCGCGCGTCGGTCTGAACATCGGCGACATCAATCGGATCGTCGCGGCCGGTTTGGGCGGCGTCACCGTGACCCGGACGGTGGAGGGGCTGGAGCGCTATCCGGTGAGCGTGCGTTTCCCGCGCGAGCAGCGCGACGATCTGCAGAAGCTGCGCGAGCTGCCCATCGTCACCCCGACCGGTGCTCAGATTCCGCTCGGGCAGATCGCCGAGGTGGTGGTCGTGGACGGGGCGGACATGCTGCGCAGCGAGAATGCGCGTCTCAACGGCTGGGTCTTCGTGGATATCCGCGGGCGCGATCTCGGGCGCTATATCGCCGATGCACAAGCAACGGTGCGTGATCGGGTCGCGCTGCCGCCCGGTTACTCGATCGCCTGGTCCGGGCAGTACGAGTACATGCTGCGCGCCCAAGCCAAGCTCATGCAGGTGGTGCCGGTCGCCCTGGCGCTCATCTTCCTGCTGCTGTATCTCACCTTCCGCTCGACCGCCGAGGCCCTGTTGGTGATGCTCTCGCTGCCCTTTGCGCTGGTCGGCGGCTTCTGGCTCATCTATCTGCTGGGCTACAACCTGTCGGTGGCGGTTGCCGTCGGGTTCATCGCGCTGGCCGGGGTCGCCGCCGAGTTCGGCGTCATCATGCTGGTGTATCTCGACAATGCGGTGAAACAGCGGCGCGAAGAGGGTCGGCTCCGGGACGAGGCCGACCTGCTCGGCGCGATCATCGAAGGCGCGGTCATGCGGATTCGACCCAAGGCGATGACCGTCGCCACCATCTTTGCCGGTCTGCTGCCGATCATCCTGGGCGCCGGCGTGGGCTCGGAGGTGATGCGACGCATCGCGGCACCCATGGTCGGCGGCATGATCACGGCACCCTTGCTGAGTCTCTTCGTCATCCCGGCCCTCTTTTTCATCCGACACCGACGGGCGTTTCGCTCCACATAAACCGCGTCCAGAGCGAGATGCTCACTTTCGGGGAAGCTCGACGTTTGATGCATCCATGACCCTTAGCGGGGGCGCGGTTTAAGATTTTTATATTTTTTAATAGTTTAAACCGCGCCGACTCCAGCGGTCGTCAAGTCTGCCGAGGCCGATCCCATCCAAAAACATCGCTAACCGCGCTGGGCGCGGTTTAACATACAAATGTATGCTATAAAGCGTTCACGGGATTCCCCGGATGATCGAGGGTCGAGGTGATGGGGCGAACACCGACCGGACAGACGCGCGAGCAGGTGTTCAAGCTCATGCGCGAGCGGCTCCTGGCCGGCCAACCGCCGACCGTGCGGGAGGTCCAGGCGGCGTTCGGTTTTCGCTCCGTGCAGACCGCGCGCGCGCATCTCGAGGCCTTGGTGTCCGAGGGGCGCTTGGATAAGCAGTCGGGTCGGGCGCGCGGCTATCGGCTTGCCGACTCGGCGGTGCTTGTGTCCGGTGAAGACCGGATCGCGCCGCCGCGGTTGGTTCCCTTGCTCGGTCATGTCGCGGCCGGCGCCTTCGGCTTGGCGGTCGAGGATCTCGAAGGCTATCTCCCGGTGCAGTCCGACCGCGTCGGCGCGAACGAGGAGCTGTTCGGCCTGCGTGTGCGCGGCGAGAGCATGCGCGACGCCGGCATCCTGCCCGGCGACATCGTCATCGTGTGGCGTCTGCCCAGTGTCGAGGACGGCGCGATCGTTGTCGCCTTGGTGGACGAGGAGGCGACGATCAAGCGTTTAAGGCGGCGCGGCGAGCGGATCGAGCTGCATCCTGCAAACCCCGATTACACGGTGATGACGCCGGACCCGGACACGCTTCAGGTGCTGGGGCGGGTGATCGAGGTGCGGCGTTATCTCGATTGAGGGGGAGCGGCCGCCGGCCTCCAGCTATTAGCCGTCAGCCAACAGCTTCCAGCCAACAGCTTCCAGCCAACAGCTTCCAGCTAACAGTAAACAAGCATCCGCCTTCGGCCAGTTAAGAGTCATGTCACACGATCGGAGCATCTCGATGAAGGCGGCTTTTTCTGATCTTCAAAGAGGGCTCGAGCCGAGCCGGGTGCCTGTTTCTTGGGGACTTGCGACCTTTCGCGGACGCTTCGCCGAGATCTCGGGCGGGGCGGCGACGGCGGCGCTGACGCTGACCATGGGCCTGGTGGCCGAGGCTCAGCAGTGCGACGAGCCGACGGTCTGGGTGACGGGGCGCGACAGCAGCTTTTATCCGCCGGATGTCGCGGCGGTCGGGATCGATCTGAGTGCCCTTGTGGTCGTCTGGGCGCAGGCTGCGCTCGAGGCCGCGCGGGCGGCCGACCTGCTGTTGCGCTCCGGTGCCTTCGGTCTCGTCGTGCTGGATCTGGGCGCCGACGATGACCTGCCGCTGGCCGCGCAGACACGCCTTGCCGCGCTCGCGAAGAAGCACGAGACGGCACTCCTGTGCCTGACGCGCAAGGGGCGGGAGGGCCCGTCACTGGGGTCGCCGATCTCGTTGCGCGCCGAGGCGACGCGCACCGGACGTGCGCCGCCGCTGTTCCGCTGCGAGACGCTCATCCTCAAGGATAAGCGCCGTGGACCGGGTCGGACCTACGCGGAGTTCTGTTATGGACCGGATGGCCTGTCTTGATCTGCCGGCCTTCGCGCTTCAGCTCCTGCTGCGGCAGCACCCCGAGTGGCGGGGGCATCCGGTCGCCGTCGTCGACAGCGATCAGCCGCGGGGCATCGTCTTGTGGGTCAATGCCTCCGCGCGTGCCGCACGCATCCTCTCGGGCATGTCCTTTGCCGCAGCCCTGTCGCTGAGCGGGGATCTGCGCGCCGCCCCGGTACCCAAGACGCAGATCGATCGGGCCGTCGTCGCCGTTTCCCGCCGGCTGCGCGAGCACAGCCCGCACGTCGAGCCGTCCGCGGACGAGCCCGGTGTCTTCTGGCTCGATGCGTCCGGGCTCGAGCCGCTCTACGGGTCGCTCGACGTCTGGGCCGCGGGCATCGAGACGGCTCTCTCGACGATCGGCTTGAGCGCCGTCGTGGTCGTCGGCTTTCGCCGCTTCGCGACCTATGCGCTCGCCAAGTCCGGACAAGGCGTGCGCGTCCTGCGCGAGGCGGCGCAGGAGCAGGGCGCCTTGCAGGATGTGCCTCTGGAGCGCTTGGCGATCGCGCCCGGGACGCGGGATGCACTCGCCAAGCTCGGCGTGCACGACCTCGGGGCCTTTCTCCGGCTGCCGCCCGAGGGCATCCGTCGGCGCTACGGGAAGGCCGCCTTCGACCTTCACCGGATGGCCTCGGGCGAGCTGAATCTCCCGCTGCAGCCCGAACGTCCCCTCGAGCCGGTGACGGCACGCCTCATCCTCGATCGGCCCGAGACCGATGTCGATCGTTTGATGTGCCTGATCGAGACGCGGCTGGCGCCGCTTCTGGATGAGATCGCCGGACGCGGTCAGGTCCTCGAAGAGCTGCGGCTGCTGTTTCGTTTCGAGCGTCTGGGCGAGCACAAGGAGCGCATCCGCCCGGCCGCACCGACCCTGGATGTCCGACAGATCCTGGAGCTGATCCGTCTGCGCCTGTCGGCGGCGCGCCTGCCGGACGGTGTGGAGGAGCTGCATCTGCTGACCCGTGCCGTCGGCCCCGAGCAGCGCCAGCTCGAGCTGCTCGCCGCCCGGCCGCGCCGCGACCTCGAGGCGGCCAATCGTGCACTGGCGCGCGTGCGGGCCGCATTCGGCGAGCAGTCGGTGGTGCGGGCACGGCTGAGCTCGGGTCATCTGCCCGAGAACAGCTTCGCGTGGGAGCCCTTGTCTCGACTGGAGCCCGCGCGTCCGCGCACGCGTCTGCAGCGGCGTCTGGTGCGCCGTCTCTACAGACGTCCGATCCCCTTGCCGCCGCGCCCGCGTCACGAGCCGGATGGCTGGATGCTGCACGGCTTGGAGCAGGGGCCCGTGGTGCGGGTCTGGGGCCCGTATGTGGTCGCAGGCGGCTGGTGGGTGCGTGCGTTGCACCGGGAGTATCACTTCGCGGAGACCCGTAAAGGCGAACTCTTGTGGGTCTTCTACGATCGGGTGCGGCGCGGCTGGTTTGTGCATGGGCGGGTGGAATGATCCTGGCAGGACGCACTCCGGGGGCCGTTCAACTGCCGGATCTAAACCGCGCCCGGTGCGGTATGCGTAATTTATTGGAAGGTGATTAGCGTCGTTCCTCAG
>NZ_DIUM01000127.1 GCF_002423035.1 Thiocapsa sp. UBA6158
CGACAAGTCGGACAGGCTCCTAGGATTGGTTTTTCTTCAAAGACGCCTGTAGAAGCGCGCCGAAGCTGCCCATGGTCTTCTCCGGCGCCTCGGCGGGCGGTGCGTCGGGCGTGCCGCCAGGCGCCTGCCAGCCGGCATCACCCGCTTTGGTTTCGTCGAGCGACAGGCTGATCCGACGCCGCTCCGAATCGACACCCAAGACCGTCGCCTCGACGGAGTCGCCGACGTTCAGCACCTCGCTTGGATGGCTCACGCGACGCCCGGCGCCGAGCTCGCTGATATGGACTAGGCCGTCGATCCCGGGGGCAAGCTCGACGAAAGCACCGAAGGGTTGCAGCCGACTCACCTTGCCGCTTACCCGCTGACCGACGGGGAAGCTGTCAGCGGCCTCCTGCCAGGGATCGCGGGCGAGTGCGCGGATCGAGAGCGCGATTTTTTCCCGGCCCTTCGGACCGCTCGGCGGCTCGATGCGCAGGACCGAAACCTCGACCGACTGGCCGACGCTGAGGATCTCGCTCGGATGCTTCACATGACCGAATGCAAGTTGACTGATATGGATCATGCCCTCGAGACCGCCGATGTCCACGAACGCCCCATAGTCCTTCAGCGAGGTGACGACGCCGGATAGGATGGCACCTTCGTGCAGTTGCGCCCGCGTCTCCTCGGCGCGCTGACGCTGCTCCTCTTCGAGCAGAACCTTGCGCGACAGGACCAGATTCGGACGTCGACCGCCTTCGAACTTGGTGATGCGGAAATCGAGCCGTTGCCCGACCAGCTCGGAGAGGTCTTCGATGAAGCGAACGTCGACCTGCGAGGCTGGACAGAAGGCACGCAGCCCCGCCACCTGGACCTCGATACCACCCTTCACGGCCGCGCTGACCTGGCCTTGGACAGGCAATCCCTGCCGATAGGCACCCTCGAGCTCCTCGATGCCGTGATAGCGGTGCCCGTGCTGACTGCCGAGCAGCAGCATCCCGGAGTCTTCGTCCTTGCCCGTGACATGTGTCTCGATGGTGTCGCCGACGGCGGACTTGAGGTTGCCCTCGGCATCCTTGAGCACCGAGACCTCGAGACGGCCTTCCGACTTGCCCCCCAGATCGACGAAGGCGAACTCTTCGCCGATCGACACCAAGACGCCCCGTATCTTGTCGCCGACGGCTGCCTCCCCGGCGCCGGACTGCGGATGGGTCTGGTCGAATTGCTTGAGGAGGTCTTCGAAGCTGGGTTC
The DNA here is from genome assembly GCF_002423035.1 of Thiocapsa sp. UBA6158. Classification (GTDB taxonomy): domain Bacteria; phylum Pseudomonadota; class Gammaproteobacteria; order Chromatiales; family Chromatiaceae; genus Thiocapsa. The sequence continues at coordinate 1,229 of NZ_DIUM01000127.1, forward strand.
GGACATGGTTGCGGAGTGCCGTCGTCGGGTTGAGGATCGCGGCTAAACCGCGTCCGGAATGAGATGCATCGTCTCGGGATCATCGCTGCATCGGCGCAGACCGAGGTGTCGGCGAGACGCGGTTTAGGATTGAGGCAATCAATGTAGAACAATTCGAGCGCACGTCACAGCGGCGGTCGGATCGCCCGTCGTCGCACCCGAGCACAGCGCGTTAACCTGCAGGCTCGAGCCGAGCATAGGCCAGGACCAACCACTTGGCTCCGGCCTTCTGAAAGTTGACCTGAATCCGAGCCGCGGATCCGCGACCCTCGCTGTTCAGGACCACGCCCTCGCCGAACTTCGGGTGAACCACACGCTGTCCGAGACGGAAGAGCCCGGCATCGCTGCTCGACATCGACGCCGGGCTCGGACTCGGGCTCGCACGGCGGGCCGTGCTGCGCGCTCGGACCTCTTCGACCAAACCGGGCGGGACCTCGCGCAGAAACCGCGAGGGCAGCGGTGACTCTTCCCGACCGAAGAGCCGCCGGCTCTCGGCGTGGGTCACATAAAGCTCGCGCATCGCGCGCGTCATGCCGACATAGCAGAGTCTGCGCTCCTCTTCGAGCCGGCTCGGGTCCTCCGCCGACAGACTGTGCGGGAACAGTCCCTCTTCCAGCCCGACCAGAAAGACCACCGGAAACTCGAGACCCTTGGCGCTGTGAAGGGTCATAAGCTGCACACTGTCCTCGAAGCCGTCGGCTTGGGTATCGCCCGCCTCCAGTGCGGCATGCGCGAGAAAGACAGCTAGCGCGTCGGTCTCTTCCTCATGCAGGTCTTCCTTGAAGCGCGCGGCCGTGTCGACCAACTGCTCCAGGTTTTCCACCCGATCCTGGCCCTTGCCGTCTTTATTCTTCTTGTAGAAATCAGGCAATCCGGTCGCATCGATCACGGCGGTCACCAGCTCGTGTAACGCCAGCCCCTCCCGCGCACGCCTTTGCTCCCTGACCAGATCGATAAAGCCAAGGAGTGCGGCACTGCCCCTCGGGCCCAAAACCGAGGTCCCGGTCAGATCGGTCGCCGCCTGCCAGAGCGAGACACCTGTCTCGCGTGCCTGCTGGCGCAACAGATCCAGGGTACGGGCGCCGATGCCCCGGTTGGGTGTGTTGACCACACGCTCGAAGGCGGCATCGTCGTCCGGGTTGGCAACCAGACGCAGATAGGCGAGCGCATCGCGGATCTCCGCGCGCTCGAAAAACCGCAGCCCGCCGTAGACTCGATAGGGAATCTGGGCCTGGATCAACGCCTCTTCGAAGAGACGTGATTGGGCGGTGGTGCGATAGAGGATGGCGCACTCGTCGCGTCGATGACCCTCGGCCTGGGTAAAGCGCCGAATCCGCTCCACGACGAAACGCGCCTCGTCGACCTCGTTGAAGGCCGTGTAACGTCGGATCGGCTCGCCCTCGCCGTCTTGGGTCCAGAGGTTCTTGCCGAGTCGAGTCGGGTTGTGGGCGATCAGTGCGTTGGCCGCGGCCAGGATGTTGCCGCTCGAACGGTAATTCTGCTCCAGCCGGATGACCTGCGTATTAGGGTAATCACGTTGAAAGGATTGAATATTTTCGACCTTCGCGCCGCGCCAGCCGTAGATCGACTGATCGTCGTCGCCGACGGCGAAGAGGTTGTCGTTCGCCCCGGCCAAGAGGCGCAGCCAAGCGTACTGGATGGCGTTGGTGTCCTGAAACTCGTCGACCAGGATGTGCGCGAAGCGTCGTTGATAGTGCCCGAGGATGTCCGGACGCTCGCGCAGCAGCTCCAAGGTCTTGAGCAGAAGATCGGCAAAGTCGAGCAGACCCGAGCGTGCGCGCTCTTCTTCGTACTGGCGATAGACCGCGATCATCTTGTCGGTGAAGAAATCGCCAGCGCCGTCGACGTGGTTCGGCCGCAGACCCTCGTCCTTCTGCTTATTGATGAAGCTCTGCACCTGACGGGGCGGCCAACGGGCCTCGTCGAGCTGCATCGCCTTGAGGATCCGCTTGATCAGACGAAATTGGTCGTCCGAATCCAGGATCTGGAACTGCTGCGGGAGCTGCGCGTCCTGCCAGTGCGCGCGTAGAAAGCGATGGGCGAGCCCGTGGAAGGTGCCGACCCACATCCCGCCGATCGGCACGCCGAGCATGGTCTCGATTCGACCACGCATCTCGCGCGCTGCTTTGTTGGTGAAGGTGACCGCCAGCACCGCGTAGGACGGCACCTGCTGCACCTGGACCAACCAGGCGATGCGATGGACCAAGACGCGCGTCTTGCCGGACCCGGCGCCGGCGAGCACCAGCAGATTACCGGACTCGGCGGCGACGGCGGCGCGCTGAGCGTCGTTGAGTGGATCGAGAAGGGCGGAGACATCCATCACCCGGATTCTACCCAACCAGCTCAGGCATGACATGTGTTGTTGTCGGATGGCTCCACGCGGGAAGGGACGAGACCGGTCGGCCGGATGCCGCCGAAAAACATTTTATTTCAGTCTGTTGGTTGATCATCCGAGCCCTGCGAGCGGGATCGGCCGGTTTCTCGGTCGGATCCTTATTCAAAATGATTTAAATAAAAAGACAGTAATCTTAATAAGCTTTGTGGATAACTCGGTCCTGTCGAAAAAATAATTAAGATCAATTGTTTGAGTCGATGTCTAGCTGTTTCTCGATGGTCGTTCAACCTGTGCGTAACCGGTGTACCAAAAGAGGCGATCAAGATGAACACACCTTATCCACAGACTTTTGGACCCTGTCGTAAACAGACTTATACCGTTGTCCAATCTTTGGACCTGCCCGATGAGTGGTCGGTGTTCGGCCTGCATGTGACTCGACACCCACACCGCAACGGTGAACTCCGGCACCCGGGCCCTTCGCAACCTCGTCAGGAGCGAAACCCGTAGTAGAATGGGGGCCCAAACCACCGAGAACCTTCTTCCTCGACTGCCCAGGTCCTGCTTCATGACGCCACTCATCAATGACACCTTCCTCCGTGCAGTGATGCGCGAACCCGTTGAATACACGCCGGTTTGGATGATGCGCCAAGCAGGCCGTTATCTGCCCGAGTACCGTGCAACGCGCGCGAAGGCCGGGAGCTTCATGGATCTGTGCAAGAACCCGGAGCTGGCCTGCGAGGTCACGCTGCAGCCGTTGGAGCGTTTTCCGTTGGATGCCGCCATCCTCTTCTCGGACATCCTGACGGTGCCGGACGCGATGGGGCTGGGTCTGTATTTCGCGGAAGGGGAGGGGCCGCATTTCGAGCGACCGGTACGTACGCAGGCGGATGTGGATCGGATCGCCGTGCCGGATCCGGAGGACGAGCTGCGCTACGTGATGGATGCCGTGTCGACGATTCGACGCGAGCTTGCCGGGCGTGTGCCCTTGATCGGCTTCTCGGGCAGTCCCTGGACGCTCGCGACCTACATGGTCGAGGGCGGCGGTGCGAAGAACTTCTCGCATGTGAAGGGGATGATGTTCGACCGCCCGGACCTGCTCCACGCCCTGCTGGCCAAGACCGCCGATGCCGTAATCGCCTACCTGAACGCACAGATTGCCCGCGGCGCGCAGGCGACCATGATCTTCGATACCTGGGGCGGCGCACTGGCGCCGGCCAACTATCGCGAGTTCTCCCTGACCTACATGCAGCGCGTGGTCGAGGGTCTGAACCGCGAGGCGGAAGGACGCGCCGTCCCGGTGATCCTCTTCACCAAAAATGGCGGTCAGTGGCTCAATCACATGGCCGACACCGGCTGCGACGGACTCGGCGTGGACTGGACGACCGATCTGGCCGACGCGCGCATCCTCACCGGTGATCGGGTCTCGCTGCAGGGCAATCTCGATCCCTGTGCGCTCTACGCCTCACCCGAGCGGATCCGCGAAGAGGTCGCGCGTGTGCTCGCCAGCTACGGCAAGGGTCCGGGCCATGTCTTCAATCTCGGGCATGGAATCACCCCGGATGTGAATCCGGAGCATGCGGGGGCGATGGTCGCGGCGGTGCACGAGCTCAGTCGCGCCTACCACGGCTAAACCGCGACCGGTGGAATAAAGGAAGTCTTTGGGACTGGGCTTGCGGTTGCGTGAGCCCATGATCTCGGTGGGGACGCGGTTTAGGATATTCTTCGAAAGGGTTGCCCTGGGTCGGCTCTAAGTCGCTGCCCGGATTCCGGGCCTTGATGATAAACCGGCCCGTAGGGTGGACGAGCGAGAGCGAAGTCCACCGAGCCTGGCGCCGGCGCTGCCATTTTCATCGGTTTGCGTGGACCTGCTGTCGCCAAAAGCGATGCAGGCCACGCTCGACGCGCTTTAGTAGCCGTATCTGCTGCGCGTCGTGGTCGTTGTTGTTTTCGTCGGTTGCACAGGCGTTGCGATCACCGTGTCGACGGTGGTCGTTCTTCCCTCCGTTGGAGAGACAATTACGGTATCGGCGCCAGTTCGCCCGGTTTGTCCGGTGACCCCTTGAGCCCCGGCTGGGCCTTGAGGACCGGTGCAGGCACCCAGTCCAAGCGCGATTATCGTGACGACAGCGGCGCGGATGATGGTGGATTTCATGATGTGGTCTCCCGGGAAACAGAAAGAATCGACGGTGGTGCCCCTGATCGGAGACGCTGAACGGGAGACAACCACCGCAGGACCTGTCAGAAGTGGGCTCGGTCGTTGATCTTCCGGCCGGGCTCTCTGGCCGGGAGCGGCGCGATGCTTCACTGTGATGCTGGTGACTCTAGCCTGGTCGGTCGGCTCTGTCCGTGCGCTGTCAAACATAGCGCTCGCGCACTTTGGAAAATGCGGCGGCGTGTCGCAAACGCCTGCAAGGACGCGATTCAGTCTGGACCGCCTCGGCCAGCGCGAGCGCCTCCGATTCAGCCGGCGCTGGTGGACTGCGCTGCGCTTGTCCCTACGGCGTTTACCGACCAGAAAGCTCTCCGCTTTCAATCCTTTCCTCGCCTTTTACCTCTGAATCGCGTCCCGCTGAATCGCTTCAGGTTATGCCGAGGATGAAACCGACCTCAAACCAAGCAGACGCCCTCGAAGACGCGATTCATCCTAGACCGCCTCGGCCAGCGCCACCGTCTCCGATTCAGTCTCAGCCGCAGCAGTTGTGTCGCCGTGCCCGCGCGTATCCTCGTACCCCATCAGAAGCTCCCGAGCCAAGCCCTCCTCGTCGATTCGAGCTCCTAGATAGGCCGCGATCGAACGCATGTCGGTCTCGCCGCTGCCGAGACAACTCGTCCCGCCCGGTGACGGGGTCATGTTGAAGATAAGACCGGCGTCGTTGGCGATCTTGGCCTCGCCCATGCGCAGCTTGCCGGACACTTTGTCGATCAACTGGGGCCGCAACCCACCGAAGCGCTCGGCATAGCTGATGTCGGCGGCCTTGATGGAGGGGACGATCTTGCGGATCTCGCGCACGAAGAAATGGCGATTCAGGCCCGGTACCTCGTAGAGTAGGTTGCGCAGAATGTAGTGGCGGATGTCGCGCTCCTTGAGCATGGCCCAGAAGGCTGCGGCAACCCGTCGATCGAACCTCAGGACCTTGAAGAACTCGGGGATGCTCTCGCGGTTGTAACGCTCGAGCATCGGCAGCATGAATGCGGTCGGCCCGAAGCGGGTCTTGCCGCTTTCCTTGATGTCATGGTCGCCGTGGACCGCGGCAAACGGCAGACTCGGGTTCTGGACGGTGTAGACCTTGCCGTTGAGCGCCTCGGGGGCGAAATAGAAGGAGCCGGCGACCGGCATGCAGGAGTATTCCAAGCCCAGCCCCATCTCCTGCGCCATCAAGAGCGAGTGTCCGCCTGCGCAGACCACGAGGGCCCGCGCCTTCAACATGCCCCGGTTGGTCTCCAAGACGTAATCCTGGCCGTCGCGGCGGATCTTATCGACCTTGGTCGAGAACAACTGGGTGATCTGCTTGGAGGTTTGCCGATCCATCCGCACGCAATCGACCGAGAAGGATTGGGCCAGGGCCTGGAAGTCGACGGCACAATAGTCGTCCGGTGTGCCGGTGGCGACGATCTCCTCCTTGCGCCAGGTGCCGTCCACGAGTGCGACGTTGGGCTCGATGTCTGCGATCTCCTTGCGCTCGAGCAGCTCCATCCGCGGATAGAGACCCTTGAAGCGCTCGTAGCGGTCGCGGATGTAGCGACATTCGGTCTCGCCCACGCCCAGCACCATCTTGGGCATCCGGTGGATGATGCGGTCGCGATCGCGCGGTGCGAGCTTGGTGGCGTAGTTGATGACCATGTAGGCTGTGCGCTTGATGGCGCGCGCCTTCTCCAGGGTGTAGTTGGTCTCGATGTCGCCGCAGTGAATGGTTTGACTGTTGTTGTGTGCGTGTGAGTTGACCGTGGCGATACTGTCGTATTTTTCGACCAGGCAGAGTCGGTTCAGGTCGGTGAATTTCGCCAGCTGATAGAGGAGTGCAGTACCGGTGACGCCGGCACCGATGATGAGGACGTCGTAGTGAGTCGAAGCAGTCATGGTCTTGTGGTCCTGACAAGCAGCCGTGCAGCCGAGCGCTCGGGTCAAACGTCCGGAGGTCTTCCGGACGATTTTTGTGCAGCGCAACAATGCCGTCACGTTAGCCCATGTCGGCACAGGAAAGAATGCCGCGGGACGGATTTAATGTATTGAGTAAAACAATCGGGTTTTGGGAAGGCCCCTGCGGACAAGTCTCCAGGGCATCGAGGTTTAGAGCCTGTGGGGTCGGTCGGCAGGCACGACGCCGTATCGCTTCCATGGCGGAATCGGATCCAAATCGTGTAATTTATTTTGTGTTGCTCCGCAGTTGAGCTACAGTGTCGTCATCACGAAATAAACTAATAGTGTTCGATGTCGCACTGGCCCAGTCTTCGTCTCGGCCTCTCGCTGCTTCTTCTCGCCATGCTGCGCGGTCATGCCGGTGCAACGACCCAGGGCACGGTCGCGGGGGATGTGTCGTCGACCTCGCTGGCAAGGGCGAGCGAGTCGTCGAGAATGCCGGTGCCCGGTCTGGCACTGGGAGAGGTGTATCGTCCCGGCGTCGATCTCGACCATTACCTGGTCAGCGAGAAGCTCGACGGGGTGCGCGGTTACTGGAACGGCCGCCGTCTCATCACGCGCGGCGGAATGCCTATCTCGGCGCCCGCCTGGTTTACGAGCGATTTTCCCGCGGTTGCACTCGACGGGGAGCTCTGGATGGGTCGCGGCACCTTTGCCTTCCTGTCCGGCACGGTACGACGCTCCGAGCCGGATGAAGACGCCTGGCGTCGTGTCCGCTACAGGGTGTTCGATCTACCGGACCATCCGGGCGATTTCGAGACACGCCTGAGCGTGTTGCGCGGTCTCCTCGCGACCTCGCCGAGTCCTTTTCTCGATCTGGTCGAGCAAACCCGCGTTGCGGATCATGACGCCTTGATGGTCGCGTTGGAGCAGGTGGTCGCTGCGGGCGGCGAGGGCTTGATGCTGCATCGACGCGATTCGCTCTACCGCATCGGACGCTCCGCCGATCTCCTCAAGGTCAAACCCTACCTGGAAGCCGACGCCCGGGTGATTGCCCATCTCCCGGGCCGAGGGCGACACGAAGGCCGATTGGGTGCGCTGGTGGTCGAGGAGGCGGACGGTACGCGATTTCGCCTCGGCACCGGTTTCAGCGATGTCGAGCGAGACGATCCGCCTCCCGTGGGCAGTGTCGTCAACTTCAAGTATCACGGGCGCACGGTCAACGGTCTGCCACGCTTTGCGAGTTTCATGCGGCAGGTCGAAACCCCGTAGTTTGCCGGTACACATCGCCAAGAGAGGGCTGACGCGGTTTAAGGTGATTTCCGGGAATCATCATCCCAACTGCGCATGCCCGAACGAACTGAAAGGGCTGTCGGTGCGAATTTGTTCGCACACACGCAGGATTCACCCGCGAGGTGTCCGGCGACGCCGCCGCCCCGCCTGTGCGAATAAATTCGCATCTACAGGCCGGTCTTTCCTTTCCCGGACATTGGGTCACCCAATCGGCCCTGCGCGGCGGCGCGCACCAGCCAGTAGTGGATACCGCTGCCCCCGAAATCCTCGGCCAATCCCGCGAGCACCGCTCGAGCGGTCTCCTCCGGGAGCAGCAGCATGAACATCACACGGCGACTGCGCCCGGCGACCTGCTCGGCGGTGGTCATGGAGCGCTCCGACGAGCCGTGTCCTGCGACCGCGCTGCTGGTGAAGCCGGGGATATCCTCGCGCTCCAAAAGCCACTCGACGAGTGCGTCCTCGGCCTGTAGAGGGACAATCAGATGAAGCAGCTGGTGCGGCATGTAGGTCTCCTGTCAGGCGTGAAATCGCATCGATTCACCTGACGAGGTTCAGTGTTCGGCCGTGGGCTGACCGACACGGTGCACCACCTCGATTGCCGCGGTCCCGCTCGGGACGTCCGGTACCAGCGTGCTGAAGCTCGCCTTCTGCGGATTGGCCCGTGTCGGTGAATAATGGACCATAAAGGTGTCTTTCCGCGCGAGCACCGAGCCGGTGTCGTCGAGCAGCCGGATCTCCACATGGCCGAGCATGCGCCCGGTATGCGGCTGGCGTTTTGCGACCCAGCCCTTCACCTCGAGTCCTTCAGGCGAGACGTCGTAGGTGACCTCGGTCGGGATCACCGATGTCGTGTCGTCGATGAGCAGCTTCAGATCGTCCGCATGGGCCGGGATGACCGCGGTGGTCATCAGGAACAGTGCCGAAAATGTATGCAAGGTTGATTTCAACATGGTCGTTGTCCTCCGTCAGGTGATGAGTCCCTGTTCTCGGGTGTTGTCCTCGATCGTTTAGACCCGTTCCGCACCGAAACGTCGGTAGAGGATCGGCAACAGGATGAGTGTGAGCAGGGTGGCCGAGACCAACCCGCCGATGACGACGATCGCCAGCGGGCGCTGGATCTCGGATCCGGGGCCGGTCGCGAAGAGCAGCGGCACCAGGCCGAAGGCCGCGATGCTTGCGGTCATGAGCACCGGGCGCAGGCGTCGTCTGGCCCCTTCGACAACCACTTCCTGAATGGGTCGACCGAGCGCGCGCAGCTGGTTGAAATAGGTGACCATCACCACGCCGTTCAGCACGGCGATGCCGAGCAGGGCGATGAAACCGACCGAGGCAGGCACCGAGAGATACTCGCCGGTGAGGGCCAGCGCGAAGACGCCGCCGATCATGGCGAAGGGCACGTTCGACAGCACCAGGGCGGCCTGCTTCACCGAGCCGAAGGTCGAGAAGAGCACCAGGAAGATCAGCACCAGCGCCACCGGCACCACCAGGGCCAGACGGGCCGCGGCGCGCTGCTGGTTCTCGAACTCACCGCCCCATTCCAGCCGATAGCCGGGCGGCAGCTCGACCTGTTCGGCGACTGCCGCACGCGCCTCGGCGACGAATCCCACCAGGTCGCGGCCGTCGACGTTGGCGATGGCCACGGCCATGCGACTGCCGCGCTCGCGCGAGATGGCGACCGGTCCCTCGGTGCGCTCGATCCGCACCAGGTTGTTGAGCGGGACGGCACGTCCGTCGGGCAAGGAGACCTGGAGCCCGGCGAAGCGCGCGGGCGATTCGCGCAGCGCCTCGGGACCGCGCACCAGGAGTGGGCGACGCTTGCCCTCGACATCCAAGGTCCCGACCGTCAGCCCCTCGACTTGGGCGCGAAGCAGATCGGCCAAGGCGTCCGCGTCCACCCCAAGTCGCCCGGCCTCCAAACGGTCCACCACCAGATTCAGGTATTGGGCGCCTTCGTTGCGCGGGGTGTAGACATCCTGCGAGCCGGCGATGCCTTCCAGCACGCCGACGATCCGCTCGGCGATGCCGTTGAGCGCGTCCGAGTCGGGGCCGAAGATCTTGACCGCGAGATCGCCGCGCACCCCGGTCAACATCTCGGAGACGCGCATCTCGATCGGTTGCGTAAAGGCGTAGTCCAGGCCGGGGAAGCGGTCCAGTACCGTGCGGATGGCGTCCATCAGCTCGTCCTTGGTCGTGAAGCGCCAGGTCTCATGCGGCTTGAGCACCAGGAAGCTGTCGGTCTGATTCAGCCCCATGGGGTCGAGACCCAGCTCGTCCGAGCCGGTGCGGGCGATGATGGATTCGACCTCGGGCACCTCGGCAAGGATGGCCGCCTGGACGCGTTGGTCGATGGCGATGGACTCGGCCAGGTTGATCGAGGGCAGCTTCTCCAACTGGACGATCAGATCGCCCTCGTCCATGGTCGGCATAAAGGACTTGCCGACCTGGCTGTAGAGTGCGCCCGCGGCGATCAACAGGGCCAGCGCCCCGCTCAACAGAACCCACTGATGGCGCAGGCTCCAGTCGAGCACCGGGACATAGATCCGGGTGAGGATACGTACCAGCCAGGGTTCGGCGTGCTCGGCCTCGCCCCCGTTTCCACCGGCCCCCGCGCCCTTGCCCAACAGATACGAGGCCAGCACCGGGATGACCGTGAGCGAGAGCAGCAGCGAGCTGGCGAGCGCGAACACGATGGTCAGTGCCACCGGCATGAAGAGCTTGCCCTCCAGACCCTGCAGCGTCAGCAAGGGCAGGAAGACGATGATGATGACCAGAATCCCGGATGAAACCGGCAGCGCCACCTCGCGGGTAGCACGATAGAGGATGTGCAGACGCGGCAGGCGTCCGCCCGCACTGCCCCGATTGAGATGCGTGACCAGGTTTTCGACCACCACGACGGCCGCGTCCACCAACATGCCGATGGCGATGGTCAGTCCACCCAGCGACATCAGATTGGCCGACAGCCCGAACTGACGCATCAGGATGAAGGTCGCCAAGGCCGACAGCGGCAGGATCAAGGCGACCGTCAGGGCCGCGCGCAGATCGCCCAGGAAGAGCACCAGCAGGATCAGGACCAGAACCGTCGCCTCGATCAACGCCTTGGTGACCGTGTGGATCGCCTTGTCGACCAGGACGCCGCGATCGTAGAAGACGTCGATGCTCACCCCGTCGGGCAGCGCAGGAGCCAACTCGTCCAGCTTGGCATGGATGCCGCGAACGACCTCCCGCGCATTGGCGCCGCGCAGGGCCAGCACCAGGCCCTCGACGGCCTCCCCGGCACCGTTGCGCGTGACCGCGCCGTAGCGGGTCAGGGCGCCGAAACGCACCTCGGCGACATCGGCGACCCGCACCGGTTGGCGGGCATCGCCCCCGACCACGATGGCGCCGAGATCCTCCAGCGTCTTGATCGCCCCTTGGCTGCGAACGAGCAGCACCTCCTCGCCCGCGCTCAGGCGTCCGGCGCCGTCGTTGCGGTTGTTCGCCGTGATCGCGGTGGTCAGATCCGCCAGCCGGATCCCCCGAGCCGCCAAGCGTGCATTGTCCGGCACCACCTCGAAGCTGGTAACTAGGCCGCCGAGCGCATTGACATCGGCCACGCCGGGCACGGCGCGCAGGGCCGGGCGGATGGTCCAGTCGAGCAGATCGCGACGCGCCTCCAGGGTGAGATCGCCGCCCTCGATGCTGAACATGAACATCTCCCCGAGCGGCGTGGTCATGGGCGCGAGCCCGCCTTCCACGCCGTCGGGCAGATCGCCCCAGATGGCGCCGAGCCGCTCGGCGACCTGCTGGCGCGCCCAAAAGATATCCGTGCCCTCGGCAAAATCCAGGGTGATGTCGGTCAGGGCATACTTGGCGATGGAGCGCAGCATCGTCTGGCTCGGGATGCCGAGCATCTCCAGCTCGATCCGATTGGTGATGCGCGTCTCCACCTCCTCGGGCGTCATTCCGGGCGCCTTCACGATGATCTTCACCTGGGTGGTCGAGACATCGGGAAAGGCATCGATCGGGGTGGCCTTGAACGCCATCCAGCCGCCGCCGATGAGCGCCAGCATGGCCAGCAGCATCAAAAGCCGCTGGGTCAGCGCAAACTGGATCAGACGGGCGAGCATTATTCGGCGCCCCCGAGCCAGGCCGCCTTGATGGCGACGACGCCCGTGACCGCAAGGCGATCGGCCGCCGTCAGCTCACCCGCGACCACGGCACTGCCTTCCTCCTCGGCCAGTACTCGCACAGGGAGCGCTTCGAATCCGCCGTCCCGTGAGACGAAGAGATAGGCATTGCCGGCATGGCGCACCAGGGACTCCAGCGGAACCCGCCAACTCTCGCCTTCAGCCGCCGCGCTCAACTGGACCTCGACGAACTGGCCCGGACGCAGACGCTCGGCCCCCTCGGTGATCTCGGCGCGCACAAGCACGCCCTGGTCCTGACCATGGACCATCCGCCCGATGGTCACGATGGTCCCGGCGGTGTCTTCGCGGGGCAGGAGGACGCGCCCGCCTTCCTGCACCCCGACGATGCGTTCCACGGGAACATGGATCTCGAGCCACAAGGGATTGAGCTCGGCCACGCGATAGAGCGGTGCTGCGGTCGCGACCGACTGGCCCGTGCTGACCATCTGCTCCAGCACCACGCCGCCGATCGGTGCGCGCACCGTCAGTCGACTGGTCAGCCGTCGGGTGCGCGCGAGCGTCATGATGTCCTCGCTGCCGAAACCGGCCAGCTCCAGCAATTGAAGATGCTGCTCGACCATCGTCGTCAGCTCGCGCTGCTTGGACTGGCTCTCCAGCAGGCGTCGCTCGGCGATTACCCCTTCCCGAAACAGGGTCCGGTCGCGGGCCAGCTCGGTCTCGATCAGCTCAAGCCGTGTCAATGACTCCAGATACTGACTCTGGGCGTCCACCAGCTCGGGACTGCGCAGCTCGGCCAGGACTTGGCCGACCTCGACCCGCTCTCCCTCGGCGACCAGCAGACTCTCCAGCACGCCGCTCTGCGGTGCCGCCACGACCCGCATCTGCCGGTTCGGCACCGCCACCTCGGCCGGGTATCGCCGGGTCAGGGTCTCGGCGGCAGGGAGCGGGGCGGTCAAGGTGATGCCGAACGCCCGTTGCTGGCCGGTATCCACAGCGATCAGGTTTGCGGCCTGGACGGCGCTGACCTGAGCCAGCATGGCGAGGAGCAAGCAGAGGGTCGGCGTTGGGGGGAGCCTCCAGCCTCCTGCTCCCTGCCTCCTGCAGCTTTCCGCAAGCCGGATGCCGCGGTGACCCTGACGGGACCTGACCTCGGACCCGACAAAGCAGGGCAACCCCGTAGCTGGAGGCTTGCGGCAGGGGGCTGGGGGCTGCTTTTGCCTCGTTCCTGCGTCGGCAACACGACTGAGAAGGCTCATTCCGGGATCACTCCTAAGGCTTGATTGAGCCGGGCTAGGGCGCGGCCCTGCTCCAGGCGACGCAGCTCCAGATCCATGCTCGCCTCGCGAGCGCGCTCCTCGGCACGCAGCAGCTCGGCGAGATCGGTCTCGCCGAGATCGAAGGCACGGCGCATCAGACGCAATGCATCCTGCGCGAGCGCGTGACGGCGCTCGGCCACGGACAGTGCCTCGGCCGCGCCGAGACGCTCGATGTCGGCGCTGGCCAGGGCCTGCTCGGCTTCCAGCCGGATGCGATGCAGCTCGGTGAGCCGATCGGTGTAGGCGCGTTCGGCCGACGCCAGGGCAGGCGCCGATTGGCTGGCCAGACCGAAGGGGAGGCTCACCTCGATCTGAAGCGCGTCCAGGGCGTCCTCCCCACGCAGCTCCTGGGTGCGCTTCCCGCCGAGACTCAGGGTCGGATGGCCACGCCTGTCCAAACCCACCTGTTTGCGGTCGGCGCGCGCCCGGGCCAGGGCGCCGTTGCTGTCGGCCAGCAGCGGATGGTTTGGCGGCAGCACGGGCGCTGTATCGGATGTCGGCGGCGGGGATTCGGTGAGGGGCTCGGGCAGACGGTCGGTGCCGGTCAGGTGCCGATAGGCGTCATGCGCACGTCGGGCTTCGACCTGCGCGGACTGCAGATCCACTTCGCGTCCGAGTGTCTCCTGACGGGCCAGCAAGAGGTCGACCCGCGCAAGCTCCCCGGCCGTCGTGCGTTTGGCGACCGTCGTCTCCAGGGCACGCGAGGCCTCCAACGCCATCTCGGCCTGGCGCAACCGACCCTCGGCAAAGGCGGCCTCCCAGGCGGCCTGTCGAACCCGCCCGGCCATCTCCCAGTGCAGTAGACGCTCGAGCGTTCCGGCTTGGCCGTCGATCGCACCGGCCACCTCCCGACGGGCACCGCGCTGACCCGGCAGCCAGAGCGGCAGATCGACTATCGCTTCCCATTCGTTGGCCCCGCCGCCCTCGGTCAGCTCGTCGGACAGATATTTCAACCGCAGTGCGGGATCTTGCGCGACCAGACTTCCCGCCTGCGTGCGGATCGCATCCGCCTCCCGCCGAGCGGCGGTCACCCGCGGCGTCTGCTCTGCGAGCGCCAGCGCGGCGCCGACCGCCTCGGCGAGCGTCGTCGCCGCGGCACTGCCGGCACCGGTCAGCAGCAGACCGATCAACGGGATGATGAGAAGTGGACGGGACATGGCTCCGATCGCGACCTGCGTAAGGTGGGCACGAGGGAGAGACTAGGGGGTCAAACTGAATCGGCGCTGAATCCGTGCGTGTGCTTGAGTAAAGGCGCAGTTTAAATCGAATTATTTTTGGTGATTAGCGTCGTTCCTCAG
>NZ_DIUM01000047.1 GCF_002423035.1 Thiocapsa sp. UBA6158
CCCAGCTCGTAGTAGGCCCACCAGGAGCCCAAGGCGATACCGATGGTGAGGAAGACCCAAGCCGCAGTGGTCCATGGCCGCGACCAGCGCGCCCAGGCCGAGTCCAGCTTGCCGCCGATGAGTGCGGCGATCGCGAAGGCGAAGGCGACCGAGAAGCCGACATAGCCCATGTAGAGCATCGGCGGGTGGATCGCCAGGCCGAAGTCCTGCAGCAGCGGGTTCAGGTCGCGACCCTCGAGCGGTGCCGGGAAGAGCCGGTCGAAGGGGTTCGAGGTCAAGAGCATGAACAGCAGGAAGCCAATCGCCACCATGCCGAGGACCGAGATGACGCGAGCCACCATCGCCAACGGCAGATTCTTGCTGAAGGCCGCGACCGCAGCACCCCATCCGGCCGCCATCAAGGCCCACAGGAGCAACGACCCTTCATGGCCGCCCCAGATTGCCGAGACCTTGTAGAGGAGCGGCATCAGTGTGTTGGAGTGACCCGCGACATATTCAACCGAGAAGTCGTCGGTCAAAAAGGCATGCAGGAGCGCGACGAAGGCAATGGCAACGAAGGTCAACTGGCCGCGGGCGAGGGGGCGAGCCATCTCCATCCAGCGGCGGTTGCCGAGAAAGCTGCCGAGCAGCGGGACCGATGCCTGCGCGATCGTGATGACGAGTGCGAGAACAAGCGCGAAGTGACCGAGCTCCGGGACCATTAGTTGGAGGCTCCGCCGGTGCCGGCAGTGCCGACCGACTCGATGACCCCGTTCACGTGGGCCGTCTGAAGGGTGGACGCGACCTCGGGCGGCATGTATTCCTCGTCATGCTTGGCGAGGACCTCTTCGGCGTAAAAGACGCCGTCTGCACCGAGTCGACCCTTGGTCACCACCCCTTGGCCCTCGCTGAAGAGGTCGGGCAGGATCCCGGTGTAGGCGACCTTCACCGTCTCGGCGTTGTCGGTCACGTCGAATTTGACCGTCAAGCCGTCCTCCTGACGTGCCACCGTTCCCGGTGTCACCAAGCCCCCGAGACGGAAGACGTGCTCGGCCGGGGCCTCGCTCGCCATGACCTGGGACGGGCTGAAGAAGTACGAGATATTGCTGTTGAGTGCACTCAAGGCCAAGGCCGAGGCCGCGCCGACACCGACGATGGCGAGGCCGACGAACACCAAACGTTTCTGTCTTGCTTTCATTGATTCACTCCAGAGTCGCGCATCCGGATCAATCGACCAAGACGGGCCAAAATGGTTCGCCGTTGAGCGCGCAATTGAAGAATTTCCGCCACGAGCAGCACCAGCACCATGCCGTAGGCGCCCCACACGAAAAAGGCGTAACCGCCTTGAGAAAAGAACTCGCTCATGCTCGATGACCCTTGAGGTGAAGCTCCTGCACCCAGGTGTTGTCGGCCTCGCGGGTCAGGATGATGCTGCGCAGCCGCATCAGGGTGGACGCGAAGGAATACATCCAGAACCCGAAGGTCACCACCAACATCGAAAAAAGGATGTTGCCCTCGATCTGCGTCAGGTTGGAGCGCTGATGCAGTGCCGCGCATTGGTTCGGATCCGGGCAGTTCACGGACCAGAAGATGAGCGGGACCATCACCAGTCCGACGATCGCCAGGAGGGCCGCAGCCCGGTCGGCACGACGCGTGTCGTCGATCGCCGAGTGCAGTGCGATGTAGCCGATGTACATGAAGAAAAGAATCAGCTCCGTGGTGAGGCGTGGATCCCAATCCCAATAGGTGCCCCAGCTGGGACGCCCCCAAAAGGCCCCGGTCCAGAGCGCCAGGAAGGTGAAGATGGCCCCGGTCGGTGCGATCGCGTTGGCCATCATGAAGGAGAGCCGCGTGTTGAACACCAGCCCGATCGCCGCCCAGCCCACCATCACGACATAGAGCCACATCGACATCCAAGCGGCCGGGACGTGGATGAAGATGATGCGGTAGTACTCTTTCTGCGCATTGCTCCCGCCGAGCTGATCGGGCGTCTGGAAGAATCCCCAGTAGAGGCCGACCAAGAGACACACCCCGGTCAGGATCCAAAACACCGGGATCAGTCGTCCCGCAAGCGGGTAGAAGGAGGCCGGAGCGGCAAATCTAAACCAGTTCGAAGCCATGGGTGAAGGGGCCATCCCTCGGATTATTCGATTGAAATCTTAAGCGCAGCCGACGATGCCAGCGGCGCGAACGTCAGGGCAGCGACCAGAAAAGCCCCGAGCAAGGCAAGATAGGGTCGCGTGTCGGCCATATCGATGCCGCTTGCCGTGACCGCCCCGGCCCCGTAGACCAGCACCGGGATATAAAGCGGCAGGATCAACAGCGACAAGAGAATGCCGCCGCCGCGCAGCCCCAGGGTCAGAGCCGCGCCGATCGCCCCGATCAGACTCAGCACCGGTGTGCCGAGCAGCAGGGCAACCATCATGATCAGGATCGCATCATCGGAGAGATGGTACTGCATGCCGACCAGCGGAGCGATGAGCACCAGCGGCAACCCGGTCAGCAACCAGTGGGCCGTGATCTTGGCCAACACCAGGATCGACAAGGGCTGTGCGGTCAAGACCATCTGCTCGAGCGTACCGTCCTCGTAGTCAGCCGCGAACAGGCGCTCGAGCGCCAACATCGAGGCCAGCAAGGCCGCCACCCAGACCACCCCCGGACCGAGGATCTGCAGGATCTGTCGCTCGGTGCCTACGCCCAACGGAAACAGACTCACCACGATGATGAAGAAAAAAAGTGTGGTCAAGACGTCCGTGCGTCGCCGCAGGGCCAGCGTCAGATCACGCAGCAGAACACACCAGAAGACACGCAGCACGGCCGGTCAGCTCCCGAGGTGAAGGCGTTCGACCTGGCCGGAGGTCAGACCGACCTCCTGGTGAGTCGTGAGAACGACGATGCCCCCGTGCGCCACATGCTCGGCGATGAGGGTCTCGAGCAGATCCACCGCACCGACGTCCAATGCGGTAAAGGGCTCGTCGAGGACCCAAAGCAGGGCAGTGCTCAGGATCAGGCGTGCCAAGGCCACGCGCTTTTTCTGACCCTGCGAGAGCATGCGCGTGGGCAGATCCTCGAAGCCGACCAGGCCGATCCGCGCCAGCGCCGCCCAGATCGCGGACTCCTCCATGCGATCCCCGTCCAAGGTCGCGGCGACACGGAGATTCTCGATACCCGTCAGGTCGGCCTTGATGCCGTTCAGATGGCCGAAGTAGAGCAGATCGCGCCGATAGTCCTCGCCGAGACGACGTGTCGACTCGCCGTTCCAGCGGATCTCGCCCGAGTCCGGCGTGAACAACCCGCACAGCGAGCGCAGGAGCGTCGTCTTGCCGCTGCCGTTTGCGCCCCGCACGTGCAGGAGCGTGCCCCCGGCAACGGCGAAATCCAGGCCGGAGAACAGCATGCGGTCGCCGCGCCGGCATTCGAGCTGTGTCACCTCTAAACCGCGTCCTGGAGTGAAATGCGTCATTGTCATGTTGTGTCGGGCTCGCGGCCAAGGCCGGCGGGCAACGATATACGCTGGGTCGGCATTCCACAACCGCCCGGGCCCTGATCCGTTGTAGCCGGATTCTTGTAGACCCCGTTCAGGTGATGGGGTGTGCAGAGGATCCCGCCTGTTCCACCCGTGCCGGCTGCCCTGGACATCTCGATCGCCGTCTCGACGGTGTGCGCAACGTCGTCGAGGCCCGGGAGGCTATGGCAATGGGCGTCGATCACGGCGGGTTGCAGTCGCATGGATTCCTTGGGCCGGTGCTAGAGTCGACGGGATTCGACGAGATGCCGGATCGCATCGGGGCTCGCATTTGGCGTCTCGCCGTCGTGTCGCCGGTAGAGCCCGAGCATCTCCTCGGCGAGCTGCTCCCAATGGGTGCGACCTTGCTCCGCCGCGTGCATGAACGCCTCGGTCGCAGCGCTCTCGAGCCAGGTCTCGTAGGCATCGCGCAGCGCCGGGAAGAGATGCTGACGCATGCCCGTGAGTGTGCCGATATAACAGTGCAGCGAGGCCGGCTCGCCCGTCTCCGCCAGCGCCGGCAGTGTGACGAGACAATCGGCGAGGTGATCGCGCACCGCGCGTGCCATCAGCTCGGCTGGCGTGTTGGCGAGCGTCATCAGCATGGCGTTCCAGTCTTCGCCGAGCCGCTGTCCGGCCGCGTACTCGCCTTGTTCGTGCAGCAGCAGGGTCTTGATCTCGCGCTCGGTCATGGCGTCGAGTGACGCCTCGAGTGCGCCCTCGAAGTCGTAGCAGGCGAAGGCGCGCCCGAGCGCGTTGTCCGGGCGATGCCAGCGCCAGCCTTCGAGCTTCTCCCACAGGTAGCGTCGCAGAGACTCGCGCCGCACGAAGATGGTTCGACCCAGGGTCATGGCCGGCGGCGCGCTCAGGTCACGGGCATACTCACGGGCGACCACGAAGACCGAATAACCTTCGCTCGAGCGGCGTTGCTCGAGTGCGCCGAGCACGAAGTGCGGCTTGGCCCGGTTGCCGAGCCCGCCGCTGTAGACCAGACCGAGCGGGGTGAGTTGGCTGTTGATGGCCTCCGCGTCGAAGGGGTCGTAGCGCTGGCCGTCGATCTCGATGGGCCGCATCTCCGCCTCTTCGAGCTCCTCCCAAAGCTGCTCGCGCGCTTGGAGCCACGCTCCGACTTGCTCGCGTTCCAAGGACGCACCATAAGGGAGGTGCTTTTCCCAGCGAAAATACTCCCGCATCTTCATCAGATAGATGCAGAGCGAGTCATCGGCGCCGTGGCGTGCATCCGAGACGTGACAGTTGTACTGCACGGCCTCGGCGAGCACGCTGATTGCAGGATTCGGCATCTGTACACCTCGAGCCGGAAGGGTCTTTTTTCTGAGTAGAATAATCGGGCATCAAGCTATCAGCTTCGTACCGCGCTGCCAATCTCGGGGCGGCGTCGGTCCAAACAAGTCGCGAAACAGGAGTCGGACGTGGCATTACGTATCAAGAGTCATTGGTGGAACGACGATCAGGAGCGCTCGCTCCCGGAGATTGCGAGCGCACTGGCCTTCATCGCCTGGCGCATCGCCGTGGACAAGGCGATCAATCTGCACTGCGAGCGCTTCGTCTACGAGAGCGATCGTCAGCGCTTGGACGTGATCGAGGAGTACCTGGTCTTCCTGATCCAGATCGCGGATCGCATGTCGCACGGCATCTTGAAGGACGAGGACCGCCGCACCCTGATCACCGCCTTCGCGAAAAAGGTCTTCGAGCATGTGCAGGACAATACGCAGGATTTGCTCGGTCCGGGCGACTACGGCGGGCCCTTCATCGCCCGGCTCAACGCCCGCTCGGGCGAGTATGCCGACTACCAATTCGACGACGAGGGTCCGAGCTACGCCTTCCTGCGCCATCTCGGCTTCGAGATCCAATCCCTGATGGGTCCGAGCGAGGAGAATCGCTGGGTCATCGATCAGGTGATGGACAAGGACGGATGGGATGCCTACAAGCGCTTCTCCAAGGCATTCCGCGATCTGTTCGAGTGAGTTCGACGCCGCCGGTTCGGCGCAAGGTTGACTGTCGGGTGACGCTGCGCTGATCCGATCTACCCCGACCTGCGCGGGGCCGGGGTACGATCGGATGGGGTCGCGCGGCGTTCCAATTGGGTGACCAGGATGCCGCACAGGATCAGACCGAGTGCGTAGAGATGATTTCGCTCGGGCTCCTCGCCGAGGAAGAGCATCCCGACGCCCACGGCCCAGAGCGGAATCAGGTAGTTGAGCTGGGAGACGAACGACGGACCGGCCGATTTCACGAGTTTGAAATAGACGATGGTCGCGATCGCGGTCGCAAAGACGCCGAGCAGCACGACTGCGACCAGGTGCGGTGTCTCCGGGGCGACCTGTAACGCGACATCCCCGGCGACATCCCCGGTCAGAAAGAGGATCGGCATCATCATCAGCGACGCCAGCGAGATGGTGGAGGCCGCGCTGAAGAGCGCATCGCTCGAAGGGCGAAGCCGCGCCAGGATCGAGGAGACGGCGTAGCTGATCGCCCCGCCCAGTACCGCCAGCATCGGCAGCAGGTGCCCTTGGCCGTTGGCGAGGTCCGCGAAGGCGTCCGGGCCGACCAGCACCACGACGCCGGTAAATCCCAGCACAAAACCAGCCACACGATAGCGTGTCAGATGCTCGCCGGGTACGAGGAAGTGGGCGAGCCCCAGGGTCGCCAACGGCATCACGGCCATCAGGATGCCGGCCAGACCGCTGTCGATGAAGGTCTGGCCCCAGGCAATCAGGGAAAAAGGCAGGACATTGCCGAACACGGCGATCAGGACATAGAAGACCCAGAGCCGCGCCCCGGCGACCGGCCGGGCCGCGAGCATCCAGGCCGCGGGGACGAGCAGCACCGCGGCCACGACCAAACGTCCCGTGACCACCAGATCGGACGGCAGACCGCCGACGGCGATCTTGGTCAGGAGGAAGGATGTGCCCCACATCAGGGTCAGCGACAGCAGCATGACCCAATCGGCGAGGCGATGCCGCCGGGTCAGTTGCATGGGGATGACTGCAAGGGTTCGGTTTGGGTCGGCGCGGATGGCGTCCGGGTGTCTGTCTCAAGCATGTCCGTAATCTCGATCACGATCGACCGGCCGGGTCTAGGGTCACTGACGGGAGCATCCTCCAACCGATGCCGGCAACGGTCCCATATTACATCTCCGATCTCCGATCTCCGACTCAAGCGCGCGGGTGCGCTCCGGTTTGACCTCGGCCGCATCGGGTCCGGACAATAGAGCGAATCTTCCATGAGTCGACTCAGCCGCCATGACCTTCGCCGTTGAACGTACCGTGCCCCCGTTGCCCACGATCCGCGAGGTGAAAGCCGGGAGCTTCATCTTCGAGCGGCCATTGGCGCTCCCGCCCGCTTTCTGCGACGCCGTGATCGAGCGTTTCGAGGCCCAGCCCGAATACCAGTATGCCGGGCGGGTCGGGCAGCTTCGCACGGAGGATCCGGGTGTCAAGCGCACCACGGATCTGGTCGTGAGCAACAAGCCGGACTGGAAGGATGCCGATCGGATGTTCTTCGGCTCGCTCGCCGCCGCGGTCAAGGAGTTTCGCGAGACCTATCCCTATTTCAAAGGGCCTTTCAAGGATGAAGGCTACCAAGTGCAGCGCTACCGACCCGGCGAGTATTACCATTGGCATGTCGACGGCGGCAGTCACGAGCTGAGTCAACGCCAGTTGGTGGCGCTGTGGTACCTGAACGACGTGCCGGGTCCGGGCGGAGAGACCGAGTTTCTCTATCAGGGTGTCGCCGTGCGCCCCGAGCGCGGCAAGCTCGTCCTCTTCCCGCCCTTCTGGACACATGAGCACCGCGCGGCGGTCATCCGGGCCGGCGTCAAATACATCGCCACGACCTGGGTGGTCTTCGCCTGATGAGCGACCCTGCCCCGACCCTGCTGGCTATCGTCGAGCTCGGCGGCTACCCCAACCTGACGCCGCTGTATCGCGGCCTGGGATTCGAGGTCGAGGTGGTCGCTTCGCAGCGCAAGGCGCAGGCGGTGCTCAAGCGTCATATCCCGGACGTCATCGTCGCCGAATACAACTTCCAGTCCGATTTTAGGGATCGCACCAGCAACCTTGAAACCCTGATGGCACGTCTACAGCGTCATCCCGAGGTCAAGGTGATCTGCTTCTACCAGAGCGAATACCGACACAAGCTCGACGCCATGACCGCACGCTTTCCGGTCTTCGAGGCGATTGCCTTTCCGATCGAGCCCGCGCGGGTCGAGGCGGCCTTGCGCCGCGCCGTCTCGTAGAACGCAAGAACCGCAAGGGCGCAACGAAAAGCGGTTGATCGGGTCGGGCTGAGCGACGCGTCATCCGACATGGGCCATCGCGGGCAGCTGCCGCCACGTCGGGTTGCGGCGCGCCCAACCCGACTACGGCTTGCTTGTGTCGAGATTGCCGGGTTCGCGCGATCAGAAATCGTGCAGGACCGCGCTGCACGCTTGCGGCATGCGTGGCTCGGGCTTTGCTGCACTGCCGCCGCCCTTCGAGGGTTTGAGGGCCTCGTCGCTCAGCCACCAGGCGAGGTCCGCGCCGCAGCCGTCGTCGCCGGTCAGCGCGGCTTGCGATTCGCAATCCGGGTTTCCGGCCGGACAGCGCAGCCGCACATGAAAGTGTGCATCGTGACCCCACCAAGGGCGGATCTTGCGGAGCCAATCCCGATCCGCGCTGCCGCTGTTTCGGCAAAGGGCCTGTTTGATCGCCGCGTTGACGAAGATCCGATCCACATTCGGATGGCGTGCGGCCGTCTCGATCAGGTTGCTCTGGGCCGGCCCCCAGGCTGCACTCACCGTGCGTCCGCCGGCTTGGACCATACTCTGTGGATCGGAGTGATCGTCCATCAGGCGCCGGGCCGCGGCGGGCGAGTCCGCCAGCGTGAACCAGATGTCGACATCCAATCCGTTCTGATGGCTGCGATGAGACGACGGCATGCGCCCGCCGCGCGGCTGGCTGAGATCGCCGATCATGACGAGACGCTCGCCGCGCGACTGCTGCGCGCGGCCCATGTCTTCGACGAAGCGCAGCAGATCCGGGTGACCATAGTAGCGGTTGCGATAGCGACGGATACTCACGTAACCGGGTCCGGTCTCCGGCAGGGCGTCGGCACCGCCGATACAGCCGTTGGACACGCCGCCGATCACCTCGGGAGGCCCGCTGCTCGGCGCGGCGACCGCGGCCCAAGGCGTGGCCTGGACGTTCTGTGTTGCGAAAAAGAGCAGGGCGCCGACGATGCAGAAGGCGAGGGCGGGTCCGACCGCGTGGACCTGAGTGATCCGGGCCATGGATTCTCCTGAATGACTTCCAGCAAACGAGACTGCCGCGCATGATACGCGGATCGCTCCTAAACCGCGCTCAGCGCCGTATACGATGTCTTTGGACCGGATCGGCCCCGGCAGACTTGACGACCGTTGGAGTCGGCGCGGTTTAGGACCGAGAGCCGCTGCGCGACGACCTCGTTCGACCTGCGGCGCGCGCCGTCACCGATTCTCAGAGAACGAGGTTCAGTCGCATGTCCGAATTCACCAACGTCAGCGTCGTCAAGAAGGCCAACTGCTACTTCGGCGGCGGCGTGACCAGCCGCACCATCCGCTTTCCCGACAGCAGCAAGAAGACGCTCGGCATCATGCAGCCGGGCGACTACGAGTTCACGACCCACAACAAGGAGATCATGGAAATCCTCGCCGGGGATCTCGATGTCCTGCTGCCCGATGCTGCGGATTGGGTGCAGGTTCAGGGCGGGGAGTCGTTCGAGGTTCCGGCTCGGGCGACATTCAGCCTTCGCGTGCGGACGCTGACCGACTATTGCTGTTCCTTCGTCAGCTGATCGGGCCGTGCCTGGCGGATCAGGGGTTTTCGGTCAAACCGCGTCCAGAGCGAGATGATCACTTTCGAGTGAGTTCGGCGTTTGGTGCATCCACGGCCCTTACCGTGGATGCGGTTTAAAATCATATATTTTTTAATCTCTTAAACCGCGCAGTCTCCAGCGGTCGTCAAATCCGCCGGGGCCGAACCCATCCAAAAACATCGCATGCCGCGTGGGGCGCGGTTTAAAAGGACCAGACGAGCGGAACGATCAGGACCGTCACCAATCCCACGATCAAGGTCAAGGGAACACCGATCCGCACGAAGTCCCCGAAGCGGTAGCCGCCGACATTAAACACCATCAGGTTGGTCTGATACCCGATGGGGGTGGCGAAGCTGGCGGATGCAGCGACCATCAGGGTCAAGATAAAGGGCTCGGGCGACACCCCCATGGCTTGAGCCGCCTGTACGGCGATCGGGAACACCAGCACAGCCGCGACGTTGTTGGTCGCAAGCGAGGTGAGGAGTGCGGTCGCCGTAAAGACCAGGGCGAGCGTCACCCCGGGGTCCCCGTCCGCCAGCCCGATCAAACCGCCGGCCACCAGCGAGGCCGCGCCCGTCTTCTCCAAGGCAGCACCGATGCCGAAGGAGGTCGCAATCACCACCAGCACCTGCCAGTCCGGCGAGCGCCGCGCGGTGCGGCTGTCGGTGCATCGGGTGAGGATCATGAGCCCCGCGGCCAGCAGGGCGGCCTCCAACATGCTGAGCCATCCCGCGGTGACGACGGCGACCATCCCGATCACGATGGCGATGGCGACCGGCGCGTGCCTGTGCTTGAGTGGATGCGAGTCCCCGATCTGACTCACCAGCAGGAAGTCGCGCGAGTTCTTCTGCTGCTCCACGAAGTCCGGCCGTGTCTCCAGCAGGAGGGTGTCGCCCGGCGCCAGCACGATATCGCCGATCTTGCGGTCGACCCGCTCGCCGTTGCGCGCCAGCGCGATGATCACGGCATCGTAGCGATTGCGGAACCGCCCGGCGCGCACGCTCTTGCCGACCAAGGGCGATTTGTCCGACAGCACCGCCTCGACGAAACAGCGCCCGGGGCGCGGCACGTCGAGCTTGAAGACCTGGTTGGTCGCCGGGATCAGGCCGCGGGTGCGCTGCAGGTCCATCACCGAATCCAGGATCCCGGCAAAGACCAGCCGGTCGTTCGCCTGCAGCACCTCCTGCGAGGACACTGCCGCTATCACCTGCTCGCCGCGCTCGATCTCGATCAGAAAGAGCCCGGGGAGCTGGCGCAGACCGGCATCCTCGATGCTCTTGCCGATCAGCGGGCTGCCCGGCTCGACCAGCATCTCGGACGTATACTGTCGAACATCCTCGTAGCTGGCAGCCGCGGAGGTCCGTTTCGGAAGCAGCCAGTGTCCCGCCGTGAGCATGAAGACCAATGTCGCGATCGTGATGGGCAGGCCGATCCAGATCGGCTCGAAGAGGCCGAGCCCCTCGCCGCCGAGGCGCTCCGTATAGAGCCCGTTGACCACCAGGTTGGTGCTGGTCCCGATCAGGGTACAGGTGCCGCCGACGATGCTGGCGAAGGAGAGCGGGATGAGCAGGCGCGAGAGCTCCAGGCCCTGTCGCTTGGCCCAATCTTGCACGGCCGGGATAAAGATGGCCACGACCGGCGTGTTGTTCAGGAATGCGCTCAGACCGGCGGCGGGCAACATCAGGCGCAGACGCGCATCCGTCGGACCGCGCGGATGTCCGAGCAGGCCCGGGCCGATCCAACCGACGGCACCGGTCTGGGTGAGGCCCGTGACGACCACGTAAAGCACGCCGACGGTCAGCATGCCCGGATTGGAGAAACCGCTCAGGGCCTCCGTCGGGGTCAGGATGCCGAACAGGAGCAGCAGGGTGAGTGCACCGGCAGTGACGACATCCGGTGCCGCTCGGCTGAAGGCGAAGAGCCCGAAGCAGAGCACCACGATGCCGAGGCTGAACCAGCCCTGCCAGCCGAGTTGAAGGAAGGCGCTCGTCTCCACGTTAAATCGAGGCACCGAGCCGTCGGGCAATGGAGCGGATCTGCTCCCGCCTCGGGTAGTCAGCACCCTCGTCCGATTCCAGATAGAGAAGCCCTCTGGAATGAGGAAAACAGGCCGCGATCACCTTGCGCGTGCCGTCCGGGCAGCGCAGGGCCAACGGCGCAGTGACGCTGAAGATGTCGGCCATCGTTTGACTCGTGGAATCCGGTCGGACGGGCCGGAAATCCCGTTTAGTGATCGCGACCGCGTTGCAGCGCCTCGTAGCGGGCCTTGAAGGCCTCTTGGCGCAGCCGCGAGGCGTCCTCTTCGGTCGGTGCGAGCGGCGAGTCCTGCCAGGCCCCGGTCGCGTGATCGAAGACCGAGAACCGCCAGCCGCGTCCGACCTTGAAGACCTTGGTCACGTCCTTGCCGGCTTGCTCCATCGCCTCGAGCTTGCCGAGTTTATCGAGAGCGCCGGGATTCGTTGCAGAGCGCGGCGTCTCTTCGGCCGGTCGATGCTCGGTCAGGTTGAATCGGTTGTTTTGGATCTCGCCCTGCACGTCGAGCTCGACGGACTCGACCCCCGGCAGACGCGCCAGGATATAGCCGGCCATCATCACCCCGAGCTTTTGGTTCTCGGACTCGAGCGCGGTGAGCAGCTTGTCGGCGACGATCTGGCAACGCTGCAGCCGATCCGGCCTTTCGACCCACTCCCGGCTCATCTGCCAGCCGGCGTCCATATCCCGGTCCAGCCTCTCGAAAAAAGGTTGCGCTTGGCCGATTAGGGCATCCGGGACGTTGAGCTCGTAGATCCGATCGTCGATGATGGCTTTCAGAAGCATCGGTTGCCTCGCACGTCGTTGGTGATGGTCTCGGATAGTACTATACCGAGCGGGCTCGACCGCGCTGAGGTCCGATGCCGAGACGCGGTTTCAGTTCATCGATCCTTTTTTTGCGGCCGCGGCGACTGCAACGCGCGTCGTGTCGCCCTCGGAGCACAGTATGTTGTTGACCATCCCGGCGCTTCTCAACAGCGCACAGATCGCCAAGATTCACGAGACCCTCGCGGATGCAGCCTTCGTCGACGGCAAACTGACCGCCGGATTTGCCGCGGGTCGGGTCAAGCACAACGAAGAGCTTCGCCCGGAACCCGATCGCATGCAGCGTCTGATCCGCATCATCATGGCGAGTCTCGGCCATCACGAGACCTTTCGGTTCGGTGTCCTGCCGTATCGGGTGGCAGACCCCATCGTTGCCCGTTACACCCCGGGCATGGCCTACGGGGAGCATGTCGACGATCCGATCATGGGGACGACCGGTCCGCGTTTCCGCTCGGATGTCTCCATGACGATCTTTCTCGACGATCCGGCGTCCTACGATGGCGGCGAGCTGTCCATCCGCACCCCCTTCGGGGAGCAGACGATCAAGCTGGCCGCGGGCGACGCCGTCGTCTATCCCTCCTCGAGTCTGCACCGCGTGATGGAGGTTACGCGCGGGGAGCGTCTGGTCGCCCTGACCTGGATCCAGAGCTACGTGCGCGATCCCGCACGCCGAGAGCTGCTCTACGAGTTGAATCTCGCCCGCGAGCGATTGCTCAAGACGGCACCCGAAGAGGACATCACCGCCTACGTCGATCGCTCCTACGCCAACCTCGTGCGCATGTGGAGCGATCTCTAGCCCGGATCCGGCCCCGACGGACCGCGCCGGGCGCGATTTGAACGGGCCGAGAAGGCTGTCTTCAAGAGCAAAGGGGATCAAGCATGCAACAGTGCGGCGACGGGGATCGCATCTTTTTGGACCGAGCAATCGAGGCGTTCATCCGCATCGCGATCCTCGCGATCCTGTTCGCCTGGTGTTTCGATATCGTGCGACCCTTCATCGTGCCCTTTGCCTGGGCGATCATTATCGCCATCGGACTCTATCCGGGGTACGAGCGACTGACGCAGCTTCTGCACGGGCGTCGCATCCTCGCAGCCGTCATCATGTCCTGGCTCTGCTTTGCGTTTCTGCTGATCCCCGCGCTGCTGCTCAGTGCCTCGCTCGTAGGGGAGGTGCACACCGTCATCGCTGCCTTCAGGCACGAATCGCTGAAGATTCCGCCCTTGCCCGATGCCCTCGTACATCTGCCGATGATCGGTGACGACATCGCGCGTGTCTGGTCCGAGGGCACATCGAATTTCCGGGCGGTGCTCATGGAGGTCGAACCCGAGCTCAAGGCTGCCCTGCATTGGACGATCGGTGTGGCCGGCGGGGCAGGTGTCGGCCTGCTGCATATCCTGGTCGCCATCCTGATCGCAGGCTTTCTGCTTGCGCAGGCCAAGGCAGGCCAACGCGCGAGCGTGGCCTTTGCGCGGCGGCTGGCGGGGGCACGGGGCGTGGAGTTCGCCAAGCTTTCCGAGGCAACCATTCGCAGCGTGACCCGGGGCATTCTCGGTGTCGCTTTGATCCAGTCGCTCCTCGCCGGTCTCGGTTGGCTGGCGATCGGCGTCCCCGCGGCCGGGCTCTGGGCGCTGCTGGCGCTGGTGATGTGCGTGGTGCAGATCGGCATCCTCCCGATCACGGTGGGTATCCTGGTCTATGTCTTCTTCCAGGTCGGAACCTTGACCTTTCTCGCGTTTCTGGTCTGGAGCCTCTTCGTATACAGTTTGGAGCACATCCTCAAGCCTTTTCTTCTCGGACGCGGTGTGGATGTCCCGATGGCCGTGATCTTCGTCGGTGCAATCGGCGGGTTCCTCAGTGCCGGAATCATCGGACTCTTCGTCGGCTCGGTCGTCTTGGTGCTTGGCTACAAGCTCTTGTTCGCCTGGCTGCACGGCGGCTCCGAGTCTGCGTAGAACGCCGCCGCAGTGCCGTCGACGCAAGATCCCGCACGGCAGGGCTGAGCCGCGCGCTTCGCCCGCGGTACCGCGGCCCACGCGGGCCGAATCTTTTCACAGAGACACGGAGTCTTCTCGATGTCCGATTTGATCCTCCACTTCGAGCGCCGCCCCGGCTGGGGCGCGATCGTCCGCGTCCATGTCTGGGACGCCAAGCCGAGCGGGCCTCGCGGCGACTGGCCCGGTGTGCCGATGGAGACGCTCGACGAGCACTGGTACCGGATCCGTCTGGCCGGAACCTGCTCGGCGCATCTGGTCTTCACCGACGGTGAAGGCCACCAGACGCACGATCACTTCCGCGATGCCGACGGCTGGCTCGACGCCCGAAGCCACTGGCACGATCATCGCCCCGGGCATCGCGTGCGGTCCTTGAAAAGCGCCGAGCCGCCGCAAGCGACGCGCACCGTGCCGAGCTTTACGACCGAGCTGCGGCCGGTTGCCGAGCGGAGCGATTTCCGCGAGGAGAGCATCTATTTTCTGATCACCACGCGCTTCTACGACGGCGATCCGTCGAACAATTTCTTCTGCCGCGATCGCATCCAGTTCGACGAAGCCGGCAATCCGGTCGATCCCCACTGGCGCGGCGACTTCAAGGGTCTGATCCAACGTCTGGATTACATCCGCGACCTCGGCTTCACGGCCATCTGGATCACGCCGCCCGTGGAGAACCGCTCCGGTCTGGACTACCACGGCTATCATCCCTACGACTGGACCCGCATCGATCCGCGTCTGGAGTCATCCGGAGCGACCTATCAGGACCTGATCGACGCCGCCCACGCCAAGGGCATCAAGATCATCCAAGACGTCGTCGTGAACCACTCCTGCCAGTACGGCATCCGGGGGAAGGTGCACATCGACCATCTGCCGATCAAATATTACGTGCCGCAAGGCGCGGAGCAGGGGCAGGTCGATCATGGCCCCTACCAGGGTCATCTCGGCAATTACGCCTGGCCGAATCGCGACGACATCGACAACCCGGTCGCACCCGAATGGTACCGCGAGCGCCACGACAGCGATCCGGAGGGTATCGAGCCGCTGGTCGATCCCAAGACCGGCGAGACGGTGCCCAAGCCCGGCTACGATCCCGGGCGTTTCTTCGGTATCGACCCCAATGATCTGGACCCCGAGTGGTACCACCAGGAGGGCTTCATCTGCGGCGGCGACTGGGAGAGCCCCCATTCGCTCCAGCACAAGCACCTGGCCGGGGACTGCATCGACCTGGCCACCGAGCGCCAAAACGTCAAGGACTATCTGATCGGGTCCATCAATCGGTATCTGGACATGGGTGTGGATGCGCTGCGCATCGACACGGTCAAGCATGTCGAGCGCGACAACCTGCTCGAATACATCAACGCCTGGAAGGCGCACAAACCCGGCCTCTTCGTGTTCGGCGAGAATCTGGTGAAGGGCTACGGCTGGGGCGATCTCGGCGGCGGCGACAACGGTCCCTCGCAGATCCGACCCTGGTGGTACACGCGTATTGGCCATGACCCCCAAGATCCGCAGTCCGGCGGCGACTCGGGCTTCCCGCAGCTGGATTTCGGCCTCTTCTCGACCTTCCGCGACACCGTCAGCAAGGGCACCTATGCCGGCACCGCCCAGATCCTCGGCATGGACTGGATCTACGGCGACGTGACGCAGCTCGTGACCTTTCTGCAGAACCACGACGTCGGTCCGGACAACGACTTCAAATACCGCTTCAAGGGCGAGCAGTGGATGGCCGCCGCGGCCTACAACCTCATCTGGACCGTGCGCGGGATCCCCTGTCTGTATTTCGGCGAAGAAATCGAGTTCATGAAGGGCGCGCCCCAGGATGTCGAAGGCGAGCGCGACACCTTGCATCAGACCGGACGGGCCTATTTCGGCGATCACCTGAGCGAGGCGCGCATCGCCGAGACGCAGAGCAACCCGCTCTATCGCCACATCCAGCGTCTCAACCTGATTCGCCGCGCGATTCCCGCGCTGCAGAAGGCCGGTTTGAGCCATCTCGCCGAATGGGGCAGCGGGATGCGATTCGTGCGCGATCACCCTGAAAGCGGGACCTATGTCGTGGTGGGGCTTGCCATCGGCTCCGATCAGGAGATCGGGATCGACGGGGTCCGGCCCGGGATCTATCGCGACGCGGTGACCGGCCAGGAGCAGGAGTGCCACGGCCGCCTGCTGTTTCACGTCAAGGCCAACTCGGCCGGGATCTATGTCTTGGACGGCCCCGGGAAGATCGGCGAGGACGGGGTTTATCTACGCTGACCTCGGTGTGCGTCGGGCCCGAGGCTGCGCCGATCCAGGCGAAGCGACTGGCCGTCCGGGCGCCGAGCGCCGCGAGCCGATCGTCGGAGATGTGCGAGACCACCTTCCAAGCATGGTCTCGAGAGGTCACCCGAGCCGCACTCGGCCCGGCTGCCGCAGCCGTCCCGCTACTGGAGGCGGTCGCGGACTTCGTTGAGATCGAGCGGCGAGACGAAGACCTCTCCGGGGTCGAGGGCCATGGTGTCGGTGAAGAAAGAGCGCTCCGATCAGGGCACCAGCGCGGGAGGCTCGGCGACCGGCGCAAGCGCGCGTTTCGGGCCGAGCCAGGTCACCAGCTCGGAGTCGCCCGACGGCCATTGGCCCTTCGCCCGATTGTCGGGCGCACTGCCGCTGAAGGTCAGATAGCTGTATTTCCCGTAGTGCGGCAGCTTGCGCGCAAGGCCGGGAAGTGCGGCCGGGTCGCTCGCGGCGAGCCAGCCGAGCGGCTGTCGGTTATGCCACGCGCTGAGCACGGGGCTGACCTGCGCGCCGTCGAGCCTGTCCTCGTCGCCGAGTCGGAGACGGCGTTGCTCGGGCTCCAACACCACACCTTGCGCCAGCTGTGCGAATCGATCGAGCCAGCGGTTCTCCCAGCCCATCAGCCAGACCGCCCGGTCCTCGGGCAGCGCCTTCAGTGTGTCGTCCCACCGGATCTCCCAGCCCGGGTG
Source organism: Thiocapsa sp. UBA6158 (assembly GCF_002423035.1). Lineage (GTDB taxonomy): Bacteria > Pseudomonadota > Gammaproteobacteria > Chromatiales > Chromatiaceae > Thiocapsa. The sequence continues at coordinate 17,143 of NZ_DIUM01000047.1, forward strand.
ACCCGTCTTCCATGCCTCGGCGAGGCGACTGTAGCCGTTTTTGAGTGCCTCGGGTGCGCCGGCGGGCAGGACCATGAGCCCGAGCTCGGATCCGAAGAGGTTGCTCAGTGCAACGGGTGTCTCGCCCGGTAGCAGCTCGCGGAAGACGTCGACCCAGGGGTCGACCGCGACCCGCACCGGCGCGGACGGCAGGTGGACCTTGAAGTCCACGCTCGCCCCGTCGAGCTCCACTGCGAGACTGACCGGGTCGCCCGTCTCTTGATGCACGAGCACGGGGACGCGCACGGGGAAGGGCTCGCCGTCTTGGGTCTGCTCGATTCGACCGGTCACGGCGAAGCCCGCACCGTCGGAGGTTGCCGTGACGTCTGCGAGTCGGAGTCGCGGGGCCCCGGTGCGCGTCGTCCAGGTCTCGAAAAAGGCTGCGAGATCGCGCCCGCTCGCGGCTTCGAACGAACGACTCAGATCTTCGAAGCCGGCGACACGGAAACGGTTGTCGGTCCAGACACGCGCAAGCCCGGCCTTGAACGCCTCGTCGCCGAGCTGGCGGCGCAGCATGTGAAAGAGCATGGCGCTCTTGCCGTAGCCGATCGCCTGGGAGGCCGCGCCGTGACGGCCGCGGAACTCGACGAGCGGAAAATCGCTGCTGTCCCGGACATAATCGGCATAGCCTTTGAGCATCTCGCGCCGATAGACCCAGCCCTCGCCGGCGCGCTCGCGCAGCAGGTGATCGGCCAGGTAGGTGGTGAGCCCCTCGGACCAATTGCCGGCTTGGTAGTCGACATAGACGCCGTTGCCCCACCAGTTATGAAGGATCTCGTGAGGGTAGGAGGTGTGGATGATGAAGGGCAGGCGGATGACTTGCGGTCCGAGCAGCGTGAAGGAGGGCATGCCGTAGCCGGTCTCCCAGAAATTCTCGACCAGCGCGAACTTGGCGAACGGATAGTCGCCGATCAACCCGGAATAGAGGTTGATGTAGCTCTCCGTCGCGTCCAAATAGCGCTGTGCCAGGGCGGCGTCGGCCTCGCGCAGATAGACTTGGGCCTCGAATGCGGTGTCTCCGGCCCGAGCGCGGTCGACATAGCGCTCGAAGGGTGCCGCGATCAGATAGATATCGTCCTGCGGATGGGTCTCGCGCCAGGTGGAGCGTCCGCTTGCCGGATCGCCCGGGCCCTCGCCCTGCGAGACCGCGGTCCAGCCGTCCGGAAGCGTGACTGCGAGCGTAAAGGTCTGAAGGCTGTCCGGGATGCGCGGATACCAGCCGCTGTTGCCGTCGAGGAAGACGCCCTCGGGCGCGATGGTGCCGCGCGACCACTCGCGGGCACGGCCCATGCCCTCGGCGATCTGCTCGCGCGCATGGCGGATCGATCCGCCGTAGGCCAGGGTGACGGGACCGGGTCCGGTGATGCGAAGCCGGTAGCCGGTCAGATGATCGAGTCGTTCGGCGGTGTCGAGCCGCGCATTGTTCGACGTGACGTCCGGCTCCATCCCGGCGTGAAGGAGCAGCAGCCATTCCGGTCTGTCGTCCGGAAACGTCAGCGTATCCCGCACCTGCAGGGTGCCCGCATCGGGGTCGACACGGGCCTCGATTGCGTGCTCCACGAGCGCTGCAGCTGCCGCGACCTGTGTCGACCCGAGCAGGATCGACCCGAGAAGTAGGGAAGGGAAGAGCAGGAGGCTTGAAACGAAGGGGTTTCGCATCAGTCTAGGGTCCAGGCGGCTGAGGGATCGGGAGCGCGAGCGAGCTGTCCGCAATGCGCCGGTTACAACTATGCGGGCCAAATCGGCTCATGACCAGAGAGGATTTTTCGTGTCCTATTTTCAATTCTCGGCCTTCGTCGTGACGGCCGTGCTGGTGTCCGGCGCCTGCGCTGGGCCCGAGGCTTCGCCTCCGCATACGGCTTCTGCGCAAGTCGACGCGCCCCTCGGCGCTCCGGTCGGCTCGACGCAAGCGATCGACCCGGGCACCCGCGTGCTGGAGCTTGCCGCGCTGTCGGACATGAGCGACCTGCTCGATCGCATCGCCGATCGGCGTGTCGTCTTCGTCGGCGAGAGCCACGACCGCTACGAGGATCACCTCAATCAGCTGGCCGTGATCGAGGGTCTGCACGCACGCGGCAAATCTCTGGCCATCGGGATGGAGTTCTTCCAGCAGCCCTATCAGACGGCGATCGATGCCTATGTCGCGGGCGAGATCGACGAGGCGGAATTTCTGCGCCGCACTGAATATTTCGACCGCTGGCGGTTCGACTATCGGCTTTATCGTCCCATCCTGCGTTTCGCCCGTGAGCACGGCATCCCGGTCATCGCACTGAATTTGGAGGCCGAGCTGACCCGGCGTGTCGGCGAGGTCGGCATCGCGGGTCTGACCGATGCCGAGCGCGCGCGCATCCCGGCCGAGATCGATCGCAGCGATCCGACCTATCGCGAGCGCATCGAGGCGGTGTTCGCGATGCATCCGAGCGAGCGCAAACAGGACGTCGAGAACTTTCTGGAGGTTCAGCTCCTCTGGGACGAGGGGATGGCCGAGCGTGCGGCGAACTATCTGAAGGCAAACCCGGAGCGCACCCTGGTGGTCCTGGCCGGATCGGGTCATGTCGAATACGGGCAGGGGATCCCCAGTCGGCTGACGCGCCGTGTCGATGTTCCGACGGTGACCATCCTCAACGGCACCCAGCGCAACATGGATCCGGCTGCGGCGGACTTCTTCCTCTATCCGCAGGAGATTGCCCTGCCCGCGTCCGGACTGCTCGGGGTCATGCTCGAATCGGGCGTCGATCGCGGCGGTGCTTTGATCCAAGGATTCGCCGAGTCCAGCGGTGCGAAGGACGCGGGTATCCAGGAAGGGGACCGCATCGTGCAGATCGGCGATCAAGCGGTGAGCGCCTACGCCGATGTGCGCATCGCTCTGCTCGACAAGGGGCCGGGTGAAAAGATGCCGGTCGAGGTCCTGCGCGAGCGCAAGCGCGGCGCCGACGAGCGCCTGAGCTTCCAGGTGGAGCTGCGTTGAGCCGCCCGCCACCCGAGCTGCTCTCGCCTGCAGGCTCGCCGCAGGCGATGCGTTATGCCTTCGCCTTCGGGGCGGACGCCGTCTATGCCGGCCTGCCCAGATACAGCCTGCGCGTGCGCAACAATGCCTTCGACGGGGCGACCCTCGCGAGCGCCATCACCGAGGCGCATGCGAGCGGCAAACGCTTCTATCTCGCCGCCAACATCCTCTCCCACGGCGCGAAGCTCAAGAGCTTCATCGCGGATCTGGAGCCGATCCTCGCGATGGGTCCAGACGCCCTCATCATGGCCGACCCCGGTCTGATCATGCTGGTGCGCGAGCGCTGGCCCGATCAGGCGATCCACCTTTCGGTCCAGGCGAACACCACCAATGCAGCGGCGGTGCGCTTCTGGGCGTCGCAGGGGATCTCGCGGGTCATCCTCTCGCGCGAGCTGTCGTTGGACGAGGTGGCCGACATCCGCGCCGCCTGTCCCGATGTCGAGCTCGAGGTCTTCGTGCACGGTGCACTCTGTATCGCCTACTCGGGGCGCTGTTTGTTGTCCGGTTACTTCAATCATCGCGACGCGAACCAGGGTGCCTGCACCAACGCCTGCCGTTGGGATTATCGGGTGGCGAGTGCGGCGTCGCGCGAGCCGCTGGCGGCGTCCTCGGACCTGTCCATCGACATGATGGGCGCACCGCGCCATCCTGCCGCCGACGAGGTCTATCTGCTCGAAGAGCGCGAGCGTCCGGGCTCCTATCTGCCGATCTTCGAGGACGAGCAGGGAACCTACATCCTCAATTCGCGTGATCTGCGCGCGGTCGAGCATGTCGGACGGCTGGTGTCGATGGGAATCGATTCGTTGAAGATCGAGGGCCGAACCAAGTCGCACTATTATGTCGCGCGCACCGCCCAGGTCTATCGCGTCGCGATCGACGACGCGCTCGCCGGACGTGCATTCCGCGGCGAGCTGCTGACCGATCTGGAAGGGCTCGCCAACCGCGGCTACACCGAAGGCTTCTACCGCCGTCATGCCCCGAGCGAGCTTCAGAACTACGACGACGGTGCCTCGCGCAACCAGCGGCAGATCTTTGTCGGCGAGGTCACCGGAAGTCGTGACGGCTGGGCGGACGTCAGGGTCAAGAATCGTTTCGCGGTGGGCGATGAGCTGGAGCTCTTGACCCCGGCCGGAAATCACAGTTTCCGCTTGGAATCCATGCGCAGAGACGACGATACGGATCTACAGCTCGCCCCGGGCGACGGCTGGGAGGTGCGCATCCCCGTCCCGGCATCGGTTTCCTCGGCCCTCGACGGGCACGCGCTGCTGACCCGAATGCTGTCCGAGCCCCCGGCAACATCGTCCGTGTAGGTCATACGGACCAAAGGACGCACAACGCTGCGCCGGAGACCGGGCTTAAACAGCGCCGGCTCCAGCGGTCGTCAAATCTGCCGGGACCGATCCCATCTCGAGAAATCGCATACCGCGCTGGTCGCGGTTTAGCGGATCCAATCGATGAGGTGCATCAGCGGGTCGGTCTTCGGCCCCGGCTTGATGGCCCGCCCATAGAGACTCTGCCCGGCTTCCAGGACGGAATCCGGGTCACCGGTGATCAGCGGATGCCAACTCGGCAACGGTTTGCCCTCGGCCAACAGGCGGTATGCGCAGGTCTCGGGAAGCCACCGCGAGTACGCCAGCGCCGCAGGTGTCAAGGTGACGCAATCGGGCATGCGCCGCGCTCGGTCGGCGTAATCGCTGCATCTGCAGGTATCGAGATCCAGAAGCGCACAGGCCACGCGAGAATAGATGATGTCCCCGGTCTCCTCTTCCTCGAACTTCTCCAGACAGCATTTCGCGCAGCCGTCGCAGAGCGACTCCCACTGCTCGGGGCTCATGGCCGAGAGCGGGGTGGTTTCCCAGAATCTCGCCACGTCTGCAACAGGGCCTTCATCGAGCTCACTCATGTCCGGAATATCCACAGGTCACTGATTTCGCCTATCTTGACCGATCCGCACGGTCGATGCACCCGCATCGGGCGAGCCCGCGGTTGGATCTCGAGCCGGTGAGTTCGGTCCGGGCTCTTCGCAACGGGGTCCTGATCGGATCGGCGTTCATCGTCGAGGGCTTGACTTTTCTGCGAACCCGAATCAAGCCGCAGAGACGTTATGCACACCGACTCACGTCGCCCAAAGGGACACTCTGAAACCTCGTGCCTGCGCGTTCATTTTCCGGGAAAATCTATAGTCCATTGATTTTATTGTTATCATACGTTTATCGTTGGTCTTTGGCTTTCGAGAAAACAGTGACATGGCGACTACACTCATGTCCTACCGCACAAGTCGCCCACAGACTTATCCACAGGCAGGCGTTGCCCTTTTCCGGCGCAGCGGTGCGGTTTAAGATGAAGTCGACCTCGCGTCGGCCGAAGACCGGATGCCGCGACACCGTCGGAGGGAGACACATCATGCCGCAGACTCTGCTCGAGACCCCCATCGGCCCGATCGCCATCCACTGGAACGGCGAGACCCTGACAGGCGTTGATTTGGACCCGCCGGTCGCGAGCGCCGGGGCGGGCTCGGGCCCTGAAACGATGCCGTCGGCCATCCGGCAACAGCTGACGGCCTATTTCGAGCAGGCGTCGGCCGGTTTCGATCTCCCGGTCGTGCTGGTCGGCACGGAGTTCCAACAACGCGTCTGGGCCGAGCTGCGTCGGATTCCTGCGGGCGAAACCCGCACCTACGGCGAGATCGCACGAGGACTCGGGAGCGCCGCGCGTGCAGTCGGGCAGGCGTGTCGCGCCAACCCCTGTCCGATCGTGGTGCCCTGCCATCGGGTCGTCGCGGTCAACGGGCTCGGCGGTTTCTCGGGCGACACGAGCGGACGTAAGCTTGAGGTCAAGCGCTGGCTGCTCTCCCACGAGGCCCGTAAACCGCGTCCTTGTTCCCGGCAGGCGTCTGAGTCGGACCCGCTGCGGGAGGATCCTCGTGGACTTTTCCCTGACGCGGTTTAAGTGAAAAAGAATAAAGAAGGCAATTCCTTGAATCGCGTCCGCTCGGACGTTCGCGGGTTGCTGCAAAGACAGCCGGCTGTCCCGCTCATCAATCCGGTCAAGTCGCTGATCGCTGCCGTAGCGCGGACAAGCACCGTAGGCTGGACAAGCGCAGTGCAGTCCACCACCACCCCCTGCACAGGACTCGGTGGACTTCGTTCTCGCGTGTCCACCCTACCGGCCCGGTTTGTGAACATCGCTCGACCGGGGACGACGCCCTCGCATGTCGCGGGAGACGTGGTTTAATGCCCCCGGATTCGGGGGTCATCGAGGGTTTCGCCGACGCACTCTGGCTCGAGCGGGGTCTGAGCCCCAATACACTGGCGGCCTATCAGTCGGATCTGCGTGCCTTTGCCGCCTGGGTCGCGCGCGAGCGTGGTCGCTCGCTGATCGAGGCGCAGCGGATTGATCTGCTGGATTATCTGGTCGTTCTCTCGCAGGAGGGCCGCAAGCCGCGCTCGAGCGCGCGTCTTCTATCCTGTCTACGCCAGTTCTATCAATATCTGCTGCGGCGCGGTGTGATCCGCGACGATCCGAGCGCCCGTGTCGAGGCACCGAAGCTCGGTCGTCCGCTACCGAAGAGCTTGAGCGAGCTCGAGGTGGAGGCGCTGTTGGGCGCGCCCGATACCGCCGATGCGCGTGGCCATCGCGATCGCACCATGCTCGAGGTGCTCTACGCCAGCGGTCTGCGGGTGACCGAGCTGGTGACCCTGACGACGGGCCAGGTCGGCTTGACGCAGGGCGTCGTGCGGATCGTCGGCAAGGGCGACAAGGAACGGCTGGTGCCGCTCGGAGAGGAGGCGACATCCTGGCTGCTGGACTATCTGCGCGGACCCCGTGCCGAGCTGCTCGGCGGTCGCGTGACCGACTATCTTTTCCCGACCTCTCGCAGCGAGTGCATGACGCGTCAGGCGTTCTGGCTGCTGATCAAGCGCTATGCGCTCGAGGCAGGTGTCTACAAACCCCTCTCGCCCCACACCCTGCGCCACGCCTTCGCCACCCACCTGCTCAACCACGGCGCGGATCTGCGGGTAGTGCAGATGCTCCTCGGCCACAGCGACCTTTCAACCACGCAGATCTACACCCATGTTGCGCGTGAGCGTTTGAAGCAGCTCCATGCGCGGCATCATCCGCGAGGATGATGTGCGAGCAGTTCGCTTTTGGCGTGTTTTCTCGCACAATGGCCGACTTCGGTGATTTGCGTATGGAGTCAGAAAACCTATGCCATCGTTCGACATCGTCTCGGAAATCGACCTGCAGGAGGTCCGCAATGCGGTTGATCAGGCCAATCGCGAGATCGATACACGCTTCGATTTCAAGGGGGTGAAGGCGAGCTTCGAGCTGAGCGACGAAAAAATCCTGATGATCGGCGAGCAGGAATTTCACCTGCAGCAGATGATGGATATCCTCCGCCAGAAGCTGGTCAAACGAAAGGTCGACCTCTCTTCGATCGACCCCGGCGATCCGGTCTCGAATCTCAGTGCCGCCCGCCAGGAGATCGCGCTCAAGCAGGGTGTCGACAGCGAGACCGCCAAGCGCATGGTCAAGGCCATCAAGGCGAGCAAGACCAAGGTACAGGCCCAGATCCAGGGGGACCAGGTCCGGGTCTCCGGGAAGAAACGCGATGACCTCCAGGAAGCAATCGCGCTGCTGCGCGGCGAGGACTGGGGTCTGCCGATTCAGTTCACCAACTTCAGAGATTAAGAATCCAATGACGAAAGCCAGAGTTTCCGTGCTCGCCCTTGCCGCCCTGATGCTCGCCGCGCAATCCGCGTGGGCATCGCCCGAGAAGACCATTCGGGATGCACTCGGCAAGATCGTTCCGGGCGTCGAGATCGACAGCGTGACGGCCTCTCCGGTGAAGGGGCTCTACGAGGTGATGATCGGCACTCAACTGATGTATGTCACCGGCGACGGGCGTTATTTCGTCGACGGGCGGATCGTCGATCTGGAGACGCGAGAGGATCTGAGCGAGCCGCGTCTGGCCGGAGCGCGTAAGGGCCTGGTCGACGCGGTCGGTGAGTCTCAGATGGTCGTCTTCGGGCCGGCCGACGCCAAGCACACCGTGACCGTCTTCACCGACATCGAGTGCGGCTACTGCCGTAAACTGCACGGCCAGATCGACGAGTATCTCAAAGAAGGAATCCGTGTCCGTTATCTCTTCTATCCGCGCGCGGGGCAGGGCAGTCCTGCCTACACCGAGGCCGTGTCGGTGTGGTGCGCCGGCGATGCTGCCGCCCAGCGTTCAGCCATGACCGACGCGAAGGCCGGTAAAGCGATCCCGGAGAAGACCTGTACAAACCCCGTCGACGCGCACATGGCGCTCGGCCAAGAGCTCGGCCTGCGCGGGACCCCGGCCATCCTCACCGAGACCGGCGAGATGATTCCGGGCTACGTGGAGCCCAAGCGCCTGGCGGCCCAGCTCAACGGGGCGCCCGGATCCTGAGCCACGATCGTCGAGCGCAGACGATGACGTCGAAGCGCTGCGCGATGGCGTCATGAGGACTCATACACTCGAATATGCCTGGCGCACCGACCGTGGCCGCGTGCGCACCCGCAACGAGGATGCGGTGGCCGTCGACCCCGCCCTGGGTTTCCTGATCGTGGCGGACGGCATCGGCGGCGCCCGGGCGGGCGAGGTCGCAAGCGCATTGGGGGTCGAGGTTATCGCCAAGCGTTTTCGAGAGCACATGGCCTGTCAAATGCCTTCGGATGCGGCGCAGGCTTTTGTCGAGAGGGTGATCCAGGACGCCAATCTCGCCATCTTGACCCTGAGCAAGACGGAGCCGGATCTCTCCGGGATGGGGACCACGGTGGTGGTGGGGTCCGTCGGCGACGCTTGGCTGGCGTTCGGCTACGTGGGCGATTCGCGATTGTATCGGTTTCGCAAAGGACGACTTGAGCAGCTCTCGCGCGATCACTCCTTCATCCAAGAGGTCGTCGACCAAGGGTTCTTCAGCACGCGCGAGGATGCCCGTCGCTACGGCATCGGGGCCAATATCCTGACCCGAGCGTTGGGCTCGTCGCCGAAGGTCAAGGTCTCCGGCGGGGTTGCCGATCTCGCACGCGGCGACATCTTTCTGTTCTGTACGGACGGTCTGACGGGCATGGTGCCGGAAGACTGGCTGTGTCAGGTGCTGACGGCGAGCTTCGGGAACGATCTCGAGCCCGCCGCCGAGGCGCTGGTGCGTCTCGCCAACGAGCGCGGCGGTACCGACAACATCACCTTGGCGCTGCTGCGGGTCGGCGGGCCGTCGTGCGATTCCGGCTGATGTGCGCGCCCGGTAGCGATGAGGAAAACCCAACGACCTAAACCGCGTCAAGAGCGAGAAGCTCAGTGTCGAGTGCGCTCGACGCTTGGTGCAGCCACGGCCCTTAGCGTGAGCGTGGTTTAAAATAATATATTTTTTAATACCTTAAGCTGCGCCGTCTCCAGCGGTCGTCAAAACTGCCGGGGCCGATCCCATCCAAAAACATCGCATGCCGCACTGGGCGCGATTTAGATCGCGGAAGCGGAAAGCACTCCGACACACCTGGTAGTCAAGGGGCAGATGCCGGATCGGCCGAGAGATCCTTCAGCTGATACATCAACGCCAAGGCGGCGCGTGGAGTCAAGCCGTCCGGCTCGATTGCATCCATGGCCTCCAGAAGCGGATGCGGCGGGGCGGGCTCGGGATCCGGCGGGAAGAGCGAGAGCTGCACGGCATCGCGCTCCGCATGTCGCCGCGCACCCGCCTCCAGCTCACGCAACCGCTCGCGTGCCCGCGCAATCACCAGGGCCGGCACACCCGCCAGTGCGGCGACCGCCAAGCCGTAGCTCTGATTGGCCGGACCCTCGCGCAGTGCGTGCATGAAGACGATGCGGGCGCCATGCTCGACGGCGTCGAGGTGGACGTTGGCGATCCCCGGATGTTCCTCCGGCAAGGTCGTCAGCTCGAAATAGTGGGTCGCGAAGAGCCCGTAAGCGCCGATGCGCGTGGCCAGCTCCACGGCGCAGGACCAGGCCAGCGAGAGACCGTCGAAGGTGCTGGTGCCGCGTCCGACCTCGTCCATCAGCACCAGGCTCTGGGCGGTCGCATTGTTCAGGATGTTCGCCGTTTCTTCCATCTCCACCATGAAGGTCGAGCGACCGCCGGCGAGATCGTCCGAGGCGCCGATCCGCGAGAAGATGCGGTCGATCGGGCCGATGGTCGCCGTGCGTGCCGGCACATAGCTGCCGCTGTAGGCCAGCAGCACGATCAAGGCGTTCTGGCGCATATAGGTCGATTTGCCGCCCATGTTGGGGCCGGTGATGACCAGCATGCGACGGCGGCGATCAAGCCGCAGGCCGTTGGCGATGAAGGGGTCGTCCAGCACCATCTCCACCACGGGATGGCGTCCGTCTTCGATCGCGATGATCGCCTCGTCGGTGAGATTCGGCCGGGACCAGTCGAGTGCGCGGGCGCGCTCGGCCAGATTAGCCAGCACGTCCAGCGTCGCGATGGCCTCCGCGCTGATCTGCAGCGGCCCGATCGACTCGGCGAGGGTGCCGAGCAGATCCTCGTAGAGCGCCTTCTCGCGCGCCAGCGCGCGCTCGCGACTACTCAACACCTCGTCCTCGAAGCGTTTGAGCTCCGGCGTGACATAGCGCTCGGCGCCCTTGAGCGTCTGGCGGCGGATGTAGTCCTCCGGGACCTGATCGGCCTGACTGCGACCCAGCTCAATAAAATAGCCATGCACGCGGTTGTAACCGACCTTCAGTCCGGGGATGCCGGTGCGCTCGCGCTCGCGGGTCTCCAGGTCGAGAAGGAAACGATCGGCGTTGCTCGAGAGCTCGCGCAGCCGATCCAGCTCCGGGTCGAGACCCGATGCGATCACGCCGCCGTCGCGAATCAGCATCGGCGGTTGGGCGATGATCGCGCGCCGAAGCAGATCCAGAACCTCCGGATGTGTTCCGACGGCCTCGGCCAGGCTCAAGAGCAGCGGGTCGTCGCAGCCCTCGAGCGGTGCGCGCAGATCCGGCAGCACGGCCAGCGCATCGCGCAGCGTGGCCAGATCGCGCGGTCGCGCCGAGCGCAACGCGATGCGCGAGAGGATGCGCTCGAGATCCCCGATTGCGGCGAGGATGCTCTGTAGGTCGGCGTGCATGCCCGTGTCGATCAGTGTCCCGATCGCAGCATGACGCGACTGCACCTCCAAGCGCGTGCGCAAGGGGCGGCCGAGCCAGCGCCGCAGCAAACGGCTGCCCATCGCGGTCGCGGTGCGATCGAGCACGCCGGCCAGCGTGTGCTCCGGACGCCCGCCGAGACTCTCGGTGATCTCCAGGTTGCGCCGGGTTGCGGCATCCAGGATCAGGGCCTCGTCGCGCTGCTCGGTCGTGAGTCCGCGCAGATGGGGCAGGGCAGCGAACTGGGTGTCGCGGACATATTGGAGCAGACAACCCGCAGCGCCGACGGCGAGATCCAGCCCCGCGCAGCCGAAGCCGTTCAGATCGCGTGTACCGAACTGGTTGCAGAGCAGACGCTCGCCGGTGTCGCGGTCGAAGTGCCAGCTCGGGCGGCGGGTGACGCCGCGATCGATGCGCAGGGCCTCGGGGAGTCGGCTGTCCTCGCCGACCAAGACCTCGGCCGGCTTCAAGCGCTCCAGCTCGCTCGCCAGCGCCTCGCGGGTGGCGACCTCCAGGACCGAGAATCGCCCGCTGGACAGTTCCGAAAACGCCAGGCCGTAACCGTCGCGCCCCTCGGCGATCGCGGTGAGCAGGTTCTCGCGCCGGTCGTCGAGCAGGGCTTCGTCGGTCAGCGTCCCGGGCGTGACCAAGCGCACCACCTTGCGCTCGACCGGCCCTTTGCTTTTGGCCGGGTCGCCGATCTGTTCGCAGATCGCTACCGAGACACCTTTGCGAACCAGGCGGGCCAGATAGGCCTCGGCGGCATGATAGGGCACGCCCGCCATCGGGATCGGGCGGCCCGCCGACTGCCCCCGCTTGGTCAGGGTGATGTCCAGCAGCCGCGCGGCCCGCTCGGCGTCCTCGAAGAACAGCTCGTAGAAATCGCCCATCCGATAGAAGAGCAACATCTCCGGATACTCCGCCTTAAGACGGAGGTACTGCTGCATCACCGGGGTGTGCGCACTCTGGTCTGGTGTATCCATTGCCTGCAAGATGCCGAGGTATGAGTCGGAGTGGGAGTGCCGGGAGGGTCGAACAGAACGACACCGTGTCAGTCGCGAGCTCGATGTTGCTCATGCTCCAACGAGTCCGGATCGAGGCATTCTCAAGAATCAAGGCATTTCAATTCCTGAACCGCTTCCGGCACCGCGCTCTTGATATCCGAAGAGACACCCCGTCCACACGAGATCCCGGATCACTCGGGACGCGGTTCAGACGGCCGCGACCTCGGTCGAATCGCCGTACATCTCGATCCCGAGCCGCTCGCCGACCTTGCGTGCCCGGCCGTCGATCATCGGCGAGATGACGATCAGGCGATTGGCCTTGCGCTCGTGGCGCCGTTCGTAGAAGCGCGCCTTGCGCTCGAAGATGTACATCCCGGCCTTGTCGATCGAGGACTTCAGCTCGCAGATCAGCAGCAGACCGTTCTTGGTGATGACGTCCAGCTCGATCTGGTCGGGACGGCCGAAGACCTCGCCCGAGTCATCGTAGTCGGTGACGTTGACCACCTGCACGTCGAAGCTCTGCTCCAGGATGGCGGCCAGGGCGTCGCGGAACGCCTTCTCCGATTGAAGTCCCCACCGCGAGCCGAGCGCACCGATGCCGCGATCGAATTTCTGCGCCTGGGCCATGATCTCGTTGTGCAGGCGTTTGAGCTCTTCCTGGTTCTCGTCCCAGCGGCGATTGCTCTCTGCTTGGTTTTCCTCCCACAGGCGACGCTGCTCGGTTCGGTTCTCGTCCCAAAGGCGCCGCCGCTCGGCTTGGTTCTCGTCCCAGCGGCGGTTCTGCTGCTCCCATTTCTGCGCGTCTTCCTCGCGCATGCGCTTGAGCTCGGCCTGATTCGCCGCCCACGTCTGCGTCTGCTCCTCGCGCATGCGCTTGAGTTCGGCCTGATTCGCCGCCCACGTCTGCGTCTGCTCCTCGCGCATGCGCTTGAGCTCGGCCTGATTCGCCGCCCACGTCTGCGCCTGCTCCTCGCGCATGCGCTCAAGCTCGGCCTGGTTCGCCTCCCATTTGCGTTCCTGCTTCTCGCGGTCGCGACGTAGTTCGCCGAGCAGTTCGTAGAACCGATCTCCGGTTTCCCTGCGGTCGGCGTACTCGTTGCGTGTCAACTCGAGCACATAGGTCCGGAACGCAGGATCCTCCCGCAGCCAAGTCGGCAGCTCGCGTTTGATGGTGTCTTTTAGGGATTCCGTGGTCATGTTAAACCGCGCCCAGCGCGGTATGCGATGTTTGTGGATGGGATCGGCCCCGGCAGACTTAACGATCGCTGGAGTTGGCGCGGTTTAAGATATTAAAAAATAGATCATTTTAAACCGCGTCCCCGCTAAGGGCCGTGGCTGCACCAAACGTCGAACCCTCTCGAAAATCAGCAGCTCGCTCCGGAGGCGGTTTAGATGCCGAGAAGCGATTCCGGGTCTTTGGTCGAGTCTAACAGAGCGGAAAGCGCAATGAGCGCGCGAGGTCGTCTTCATGCGGTTGTCCCTGGACGCCTGCCTATCCAGTGCGGCCCCGGGCCGAGCCGTGAGCGGTCGGGATCGTCCCTGGTTGCTCCCCTTTGTGCGTCCGAAGACTCGGACGTGATGCGCCCGGTTGCCGTTCCCCGCTCGGCCCGCAGGGTTCGTTGACTCGAAGGCCGTCATGACCTCGCACGGTCTCTCGCGCCGGAATCGAACACACCGAGCCTCGAAAGCCCGGCTCAACCAGTCGCCAAAGCGAATGCGACCATCAGGATCCTGCCTGATCCGCCTTGCGAGCAGCCTTCATCAGGGGCTCCATCAGGTCCATCGGGAGCGGGAAAACGATTGTCGAGGTCCGGTCGCCTGCGATTGCTCCCAGGGTCTCGAGGTACCTCAGCTGCATGGCCTGCGGCTCTTGGGACAGGATGTGGGCTGCGTCCTTGAGTTTCTCGGCGGCCTGCTGCTCGCCCTGCGCATGGATGATCTTCGCCCGCCGCGAGCGTTCCGCCTCGGCCTGACGGGCAATGGCCCGGATCATCGACTCGTCCAGGTCGACATGTTTGATCTCCACGTTGGCGACCTTGATGCCCCAGGCATCGGTCTGGGCGTCGAGGATCCGGCGCACATCGTCATTGAGCTTGTCGCGCTCGGCAAGCATCTCGTCGAGCTCATGCTGACCGAGCACCGAGCGCAGCGTAGTTTGTGCCAGTTGACTCGTCGCATCCCGAACCTCCTCCACCTGGATGATGGATTTCTCGGGGTCGATGACGCGGAAGTAGACCACCGCGTTGACCTTCACCGAGACATTGTCGCGTGAGATCACGTCCTGACTGGGCACGTCCATCACCTGGACCCGCAGGTCGACGACCTCCATGTTTTGCACCACGGGGACCACGATGATCAGACCGGCGCCGCGATCCTCGGCCACGGCGAGACCATCCTCCACATAGGCAGCGCCTGCAGGGCCGATGCTACCCTGAAGGTCGATCAGCAATGCCTCTCTGGCCAGGACGTCAGCCGGATTGGTCGCCATCAGGCCCATGATCAGCATCGCCAACCACCGTCCGACTGGATTCGGCATGTCGATCAGCTCCTTTGCTGTCTTTCCCCTCCAGCATCGACAAGCTGTCTGTGATTGTGCTCCGCTGGTGTGAAGGCTGGTCAGCCCTGCCGGCTCTCCCCGATCTGGTCGCAATACTGGCTGAGGTTGTCCGGCACGCCGGGAGGACAGACGCCGCATTCCCGGTTGCCGGGGACCGCATAGTCGATGAACTTCGGATAGGCGAGATCAAGCCCGTTCATCAGCTCGACGAAGGACTCGAGCGAGCGGTTGCCGCCGAGCCGCGGGTTGCGGGTCTTCTCCTGCGCGATGCTCGAGACCCAGCGTCCCTCGTAATCGTGGCCGGGGTAGACCAGCGTCTCCTCGGGCAACGAGAAGAGCTTGCCGGCCACGCTGTGATACAGGGCCGCCGGGTCGCCGCTCTGGAAGTCGGTGCGACCGCAGGCATCGATCAGGAGTGCATCGCCGGTGAGAACCCGCTCCCCGATCCGGTAGGCATGATGGCCGTCGGTGTGACCTGGGGTGAAGAGCGGGTCGATACGCAGACTGCCGACCGCCAGCGGTGTCCCTTCCTCGATCGGTACATCGACGCAGGTCAGAGCGTCGATTGCGGGATGCGCGATGCGGCTGCCCGCTTCGCGCTTGAGCGTCAGTGCGGAGGTGATGTGATCGGCGTGGACGTGGGTATCGAGCGTGTAGACGAGCTTGAGTCCGAGCTTGGAGACCTCGCCCAGGTCGCGCTGCCAGGTGGGCAGCACCGGGTCGATCAAGATCGCCTCGCCCGTCTCTTCGCAGGCGAGCAGATAGGTGTAGGTACTGGAAATCGGCTCGAACAGTTGTTTGAACAGCATTGTGGTCCTCCGTTGAGAATGGCGTGTGCAAGCGGTGTATGGTAGCGCCCCTGAACCGTGCCATGCGGTACGCTCGATCGGGGGTGTGGATGGAAGTCGCGATGGGTGTCGGTTGTGACCGCGGGGCGGGGCTCGGCACGCTGGAGGCCGCGTTGACGTCGGCCTTGGCGCGCGTCGGCCCCGTGGATGTGCGCTGGCTGGCGACCATCGACCGCAAAGGCGACGAGCCTGCGATCCTGGCCTTGGCTGCAGCGCGTCGTTGGCCGCTGGTGATCTATCCGGCCACGGCGCTCGCGTGCATCGAGGTGCCCAATCCGTCGGCGCAGGTGCTTCGCCACCTCGGTGTTCCGGCGGTTGCAGA
Source organism: Thiocapsa sp. UBA6158 (assembly GCF_002423035.1). Classification (GTDB taxonomy): domain Bacteria; phylum Pseudomonadota; class Gammaproteobacteria; order Chromatiales; family Chromatiaceae; genus Thiocapsa. The sequence goes on from NZ_DIUM01000047.1 coordinate 33,054, forward strand.
GGCGGCGGCACTCTTGGCAGCCGGTGCCGAGATCGGCGATCTGCTGCTGGAAAAGTACAAACATCGCGGCGAGGACGGTAAGCATGTCACCTTGTCGATCGCGGCTTGGCGACGGTGAGACGCGAGCCGGACGCTTTGGATGCACGCGCTCGACGCGCAACCGAACTCCGGCAACCGAACGCAGGTTAGTTGGGTCTCGATCTGCGCTTCTCGTTAGAATGCCGCCATGCGACACGATCTCAAGTTACCCCGTCTCTACAAGACGCTCCTCATGCTGGCGCTCGTCTTCGGCCCCTTTTACTGGCTGGCCTTCACCGAGGACGGGCAGCGGCGCACCGATCTAGCCCTGATGTTCCTCCTCGGCAAGCCCGAGCTGAACGCGGCCTTGGATTCCTTCACCAGTGCTTTGAGCGAGGGGCAGATCCGCGAGACCTTCCCCAAACTTGTGTTTCAGTGTGCTGACGGGGCGAATCCATTCGGCGACCGTCTCTGCGCCGCCGAGATCGGTGCCTTCAACGGGCTTCCGGCATCCTCGGTGACCCTGTTCCTGGTCGGCGACGGGCTGCGTGCGGTCAAGGTGTCGTACCGTCGCATCTACCATCCGCTGGTGCGCGACTGGGTGGAGGGGCGTGTCGGTGGGGTCGATGATGCGCGGGCGTCGGAGGAGGGCGAGGAGACCGGCGACGGTGTCGCGACCTGGACGGTGCCCGACGGCTTGCTGATCATGCGCGACGGCGAGCTTGCGCGCGAGGACGATCCGGCCCTGTTCTGGCTCTCGGGCGCCGCGCTCGCTCGACAGGCCGCCGCTCGCGCACCGGATCAGGCCCCGTTGAACTGATCCAGGAAGAGTTTGAGCGAGATCAGGACCGAGGACACGACCAGGATGGGTCGCACGAGTACCGCCCCGTGCTTGAGCACCAGATGCGAGCCCAGCCAAGCACCGATCAGTTGGCCGACGGCCATCGAGGCGGCGACGATCCAGACGACCTGTCCGCCGATCATGAAAAAGATCAACGCCGCCAGATTGCTCGTGAAGTTGAGCAGTTTGGTGTGGGCGGTGGCGCGGCGCATGTTGTAGCCGAGAAGCGCGACATAGCCCATCGCGAAGAAGGTCCCGGTGCCCGGGCCGAAGAAGCCGTCGTAGAAGCCGACGCCGACTCCGACGGTCATGGCGAAGGTCGGCGTCGACAGGCGCTGGTGCGAGTCCAGATCCGAGACCCGCGGCGAGAAGAGGAAGTAGAGCGCGAACCCGACCAGCAGCATCGGGATCAGGCGCTGCAGCGCGGCGCTGTCGATCTGCTGGACCAGGATCGCGCCCAGTGCGGCGCCGACCAAGGTGCAGGCGACCGTGAAGGCCGCGCTGCGCGGCTCGATCAGGCCCTTGCGCATGAAGTGGATCGTCGCACTGCCGCTGCCGAAGACTGCCTGCGCCTTGTTGGTCGCCAGGCTTTCGACCGGGCTCAGACCGGCCCAGAGCAGGGCCGGGATGGTGATGAGTCCGCCGCCGCCGGCGATGGCATCGACAAAGCCCGCCACGAGGGCGAGGCCAAACAGGATCAAGGCGATCTCGGGGGAATCCACTCGGGTCTGCGTCCTCGCCGTTCAGTTGAAATCGAAGAACCTGGTTACAATCTGCGCCCCTCACGTCACGACATTGAAGACCCTAGCCGACACCACGATGCCCGCACTCGACGTACAGCAGCTCACCAAGACCTACAAAGGCGGTTTCCAGGCCCTGAAGGGGATCGACCTGACCGTCGAGGAGGGGGATTTCTTCGCGCTGCTGGGACCAAACGGGGCAGGTAAATCGACCTTTATCGGCATCCTCGCCTCGCTGGTGAACAAGACCGACGGCAGCGTGAGGGTCTTCGGCGAGGATCAGGATCGCACGCCCGAGCTGGTGAAGTCATTCATCGGTCTCGTGCCGCAGGAGTTCAACTTCAATCTCTTCCTGCCGGTGGTTGAGGTGGTGGTCAATCAGGCCGGCTACTACGGGATCCCGCGGCGCGAGGCGAAGGTGCGTGCCGAGCGTTATCTCAAGCAGCTTGATCTGTGGGACCGTCGCGACACCGAGATGCGCAAGCTCTCCGGCGGTCTGAAGCGGCGCTTGATGATCGCGCGGGCATTGGTGCACGAGCCGCGGCTGCTGATCCTCGACGAGCCGACCGCAGGCGTGGATATCGAGATCCGTCGCTCGATGTGGACCTTCCTGCGCGAGCTCAACGCCGGCGGGACGACCATCATCCTCACGACCCATTATCTCGAAGAGGCGGAGAGCCTCTGCCGCCACATCGCCATCATCAACCACGGCGAGATTGCCGAGCGGACCAGCATGTTGACGTTGCTCAACCGCCTCAATACCGAGACCTTCGTGCTGAATCTGAAGGGTCGGCTCTCCGAGCTGCCTCAGCTCGGCGGCTTCGTGCTCCAACACCTCGATGACTGTACGCTCGAGGTGGAGATGAGCCGCGAGCACACCGTGAACGGTTTATTCGAGGCACTGTCGCGCAACGGGATCGAGGTGATCAGCCTGCGCAACAAGCAAAACCGCCTGGAGCGACTCTTTCTGGAAATGGTCGATCGCCGTGCCGACGCCGGGTGGTCGAGCTCGGATCCGGCAAACGCGCCCGATGCCGCGCGCAAGGTGACTGCGTGAGCAGGCAGGGTGTCGGCTGGTATCGTCACTGGATCAGCTTTCAGACGATCTTCATCAAGGAGATCCTGCGGTTTACCCGGATCTGGGTCCAGACGATCCTGCCCTCGGTCATCACGACCACGCTCTATTTCGTGATCTTCGGGCGTCTGATCGGCGATCGGATCGGCACGATGGGCGGCTTGGATTATCTCGACTTCATCGTGCCGGGTCTGGTGCTGATGGGCGTCATCACCAATGCCTACTCCAACGTCGTGTCGTCCTTCTACAGCAGCAAGTTTTCGCGCTACATCGAGGAGTTGTTGGTCTCGCCTGCGCCCGATTGGGTCATCCTGGCGGGCTATGTGGCCGGCGGCGTCGCGCGAGGTCTGGTGGTCGGGTTGGCCGTCATGCTGGTCGCCATGGTCTTCACCGAGATCCGGATTCACAGTGTTGCCGTGACCTTGCTGGTGATTACGATGACGGCGGTGCTGTTCGCGCTGGGTGGATTCATCAATGCCGTCTATGCCAACAGCTTCGACGACATCTCGATCGTGCCGACCTTCGTGCTGACGCCCTTGACCTATTTGGGCGGCGTCTTCTACTCGATCGAGCTGTTGCCGGCGTTTTGGCAGGGCGTGTCGCTCGCCAATCCGGTCCTCTATATGGTCAACGCCTTTCGCTTCGGGCTCCAAGGCGTGAGCGACATCCCCGTCGGGATTGCGTTCGGGATCATCGCGATCTTCATCTTGGTGCTCGGGGCCTTCAGTCTGCACCTCCTGCGTCGCGGGGTCGGGATCAAGACCTGATCGACGGCGATCCGTATCGGCCGATGCAGACGATGCCTGTTGCGCAACGGCCTCGAGAAGCATCCGCGCAGCATCCCAAGCTCGCTCCGTTGATCCCCTCAGGTTGTATCCTCATGCGGCAAGTGGGACCATAAGCACCTGAAACTTCCATAAAAGGATCGCCCACCCGATGTATCCAGGCGTTCTCTTCATCCATCCCTTGCCGATGAGCACGGCGCCGCGTCACGCGGTGGACCTGCTCGGTGCCGGCTCGGATTCCTGCTCCGAGCGGGGGCGCTGACGTGGCACGACGTCCAGGTCGCGTCCCCATGCGTCGACGCCGCGGGATCGGCGGATTTCTACTCCGCTGGGTCCTGCTGATTCTGGTCGGCGTCGGTCTCGCCGGCACCCTTTACAGCATTCATCTCGACCGCGTGGTACGCGGCAAATTCGAGGGGCAACGCTGGGCATTGCCGGCCCGGGTCTTTGCGCGTCCCTTGGAGCTCTATGCGGATCGACCGCTGCTCGGGGACCAGCTTCAGGCCGAGCTTGACCGTCTGAACTATCGCCGGACCGCCGCCCCGGATGCGCCCGGCAGCTACAGCCGCGACGGCGAGCGCTTTCTGATCCGCACGCGCTCATTTCGGTTCTGGGACGGCGAAGAGCCCGCCTACGCCCTGAAGGTCGAACTCGTCGAGGGGCGTGTCGCCGAGCTCGAGGATGCGTCCGGCGGTCCGGCCCCGGCACTGGTGCGCCTGGATCCGATGTTGATCGCCAGTATCTACCCGACCCACAACGAGGATCGCGTCCTGCTGCGCCGCAAGGAGATCCCCGATCTGTTGATTCGCACGCTGATCGCGGTGGAGGACCGCAGCTTCTATCGGCATGTCGGCGTGGATCCGCGCGGGATCGCGCGTGCCGCCTTCAGCAACGTGCGCGCCGGGGGCGTGGTCGAGGGCGCAAGCACCCTGACCCAGCAGTTGGTCAAGAACTTCTACCTGACCGCGGATCGGACCTTCGAGCGCAAGATCAACGAGGCCCTGATGGCGTTGCTGCTCGAGCGGCGCTACAGCAAGGACGAAATCCTCGAGGCCTATGCCAACGAGATCTATCTGGGCCAGGACGGCAGTCGGGCGATCCACGGCTTCGGTTTGGCGAGCAGTTTCTTCTTCAACAAGCCGATCGAAGAGCTCGGTGTCCCGGAGACGGCGCTTTTGGTGGGAATGGTTCAAGCGCCGTCGAGCCTGGATCCGCGGCGTCGTTCCGAGTCTGCGCTCAAACGGCGCAATCTGGTGCTGGATCTGATGGCGCGCGACGGCGTTATCAGTCCCGCCGACGCTGCGGCGGCCAAGGGCGCGCCGCTCGGGATCGCCGAGGGCGGAGGCCGCCCTGTCGGCGAATATCCCGACTTCATCTCCCTGGTTCGGCGCCAACTGCAACGTGACTATCGCGAGGAGGATCTCAGGTCCGAGGGCCTGAACATCTTCACGACGCTCGACCCCCTGGTGCAGTCCGAGGTCGAGAAATCGCTTCCGGCGCGCCTGTCCGATCTTGAAAAGTCGCGCCGGATGAAGGCCGGCTCGCTCGAAGCCGCAGCGGTGGTCACCTCGGTCGCCCAAGGCGAGGTGCTTGCGCTTGCCGGCGGTCGCGAGTCCGGCTATGCAGGGTTCAACCGAGCGCTCGACTCGGTCCGCTCCATCGGCTCGCTGGTCAAGCCGGCCATCTATCTGGCCGCTTTGTCCAAGCCCGAGCGCTATTCCTTGACCACCAGCCTGCAGGACACGCCGGTCAGCATGCGTGTCGGCGACAAGATCTGGGCGCCCAAGAACTACGACCGCCGGGTCAACGGGGCCGTGCCGCTGCATCGCGCACTGAGCAGCTCGTTCAATCTGGCGACGGTCCATCTGGGGCTCAGCGTCGGCATCACCGAAGTGACCGAGACGCTCTATCGCCTCGGTGCACAGCGGCGTATCAGCAAGGTGCCCGCGATGCTGCTCGGCGCGGTCTCCTTGTCGCCCTTGGAGGTTGCGCAGGTCTACCAGACGATCGCCGCCGGGGGCTATCGGGCGCCGCTGCGGGCGATCCGCGAGGTCATGGACCCCAACGGGCGGCCGCTCAACCGTTATCCGCTGGCCGTCGAGGCGGTTGTGGATCCGCGTGCCGCGTATCTGACGACCTGGGCGATGCAGCGCGTCGTGACGCACGGTACCGCGCGCTGGCTCGGCGACAAATTGCCCAAGGGGATGACGATGGCCGGCAAGACCGGCACCACGGACGAGATGCGCGACAGTTGGTATGCCGGATTCAGCGGCGACAAGGTTGCCGTCGTCTGGGTCGGCCGCGATGATTATCAGCCCATGGGGCTGGCCGGAGGCACCGGCGCACTGCGTGTCTGGGGTGATTTCATGTTGGCCATCCCCAACGAGCCGCTGTCGGATGTCCCGCCGGACGGTGTAGTCGTGGCCGGCAAGGGCGAGGCACCCTACGTCGCCGGCACGGCACCGGCCGCACGCGGCGGCGCAGGCGGCGACAAGAAGTCTGTGCCTGCGAGCGGCAACACGCAGGATCTGGCTCAGGCGGGCGAGCAATCCGCTGCCGAGCCCGAACCTGCGCCCAAACCCGAGGCGGCGCCTAAGGCGTCGTCCAGCAAGAATCTTTTTATGAGCGATTTTTACAACTGATGACTAGAGTTCCAGCGATCTTGATGGCAGGTTTGGTGTTGACGGCCTGTGCGACAGGACAGCGCGAGGGCGATCCGGCGCCGGTTCTGCAGGTCACGCCCCGCGAGCCCGTTGCCGCGAAGGCCGAGCCGGCCGCGAAGCCCGAGCCGGTGGAGCAACCCGCAGCGCCCAAGAAGCAGCAAACCAGGGTCTTTGCCTATCGGGATCCCGCCGCCGAGCCCGATCCGGCACCCGCGCCCGACCCGGCCGTCGCCGCGGATGCCGCCCGAGCACCTGCCCAGCCATCGGCTCCGGCAACGGCGGCCGCCGCCGCGCCGAGTGTTGCGCAGACTCCGGCCAAGCCTGCGCCTGCTGCCAAGCCGCCAGCGACGCCGACGCAGGCGCCCAATCAGGCGAGGACCACCCCGCCGGCGCCCGCGCCTGCTGCAGCGAAGCCTCCGACGCCCGCAGCACCCAAGCCGAAGGTCGCGCAGACGCCGCCCAAGCCCGAGGCCAAGGCGCCCCCGACCCCGCCCGCACCCGCTCGGGCCGAGGCGCCCCCGCAGCCGCCTCCTGCTCCCGCGCCGGCCGCACCGCCGCCGGCTCCGCCTGTGCAGGTTGCTGCGGCCCCGCCGGCACCACCGCTGGCTGCACCGGGTCTGCCGCCGGCCGCGGACGCCTTGGCCCGCCAAGCCGAGCAACAGCGCCAGTCGGGTGACTATGCCGGGGCAGCGGCTTCACTCGAGCGTTCCTTGCGGATTGCACCGCGCGAGGCCTATCTCTGGAATCGTCTCGCCCGTGTCCGTCTGGAGCAAGGTCAGGCCGCGCAAGCCGGCAATTTGGCCTCTCGCTCGAACGATCTCGCGGGCGACACGCCGAACGTCAAGCAGGACAATTGGCGGGTCATCGCGGAGTCCAAACGTCGCGCCGGGGATATCGCCGGCGCGACCGAGGCGGAGAAGCGGGCGAGCGGGAACTGAGCGAGCCGACGGCGGCTCACTCAGGGCACCACGCCCCCGCCATGGCCGATCTCGGCGACATCTTCGGTCCGGATGGTCGGCTCTCCGAGCGTCTGCCCGGTTTCGCCCATCGTGCGCAGCAACAGGCGATGGCCGAGCGGATCGCAGCACTCATGGAGGAGGGCGGCACTCTCATCTGCGAGGCGGGCACCGGCACAGGCAAGACCTTCGCCTATCTGGTGCCGGCCATCCTCTCCGGGCGCAAGGTCCTGATCTCCACCGGGACGCGCAACCTGCAGGACCAGTTGTTTCATCGCGATCTGCCGTTGGTTCGGGCCGCGCTCGGCGTTGCGGTACGGGCTGCCTTGCTGAAGGGACGCGCCAACTATCTCTGCCGCCACCGTTTGAAGCTCGCGATCGACGACATCGCGCACCTGGATCCGGAGTCGCGCAGTGGTCTGAAGCAGGTCCAGGAGTGGTCGAAGTCGACGACGCGCGGCGACATCGCCGAGCTGGGGATCCCGGAGGATGCCCAAGTCTGGCCGAGCGTGACCTCGACCGGCGACAACTGTCTCGGTCAGGATTGCCCGGACTGGCAGGGCTGCCATCTAGTCGCTGCGCGTCGCGAGGCCCAGGCCGCGGATCTGGTGGTCGTGAATCACCATCTCTTCTGTGCCGACCTGGCGCTCAAGGACGAGGGGTTCGGCGAGATCCTGCCGGGTGCGGACTGCTTCGTGCTCGATGAGGCCCACCAGTTGCCCGAGACGGCGACCAGCTTCTTCGGCGTGCGCGTCAGTGCTCGGCAACTGCTCGATTTGGTTCGCGACAGCGAGCTCGAGTATCGGCGCGAGGCCGGCGACCTGCCCGAGCTGCCCAAACGGCTCTCGGCGCTGCGTCGAGCGGTTCAGGATCTACGTCTGGGCCTCGGCGAGATCGATCGCCGCGGGCCTTGGAGCGAGCTTGCCGGCGTGCCGGAGGTCTTGAAGGCGCTGGAGACCCTGGTGCGGCGTCTGGCATCCGTGACCGAGGGACTGCAGGCCGTCGAGGGTCGCGGCAAGGGTCTGGACGCCTGCCTGGGACGCGCCGAGGGTCTCGGCGACGCCTTGCAGCGTCTGACATCGGTCGAGCCGCCCGAGGCTGTGCGCTGGTTCGAGACCCAGGGACGCGGGTTTCGGCTGCACGAGACACCGCTCGAGGTGGCCGAGCCCTTCCGCGCGCAGATGGGGCGACCCCAAACCGCCTGGGTCTTTACCTCCGCGACGCTGGCCGTGGGCGAGCGCTTCGATCATTTCGCCCGTCAGCTCGGGATCGAGGAGGCGCAAACCGAGCGCTGGGACAGCCCCTTCGACTATGCGAATCAGGCGCTCTGGTTCGTCCCGCGCGGTCTGCCGCAGCCGTCCGAGCCCGCGTACAACAGCCATCTGATCGAGCTGGCCTGCGAGGTCCTCGGCTACAGCCGCGGGCGTGCCTTCCTGCTGTTCACGAGCTACCGCGCATTGCGCGAGACGGCCGAGGGTCTGGAAGGCCGTATCCCCTATCCGATCCTGGTCCAGGGCACCGCACCGCGGGCCGATCTGGTCGAGCGTTTTCGAACGCTCGGCAACGCCGTCCTTTTGGGGACATCCAGCTTTTGGGAGGGTGTCGACGTGCGAGGCGAGGCGCTGTCCTGCGTGCTCATCGACCGCTTGCCCTTCGCCTCGCCCGGCGATCCGGTGCTCGCCGCGCGGATCGACGCCGTGCGGCGCCGCGGCGGCAACCCTTTCAACGATCATCAGCTCCCGCAGGCCGTGATCGCCCTGAAGCAGGGTGCCGGTCGGCTGATCCGCGACGGCGAGGATCGCGGCGTGCTGGTAGTCTGCGACCCGCGTCTTCTGGGCCGATCCTACGGCCATCGCTTCCTGGAGAGCCTGCCGGCCATGGCCCGCACGCGCTCGATCGACGACGTGAGGGCCTTTTTCGCGACGGCACCGCAGGCCGATGATCATCCACCTGAGTCGGTCGAGGCTGCCCAAGCCGCGCCCGTCGAGGCCCCGACCTGACCCCGTGCGCTTGATCGAGGCCGACGATGCCGGCATTTCTCCCCTATCGAGCACCCGCAGAGATGTCGTTGACGGAAACTCGCGGCGCGCGGCGCACGCCAGGCCCGCCTCGGGAATGCTTGCCCCTCGCGTCAGTCGAATGCCCCGGATCCGCGGCGCTCGACCCGAGGTCGCCGCGGCCATGACGACGGAAACGATCTGAGATGACCTCGAAACGAACCGATCTCGAATCACCCGCCAATGCCACCGATGTGAGCGCCTTCCTGCGCCAGGTCGCCGCGACCCCGCGCGTCGGCCCGCCCGGCGCGCGCGGGCGTCTCATCTTCGCCATGGATGCGACGGCGAGTCGCGAGCCGACCTGGGATCGGGCGGCGCAGATCCAGTCCGGCATGTTCATCGAGACGCGCGACCTGGGTGGGCTCGAGGTTCAGCTTTGCTACTACCGCGGCTTCCGGGATTTCTCGACCTCGCCTTGGCTTCAGGATTCGGATGCGCTGCTCAAACGCATGAACGGGGTCTTCTGCGAGGCCGGTCTGACCCAGATCGGTCGTGTCCTGCAACATGCCTTGGACGAGGCCAAGAAAGGGCGTGTCGATGCGCTGGTGTTCGTCGGCGACTGCATGGAAGAGAGTCGCGATCGTCTCGCCGACCTGGCCGGACGGCTCGGGCTCTCGGGCATACCGGCGTTTATCTTCCAAGAAGGTCGCGATCCGGCCACCGAGCGGAGCTTCCGCGAGATCGCTCGCTTAAGCGGTGGGGCCTGGTGCCCGTTCGATTCCAGCAGCCCCCGGATGCTTCACGATTTGCTTGCAGCTGTGGCTGTTTATGCCGCCGGCGGTCGGGCGGCGCTGACACACTACGGCGAGACCCACGGCGGCGCCGTTCTTCAATTGACCCACCAAATGACGAAAAAAGGGACCTGAGGTTCGCATGGCGCGTTTGCTGATCCTGCTCGGAATCCTGGGTGTAGTTCTGTGGTTTCTATACTGGTTTCGCGCGACCCCGGCGCACCGGGTCAGCCAGGTGCTGCGCAAGGCCGCGTTCTGGGGTGTCATCGGCGTCTTGGTCCTTGCCGCGGCGACCGGACGGCTGAGCCCCATCTTCGCAGCCATCGGCGCGGCAATCCCGCTGGTCCTGCGCGCGGCCGCCGTCGTGCGGCTCTTCCCCGCCATCCAGCAGGCGCTGCGCAGTCTCGGTCTGGGTGGTTTGGCCGGACCCGGCGGAGCCGGTGCCGGCGGCGGCGCCCGGGCATCGAGTATTCGCACGAAGTTCCTCGAGATGCGCCTCGATCATGCGAGCGGGACGATGGACGGCGACGTCCTCGACGGCCCCTTCAAGGATCGCCGGCTCTCGGATCTCACGCTCGACGAGCTGATCCGCATCCTCGAGTTCTATCGTGACGCCGATGCCCAATCGGCCGCAGTGCTGGAGGCTTATCTCGACCGCGAGCGCGAGGCCGACTGGCGCGCAAGCGATGAGGGAAGCGGCCGTCCCGGTCGCGCGCCTCCGCACGGTGAGCGTCTGACCAAAACCGAAGCCCGGGCGATCCTCGGGCTGGAACCGGACGCCGATGCCGACGCAATCCGTGCAGCCCACCGGCGGCTTATGCAGCGTCTGCATCCCGATCGCGGCGGGTCGGATTATCTGGCCGCGAAGATCAACGAGGCCAAGCGCTTGTTGCTGGGGGACTGAACCGCGCAGAGTGTGATATGCGTTGTTTCGGTTTGGATCGACTTGGGACTGAATCCACGAACCTCCGAGCCGGCGCGGTTTAGGATTACGGAATGTATGCCCCGGCACTCTACGCCCGCGGTCACCGGCGTCGCTCGGTCAGGAAATATGAAGCCGCTGCGACGAGCAGGGCGAGTCCCAATGCGAGTGCGATGCGGCAGGGTGTGCCGTCGCACGCGTTCGGCAGCAGGCGGCCCGTCGCGATGAGTCGCAGCACCGGTTCGTGCCAAAGAAAGAGGCTGTAGCTGATGATGCCGATCGGCATCAGGACCGGCCCGGCGAAGATCCGCTCGATCAACGGGGTGCGAAAGGCTGCGGCGAGTACGAGCAGCGTGCAGCCGACGAGGAAGAGCGGCATGCCGAGGAGTCGCCACCCGACGCCCGTCAAGATCTCGCCGAACGAGAGATGGATCAGTATCGGCGCCGCGAGCAGCGGGAAGGCGAATGCGCCCATGTCGATGGCGCGCAACCGTTGCCGCACCGGCTCGACCGAGCGCAGACGCGTGTAGAGGTTGGCTGCCGCCATCCCGAGTGCAAAGGCGATGATCTCGCCAGGCAATTGTCTCTCCAGAAAGAATCGCATCATCTCGAGCGGGAAGGGACCGGGGCGGCCGGAGACCGGATCGAAGAAGATCAATCGGGACGGTGAAACGTTCAGATAGACCCACTCCATCAGCCACCCGGGCGCATAGGTTTTCCACAGCAGCGCGACCAGCAGGGCTGTCGGGAGTGCGACCAAGACCCGGTTGCGGACGAACAAGGGGGCTAGCACCGGCAGGAGCAGATAGAATTGTGCCTCGATGCTCAGGCTCCACAGGGCCATGTTGAGCCCGAGCGAGCTGGAGCTGCCGGGGTGCAGAAAGTGCAGCAAGGGGATGTGCAGCCAGAGGTTGGTCTGTCCGATGTCGGTCCCCAGAATCGTGTAGGCACCGCGCAGGATCGGCAAAATCAGCCCGAACAAGAGGGCAAGATGGACCCAGTAGGTCGGGACGATCCGGCGAGCTCGGCGGGCGAAGAAGCGTCCGACGCGTGGGTAGGGCGTGCCCGCCTCGGCCGCCTGCATCCAGGGTCGCGCCAGCAGAAAGCCGCTCAGCACGAAGAAGAGTTGCACGCCGAGCAGGCCTTTTTCGGCCAGCGATTGACCCCACCCCGGGGACGCCCCGGATGGCCAGTCAACCAACAAGGCGTTGGCGTGGAAGGCGAAGACCCAGAGGATCGCGAGACCGCGAATGCCGTCGAGCGCGCCGTTTCTGTCGGTCGAGTTGGGATTCAATCTCGGGGCCTCGGCGAATCTCGGGTTTGGACAGTTACGCAAGGCCCCATTCTCTGCGAAGATCCCTGTTCGGTCCTGCTTGCCTCGTTCACAGCGCGCGTCGGGGGACGTTATCACCCATGGTCAAGACCCAAGCACAGACACTGATTCGACTCCCGCCCGCGCAGGTCTTCGGGTTCGTCGTGGAAGACTTCCTCCACAATTATCCACGCTGGTCGCCCGAGGTGCAGAGTCTTCAGGCGATAACGCAGGGCCCGATCCGCGTCGGCTGGATCGGCCGACAGATTCGTGTCGACCAAGGACGACGCACCGACAGTCGGTTTCGCGTCGTCGCGCTCGAGTCCGGCCGCCGCGTCTCCTTCAGGGGGACGACCGATCCCTACCTGATCGAGTATCGGTTCGAGCCGATCGGCGAGCATACACATCTCATCTTTATCTTCGAGCTTGCACGCCTGGGCTTGGCCTTGCGCCCCTTCGAGAAGCTGATCCGGATCGCGGCTCAGGACGGCGCGGAGCGCGTGATCCACAATCTCAAAGGTCTCATCGAGTCGGAACTCGTCGACACCGCTTGAGCGCACCGGAGCGCTGGCGGCCGGGGTGCCGTCGTTCGCAAACCTTTGACCTGTCGGCCGGACTCCGTATAATGCGCGATTCCCTGGAATCCGGGGAACTCCTTGTCTCACCGTTTCGGCCATCTTGCCGCCTCGGGAGGCTGTCAATCCGAAAGGAGCTTCAATGCGACATTACGAAGTAGTCTTCATGGTTCATCCGAGCCAGAGCGAGCAGGTGGCGAGCATGATCGAGCGCTACCAGACGAATCTGCAAAAGCGTGGCGGCATCGTCCACCGCATGGAGGATTGGGGTCGTCGCCCGCTGGCCTACCCGATCAACAAGGTGCACAAGGCGCACTACGTCCTGATGAACGTCGAATGCGATCAAGAGGCGATCGACGAGCTCGAAAGCGCCTTCCGGTTCAACGACGCGGTCCTGCGCAACCTCATCGTTCGCCGCGACGATGCCGTGACGGAGCCTTCTCCGTTGGTGAAGACCGGCGAAGAGCGCGAGCGCTCGGATGCACCCGAGGGCGGCAGCCGCCGGGATGATTCCCCGCGAAGCAGCAACCCCGACAGCGACTCCCAGAGCGATTAAGACGAGAAGCCAGCCATGGAATCCAGCAACTCACGTTTTTTCCGTCGTAAGCGCTACTGCCGCTTTACCGCCGAAGGCATTACCGAGATCGATTACAAGGATCTCAACCTGCTGAAGGCCTACGTCAGCGAGTCCGGCAAGATCGTCCCGAGCCGGATCACCGGGACCTCGGCAAAGTATCAGCGTCAATTGGCCCAAGCGGTCAAGCGCGCCCGTTATCTGGCGCTGCTCCCTTATACCGACGGCCACTGAGCCGCCGGCATGAAGGCGCTTGCGGCCTTCGTGATGCGCGGCCCGTCGCAGGCGGCACTGGTCGCCGCCGTCACGGCCTTGTTGTCGATCTTGGTCCCGCCGTTGGGCCTGCTCAGCGCCGGCTCGATCGGTCTGGTCGCCCTGCGCGGGGGTGCCGTCCACGGTCTGATCGTGAGCGCGGTGGCGACCCTCGGAATGGGAGTCATCGCCTGGCTGGCTTTGGGCTCGCCTTTGCCGGCGCTCGGCGTGCTGCTGATGCTCTGGGTGCCGATTCTGGCCCTTGCGCTGCTGCTGCGATATAGCCGCTCCTTGGCGTTGACGCTTCAAACGGCAGGTGCCTTGGGCATTCTTCTGATGCTCTCGGCCTACGCCCTGATGGGTGACCCGAGCGAGACCTGGTTGAAGCTCCTCGAGCCGTTCCGGGATGCGCTGGTGAAGGACGGCCTGCTGGACGACCCGTCGAGTGTGGCCGTATTCGCCGAGCTTGCGGGTTGGATGACCGGTGCATTTGCCGCGGCCTTGGTTGCACAGTTACTGTTCGGGCTCTTGATTGCTCGCTGGTGGCAGGCGCTGCTCTACAACCCCGGCGGATTCGGCGAGGAGTTTCGGGAACTGCGGTTGGGCCGTGCGTTCGGGATCCTTGTTCTGTTCTTGTTGGCGCTTCTTCCCTTCAGCGACGGTGCGAGCCTGACGGGGAATCTGTTGTTGGTGCCGGGTGTCCTGCTCCTGTTTCAGGGGCTCGCGGTGGCCCATCAGGTGCGTGCGCTCAAGCAGGCAAGGCAGGCGTGGTTGGTCGGGCTCTATGTCGCGGTGATCTTCTTCATGCCGCAAACCCTGCTCCTGATCGCCTGTATCGGTTTGGTGGACATCTGGGCCGACATCCGGTCTCGGGTTGCTCCAGCGTCGCCGCCGGGCCCGAGCGGGCCGGCGGTCTGATCCGCGCGGATCGACCGAGGCACTTTGGCCGAAAAGACCTGGAAGGAATGGATCAGGCTCGGGCTCATGCGTCGCCCGTTCCGGGAGATCACCCGAGGATCAAGGGTGCATAACCCTGATCTCGAAGAACTTTTGAGAGGAATATACACGTGGAAGTCATCCTGCTGAAGAATGTCGGTCGCCTCGGTGCGCTCGGCGACAAGGTGAGTGTCCGTTCGGGCTACGGCCGGAATTATTTGATTCCGTCCGGGTTTGCCGTGTCGGCCACCGACGCCAACCTCGAAGCCTTCGAGGCTCGGCGTGCCGAGCTCGAACAGGTCGCAGAGGAGCAATTGGGCGAGGCCCGTGCCCGCCGTGATCGTCTCGAAGGAATGAGCGTGACGATCGCCCGCCGTGCCGGCGAGCAGGGACGGTTGTTCGGCTCGGTCGGCACCGGCGATATCGCCGATGCGGTGACCGCCGCCGGGTTCGCGCTGACCAAGCAGGAGATCAAGCTCTCGGGCGGCCCCTTCCGCGCCGCCGGCGAGTACGAGGTCACCCTGCACCTGCACCCCGAGGTCGACGCCGTCATCAAGGTCGACGTCGTTCCCGAGGACTGATACGCCCGTCTCCTCATGGTCCGGCGGCGTACGTCCGCCGGATTCGGGGTGAGCCTCGCTCGGACCCACCGGGCACGTCAAGCGACTCGACTCTAGGGTCTGGCGCGACATACATCTGTGCGTGAGTCATTCGGGCCGGGGGTGATCTATGTTCGACTCGGATTCCCAAGGCCCTCCGGGCGCGGACTTCGACGAGCTCCGCATCCCGCCGCACAACATCCATGCCGAGCAATCCCTGCTCGGTGGTCTCATGCTGGACAACAGCACCTGGGACCGCATCGCCGACATGGTCACCGAGCGTGACCTCTATCGACGCGAGCACCGCCTGATCTTTCGCGCCATCGCCAAACTGGCCGCGGAGGATCAACCCTTCGATCTGGTGACCCTCGCCGAGACTTTGGAGCGCACCGAACAGCTCGAAGGTGCGGGCGGCCTTCCGTATCTCGGGACCATCGCCAACGAGACCCCGAGCGCGGCCAACATCAAGGCCTATGCCAAGATCGTCCGCCAGACCTCGGTCCTGCGCCAGATGATCGCTGCCGGCACCGACATCGCCGACAGCGGCTACAACCCCATGGGGCGAGATGCCGCCGAGCTGCTCGATGCGGCCGAGCGACGTGTCTTCGAGATCGCCGAGCAGGAGGCGCGCGGAGGCGGCGGTTTTCAGCCGATCAAAACCCTGCTCGGGCGCGCGGTCGAGCGCATCGACGCACTCTATCAGCGTGACGAGCCCATCACGGGTCTCGCGACCGGCTTCACCGACTTCGACATGATGACCTCGGGGCTGCAGCCCGCGGATCTCATCATCGTGGCGGGGCGCCCGTCGATGGGAAAAACAAGCTTTGCCATGAATATGGCCGAGCATGTAGCCATCCAATCCAAGCGCCCGGTAGCGGTCTTCAGTATGGAGATGCCCGGCGACTCGCTGGCCATGCGGATGATGTCCTCGCTCGGACGCATCGATCAGCACCGCGTGCGGACCGGGCGGCTGGAGGACGACGAGTGGCCGCGCCTGACCTCGGCGGTCAACATCCTCGCCGGCGCATCCATGTTCATCGACGACACGCCCGCCCTCTCCCCGACCGAGGTCCGAGCGCGTGCACGACGTCTCAAGCGCGATCAGGAGGATCTGGGACTGATCGTGCTGGACTATATCCAGCTCATGCAGGCACCCGGTGTCGGCGAGAATCGGGCGACCGAGATCTCCGCCATTTCACGCTCGCTCAAGGCGCTCGCCAAGGAGCTCAACGTCCCGGTCATCGCACTTTCGCAGCTCAATCGCAGTCTCGAGCAGCGGCCGAACAAGCGGCCCGTGATGTCGGATCTTCGCGAATCGGGAGCGATCGAACAGGATGCAGACCTGATCGTCTTCATCTATCGCGACGAGGTCTATCACGAGGACACGAAGGACAAAGGTGTCGCCGAGATCATCATCGCCAAGCAGCGTAACGGACCCATCGGGACGACTCGCCTGACCTTTCTCGGCAAATACACCAAGTTCGAGAACTATATCGGCAATTATTACGGCGAGGGTGGTGATTGAGCCCGAAGGCGGCGTCGTTCGCAAGACCGGCCGGGTGGACGAGCGAGAGCGAAGTCCACCGATCCCCTCGGCGGCGCTGGTGGACTGCGCTGCGCTTGTCATTATCCTGCAGCGCAAAGTCACCCAAGCGTCCGCCGCGCGACTCTCTTCCGATCAGGACAGCATCCCGAGCATCCCGAGCCAGGCCCAATACACCGCCAGGTTCAACAGTGTGAGCGGCGCCCCGACGGCAAAGAAGACCCAGAACCCGAGGTGTGTCCCGCGACGCTCGGCCGCTTGGACGATGATGATGTTGCTGGCGGCGCCGATCAGGGTGAGGTTGCCGGCGATGGTGGAGCCGGCGGCGAGGGCCATCAGCAGGTCCGGTCGTTCGGGCGGCAGCAGGGGCAGTGCGAGCGAGACGAGCGGGACGTTGGAGATCAACTGACTGCCCAGCACACCGGCGCCGAAGACCTCGCCGAGTCCGATTGGACCCGCCGGGATCCAGGACTGCATCAGGCCGGTGTTCCAGACGCTGCGCATCAGGATGAACATGGCGACGAAGAAGATCAGCGTATGCCAGTCGATCCCGCGCAGGAGCGTGACCCGGTGCGGGCTGAACAGCAGCAACGGCGCAGCGGCGACCAGCGCAATCACGACCAGCGGAAACGCAAACTGCGGTGCGACGAAGGACAGGGCGATCCGTACCGCCACCATGAGCACCAGCAGTCCCAGCGAGAGGCTCGCCAGACGGGCCAGTTTCCGATCCTCGATCCTCGTGGGCAGGTGTACCAAGGCCTCGCCGTGGATATGGCGCCAAAAGGCCAGGCGTAGGACCGCATAGGCGATCAGCAGATTCACCAGTGTTGGCGGACCCAGGGCGCCGATGAAGTCGACGAAGGGGTTTTGAATGCCCCCGTGAAGCGCGATCAGCAGGTTCTGGGGGTTGCCGATCGGGCTCATGACCGAGCCGATGGTGACCCCGAAGGCGAGTGCGAGCAGCAACAGGGCCGGCGGTAGACGGTGATCGCGCGCCAGGGCCAGCACGATCGGGGTGCCGATCACGGCCAGCGTATCGTTCATCAGGAAGGCCGAGCCGATAGCCGCGGCGAAGATCACGGCGATGAGCAAGGCGTCGGCGCCTTTGATGCGGCCGAGCAGACGCGCGCTCATCGCCCCCAGCCAACCGCTCTGCACCAGGGCGTGGCCCAGCACGAAGACCCCGAAGAGAAAGCCAATGACCTCCCAATCGATCGCCTGCCAGGCGGTCCGCGGCGCAGTCGCGCCGGTGAGGAGGACGAGCAGCGCTCCGAGCCCCATGATCTGCCAGATTGCGAGCGGGATACGCGCGAGGTTGCGCGCAGCGATCAGCGCGAGCACGCCGCCGAGTGTCCAGAGTGGCAGATGATCCAAGGCGCGCTCTGCTCAACGGTAAAGCCGCAGCGTCATCGCCCGCGCATGACATCGTCCAAGGCCACGCGGGCGCGGTTGCTCGGCACCGCAAATCCGATGCCGACATTGCCCCCGCTCGGGCCGATCAGTGCGGTGTTGATGCCGACGACCTCGCCGGCGAGGTTGATCAGGGGGCCGCCCGAGTTGCCCGGATTGATGGAGGCGTCGGTTTGGATCAGCTCGCCGAGACGGTTGCCGCCGACCCCGCTGCGACCGACCGCGCTGACGATGCCGGAGGTGACGGTCTGGCCCAAGCCGAACGGATTGCCGATGGCGATGACGAAGTCGCCGACCTCCAGTCGATTGGAGTCGCCAAGCTTGAGCGCTCGCACGTCCACCGGCGGAATCTCGAGGATGGCGACGTCGGATGCGGCATCCGAACCCAGTCGCCGCGCGCGAAAGGTGCGCCTGTCCTTGAGCGTGACTCGGATCTCGGTCGCGTTGCGCAGTAGATGGTCGTTGGTCATCACATAGCCGCGGGCGGCATCGACGATAATCCCGGAGCCGACGCTCGAGCGTTGCTCGATCTCCGCCTCCTCGGGCGCGGGCAGACCGAAGCGATCGAGGAAAGCACGGAACTCCGGATCGCGCAGGAACGGGTGCTCTTCCATCGCCACCTCGGACTTGACCGAGATATTCACCACCGCAGGCGTCACCCGGCGCATCAAGGGTGCGAGCGAGGGGAAACCCGACGCGGTGCCGAGGGACGGGGCGCCTGCGATCGCGCCCGGCAGCCCCGCCTCGCGGTCTGCATCGGGTATGACCGCGCAACCCGTCGCGAACAGCGCGATGAACACCGAAGCCACGATCGAGCCCGTTCGGCGCCGGGGCGCAGTCGCAGCTGTCGAACAATTCACGGCGAGCTCCCGATGGTCGAAGCGCTGAGGCGTGGGCGAGGTCGAAGGCTCAACGCGCCAAGCTGCCGGCGACGCGTTGCCGGATGGCGCCGTCGACCGGCTCGTTGATCAACAGGGCGAAGGGTTCCCAGCTCCCGCCGCGGCGGACATAGCCGGCGTAGGTGCTGACGCCGCGCAAGGTACCGGTCTTGGCACGCACGGCGGGGTTGCCGTCCTGTTGGGGCATCAGATCGCGATAGGGCTCGAAGGCGTCGAGCAGCTCCACGAGCTGGCGGGCGCTGAGCCGATTGGCGCGCGAGAGCCCGGCGCCGTCGTCGATCGTGAAATCACGCCACGCAAAGCGCTCGCGCGAGAAGTCGGTCATGGCGCGCTTGGCGCCGGTCATGGTCACTTGCCCGGTTCCCTTCGGATCGGCCAGCCGCAGGAAGAGCGCGTTTGCGATGAAGTTGTTGGAGTACTCGAGCATCGGCGACACCATCTCGGCGAGTGTGCGGCTGTTGGCGTGGCGGTAGATGCGTTCGGCGTCGCGCGGCATGGGTCCGATGCGCTGCTGCTCGCCGACCTGGATGCCGGCGCCTTCGAGCTTGGCGCCGAGCAGCTCGCCGAAATAGCGCAGTGCGGTGCCGCGCTCGCGCAGATTCACGCGTTGTTTTCCGGCGGCCCCGGTCATGCCGAAGCGTCGAGCCGAGTCGGTCAGCGGGGTCTGCAGCTCGGCGCTCTTGATGGCGTCGCCGGTGCGCACCAGGTTGACCGTGTTGAAGTTGGCCGCCAAGGCGGTGACGGGCGCGTCGTAGGGGTTGTCGGTCGAGGAGCGTCCGGCGATCTCGACATCCGGGCTGAAGAAGCTGTCGTCTAGACCGATCCCCGTGATCCGGCGCGGGCCCTTGGTTGCGAGCGCGCTCACGACCTTGTCGAGCTCCTCCGAGACCAGGTAGGGATCGGCATAGCCCTTCACCCAGAGCCAGCCGGCGTCGTCGGTGTAGAAGTCGGTCTCGAAGCGATGGTTGCGTCCCCAGGTCTCGAGCGCGGCGAACGCGGTCAGGACCTTCATGGTCGAGGCCGGAATACGCGGCGTATCGGCGCGGGTCGCGATGAGGTCGCGTGCGTTCTCCCGAAGGAGCAGGCTCGCCTGCGGAAGGGCCCGGACTTGGGCCACCGGGTCCGCGAGCGCCGTCGGCACGGCCGGAACGGCGGCGAGCACAAGCGTGAGCGCGAGCGAGAGCACGGCAAGGGTCTTCGACGGGGGGCGAGTGCGGCTTTGAGGCGGCATCGAAAGAGCGATCATTCCGGATCCAATGTGGGTGAGGAGGACGCAAGGTACCGAAGGCCAAGAATAGCCGACAACGCCCGTCTATGCGCGTCGCTTCGCTGTCCGGGCACCGGTCTGTGCCCGCGCCTCGGTCCGAGTCTGCGTCGTGGCGAGCTTGGCCGCATGTCGCGGGTGCAGATCGATCAGCTCGGGATGAAGATATCCGGCCAGCTCGCTCGGGGTCGGCGCTTCGAGCCAGGGCAAGACGCCCAGACAGGGCGCGTGGATCAGGGCCGCGAGGGTAGCGAGGTTGGCGTCGCGAGACAGCATCGTCGGGTCGACCTGATTGGCGACCCAGCCGACCAGGACGCCGCCTGTGCTCTGGATACTTTCGACCGTCAGCAGGGCGTGGTTGATGCAGCCGAGCTTTAGGCCGACCACCAGGATGATCGGCAGCCCGAGTGCCTTGGGGATGTCGCTGACGAAGAGGTTCGGCCCCAAAGGCACGCGCCAGCCGCCGACGCCCTCGACGATGACCTGATCGGCCTCCGCGGCGAGTGTTCGATAGGCCTGCGCGATGGTCGGAAGACGGATCTCGACGCCGGTCTCTCCGGCGGCGATGTGCGGTGCGATCGGGGGTGCGAAGGCGTACGGATTGACCAGGCCATAAGGCGCCTCGGAACTGCCCTGCGCGCGCAGGCGCACGGCGTCGTCGTTGCGCAACCCGTCGGGGCTATGCGTGCAACCTGAGGCGACCGGCTTCATCCCGAGCACGCTCGGTCCCGTCGCCTGCATCGCGGCCATCAGCCCGAGACTGATCTCGGTCTTGCCGCAGCCGGTATCCGTTCCTGTTACGAAGAGCCCGTGCATGGCGATGCGATCCTCCCTTGAACCGCGCCCGGCGCGGTATGCGATGTTTTTGGATTGGATCAGCCGCGGCAGACGTGACGACCGCCGGAACCGGCGCGGTTTAAGAGATTAAAAAATAAAGTACTTAAACCGCGTCCACGTTGAGGCACCCACCCAACGTCAAGCTTACTCGAAAGGCAGCATCTCGCTGCGAACGCGGTTTAGGTGGGGTCAGCCCCCGGTCTCGACGGCGCGATCCGCGGGCAAACTCACACGATTGCGGCGTCCGATGGTGCTCACGGGAACGGCGATGCCGCCCTGCGCGGGTTTCTGCTCCGGTACCCAGGCGTGGCCGTAGACGACCTCGTAGCTGGCCGGGAGTCGACCCTCGCTGCGGTGGATCTCGTAGGCCGCATCCAAGGCCGCCAGCCGGGCACGTCCGGTGAGACCACGCGGGCGATCGGTGGTTGCGTTGCCCGCACCCAGGATCTTGAGATCCTGCATCAGCTCGCGCACGGCGGGGTAGGTCAGGGTCATCCGCTCGGTGTCCATCACCGGATCGGCAAAGCGAGCGCGCACCAGGGCGTCGCCGACGTCGTGCATGTCGAGGAAGGGGCTCACATGCGAGGCGCCGTCGACGCTCGCCCAGGCGTGGCGCAGCTCCTTCAAGGTGTCGGGTCCGAAGGTGGTGAACATCAGCAGCCCGCCCGGACGCAGGACGCGCAGACATTCGGCGAAGGTCCGATCCAGGCCGTTGCACCACTGAAAGGTCGCGTTCGAGACGATGAGATCGACAGCGCCGTCCGCAAGCGGAAGCGCTTCGGCATCCGCACAGATGCAGAGCGGGCGCCTGAGCCAGCGACCGCGTCGGCGCGCCTGCAACAGCATGCCGTGAGCGAAGTCCAGTGCGATCACTCGCGCCTTGCGATAACGCCGATGCAGCGCATCGACGGCATAACCGGTGCCGGCCCCGAGATCGAGCACGCGCTCGGGCTCGAGACGCACGTAATCGAGTCGTTCCAGCAGCCGGTCGGCGATCTCGCGCTGGAGTACGGCGACACTGTCGTAGCGCTCGGCGGCCTGCTCGAAATTACGCCGCGCTCGGCCTTTGTCGATCCTCTGGTCGATGGGTTGGTCGATCGGGTTCATGGCGTGGTCCGAACCTCGCTTTGGCCGGCCCCGGGATCCTCGATGCGAGCCAGGACGTTCCGAACGAGTTCGCGGATTCGATCCGGGTGCGAGAGATGCGGCGCGTGGGCGGCACCCCGGACGATCGCCGTGACCGCGCCCGGCATCAGGATCTCGACGCGCTCGGCCACCGCAGGGGGGACCAAGGTGTCGTGCGTGCCGAAGATCCACAGCGTCGGACAGCGGATGTCCGGGAGCCGGCCGCGCATGTCTTCGTCGCGCAGGATGTCCAGGCCGATCGAGAGTGCATCCGAGTCCGGCTGGGGCCGCTCGGCGATGCGTCTGCGCAGGCCGCGCAGGGTCTCGCGCGCGTCGTCGCTGCCGCGCACCTGGAGCGCGAGGAAGCGCGCGAGTGTCTCGGCGGGATCGGCGAGCAGGCCGGCATGGAACTGGTCGAGCGTCGCGGGCAGCATCGCCGGCATCCAGTCCGCCGCACGCACGAAACGCGGTGTGCCGGTCATGAGGATCAAGCCTTCGACCCGCTTGGGCGCACGCACCGCGGCGGCCAGGGCGACCAGTGCGCCGAGCGACCAGCCGAGCCAGATCGCGCGCTCGGGTGCGGCCTCCAGGCAGGCGTCGGCCCAGGCCCAGAGATCGCCGAGAGGCGGCGAGAAGGGGCGGTCGCCGTGACCGGGCAGGTCGATGGGGCAGGGGATGACGCCGGGCGGGAGATCGCCGGCGAGATCGTCCCAGACGGCACTGTTCATCCCCCAGCCGTGGAGGAGAACGAGGTGGCGATGGTTGTGCTGTGCGTCTGTCGCGTCGGTCATTCGGTGCTTGGTCGTCCGTCCGAAAGTAGAGGCTGCGCGTCTGGCTTGTCGGGATCGCGCGGCTCGGCGCTTGATTCTAACCGATTGGCTCGGGGGGGGGGGCGGTAGCGCTGCGCCTGCGCGCCTGCGCGAGGCTGAATCTCGGACTTCGCTGCACGCGTCCGACCTACGGGTTCGCGCGCCTTGCGTTCCGGGTTACGTACCGGGTGATGCGTTCGGCGCGGCGTGGCGTAGGGTTGCGAGGGCGTCGAGCAGACGGTCGACCATGGTCTCGGTGTGGGCGGCCGACAGACAGACCCGCAGACGTGCGCTGCCCTCGGGGACGGTGGGCGGGCGGATCGCACCGACGAGGATTCCGCGCGCCTCCAGCTCCCCCGCCCAAGCCAGCGCCTGATGGCTGCTCCCGGCGATCAGCGGCTGGATGGGTGTCGGCGATTCGGGCAACGGCAGGCCGAGCTGGTTCGAACCCGCCCGGAAGCGGGCGATCAGGGCTTGCAGGTGCTCGCGTCGCCAGTCCTCGCGGCGGGCGAGTGCGAGGCTCGTGCGCGTCGCCTCGGCGATGGCCGGGGGTGTTGCGGTGGTGTAGACGTAGCTTCGCGCGCGCTGGATCAGGGTCTCGATCAGGGCTTCCGAGCCGGCCACGAAGGCGCCGAAGGTGCCGAATGCCTTGCCCAGGGTGCCCATCAGGATCGGCACCTGCGCGGCGTCGAGTCTGAAATGATCGAGCGTTCCGCGCCCTTCGCGCCCGAGCACCCCGAGCCCGTGGGCATCGTCGACCAGGAGCCAGGCGCTTGCGCGTCGTGCGATCAGGGCGAGTGCAGGCAAAGGGGCAAGATCGCCGTCCATGCTGAAGACGCCGTCGCTGGCGATCATGCGCGTGTCGCGGGCGCCGATCAGACGGACGAGCTCGGCGGTATCGGCGTGCGGATAACGGCGCAACGTCGCGCGCGAGAGGAGTGCGCCGTCGAGCAGCGAGGCGTGGTTGAGCCGATCCTGCCAGAGTGTGTCGCCGCGGCCGGTCAGCGCCGAGATGATGCCGAGATTCGCCATGTAGCCGGTCGAGAAGAGGAGCGCGCGGGGTCGACCGGTGAAGTCGGCCAACTCCTCTTCCAAGGCATGATGGGCGGCACTGTGTCCGTTGACCAGATGGGCGGCACCGCTGCCGACGCCCCAGCGCTCCGCCCCTTGTCGCAATGCCGCGATGACCTCGGGGTGATTGGCGAGCCCCAGGTAGTCGTTGCTGCAGAAGCTCAGCATCGGGCGGCCGTCCACGATGGCCTCGGGCTGCTGGGGGCGCTCCTGCACGCGACGGTGTCGATAGAGCCCCGCCGCCCGCTGCTGTTCGAGCGCCTGGTCGAGGTCGGGGGTCATGGCTGAGGCATCGGCTGGGTTTCGGCTGGGGTGATCAACCCGGGTCTTGCGCCTGAAGCGCGGCGCCGTTGGTTCCCTGTCCGGCCGGGCCGAGCAGACGGACGTAGACGCCGGCGATGCTCTCGGGCAAGGGGTTGTTCAGCGCGTTCTCGCCCGGATACAGGCGGGCGCGCAAGGCGGTTCGCACCACGCCGGGGTCGATGCTGTTGACCCGGATCTTCCTGTTCTCGCGCATCTCCGCGGCGAGGACCTGCATGAGGCCTTCGATGCCGAACTTGGCCGCGGCATAGGCGCCCCAGTAGGCGAGCCCCTGCCGACCGACGCGGTCGGAGGTGAAGATCACCGAGGCGTCTTCGGAGGCCCTCAGCAAGGGCATGCAGACCTGCGTCAGGAGAAAGGGCGTGGTGAGATTGATGCGGATCACGCGATCCCATTCGCTTGCGTCATAGTCGTCGATGCGGCTCAGGAAGGGCGCGTAGGAGGCGCAATGGGCAAGTCCGTCGAGATGACCGAAGGCATCGCCGAGGACATTGGCGGCGGCGAGGAAATCGTCCTCCGTCGCCGTCTCCGGGTTCAGCGGCAGGATCGCCGGCTCCGGCCCGCCGTCGGCCTCGATTTGGTCGTAGACGTCGGTGAGGTCCGACTCGTTGGATTGCGACAGAACGACGGTCGCCCCGGCGGCCGCGCAGGCGAGTGCGACGGCCCGTCCGATCCCCTCGGCGGCGCCTGTCACCAGAATCACACGCCCGTCCAGTCGATCGGCGTCGGATTGTCCTTGGTCCATTGCTTGAAATGCCTCGTGCTCGGTTGTCATGATTCGGAATTATCGCCGTGATCGCGCGCAGCGGCATTGACGATTAAACCGCGCCGGATCCGACGGTCGTCAAGTCCGCCGGGGCCGATTCCATCCAAAAACAGCGCATACCGCGCCCGGCGCGGTTTAATCGAGTGCCCCGCGGCGACTTTCGCGCCAGGCGTTCCAAAGCTTGCGGATCGGGGTCAGGGCGATCCGCTGATCGGCGACCTGAAAACCGCTGGCCGCGATCTCGGCGAGGAGGCGATCGGCAAGGCGGACGCGGATGCGGATCATGGCGGGCAACCGGGAAAGATCATGGCTCAGGCCGTTGCGATGGCGATTCAGATCCTCGGCGAGATCGGCGAGCAGTTGGGCCAAGTGCTTGCGGATCTCGGTCGGCCGTTGAACCGCATGACCCAAAGCATGACGATTCAGTCGCTCCTCGGGCAGGAAGCCGCAGCGTCCCTGTCGCAGCAGACGACCGCTGTCGCGCACGAGTTCGACCAGGCCGCAATGGCTCCCGGCGCGTCGGGCAGCGACCAGTCCGGCCGGGGCGGTCTCGCCGTGCGCGCGGGTGATCAGCTCGAAGAGCGCGCCGAGATCCAGGTCGGTCAGGGCCGCAAGTGCGTCGACGTCCCGCACACGCCGATCGGCCAGGATCGCTTCGGTCCCCAGGAGGATGTCGACGAAGGATTGTCGCGGCAGCTCGGCCCGCGCGATCAGCGGACCGAGCGACGCACCCAACGGATGCCGCCCCGTGCCCGCGAAGATGCGCTCGAGCTCGTCGTTCCACCAGTCGAGCTTGCGTGCCGCCACACCCGGGTCCGAGACTTCATCGACAACGGATCGCACCAGATGACGCCAGCCGAGCAGCGCGGCTAGATCATCCCGCAACCCAACCGGTGCAAAGCGCACGCTGTAATACGCGGACGAGCCGGGCGGGGTTGCGGGATTCGGATAGGCCCACTCGGTCGTCGCCTCCGAGCCCTGCATCACTCGGAATCGCGCACGCAGGTGGCGAGGTAGTTGACGTCGAGGTTGTCGGGGTCGAGGTGATAGGTTTGGGTCAGCGGGTTGTAGGTCATGCCGGTCATGTCGGTGGTGCGCAGATCGGTCGGGCGGATCCAGGCGTGCAGCTCGGAGGGGCGGATGAAGCGGGCGTAGTCGTGCGTGCCCTTGGGCAGGAGACCCATCAGATACTCGGCGCCGAGAATGGCGAAGAGATAGGATTTGGGATTGCGGTTGAGGGTGGAGAAGACCACGGTGCCGCCCGGGCGCACCAGACGCGCGCAGGCATCGATGATCGAGGCCGGGCTCGGCACGTGCTCGAGCATCTCCATGCAGGTGACCAGGTCGAAGCTGTCCGGCTGCTCGGCCGCGAGCACCTCGACCGGCACGAGTCGGTAGCGCACCTCCACGCCGCTCTCCAGGGTGTGCAGCTCGGCGACACGCAGCGGCATAGCGCCCATGTCGATCCCGGTGACATCGGCACCGCGCAGCGCCATCGACTCGGAGAGGATGCCGCCGCCGCAGCCGACATCCAGGACACGCTTGCCGGCCAGCCCGCCCGCAGCGTGCTCGATATAGTCCAGGCGCAGCGGATTGATCTCGTGCAACGCCTTGAACTCGCTGTGCGGATCCCACCAGCGCGAGGCCAGCTCCTCGAACTTGCTGATCTCGGCGTGATCGACGTTGTGGATGGTTTCGGTCATCGTCTGCGGCCCCGGCGGTGTGCTGTCGACATGGTGATGAGGGACATGTCGGTCTGATCGGGCCGCAATTCTACACCGCGAAGCCCTCCAAGTCGGATCAGCGTCGGCCGCTCTCGGGGACGGTTTTTGTTCGGAGCGAGACCGATTCCGTTCAAACCCGTCCTTCCGCGGGATTGCCGATCCTCACGACATCCCTCATCTCTTCGGAACTGCGCGACCCAGATAGCGACGCGGGACCGGAAAATCGATACACTGTGCGGCTTTGCGCCGCCGGGGGAATGAACGATGTTCGAGAAAAGCATGCAGATCAGCGACTACGATCCTGAGCTCTGGGGTGCAATCCAGAACGAGGAGCGTCGCCAGGAGGAGCACGTCGAGCTCATCGCCTCCGAGAACTACGCGAGCCCGCGTGTCTTGGCGGCTCAAGGCAGTGTCCTGACCAACAAATATGCCGAAGGGTATCCGGGCAAACGCTACTACGGCGGCTGCGAGTACGTGGACGTGGCCGAGAGCCTCGCCATCGATCGCGCCAAGCAGCTGTTCGGCGCCGACTACGCCAACGTCCAGCCGCATTCCGGCTCCCAGGCCAACGCCGCGGTCTTCATGGCCCTGTGCGAGCCCGGCGACACCGTGCTCGGCATGAGCCTGGCGCACGGCGGTCACCTCACGCACGGTGCCAAGCCGAACTTCTCGGGCAAGATCTACAACGCGGTCCAGTACGGCCTGGATCCCAAGACCGGCGAGATCGACTACGCCGAGGTCGAGCGTCTGGCCTTTGATCATCGCCCCAAGATGATCATCGCCGGCTTCTCGGCCTACTCGCGGCTTGTCGATTGGGCGCGCTTCCGGACCATCGCCGATGCCGTCGGTGCCTATCTGATGGTCGACATGGCGCATGTCGCCGGCCTGATCGCCGCCGGGGTCTACCCGAGCCCGGTGCAGATCGCCGACGTCACCACGACCACCACGCACAAGACACTACGCGGTCCGCGCGGCGGCTTGATCCTGGCAAAGGCCAACCCCGAGCTTGAAAAGAAATTCAACTCGCTGGTCTTCCCGGGCACCCAGGGCGGCCCGCTGATGCATGTGATNNGTGATCGCCGCCAAGGCGGTGGCCTTCAAGGAGGCGCTGGAGCCGAGCTTCAAGGTCTACCAGCAGCAGGTCGTTCTGAATGCCCAAACGATGGCCGAGGTCTTTCTCTCGCGCGGCTACGACGTGGTTTCGGGCGGCACGAACGATCACCTCTTCCTGGTCAGCTTCATCGAGCAGGGTCTGACGGGCAAGGACGTCGACGCCTGGTTGGGTGCGGCCAACATCACGGTCAACAAGAATGCGGTGCCCAACGATCCGCAGTCGCCCTTCGTCACCAGCGGGATCCGTGTCGGCACGCCGGCCATGACCACGCGTGGCTTCGGAACCGACGAGGCGCGCGATCTGGCCGGCTGGATGTGCGATCTAATCGACGCGCGCGGCGATCAGGCGACCATCGATGCGGTCAAGACCAAGGTGCTG
Source organism: Thiocapsa sp. UBA6158 (assembly GCF_002423035.1). GTDB lineage: Bacteria > Pseudomonadota > Gammaproteobacteria > Chromatiales > Chromatiaceae > Thiocapsa. The sequence continues at coordinate 61,351 of NZ_DIUM01000047.1, forward strand.
GCGCTCTGCAAACGCTTCCCCGTCTACGAGCGTTGAATGCGCTGCCCCTTCTGCGGCGCCCAGGACACCAAGGTGGTGGACTCGCGTCTTTCCGGTGAGGGTGACCAGGTGCGCCGGCGGCGCAAGTGCGTCGTCTGTCACGAACGCTTCACGACCTTCGAGACGGCGGAGCTGAATCTGCCGCGTGTCGTGAAGCGCGACGGCAGCCGTGCGCCCTTCGACGGGCGCAAGCTGCGCTCCGGGATGATGCGGGCGCTGGAGAAGCGGCCGGTGAGCACCGACGAGATCGACAGCGCCATGTGGCGAATCCAGCGCAAGTTGATGTCCAGCGGCGAGAGCGAGGTCCCGGCCCTGCGCATCGGCGAGCTGGTGATGGAGGAGCTGCGTCAGCTCGATCAGGTCGCCTACGTGCGCTTCGCCTCGGTGTATCGCCAGTTCGAGGACGTCGCGGCCTTCCGCGAGGAAATCGAGCGCCTCGAGCAGCAGCCCACGCCCGAGGTCAAGCGTCAGCAGTTGGATCTGCTCCAGGAGCTGGAGCCCAAGCCTTGACGACCGGTTCGGATGAGGCGTGGAGGGGCGGGTCGGCTCCGGGTGCCGACCATGCCTTCATGGCGCGTGCCGTTCAGCTCGCCGAGCTCGGGCGCTTCACGACCGACCCCAATCCGCGCGTCGGCTGCCTGATCGTTCGCGACGGTCACATTGTCGGCGAGGGATGGCACCGGCGTGCCGGCGAGCCTCATGCGGAGCGCCATGCACTGATCGAGGCCGGCGAGCGTGCCCGCGGCGCCACCGCCTACGTGACGCTGGAGCCCTGCTGCCATCAAGGCCGCACGCCGCCTTGTACGGACGGTTTGCTGGAGGCCGGTGTCGCGCGTGTCGTCTGCGCCATGGTCGACCCGAATCCGCTGGTTGCGGGGCGGGGCTTGCGACTGCTCGCCGAGGCCGGGGTTGCCGTAGAGACCGGCCTACTCGAGGCCGAGGCGCGTGCCCTGAATCCCGGTTTCATCAAGCGGATGGAGCGGGGACGGCCCTATGTTCGCTGCAAGCTCGCGGCGAGCCTGGACGGGCGCACCGCGATGGCGAGCGGGGAGAGTCAATGGATCACCGGCGAGGCGGCGCGCCGCGACGTGCAGCGTCTGCGCGCCGGCAGCTCGGCGATCCTCACCGGGATCGGCACCCTGCTGGCGGATGATCCGAGCCTGAATGTCCGGCTCGATGCCGACGATCTACCCGGGCTGCGTCCCGGCGAGGCGATTCGCCAGCCCCTGCGGGTTGTCCTCGACAGCCTCTGGCGGACCCCGGCGATTGCACGCATTCTGACCCTGCCCGGGACCACACTGATCGTCGGCGCAGTCGACGACCCGGGGCGGATGGCCAAGCTGAAGGGCGCAGGTGCCGAGGTGTTTCTCTGTCCAGGGGACTCGGGGCAGGTCGACCTCGCTGCTCTCATGAGCGAGCTGGCCCGACGCGAGATCAACGAGGTGCTCTTGGAGACCGGACCCACCCTTGCCGGGGCCGCCGTCTCGGAAGGCCTGGTCGACGAGATCCTCATCTACCTGGCCCCGCACCTCATGGGCGATGCGGGGCGCGGTCTGTTCAGCCTGCCCGGAATCGAGCGGATGCGCGATCGCATCCCGCTCGCGATCGTCGACGTGCGTGCCGTCGGCCGAGATCTGCGCATCACGGCCCGCCCGGAGCCGACCGGCAGTGCTCGCGCACCGGGTTAATCAGGCCTATCACCACTCTTCACTCACCACTCGTTACCTCACCATGTTCACCGGAATCATCCAATCCATCGGCCGAATCGAGCGGCTCGAGCCGCGCGGCGGCGACGTACGCCTCTCGATCGACGCCGGGAAGCTCGATCTGGCGCTCGCCTCGCTCGGCGACAGCATCGCGGTCAACGGCGTCTGTCTGACTGCCGTGGAGCTTCATGCTCACGGTTTCGCTGCGGATGTCTCGCGCGAGACCCTCTCGCTCACGACGCTCGGAACACTGGCGCCCGGCAGCCCGGTCAATCTGGAACCGGCACTCACCTTGGCGACCCCGCTCGGCGGGCACTTGGTCAGCGGTCATGTCGACGGTGTCGGGCAGATCATCGAGCAGCGCGAGGATGCACGGTCTTGGCGACTGCGCATCCAGGCCCCGGCCGAGCTGGCACGCTATATCGCACCGAAGGGCTCCATCTGTGTCGACGGCACCAGCCTGACGGTCAACCAGGTGGACGGCGCGATCTTCGCGCTGAACATCGTGCCTCACACCTTGACCGAGACCATCATCGGCGGCTACCGCAGCGGCACCCGGGTCAACCTGGAGGTGGACCTGATTGCCCGCTATCTGGAACGGCTGCTGCTGGGCGATGCCGCGGCCGAGGGCGGCCCGGCGACGCCGGGCCTGACCATGGAGTTTCTCGCCCGGCATGGATTCGCGAGATCCGGCGATTGATCATCACCAGCTGTAGGATGGGTAGAGCGCAGCGAAACCCATCCTCCGAAGCGAGAGGGATTCGTCGACCGCTTCTCGGATCCGACTTTGTTAAACTAACGGCCTTTTCGCTCGGACGACATTTCAGTCATGGGTAATCCAGGCCTCCACAGTACCGAAGAGATCATCGAGGAGCTCCGCCAGGGGCGGATGGTCGTGATCATGGATGACGAGGATCGCGAAAACGAGGGTGATCTGCTCATGGCGGCCGATCGCGTGACCCCGGAGGCCGTGAACTTCATGGCCAAGTATGGGCGCGGTCTCATCTGCCTGACCCTGAGCAAGGAGCACTGCGAGCGCCTGCGCCTGCCCATGATGGTCAGCGACAATCAGGCCGCCCATTCGACCGCCTTCACCGTCTCCATCGAGGCGGCCCGCGGCGTGACGACGGGCATCTCGGCGGCCGATCGGGCCACGACCATTCAGGCTGCGGTCGCGCCGGATGCGCAGCCGAAGGATCTGGTTCAGCCCGGACACATCTTTCCGCTCATGGCCCAACCGGGCGGGGTCTTGGTGCGGGCCGGCCATACCGAGGCCGGATGCGATCTGGCTCGGCTTGCCGGTTACAGTCCCGCCGCCGTGATCGTCGAGATCCTGAACGAGGACGGCTCGATGGCGCGCCGGCCGGATCTCGAAGCCTTCGCCGAGACCCACGGTCTGAAGATCGGCACCATTGCGGACCTCATTCACTATCGGGTGCGCCACGAGAAGGCGGTCCTGCGCGAGTGCGAGTGCGAGCTGCGTACGGATCAGGGGACCTTCCGCCTGGTGGCCTACAGGGATAGTATCGACAACGAGATCCATCTGGCCTTGACCCTGGGCGAGATCAGCCCGGAGCGTCCGACCCTGGTCCGGGTTCACCTGCAAAATACCCTGTGCGATCTCTTCGGCACGCGTCACAACGCCTGCGGTTGGCCGCTGCAGGATGTGATGCGACAGGTCGCAGCCGAGGGCGAGGGCGTGATCGTGGTGCTGCGCAACCGCGACAGCGCCGCCGATCTGCTGGCGCGTTTGAAGGACTTTCAGCTCCACGACGAGGACGACGTGGTCCCGGCCCGCCGCCAGGATCGCAACGCCCTGCGGACCTACGGGATCGGTGCCCAGATCCTCTCGGATATCGGCGTGCGCAAGATGCGGGTCATGAGCGCGCCCAAGGCAATGCATGCGATCTCGGGCTTCGATCTGGAGGTCGTCGAGTACACCGGCGGTAAGACGGCGAGCGGTCCGTCGAGCTGAGCCTCGGCGAATGCCGAGACGCAGAGCGAGAACCGCAAAGGCGCAGAGGACGCAAAGGATGACGAGGTGGCGATGCACGATTCGCCGACACCTTGTTGAAAAGACCAGCTTCAAAGACTTCGGTTTGAAACCCTTCGCGCCCTGTGCGCCTTTGCGGTTCGAATCGAGACGAGCCAATCCATGAGTATCAAGACGATCGAGGGCGCCATGCGCGCCGACAATGCGCGCTTCTGCCTGGTGGTGTCGCGCTGGAACAGTTTCGTGGTCGAGGCGCTGGAGAAAGGCGCCATCGACACCCTCAAGCGTCATGGCGCGACGGATGACGCGCTGACGATCGTGCGCGTGCCCGGCGCCTTCGAGATGCCGGTGACCATCGAGCGCATCGCCGCCAAGGGCGGCTTCGACGCCATCCTGGCGCTGGGTGCGGTGATCCGCGGCGGCACGCCGCACTTCGAATACGTCGCCGGTGAGTGCGTCAAGGGCATGGCCCAGGTCAGCCTCAAATACGCCATCCCGGTCGCCTTCGGCGTGCTGACAGTGGACACCATCGAGCAGGCGATCGAGCGCGCCGGCACCAAGGCCGGCAACAAGGGTGCAGAGGCGGCCATGTCCGCCATCGAGATGGTCGACCTCTTGCGGCAGCTCGATTGATGACGATCAACCCGCGCAGTCAGTCACGCCGCTATGCCGCCTTGGCGCTCTATCAATGGCGGCTGACCGGCGAAGACCCGATGGAGATCAAACGCCATCTCCTCGATGACCCCGAGTGGCTCGATGCGGTCGCCGGCTCGCTGAACGGGGTCGAGGACGACGACGCACCGCCGGATGCCAAGGAGCGGTTCAACTTCAACATGGAGCTTTTGGATCAACTGCTTACGGGCGTTCCGGTCCATGTGACCGAGATCGATGCGCAGCTCGACCGAGTCCTCGATCGACCGATCAGCCAGGTCGATCCGGTGGAGCTCGCGATCCTGCGTCTGGGTGCGTTCGAGATCCTCTTCTCCGACTCCATTCCGGATCGCGTCGCCATCAACGAGGCAGTCGAGTTGACCAAGCTGCTCGGTGCCCACGAGGGGCACAAGTATGTCAACGGCGTGCTCGACAAGGTCGCGCGCACCCATGCGGCGGCGTCGGGTCGGCCGGTTTAGGCGCGTGGACGGACAGGGAGATTCAGGACGGAGGTCCGGATTGCACGGTGCTCCGGCGTTGGGTCGAGGCATCTCGGTTTGCGCCGCGCCGACCCGACCGACGGATACTGACGATGTCTGAAGGATCGCGATCCGAGTTCGACCTGATCGGTCGCTTCTTCGCCGCTCTCGGCACGCCGCGTGCCGATGTCCTGCTCGGCGTCGGTGACGATTGTGCCTTGCTTGAGGTCCCTGCCGGCCTGAGCCTGGCGGTCAGCATCGACACACTGGTTGCCGGGACCCACTTCTTTCACGACTGCGATGCCGAGGCCCTCGGACACAAGTCGCTGGCTGTCGGGCTCAGCGATCTGGCCGCGATGGGCGCCGCGCCCGCTTGGGCGACCCTGGCCTTGACCCTGCCCGAGCGCGACGACGACTGGCTCGCCGCATTCGCGCGCGGCTTCGGTGACTTGGCCCGAACCTACGGGGTGCGTTTGGTCGGCGGCGATACCACGCGCGGTCCATTGAGCGTGACCGTGCAGGTCCATGGGCTGGTGCGCCCCGCAGCGGCGGTGCGTCGCGACGGCGCCCGCCCCGGCGACCTCGTCTGGGTGAGCGGGACGCTTGGCGATGCCGGGCTCGTGCTCCGGCTCTTGCGCGAGGGCGGTTCCGTCGATCCGGCATTGCGTGCGCGACTGGAACGCCCGGAGCCGCGCGTCGCGCTCGGGTCCGCTTTGCGCGGGATCGCCACGGCCATGATCGATCTCTCGGACGGTCTGGCCGGGGACCTCGGTCACATCCTTGCGGCATCCTGTGTCGGTGCCGAGATCGACCTCGCGGCCTTGCCCCTGTCTCCCGCCGTGGCAAGCCGGATCGCATCCGAGGGTAATTGGTCGCTGCCGCTGTCGAGCGGAGACGACTACGAGCTGTGTTTCTGCGCGCCGCCCGAGCAGGCAGCCCTGATCGCATCGATGGCGGCGGGGTTCGGCTGTTCGCTGAGCGCCGTCGGGCACATTCGTGCGGAACCCGGGTTGAACCTGAAGGGGGCGGACGGTTCCCCGACGCGCCTTTCGAGTGCCGGTTATGACCATTTCTCGAGCAACACCTGACGGCGTGCACGCAAATAGCCTCAAGTCCAGCTTCAAGTCCGGTTTCAATCCGCGACGGATCCATCATTGGATCGCCTTCGGTTTCGGCTCCGGATTGGCACCGCGCGCGCCGGGAACAGTCGGCACGCTCGCGGCGATTCCGCTCTATCTGCTGCTTAGCCCTTTGGCCTGGCCCTTCTATGTCGGTTTGCTGGTCCTCTTCACGCTCGTCGGGATCTGGGTCTGCGAGCGCACCGCACGTGATCTGGACTCCAAAGACCCCTCGGCGATCGTCTGGGACGAGTGGGTTGGTTTTCTCCTGACCATGGTCGCTGCACCGGCCGGATGGCTCTGGATCCTCGCCGGCTTTGTCCTCTTCCGGTTCTTCGATATCTGGAAGCCCTGGCCAGTGCGCGTGGTGGACCGGAAGGTGCCCGGCGGCCTCGGGATCATGCTCGACGACCTCATCGCCGGGGCGATGGCCGCCATACTCCTCGCCCTTGCCGCATTGTGGATGCCGATCTGAGACTCTCGTTTCGAGTTTTTCGAGTCCTAAACCGCGGCGGCGCCGACGCTGCCGGGTTTCACCCGAGGCCCAACGCACCCGAGGAGATCACAAAGGACGCCAGCCGCGGTTTAGCCGGCCTCCTCGATCTTCACGCACAACACGTCGCAGGTCGGGTTGCGCAGAACGGAGCGCGCCGTGGAGCCGAAAAGTCCCAGGAACCCGTGCCGTCCACGGCTGCCGATGACGACGAGGTCGATATCGAGCTCGCCGGCAACCTCGTCGATCGTGCGCCCGGTCGGACCGACACGGACCAAGCGATCGGCGATCGGCACATCCAGGCGTTCACCCAAGACGTCGAGCTCGCGCCGAGCGATCGCCAGCAGCTCTTCCTCCAGATCCAGGTTCTCCGGGACGGCGACGTCGCCCGCATAACCGACCGGCATATATTCCATCGTCGGCGGGACGTGCTCGACGACATGCAGCAGAAAAAGACGTGCACCGAGCAATGTCTTGAGCCGCCGCGCGCGTGCGACGACCGGCTCGCTTTCCTTCTCGAAATCCACCGCGAGCAACAGGCGTTGATAGTCGTGGGTGTCCATCGCAAACCTCGCTGGCTGTAGCTAAACCGCGTCCCGGAACGACATGAGGCGGCACAGCATTCGGCCGGCTCGGCACGCATACGGGGGCGTCGAAGTCGACGCGGTTTAGGTGATTGAGGATCCTCTTCTAGTGTAATCGGCTTTCGAGATGTCACCAGCTCGCTGGCCTCGCTCTCGCACGAGACTTCGCGGATCATACCGGGCGCGGTTTAGCCGTCTTTCTTCAGCAGATCGGCCAGTCCTTCGAAGGGGTTGTGTGTCGTCTGTTTGCCGGCCACGCCAGGCTTGGCAACCCGACCGCCGGCCAGCGCGGCAAGGTGCTCCTCGTACTTCTGGTGCTCGTTGTCGTGGCAGTAAACGCAGAGCAGCTCCCAGTTGCTGCCGTCGGGCGGGTTGTTGTCGTGGTTCATGTCCTTGTGGTGGACGGTGAGCTCGCGCAAGTTCTCGCGGGTGAAGGTGCGTGCGCACCGCCCGCAGACCCAGTCGTAGAGTTTCAGTGCCTGCTCGCGATAGCCGGCGGCGCGCTCGTCGCTGGCCTTGCGGGCGTCGGCGACCACGCGGTCGAGCTTGGTGCTGTCGATGGGTTTGCCGGTCTTGGCGTGACGCGGACTGCTGCTCGAGGTCATCGAGGTGTCCTCTTGTGGATTGACGATGCCGGTAATCTTAGCCGGTCTTGCCGTTTCCATCATGGCAATGGCTCCGAGACGAGACGACGTTGCGCGGGGGATGTCGGATGACGCTGCGCTAATCCGACCTACGCGTTTGCGCTCCGATGTGTCCGTAAGCGCGGCCCAGCCCCTGTGGGGCGGGGTGTACGGGCTCACCGTTCTGGCGTTGACGGAAAACTTGCGATCGGCGTTGACACCCCGGCGGAGTTCTGGTCGCAAGAGCTGATCGGGCGGTGTCCGGATGGCTTTTCCCGACTCAGTCGATCATGTCGGTGATCTTCCAATCCGTGCCCTGCAGCGTCATCCGCACATGGGTGGGCGACTGGCCCAAGTCGCCGATGCGGATGAGGAAGCGGTTGTAGGACTCGAAGAAGGCGAAGTCGATCCCGCCGAGAAGGTAGGGCGGACTCTGGCCGGTGGCTCGCGTGACGGCACCGCGTAGGGTGTCGCGCACCCAGGGCAGGGTGATCGCCTGCTCGAGCGCGGAGTCGCCGAGGCGGTCGAGGTTTTGGCGGATCCAGCTCATGACGCTGTCGGGGTCGCCCGAGGGGAAGATGCCGTCGACGCCCGAGGTGACCCGCTCCTTGTAATTGGCACGGATCGCCGGCAGGTCAACCATGACGGCGAGCTGACCCGTGCCCTCTTGATTGATCGCCTCGTCGAGCCGGAAGACCGTGAAATAGGGCCAGATGCCGTAGCCGATCAGCGCGAACAGGATCAGATATCCAAACAGACGCATGGTCTTCGGGTCTCGTGTAATGAAACGGACCGTGAATTCTACCCGCAAGCCTCCGCCCGGTATAATCGCGCGACCGGTCAGACCGCAGACATGAGGCTATCCATGCCGATCGCGACGCTCGCTCGAGACTACCCCCACCCCCGGGCGACCCTTTGTTCCGTTGCCGATGCGACCTTGCGTGCCGGATCCTCGCCGTGAGCGCCACAGCCGGTCTGCGGACCTATCTGGTCGGCGGTGCCGTGCGCGACCGCCTGCTCGGGCGCGCGGTCAGCGAGCGCGATTTCGTCGTGGTCGGCGCGACACCCGATGAACTTCTGTCCCGCGGTTTCCAGCAGGTCGGAAAGGACTTTCCGGTCTTTCTCCATCCGCAGACCAAGGACGAGTACGCCTTGGCGCGCACCGAGCGCAAGACCGCACCCGGTTATCACGGCTTTGCGGTACACGCGGATCCGGACATCACGCTCGAGGAGGACCTGCAGCGCCGGGATCTCACCATCAACGCGCTCGCCGAGGATCCGTCCGGAGTCCTGATCGATCCTTACGGTGGGCTTGCGGATCTCCAGGCGCGCGTCTTGCGTCACGTCTCACCGGCCTTCGCGGAAGACCCGGTCCGCATCCTGCGTCTTGCCCGCTTCGCGGCCCGCTTCGACGACCTCGGCTTCCGTGTCGCGCCCGAGACCATGGAGCTGATGCGCGAGATGGTCTCGGCCGGCGAGGTCGATGCCTTGGTCCCGGAGCGGGTCTGGCAGGAGCTGGCGCGCGCACTCTGCGAGGATCGACCCTCGCGTTTCTTCGAGGTGCTGCGTGAGTGCGGCGCACTGCTCCGGTTGCTGCCCGAGGTCGATCGACTTTGGGGTGTGCCCCAACCGGCGAAGTGGCACCCGGAGGTCGACACGGGCGTTCACGTCATGCTGGTGATCGATATGGCCGCGCGACTGTCCCCCGATCTCGGGATTCGCTTCGCGGCACTCTGTCACGACCTCGGCAAGGGCACCACACCCGCGGAGATACTGCCGAGCCATCGGGGTCACGAGGAACGCAGCGTCGATCTACTCGAAGCCGTCTGCGAGCGTCTGCGTGTCCCCGTGCGCTTTCGCGAGCTCGCCCGCATCACGGCGCGCTACCACGGCCTGGTTCATAAGGTCGACGAGCTGCGCGCGACGACCATCCTCGATCTCCTGGAAGGCGCCGACGCCTTCCGTCGACCGGAGCGCTTCCACCGGATGCTGACCGCCTGCGAGGCCGATTATCGGGGCCGCGCCGGCTATGCCGACCGCGACTATCCGCAGGGCGAGACCCTGCGTCGCTTGCAGGCCGCCGTCGCTGCCGTAGATGTCGGCGCCGTCGCCCGTGCAGCACGCGAGCCGCGACTCATCCCCGAGCACATCCGCGCTGCGCGCGTCTCCGCCTTGAAGACGGCTATGCGCAGCGCGCCCGACACTTAAACCGCGCCGAGAGCTGGATGCGTAATTTTTCCTCCTCTGGATCGAGTTCTCGTTTCTCCTCTTTCCTTTTCTCTGCGGCCTGCGGGCCCGACGCGGCCCGGAGGGCCCATGCAGATTCGTCTCTCGACGCTCCTCACGCTTGGTCTGCTCTCCGGCCTGACGCCCTTTGCCATCGACATGTATCTGCCGAGTCTGCCCGCGATCGCGCAGGACTTGGACTCGACGATCGAGCTGGCGCAGCTGAGCGTGACCGCGTATCTGGGCGTCTTTGCTCTGGCCCAATTGGTTTTAGGGCCGGCCTCTGATGTGCTTGGACGGCGCGCGACCATCGGCGGTGGTCTGGCGCTCTTCTGTCTGGGTGCGCTCATATGTGTCTTGGCCGCGCGGATGGAGACGCTGCTGTTGGGACGCGCCGTCCAGGGGCTGGGCGGCGCGGCGGTGGCGGTGACGGTACCGGCCCTGGTGCGGGATCTCTTCGAGCGCGATCACTATGCGCGGGTGATGAGTCTGGTGATGTTGACGACGGCGCTGGCCCCCCTGCTGGCGCCGTCCATCGGCGGGGCCATCGTCTCCTATCTGGATTGGCATTGGGTCTTCGGCGCGCTTCTGGTCTTGGGCTTGACCGCGAGCGGGCTCTTCTTTCGGCTGATCCCGGAGACCCTTCTGCACGCGGATCGCCATCCGCCCGAGCTGGCTCGGGTCTTACGCAATTATCTGATCTTGCTCCGACATCGCGTCGGCCTGGGGTATTTGCTGACCGGTGCCTTTTCCTTCGGCGGCATGATGACCTATATCGTCACCTCGCCCTTCGTCTATATCGAGCTGCACGGGGTGCCGCTGGGTTGGTTCGGGGTCTTCTTCGGGGCGAATGTGGCCCTGGCGATGGTGGTGACCAGCCAGAATGCCCGGTTGGTCGTCCGTTTGGGGGCGGAGCGGTTGCTGCGTTTGGGGCTCGGGGTTCAGGTCGTCTCGGCGGTGATCCTGCTGGGACTGGCCATCTGGGGAACGCCGCCGCTGTGGGCCATCGTCGGCGCGACCCTGCTCTATCTCGGGATGGCGGGGGTGGTGCTCGGCAATTCCATGGCCGGGTTTATGGCGCACTTCGCACGGATGGCCGGCACCGCATCGGCCTTCTCCGGGGCGTCGCGCTTCGGGCTCGGTGCGGTGATGGGATCCCTGGTCAGCCTGATGCACACCGGGGATGCGACGCCGATGCTCTTCGGTATGGCGATCTGCGGCTTGGCGGCGGGCGGGAGCTATTGGCTGCTGTGCTGCCCGCCCCGTCAGGCGACGACGGGGTCAGGCTGATCGCGTGTCGAATGCGGATCAAAGATGCACCGGATCCGCGGTGAAGACGATGGTGAGCCACCGATCCGGCCCGGCGCCGCCGATGGCGTCGCCGATCTCGGCACGCAGGGCGTCGATCTCGCCGACCGGCAGGCTGAAGTCGGGCGGAACCAGGACGGAGATCTCGATAAAGCGGGCACGGCCGGCCTTGGAGAGATAGCTCCGATACTCGGGGAAGCCGTGGCGGGCGACGAAGTCGGTCATGACCGAACGGATGTGCGCGTCCATGTCGCTCGGGCTGATCATCAGGATCTCGCCGAACGACTCGCGTGCCTCGCGAAAGGGCAACGGCAAGAGTAAGAGTGCGATGATCGCCAGCACGGCGGGGTCGACGTAGCGGATGAAAGCCTCCGCGTCGGTGCCTTTCATCGCCAACGCCGCGCCGAAGGCGACCAAGAGCGCGGTGGTGATCAGGGCCGACATCAGCCACGCCTTCACGTCCAAGCGCACCAGGCCCGAGTCGATGCGCTCGGCCTGGCGGCCCATCCACCACCACATGGCGTACGAGATCAGGGCGACGGCGCCCGCGTAGACGAGCGCGGTTCCGAATTCCGGCTCGTATGCCGGGGTCGCTCGGTGTGCCGCGCGCGAGCGGGGACGGCCGATTATAGGCGAGCCTCGCGGAGCGGGGCAGACCGTTTGAGCGCCGGCGTCGACGCCGATCCGACACAGGGGAATCAGGATGCATCAACAGCGGTTTTCAGGTCCGATCCGGCCCGCCGATCTGGATCGATCCGACGACGCGCAGGCGATCGTGACCTTGCTGAACGCCTATGCCGAGGACGCCATGGGCGCGGGCGAGCTCTTGTCCGAGGACGTGAAGGAGCGTCTGGTGCCGGCTCTACGGCGCGTGGCGGATCATCTCGTGCTTCTGGCCTGCGACGGCGAGAATGCCGTCGGGCTGGCGATCTGCTTCCAGGGATTCTCGACCTTCCGCGCCCGACCGCTACTCAATATCCATGATCTGGCGGTGCTCCCGAGCCATCGGCGCCGGGGTGTCGCCACCGCGCTGCTGGCGGCGATCGAGGCTGAGGCGAGACGCCGAGACTGCTGCAAGCTTACGCTCGAGGTGCGGGAGGACAATCCGCGGGCCGAGGCGCTCTATCGCGCGCTTGGCTTCGGCGCCGGGAATGCGGGCGAGTGCTCCGTCCAATACCGGTTCATGGAAAAGCGCCTTGGCTCAAGCGCTCAAGCCCGGGCGAAGCGTGAGAGACTGTCCAAAGTTCTCGACCACCTGACCAAGGAGTGACCATGTCCGCTCTCTTCCAACCCTTCACGCTCAAGGACGTGACCCTGCGTAACCGCATCGCCGTGCCGCCCATGTGCCAATACTCGGCGATCGACGGCCTCGTGAACGACTGGCATCTGGTGCATCTCGCCGGTCTTGCGCGCGGCGGTGCCGGTCTGGTCATCGTCGAGGCGACCGCGGTGTCCCCGGAAGGGCGCATCACGCCCAACTGCACCGGTCTCTGGAACGACGAGCAGGCGCAGGCGCTTGTGCCCGCCGTCGAGGCCATCAAGGCGGCCGGGGCTGTGCCGGGCATTCAGATCGGCCATGCCGGGCGCAAGGCGAGCGCGAACCGCCCATGGGAGGGCGATGACCACATCCCGGAGGGCGACGCGCGCGGTTGGCAGCCCATTGCGCCCTCGGCGATCCCCTACGGCGCGAATCTCCCGAAGGTGCCGAAGGCGATGACGCCGGACGACATCGCGCGGGTGCGCTCCGACTTTACGGCCGCGGCGCGACGCGCGCGGGATGCCGGGTTCCGCTGGCTCGAGCTGCATTTCGCGCACGGCTATCTGGGCCAGAGCTTCTTCTCCACGCATTCCAACCAGCGCGACGATGCCTATGGCGGGATCCTGGAAAACCGCTGCCGTTTCCTGTTGGAAACACTCGATGCCGTGCGCGAGGTCTGGCCCGAGAATCTCCCCTTGACCGCGCGTTTCGGCGTGATCGAATACGACGGACGCGATGAGGAGACCCTCGCCGAGTCGATCGAGCTGTCCCGGCAGCTCAAGAGTCACGGCCTCGATCTCTTGAGCGTCAGCATCGGCTTCTCCATCCCGACCGCTCGGATCCCTTGGGCGCCGGGGTTCCTCGCGCCCGTCGCCGAGCGGGTGCGGCGCGAGTCGGGTTTGCCGGTGGCGTCCGCCTGGGGGTTCGACGTCCCGGAGATCGCGCAAGGCGCCGTGGCAAGCGAGCAATTGGACCTGGTGATGATCGGGCGCGCGCATCTCGCGAATCCGCACTGGCCTTACGCGGCCGCCCGCAAGTTGGGTGTCGAGCGTGCTGCATGGATGCTCCCGGCACCCTATGCGCATTGGCTGCAGAGTTACGGGGTTGGGAGCTGATTTCGGGGGCGCGGGCAGCGATCGGACGCAATTGACCGAGCTACCACAATCGCGCAACGCCGAAGGTATCGAACAGGATCTCGTTGCTGACCAGGGTCAGCCCTTCGATCTGCGCCTGGGCAATCAGCATCCGGTCAAACGGGTCCCGGTGTGTGCCGGGCATCAGGCCGGCACGCCGGGCGTGGTCGACGCCGACAGGAAGATGGAAAAAGTCTTGGGAATCTAGGATCTCGGCAAGGTGCTCGATGACGTGAATGGCTCCCGGCAGCTTACCGATGCGCACCTTGGTGGCGATTTCCCACGCCGAAGCAGCACTGACCAGGACGACGGTCTGTTGGTTTGCGATGGCTTCGCGCGCCGGCAACGACAGCTGCACATCGCCGTCCAGCCACCACAGCAGGGCATGGGTGTCGAGCAGGAGTCGCATCTCGCTCATTCCCAAGCGCGCAGCTCATCCTCCGGCAATGGATCGAAGAATCGTTCATCCACCTTTGCCTTTCCGCGCAGCGCGCCGAAGCGCCGACCGCTTGGCTGTTGCTCGATCGGGGTCAACCGCACCAGCGGTTGACCGGCCTTGGCGATCACGATCTCCTCTCCGCGACAGGCCCTGGCGATGATCTTGGAGAGTTGAGTTTTCGCTTCGTGGATGTTGACCTGGAGAGCCATCGCTGTGCCTTCATTAGCTAAGGTTTAGTGACCAAGTCTAGTCTGCGGGGCCTCCGGGCTGCAATGGACTTCGTTCAGCCCGCGGCTCGGGTTTGTCCCGAGCCGCATCTTGCCGCATCATGCGCGACCGCGGATTCAGTGAGCGCAAGACGACGGCATGACGGAAACCACGACCTACAACGCGGAGGGCCTCGAGCGCCTGCCGCTGAAGGATTTTACCGAGAAGGCGTATCTGGACTATTCCATGTACGTCATCCTCGACCGCGCGCTGCCCCATGTGGGCGACGGGCTCAAGCCCGTGCAGCGGCGCATCCTCTACGCCATGTCGGAGCTCGGGCTCTCGGCGGCGGCCAAGTTCAAGAAATCCGCGCGCACCGTCGGCGACGTGCTGGGTAAGTTCCATCCGCACGGGGATTCGGCCTGTTACGAGGCGATGGTGCTGATGGCGCAGCCCTTCAGCTATCGCTATCCGCTGGTGGACGGGCAGGGCAACTGGGGCTCGCCGGACGATCCCAAGTCGTTCGCGGCCATGCGCTACACCGAGTCGCGTCTCACGCCCTACGCGGATCTGCTGCTCGACGAAGTGGATCAGGGGACGGTCGACTGGCAGCCCAATTTCGACGGGACGCTCGAGGAGCCGAAGCTGCTGCCGGCGCGTCTGCCGAACCTGCTGCTCAACGGTGCGACCGGGATCGCGGTCGGGATGGCGACCGACATCCCCTCGCACAACCTGCGCGAGGTCGCCCGTGCCTGCATCCATCTGCTCGATCATCCGGACGCGACACTCGAGGATCTGATGCGCTTCGTGCCGGGGCCGGATTTTCCGACCGCGGGCGAAATCGTCACCCCGCGCGAGGATCTCGCGAAGATCTACCAGACCGGCGGCGGGAGCCTGAAGCAGCGCGCCGTCTACGAGGTCGAGCGCGGCGAGATCGTGATCACCGCCTTGCCCTATCAGGTCTCCGGCAGCCGTGTCCTGGAGCAGATCGCGCAGCAGTTCAACGCCAAGAAGCTGCCGATGATCGAGGACTTCCGCGACGAGTCCGATCATGAGTTCCCGACCCGATTGGTGATCGTGCCGCGTTCGAATCGCGTCGATGTCGACCGGGTGATGTCGCACCTCTTCGCCACGACCGACCTGGAACGCAGCTACCGGGTCAACATGAACGTGATCGCTCTGAACGGTCGGCCGCGCGTCATGACCCTGCGCGACATTCTCGTCGAATGGCTGATGTACCGCACCGAGACGGTCCGGCGGCGCTCGCAACATCGTCTGGACAAGGTCCTCGAGCGTCTGCACCTCTTGGACGGCCTGCTGATCGCCTTTCTCAACATCGACGAGGTGATCCGCATCGTCCGTACCGAGGACGAGCCCAGGCCGGTGCTCATGGAGCGGTTTGTGCTCTCCGAGGCCCAGGCGGACTATGTGCTCAACACCAGGCTGCGTCAGCTCGCGCGTCTGGAAGAGATGAAGATCCGCAGCGAGCAAGCGGAGCTGGCCGAGGAGCGCGACGCCCTGCAAGCTATCCTGGGCGACGAGTCGGCGCTCAAGCGGCTGATCTCCGAGGAGATCACCGCCGATGCGGAGAAGCACGGCGACCCACGGCGCTCGCCGCTGGTCGCACGCGCCAGCGCGGCGGCGATCGACGAGATCGACCTGGCCCCGAGCGAGCCGGTAACCGTGGTCCTCTCCGAGAAAGGCTGGGTGCGCGCGGCCAAGGGGCACGAGGTCGATCCGGCCGGGCTGAGCTACCGCTCCGGTGATCGATTCCTCATGGCGGTGCGGGTGCGCAGCAGTCAGACCGTTGTCTTTCTCGATTCAACCGGACGCAGCTATTCATTGCCTGCCCATAGCTTGCCCTCGGCGCGCGGCCAGGGCGAGCCTTTGACCGGGCGGCTGGATCCGCCCGCCGGTGCGCGTTTCGTGGCGGTGCTGGGCGAGGCGCCCGAGAGTCGGGTGTTGATGGCCTGCGATGCCGGATACGGGTTCATCGCCCGGATGGAGGACCTCTATGCCAAGGCCAAGGCCGGCAAGGCGGTCCTGAGCCTGCCCAAGGGCGCGGAGGTTTTGAATCCGCTCGCGCTGACCGCGGAGGAGGGCGGCTCGGAGTGTGCCAGGCTCGCGGCCGTCACCACCGCGGGCCATCTACTGCTGTTTCCGGTCTCGGAGCTTCCCGAGATGCCGCGCGGCAAGGGCAACAAGATCATCGGCATCCCCTCGGCCCGGGTCGCGGCACGCGAGGAGCTGGTGATTGCGCTCGCCGTGGTCCCGCAGGGCGGGAGTCTCGTGTTGCTCTCGGGCAAACGGACGCTGACCTTGAAGCCGGCCGATCTGGATGTCTACCAAGGTGAGCGTGGGCGCCGCGGGCGTCTGCTGCCGCGGGGGTTCCAGCGGGTGGAAGGCTTATCCGTCGCCGTCGGGCCGTAGGGGCGTAGGTGCCTCCTCGTTCCGATACGCCTCAGCTCATATAGCTCAGGGCTTCATCGCCCGGATGCGGCAACCCCGCGATGCGCCACGCCTGGCGGCAGGAGCCGAAGAGCCGACGTACCGCATCGCGCTCCATGCCGTGTGTGCGGCAGATCTGCGATACCGGCGGGATGGCGCCGTAGGTCATACGGTGCTCGCGCAGGTAGTAGATGATCGACCAATGGTCGGGGCCGAGCGGCCCGATCTCGTCGATCTCCGCCATGACGCGGGCCATGCCGGCGTTCCAATCCGTCGGGTCGATCAGGAACCCGTCCTCGTCGACGGGAAGGGGGCGGTGCTTAGGCGGGGTGTGGGTGCGAACGGCGGTATGAGTCATCGTGATTATCCTTGGTCTTTGATGGATCATTTATTTTTATGGCAGCATTAGCTGGTTTCTCACTGACGAATATAGTCAGAATTGAGGGCGCGTCAACCCCCTGATTGGCGAACCGATTCATCGAGGCCATCCTTGTGTCCGAGTGCCGTATTGATTTGCGGTGATGTCGGCGGGATGGGTCAGAGCTGAATCTGGTGATGCTGCAGCGGGTAGCCGCGATCGCGGTAGTAGCGGAAGCGCTCGCGCCCGGCGAGGCGGGCGGCGGGGTCGTGGTCGATGGGCTCGCAGAGGCGCTCGAAGCGGCCGAAGAACTCCGGGACCTCGCTGGAGAGGTTGATCAGGACCTGATCCTCGGTCTCGGGCGAGCCGTCGCCGCTGATGAGGACGGGTGTCAACTCAGGGTCGGTTTGACCGACCCGTCCGTGGGGCAGGAAGCTGTCCTCGCGGAAGGTCCAGAGCAGACGATCCAGATGTTGGGCTTGCCCCGGGTCGGGACAGTGGATCAGCACGCGTGCGCCGGTCCCGCGGATTCGTTCGACGAGGCGGCAGACGAGGAGGAAACGATCGCCGCCGCTGTTGCCGTCCAGGCTGTAGAAGTCGATTCTGGTCATGGGTTAAGGCGCGTCCGGTTTGGCATCTGCTGTGGTTGTTTGGGTCCGACTTGGCGCGAGTCCGCGATCATTGTCGCCGACGCGCCTTAAGTCTCGGGATGGGGTTAGTATACGAACAGCATGTCACTTCTTCGCGGGGTTGTGTCCTCGGCGCGCAGAAGCCGACCGATCAAGCCCCGATTCGCAAGGACCACCGAACAGACTCCCGAGCACCCATGGCCCACGATTCGCTCACCGCCTGTCTGGAATGCGGTCTGCTCCAGCGCATCCCGGAGGTGCCGCCGGGCGGGTCGGCGCAGTGCGTGCGCTGCGGCGGCACGATGCACCGTCATCGGCCGGATAGCCTGAACCGGACTCTGGCACTCACGATCGCAGGGCTCGTCCTTTTCGTCGTCGCCAACAGCTTCCCCTTTCTGTCGTTCGAGATGCAGGGCAGGGGGACCCAGACGACGCTGATCACGGGCGTGGTCGATCTCTATCAAGGCGGCAATTGGCCGATTGCCGCGGTGGTGCTCTTCACGAGCATCCTGGCGCCGGGTCTGCAGTTGGCGCTCTTGTTGGTGGTCTTGGTCCCGTTGACGATGAACCGGATGCCCCCCTGGTTGCCGACGCTCTTTCGATGGGTCCGGACCCTGGTTCCTTGGGGGATGATGGACGTCTTCATGGTCGGAATCCTGGTAGCGGTCGTCAAGCTCGCCGACATGGCCTCGATCGTTCCGGGTGCCTCGCTTTTCGCGCTTGTCGCGCTCATCTTTGTCCTGGCGGCTGCGCAGGCGGCCCTGGATCCCGATCTCGTCTGGTCACGCGTGCCGATTGCGGGCGGTTGCACGCGTCTGTCGCGCCACGGCGAGGATCACGTCTCCTGCGATGTCTGCGAGCTCCTGGTTCTGCCCTCCGAGGCCGTAGCCGACGGCGATCGTCTGCGCTGTCCGCGTTGTACCGACGTCCTGCACCGGCGTAAACCTCAGAGTCTGCAACGGACGTGGGCGCTGTTGATTGCGGCGATCGTCTGCTACATCCCCGCGAACATCTTGCCGATCATGTCGGTGACGTCGCTCGGACGCAGCCAATCGGATACCATCTTTACCGGTGTGTCGTTCATGTTGGATCACGGGATGTGGTCTCTGGCCCTCGTGATCTTTACCGCGAGCATCTTCGTTCCGCTGCTGAAGCTGTTGATCTTGATCTTCCTTCTCGTGTCGGTTCAATGGCGATCTGCCTGGCGTCCTCGGGAAAGAACCAGTCTCTATCGTGTCGTCGAGACGATCGGACGCTGGTCCATGGTCGATGTCTATGTGGTCACCATCCTGGTCGCCTTGGTGCGGCTCGGTAATATCGCGAGCGTCCAAGCGGAGCTTGGCGCCATCTTTTTTTGCGCGGTCGTGGTCTTGACCATGCTCGCGGCCATGTCGTTCGATCCCAGGTTGATCTGGGACGCGATGGAGCAGGGACATGTCGGAGATCGAGAACGGCCGTGCGGGGCCGCCCTTGCCGAATCCCCTTGATGGCGCGCCCGCGGCGATCGTCAAGGGTCGCAGCGGTGTCTCGCTCGTCTGGCTGATCCCGATTGTGGCCCTGTTGATCGGGGTTTGGCTTGCGGCCAAGACTTACGCCGAGCGGGGACCCACGGTCACGATCGAGTTCAGGACGGCCTCGGGGTTGGAGGCCGGTACGACCAAGGTCAAGTTCAAGGATGTCGACATCGGCCAGGTCACCTCCATCGACGTGAGTCCGGATCTGAAGAGCGTCATCGTGACCGCCGAGCTCAAGCATGGCTCGGAGCAGTTTCTGACCGAGAAGACGCGCTTCTGGGTCGAGCGCCCGCGGGTGACCGCCAGCGGTGTCTCGGGTCTGGAGACCCTGCTATCGGGCTCCTTTATCGCAATCGATCCGGTGCGCGACGGAAAAGCAGTGTTTGAGTTCAAAGGCCTCGAGGAGCCGCCGCTGTTCACGACCTCGGAGGCGGGGACACGATTCTTGTTGCGCTCGCCGACCTTGGGGTCGTTGAACGTCGGTGCTCCGGTCTATTACCGCCAGATTCAGGTCGGTCAGGTCGCGGGGTTTGCGCTCGACGAGGACGGGGAGGCGGTCGGCATCGACGTCTTTGTCTTCGCGCCGCATGATCGGTTGGTGTCGACGAGCACTCGGTTCTGGAACGCGAGCGGGATCGATTTCTCCTTGACTGCAGCCGGCGTGAAGGTGGATACCGAATCGCTCATGTCGGTTTTGATCGGCGGCGTGGCCTTCGATACCCCGGACACCATCGATGCGCCGGGCCAGCCTCCGAGCGCGGATCATGTGTTCCCGCTCTATGCGAGCCGCGACAACGCCCATGAGAAGACTTACCTGCATAAAGAGCGCTATCTTCTCTTCTTCGAAGGCTCGGTGCGCGGTTTGACTGTCGGCGCACCCGTCATGCTGCGTGGGATCGCGATCGGGAAGGTTCTCGATATCCAACTCCAGCTCAGTGTCGAGGACCTGCAGTTTCACATCCCGGTCTTGATCGAGGTCGAGCCCGAGCGGATCGCGGTTCGCGGTGACCGCGGCGCACTCGAGGAGACGGGCATGATCAGGCAGTTGGTCGCCAAGGGCCTGCGTGCCCAGCTCAAGACGGGCAGCCTCATCACGGGCCAGCTCTATGTCGAGCTGGATTTCTACCCGGATGCGTTGTACGCAGTGCTTGCAAGAGAGGGCGATTACGAGGTGCTGCCGACGATCTCGGGCTCGCTCGAGGCGCTGACCAACAAGGTCACGGCGATCCTCGATCGGCTCGATGCCTTTCCGTTCGATCGGATCGGAAAGGACCTGACCGACACGCTCGCCGGAGCGAGCGAGATCGTGAACTCCGCAGCGCTCAAACAGGGTATCGTGGAGCTTGAGAAATCGCTGGCCGAGATCCGTGCGCTGGCCGAGCAGCTCAACACCGGCATTGCGCCCGAGCTTGCCGAGACCCTGCGTCAGACCACTGCGACCTTACAGGGTGTGCGCCGGATGATCGAGGAGGGCTCCCCCATGTCCGTGGAGCTGCGACGCTCGCTCAACGAGGTCTCGGGTGCGGCGCGATCGCTGAAGGTCCTGACGGACTATCTGGAGCGTCACCCGGAAGCCCTGCTCAGGGGCAAAGGAGGAGGTCGATGAAGGTGCGCGGATTTGGGTTGGCCCGCGTGGCTGTGGTCGCCGTCGCCGTCCTGGTCACGGCGGGCTGTGCGACCTCGCCGCCGTCGAGCTTTTACACCCTCACGCCGATGCGCGCGACGCCCGACTCGGGCGGTCCGCCGAGCACGGCGCTGGGCGTCGGGCTTGGTCCGGTGAACTTTCCTCAGTTTCTCGACCGACCCCAGATCGTGACGCGCGATGCCGGCAACCGTCTGGCCATCGACGAGTTCCATCGTTGGGGCGGGAGCATCCAGGACGATTTCCTGCGGGTCTGGATCGAGAACATGTCCGCCTTGTTGGGCACGACCAGCGTCTTCGCCTTTCCCGGCGAGGTCCGTATTCCATTGGCCTTCCGGGTGACGGCCGACGTGCTCGCCTTCGAAGGGACTTACGACGGGTACGCCGTGCTGCGGGCGCGCTGGATCGTGCTCGACCATCGTACGGATCAGGTTCTACGCGTGGAGGAAACGCACTACCGTCGCCCGCTCGCCGAGCCCAAAGACGAGGGTGCACTCATCGCGGCGATGAGCGAGACCTTGGGCGATTTCAGTCGGGATGTTGCGGTGACCCTGAAGCAGCTCCCGAAGCCGAAGCCGCCGGCAGCCGAGCAGCCGGACGATCGCGACGGTGCGCTGCGGATCCGCTGATTCGCATTATGGGATTCGCGGCCCCGACGTGAGTCCGGCCCCGCATGCCGGCTGTCTGCACTGATTGACCTCGACGGTGATGTGGAGCAGGCCGGTCATGCCCGAGAGCAGACCGCGATAGTGGTCCACGGGTCGCGGGTAATGGGTGACCAGCGACAGGATGCAGGCGCGTCCGGCCGGTGCGATCCGCCAGACGTGTAGATCCGCGATCTGGTTGTCGGCATCGGCCTCGATTCGCCGGCGTATCTCCTGCTCGATCGCGCCGTTGTCACCCGCGTCGAGCAGCACCTGTGCGCTCTCGCGAGCGAGCCCCCAAGCCCAGCGGCCGACCAAGGCGGCGCCGACGATCCCCATCAGCGGGTCCATGAAGGCCCAGCCGTAGAGCATACCCAGCGCCAATGCGACCAGCGCCAGGACGGATGTCAGGGCATCGGCGATGACATGCAGATAGGCCGCCTTGAGGTTGTGATCCTGGATGTCGGCGAGCCCGCGATGATGGTCATGTGCATGATCGTCGTATGCCTGATGGCGATCGTGCTCATGCTCATGCGAATGATCATGCCCGTGATGATGGTGTTCATGTCCGGAGTGGCCCAACAACCAGGCGCTGAGCAGATTCACGGCGAGTCCGAAGACGGCGACGATCATCGCCTCCTCATAGCGGATCTCGACTGGATCGACGAGGCGGCTCAGTGATTCGAACAGCATCCAAAGGGCGCCGGCGGCCAGCAGCAGCGCGCTCGTATAGCCTGCGAGCGAAGAAACCTTGCCGGTCCCGAAGGTGAAGCGCCGATCCGCCCCGCGCTGCCGTGCGAAGGCGTAGGCATAGGCGGCGATACCGAGCGCCGCGGCGTGACTGCCCATGTGCCAGCCGTCCGCCAGCAGGGCCATCGAGCCTGTGATCCGGCCGGCAACCAATTCGACGCACATGGCCGCGAGGGTGAGACCCACGACCCAGCGCGTCCGACGCTCTGCATCCGCCTGGTCGGCAGTCGCGAAGTCGTGGCTGTGACCCCAGTCGCTGATGTCGTGTGTGTGCATAGGCATCTCGCCTGTGATCGAAGCCGCTATCGAATCCGAATTCTTAGCTCCTAGCTCCTAGCTCTTAGCTGATAGCCGAGAACTCATCGCCGACCACCGATGACTCCTCGCCCCGACATCAGGACTCCGCCCGAGACCCCTCGCCGATCCACTCATAGGTCTCGACCGTCGCCGGATCGCATTTGCTGCAACCCGAGCTGCATCCGGCCGAACCCGTGATCCGACGGACCCGCCCCTTGCGCTCCAGAATGGTCAGCATGCCGCGCAACGCATCCGGACTGGATTCGAAGCGATAGGCCAAGTCCATCAAGCCGACCCGGCGGTGCTGCGCGAGATAACCGGTGAGCTCCGAGAGGATCATGCTGCATCTCCTTGGTGATGGGGCGAGTGTGTCGATCCGAACCGGCCGCTAGGCCCCTTCGCGGACCAGCCCGGTCGGCCGCGGACCTCCGCGTTCCGCACTGATCCGCATCCCGATGACCACCACAGCGAAGAGGGCCAGCATGCCGGCGATCCAGGCCGCGGAGCTGGTCGGATCGCGCGCGAAGATGGCACTCTGATAGAAGACGGTGGCGACGATATAGCCGAGCCCGGTCGTCCAGAGCACCGCAAAGACCGCCCAGCCCGGCGAGGTCTCGCGATAGATGGCCGCAATGGCCGCGACACAGGGCGCATAGAGCAGGATAAAGAGCAGATAGGCGAAGGCGCCGGCGGCCCCGTCGAAGCGCGAGGCCATGGCCCCGAAGGTGCCCGTGGTGATCGCTTGAGACTCGGCCAGCGCGGCCGTGTCGGTCAGGTCGCCGACGTTTAAGCCCATCGGATCCTCCCAACTGCCGAGCGCATCGGCGAGGTTCGCGGGAACCGTCGCCAAGGCGCCGAGCAGACCGGCCTTCAGATCGAAGTGCGTCGCCTCTTCGGTCTCGCCGGCATCCGCGACCGCGAGTGCCGAGTAGGCCGCATCCAGGGTGCCGACCACGGCCTCCTTGGCCAGGATGCCGGTGAAGATGCCGACGGTAGCCGGCCAGTTTTCGGCGTCCAGACCCATGGGGGCAAAGGCGGGCGAGAGTGTGCGCCCGACCTCGGCGAGGACGGACTTGTCGCTGTTCTCGTTGCCGAAGGAGCCATCCGTGCCGACGCTGTTCATGACGTTGAGCACCAACACCATGGGGACGATGACCTGACCCGCCCGGACGACGAAGCCGCCGGTGCGGTCGAGCGTGCACAAGGCGACGCCTTTCAGGGTCGGAAGATGATAGGGCGGCAGCTCCATGATGAAGGGCGTGGCATTGCCCTTGAGCAGGGTGTTCTTCATCACGAAACCGGTCAGCACCGCGACCGCGATGCCGATCAGATACAGCCCGAAGACGACGTTTTGCCCCCCGACCGGGAAGAAGGCCGCGGCGAAGAGCACATAGACCGGCAGACGCGCACCGCAGGACATGAAGGGCGCCATCAGGACCGTCAAGGTCCGGTCGCGTTGGTTCTCCAGGGTCCGGGCGGCCATGATCGCCGGCACGTTGCAGCCGAATCCGACCAGGAGCGGCACGAAGGATTTGCCCGGCAGGCCGATGGCGCGCATGAAGCGATCCATCACGAAGGCGGCACGCGCCATGTAGCCCGAGTCCTCGAGGATCGACATGAAGATGTAGAGGAAGGCGATGATGGGGATGAAGGTCGCCACCACCTGAATGCCGCCGCCGATGCCGTCGGCCAGCAGCAGGACCAGCCAGGCGGGGGCACCCAGGCCGGCCAGGACATGGGCCGTCCCGTCTACGAAGAGCGTGCCGGCGGCCTGGTCGAAGACGTCGATGAAGGCCCCGCCGAGGTTGATGGTGAACATGAACATCAGATACATCACGATCAGGAAGATCGGGATGCCGAGCATGCGATTGAGCATGACCCGGTCGATGCGGTCGGAGAGGTTGCGCGAGACCTTGCCGACCTGCGTCACCGTAGACTGGGTCAGGGCGTGGGCGAAGCTGTAGCGTGCATCCGCGATCAGGATGTCGAGATCATCGGCCTGATCGCCGAGCAGCGCGCGGACCTCGTCCGGTCTCGCCCGGTCGCCGACCAGACGCTGCGCCAGATCGTCGCCTTCGAGCAGACGGGCGGCAAGCCAGCGCGGAGAGTCGCCGTTCTCGCGAGCGATCGGCGCGACACGCGGCACGAGTGCGGCGATCGCCTTCTCGAGCAGAGGCTGATAAGGGATCTCGATCTGCGGGATCGGATGGGTCATCTGGCTTTCCAGCAGAACGCGCTTGAGATCCGCGATGCCGGAGCCGGTGGCGGCCGAGATGGGAACGACCGGACAGCCCAGACGCTTGGCGAGGGCGGCGACGTCGATCGTCATGCCCCGCTCGCGGGCCACGTCCATCATGTTCAGCGCCACGACCAAGGGGCGCCCCATCTCGATCAGCTGAGTGGTGAGATAGAGATTGCGTTCGAGGTTGGTCGCATCGAGGATGTTGAGGACGAGATCCGCCTCGCGATCGTGGATGAAGTCACGTGCGATGCGCTCGTCGAGCGAGAGATCGTGATCCGAGACATCCAGCGAATAGGTGCCGGGCAGGTCGACGAGGTGGACGATGGACCCCTCGAAACGGTAGCGCCCGATCTTGCGCTCCACGGTCACGCCCGGCCAGTTGCCGACGCGTTGACGCGAGCCGGTCAAGGCGTTGAAGAGGGTCGTCTTGCCGCAATTCGGATTGCCGACCACGCCGATGGTCAAGGGTTTGCTCATGGATGGCTTCACGGCTTCGCCGCCGGTTCCGTTCGGCTGGTTGCTCACGTCAGGCCCTCCACCAGCAGGGCGGCCGCTTCGTCCTTACGCAGACTGATCGAGCAGCCGCGCACGCGAATCTCCACCGGATCGCCGAGCGGTGCGACCCGGATCACCTGGATTTCCGCCCCGGGCGTCAACCCCATCGAGAGGAGCTTGCGGCGATAGGCGGGTGCGCCGGCGTCAAACCCCTTGACGCGGCCGTGATCGCCGGACTTCATGTCTCTGAGTGTGGTCATGAGTGCTGCTGCATCGCGTGAACATCAAATGAGGTCGGTTTCCCGGCCGTCCGGACCGGATCTCGGTCGTCGACCGAGCGGTCGGGATTGCGCCGTCAGGCGAGGGGTGCGACTTGGATCTTGGCCGCCATGCCGCCGCCGAGCGCAATGCGTGCCTCGCCGCGGGCAATCAGTAAACCGCCGCCTTGGCGTTGCACGACGGCGAGCTCGGATCCGACGTTCAGACCCAGCTCCGTCAGGCGGGTCGTCAATCCTTTGCCGCCATGCAGTGCGACGATTCTCACGCGGGCGCCTTCATCGGCCATCATGAGCGGAAATCCCTTCACGGGTGGGATGCCCATCATGAGGGACTCATGGCTGACGGGGTTTGAGAGGCCGTGTTGACCGAACATCGTCGATTCTCCAATTCTTGTGGACCCCGGGATCCGGAGGTGTCGCCGAGTTTCAAGGGCGGCACGGCGCTCGCGAGGGGCGTTGAACGTCTGGATGGCTCGGCTGGATGGGCCTATCGCGGGGCGCTGCGATGGCTCGACCGGTAGGCATCCTGTTTCATTAAAATCTTAGTCCAACTCATCTCTAATTGCAAATGATTCTCAACGCGAAGGCGCTCGGCGGTGACGATTCGATCGTCATTCGGGTCGAAAGACGATTCGCCGAGACGCTGTGGCTGTTGCCTATTTCAGCAGCTTTCAGAGCCGCTGCACATGATCGGAATCGGGTTTTCAGAAAGAGGGCGGACCCGCTCACGACAAGCGTGTCGGACATGCCTGCGTTGCCCGCCGCTGGCTGGACGCATCGTCCGGCCCGTCGGGGGGGCTCTCGCATTCACACATCGTATCGGTCGGCGGCCACCGATGGTTTATCCTGTCTTGAGTGCGGTGCTCGCACGCGTCAAGGGAGGGTGGGAACATGGATCTCGGGCGGCGATCTCGGCGCTTCCTCAAGGTCCCTTCGTTGAATACGTTGCGGCTGCGTCCTTACGGCGATAGCCTCGCGACACCGGCCGTTGCGGTTTGGCTCGGCTTCGCCCGGGTCATCATCCTGCTGATGGCCGGCATCGAAGGCATCGTCTGGGGTTTCGTCGGTGCCTCGATCGTCCCGCAGGCTGCGACCTGGCTGCGGCCGGTCGCCGGTCTCTTCATGTTCGTGCTCATGTTCGCGATCATCTGGATCGTCGACGCCTCTCTGATCATGTCCGAGCGTCCGACCCGCGCCCGGGGTGCACCCGGGGGCGTCCTGCGTGGCGCTCGGCCGGAGGAGCGCGGTGCGGGTGCACGCTGGTTTTTCGGTCTGCTGGTTCGGGTGCTGATCGTGGCGGTCTCGCTCTATGTGACCGCGCCCTTTCTGGCCAAGCTGATCCGCGCCGACGACATCGAAAGCTACCACCAGCGCCTGGTCGAGCAGTATTACGCCCAACGCGATGCGGCTTTCCAAGCGCAGGTCGCCGTGCGTGCCCAAGAGATCGAGGCGCGCTACGGTGGGCTGATCGCTCCACTGGAGGAGGAGGTCGAGCGTCTGAATCGCTCGCTCGATGCCGAGCGGCAACGCCGTGATCAAATCGCGGCCGAGTACGCCCCGGAGATCACGGTGCTGCGCACCGAGCTGGCCGCTGCACAGGAGCGCCTCGGCGACGAGATCCACGGACGCGGCGACCGGCCGGAAGGCTATGGTCCGGAGGCGCGCAAGTGGGACGCGCGTGTCAATGCGCTCGTCGCCGCGCTGGCCGACAAACAGGCCGAGATCGATCGGCGCATCGCCGAGGTCGCGCAGACGATCGCGGATCAAGAAGAGCGTCTGCGTGCGCGCACCGACGAGCTCCAACGTATCCGTCTGGAACAGCAGGAGCGCATGGACCGCATCCGTGCCGAGGTGGCCGCCGCGCAGCCCGAGGAGCGGCCGCCGCGCTTGACCTTCGCGGCACGCTCCAAGGCCTTGCAGGCGCTGCGGATGAGCCCGGACGAGGCGGGCGTGCCGCACTTCGAGACGGTCGACGGCTTTGCGCAGGCGGCGCTGGCGATTCTCTTCTTCTCGCTGATCGCGCTCAAGCTGTTCGAGCCGGCCGCGGTGCGTGCCTACTTCAGCGAAGCCTTGCAGTACCAGTACCGTAAGTATCTCGACGGCGCACTGTCCGGGATCCCCGGTTTCGCCTGCCCGGAGGATCCCGCACAGCGCCTGAGCCCGGTCGAGTTCGCGCGTCTCTGGCAAGGCTACGAGCGCGATCCGGAGGGTCACTTCGCCGAGCAGGAGGCTCGGCTGGCGGCCGCCGAGCCGATGCGGACGCGTTTGGCGGAAGAGTCGGTCGCCGAGACCCTCGTCGAGCGTCGTCGCGAGAACCTCGATGGGGAGCTGGATCTGGCGCGGCGCCGTCGCGAGATCGAGGTCGCGGCCTACGAGAACGAGCAGCGTCTGCGCGCCGGCGAGCTGCGCGCCCGGTTGGCCGACGAGACGCGCGCCCAGCACCATCATCGACGCGCCGAACTCGAGCATGAGCTGCAGCAGGCGCGCGAGTCCTGGGCCTTGCAGAAGGCCCGGGACGAGGAAGACCTGCGCGAGCGCATGGCCGCCTTCGAGCGTTCCATCGAGCTGGCGCGCGAGGACCGGCGTCTGCGCGAGAAGGAGATGGAGATCCGCCGTACCCAGCGCGAGGAGGAACTGCGTCAGGCCGATGTGCAACGCCTGCACCGTCATCGAGTCGAGGTCGCGGAGCTGGAGGCACGCCGCCGCCGGGAGGAGCGTCTGGAGCGTCTTGCCGGGATGCGAGAGGAGCTGAGTCGTCTGCGTGAGCTGGAGACGCGCGACACGACCGAGGCCGCAACACTGCGCGAGGCCGGCTACCGTCTGAAGGACGCGATCGACGCCTTGAGCGGGAAGATCGGGTCGAGCGAGAGTGCGCTGGCATCGGCCCGCGGGCGGATGGCCGAGCTGAAGCGGATCGCGGACGGCCGCACCGAGGACCTCGGCGAGACAGCAGGGTCCTCCGGCGGCGGCTTTTGGTCACGCAGGGAGCGTTCCGAGGACGGCAAGAGTGCTCGCGAGGCCAGGCGTGAGATCAAGTCGCTCGAGAAATGGCTGCGCGATGAGACCGAGCGCTTAGACCACTTGCGCGAAGAGCGACGCGCCTTGGAGGTGCGTCGGATCACGCACGAGGATCAACTTCGCGCCATCGAGGAGCGACTTTCGGGCGTCCGCTCGCGCATCCTCTTCCACGAAGACGCGATCGGAACCCTGTTGACGTCGGAGCGAGCGGTGGCCGACGCTCCAGAGGTCTAAACCGCGTCCAGAGCGAGATGCTGATTTTCGAGTGAGTTCGCCGTTTGGTGCATTCACGGTCCTCAGCGGTGACGCGGTTTGAAATGATCTTTTTTTAGTCTCTTAAACCGCGCCGACTCCGGCGGTCGTCACGTCCGCCGGGGCCGATCCCATCGAAAAACATCGCATAGCGCGCCGGGCGCGGTTTAGGCGACAGTGCTTCAGGGTTCGACATCCATGACGACGCTCGACAGCTACGATCAAATCCCTTACGAGAGTTTTGCGATCCCGGAGACCCATCCGGACTATCTCGCGACGCTCGGGCGGCTGCTCGGCCTGACCACGGCGGATCCGGAGCACTGCCGGGTGTTGGAGCTGGGTGCGGCGAGCGGCGGGAATCTGATCCCGATGGCCTTTCATCTGCCCCGGAGCGAATTCGTCGGGGTCGAACTCTCCGCCGAGCAGGCCCGGCGCGGACAGGCCATGATCGCCGAGCTTGGACTCACCAATCTGCGTCTGCTCCATCAGGACATCCTCGCTGTCGAGGAGACGCAGGCCCCGTTCGACTTCATCCTGGTCCACGGTGTCTATTCCTGGGTCCCGGATGCGGTCAAGGAGCACATCCTGCATCTCTGCGGTCGGCTCCTGAGCGAGCGCGGGATCGCCTATGTCAGCTACAACGTCCTGCCGGGCTGGCGTCAGCGCGGCATGTTGCGCGACATGCTTCTGTTCCACTGTCGCGGCGCAGCGGCGCCCGGCGAGCGTCTGAGCCGAGCACGCGATCTGCTCGATCGGCTCGCCCGCGGGATCTCGGTCAAGCATCCGGACGGTCAGCCGCGACCCGAGGCCGAGACGCTGCGTCGCGAGGTCGAGTATCTGCGCACCGCCCGCCCGAGCTATCTCTATCACGAGTATCTGGAAGAGACGAACAGCCCCGAGCTGTTCAGCGATGTCATGGCGCGGGCGCGTCGTCACGGGCTCGCCTTCCTCGCCGAGTCCAAGCTGCACACCATGTTCGCCTCCACGCTCGGGGCGGCGGCCGAGGCCGCGCTCGACGGGCTCGGCGGTCAGCTCGTGCAGGAGCAGTACATGGATTTCCTGCGCCTGCGGGCCTTTCGGCAGACCCTGTTCGTGCGCTCGGATGCGCAGCCCTGTCTGGAGATCGATCTGGAGCGACTCTACGACTTCTCGATCCATGCCGATCTAACCCCTTTGCAGCGGGTCCATCTGAACCGCGTGAAGCGCCAGGAGTTCGCCACGGCGGACGGTGGTCGTCTGCAGGTGGAGCATCCCTTGACCAAGGCCGTTCTGGAAGGCCTCGCGCGGGTCTATCCCAATGCGATGCCGTTGGCTCCTCTCCTGGACACGGCGGCAAAAGAGGTCGCCGGGGCCGGCGGGCGGCGCTATGCGGACGAGCGGGATGCCTGCTTGAGCGAGCTCTTCAACCTCTATATCTCGCAGGGGATCGGGCTGACTCGGCGCGCCGCCCGTTGGCCGCACCAGGTCGGCGCATGGCCTCGGGCGACGCCTTTGGCACGCGCGCAGGCGGCATCCGGTGAGGGACATGTCGCGAGCGTACGCCACCGCAGTCTCGGGCTCGATGCCTTGTCCGCCCGTCTGCTCATGCTGCTCGACGGCACGCGTGATCTGAACAGCCTGTTGACTGACCTTGCGTCCGAGATTCGGACCGACCCGAAATTGGCCGCGGTGTCGGGATCACCGGGCGAGGGCGAGGGCTGTTCGGAGCAGATCGCACCGGCCAGTCTCGAGCGCCTGCTCGGCATCTTCGCGCGCGCCGGCCTGCTTGTTGTGGACGCGCAGCCGAGCGATTCGGAGCCGGCGGCGCAAGGACGCAACGGCTCGACCGACGGCTGACCGCGGAGGTTCCGCCGTGACACGGCCCGGGTGGTCTCGGTGAACGGCGTGCTGCTCAAGCCGCTTGCGGCGCTCGGCGCCGTTGTGCTTCTGCTGGCGGGCGGTCGAGCCGGGTTGGATGCGCTCATCGATACCGCGCCGCCGCCCGACATGCGTATCGCCACCTCGACCCTCATGCTGGACCGCGACGGGCGTCTGCTGCGCGCCTTCACGGTTGCCGACGGACGCTGGCGTCTGCCGGTCGATCTGAATGCGGTCGATCCGACCTATGTGGCGATGCTCCTGGCCTACGAGGATTGCCGATTCGAGTCCCATCCGGGTGTCGATGCGCTCGCCCTCATGCGCGCCGGCTGGCAACTGCTGAGCCAGGGAGGTATCCGTTCGGGCGGCTCGACCCTCACTATGCAGCTGGCACGGCTGCTGGAGACGCGCTCGACACGGGACGCGGGCGGCAAGCTCAGCCAAATCCGCACCGCACTCTGGCTGGAGCGACGTCTCGACAAAGACGCCATCCTCCAAGCCTATCTGACCCTCGCCCCCTACGGCGGCAACCTCGAAGGCCTGCGCTCGGCCTCGCTCGCGTGGTTCGGCAAGGAGCCGCGACGCCTGACGCCGGCCGAGGCGGCGTTGCTCGTCGCTCTGCCCCAGTCGCCCGAGACACGCCGGCCGGACCGGCTCCCCGAGGCCGCCCGTCGGGCGCGCGATCGCGTGCTCGAGCATGTGCGTCTGGCCGGGGTCATCGACGCGGACGAGGCCGCCGCGGCCCGTGCCGAGCCCGTCCCGACCGCACGCTTGGATGCGCCGATTTTGGCGGCGCATCTGACCGATCGGTTGAGGCGCGCGCATCCCGAGCGCGCAGTCCATCGCCTCACTCTGGATGCCGGCCTGCAGGAACGGCTCGAGCAGCTCGCGAACGCGCGGTCCGCGGCGCTCGGTCAGCGGGTCTCGATGGCGATCCTGGTCGCCGATCACGGGCGCGGCGGGATCCTGGCCAGCGTGGGCTCCGCCGGCCTGTTCGAGACCGCTCGGCAGGGTCATGTCGATATGACGCGCGCAGTGCGCTCGCCCGGCTCGGCACTCAAGCCGCTCATCTACGGGCTGGCCTTCGAGGATGGTCGCGCCCATCCGGAGAGCCTGATCGAGGATCGCCCCAGCGCCTTCGGCGCCTATGTTCCGGCCAATTTCGACCTGGGGTTTCAAGGAACGATCACGGTGCGTCGGGCGCTTCAGCTCTCGCTCAATATCCCGGCGGTCAAGCTGCTGGATGCGGTCGGACCGGCGCGTCTGGTCGCTCGGATGCGCCGAGCCGGTGCGCGTCCGGTACTTCCCGATCTCAGCCCGCCCGGACTCGCGGTCGGCCTAGGCGGGGTCGGCGTGTCCTTGACGGACCTCGTCGGCATCTACGCGGCGATCGCGCGCAGCGGCCGGCCGGTGATCTTGCGGGAGACCCTCGACGAAGCAGGCGCGGACTCCGGATTGCTCGGCGTCGTCGGAAGCGGCGCGGATGTCGGGGCGCCCGTCCTCGAGGCGCGTGCGGCCTGGTATGTCGCCTCGATCCTCGCCGGTGCGCCGGCACCGACCAACAGCGCGCCCGGGGTTCTCGCCTTCAAGACCGGGACCTCCTACGGCAATCGCGATGCCTGGGCGATCGGGTTCGATGGGCGCCATGTGGCCGGCGTCTGGGTCGGTCGTCCGGACGGCGCGCCCGTGCCCGGACTCGCCGGCATCGACGCTGCCGCCCCCGTGCTGGTGGAGGTCTTTGCGCGTCTCGGTCCGACGACACCGCTCCCTGCCGCGCCACCCGGCATCCTGAGCAGCACCTCCGCCGAGCTGCCCCCGCCGCTGCGTCGCGTTCAGGATCCACGTGCCGCCTCGCGCGACCCATCGCTCGGCGGGGTCCAGGCCCCGCAGATCGCCTATCCGCCGGAGGGCGCGCGCGTCGAGCTGGGTCTCGGGCGAGGTCGGGCCGCCGATCTGGTCTTGCGGGTTCGCGACGGTGTCCCACCCTTCACCTGGTTCGTCGACGGCGCGCCGGTCGTGCGCGAACCCTTTGCCCGAACCGCCCGTTGGACGCCCGACGGCCCCGGCTATGTGGCCATCTCGGTCGTCGACGCCCGCGGCGGTGCCGCGAGGGTGAGTGTATTTCTCGAGTAATCTGGCGTTCGGGAAGATTCACCCTCACAATTCAGGATCCTCGAGGCCGGAGTCCGGCTACCGGCCATCTCGGAGCCCGTCATCATGAAACCGATGCAATCCGCCATGACTGAGACCCTCTCGTCCCGGCGCACCACGGCCCTGCTCTGGGCCGTTGCCGGCCTGCTGCTCGTCGCCGTTGTCGCGGTCGCACTCTATAAGGCTTGGCCGCTGCTGAATCCGACGCTGGTCGAGGTTGCGTCGCTCGATCCGAGCTGCGACCTTCGTACCGGCGCCTGTGCCGTTCGGTTTGCCGGTGGGGGTAGCGTGCGCTTTGCGATCGAGCCGCAGAGCATCCCGGTCGTCACTCCGCTGCGGCTTGCCGTAGATACAAGCGGTTTGGATGTCCGCGCCGTGGAGGTCGATTTCGCGGGTGTCGACATGAACATGGGGTACAACCGCGCTGCGCTTGAGCCGGCTGGTCCGGGCGTCTACGCAGGGCAGGGAACCTTGCCGGTCTGCGTGCGCGCGCGCATGGAGTGGGAGGCGAGGGTGCTGGTCCACACGGCCGAGGGGATCTTGGCGGCGCCGTTTCGATTCGAGACGCGCAGGGATTGAATCGCATTCGGGATTCCCTGCGTGAGCCGTGTTCGGGCACGCCGAACACTTCGGGCGCGGTTACCGATCCCGATAACGGCATGTCAGGTCGCTGTAGGCGTCGATGCGGCGGTCGCGCAGGAAGGGCCAGAGTCGGCGGACCTGCTCGGTGCGGGCCGGGACGATCTCTGCCAGTAGGATCTGCGGGTTTTGGTCGCAGGCCTGTGCGAGGATCTCGCCTTGGGGGCCGCAGACGAAGGAGTGCCCCCAAAACCGCGCCCCGGCGGTCGCGCCGCTCGGATCCTGCTCGAATCCGACCCGATTGCAGGCCGCGACGGGCAGGCCGTTCGCGATCGCATGACTGCGCTGAATCCCGACCCATGCCTCGCGCTGGCGTGCCTGCTCGTCCGGAGCATCGTTGGGATCCCAGCCGATCGCGGTCGGATAGAGCAGGATCTCCGCCCCGGCCAACGCCATCAGACGGGCGGCCTCCGGATACCATTGGTCCCAGCACACCAACACGCCCAAGCGCCCGACCGAGGTGTCGATCGGCTCGAAGCCGAGGTCTCCGGGCGTGAAATAGAACTTCTCGTAGTAGCCGGGATCGTCCGGGATGTGCATCTTGCGGTAGACACCGGCGAGACGTCCGTCGCTGTCCAGGACCACGGCGGTGTTGTGATAAAGACCGGGTGCGCGGCGCTCGAACAGCGAGGCGACGATGACCACGCCCAGCTGCTCCGCCAGCGCACCGAGTCGCTCGGTGCTCGGACCGGGGATCGACTCGGCAAGATCGAAGTTGGCAGGGTCCTCGGTCTGGCAGAAGTAGGCGCCGTTGTGCAGTTCCTGGAGCAGAACGAGCCGCGCACCACCCGCGACGGCCTCGAGGATTCCCCGCTCGCAGGCGTCGAGATTCGCCGCGACGCTCCCGTGATCGGTTTCCTGCACGAGTGCGATGCTGAACGGGGACTTTGACATGACTCAAACCTCCGAAAACGATGGGTTCGGGTGTGATTAATCGATGCCCGAGCCTTGCTCGACCCGGCCAGGTTGTTGAGCGAATGAGGTCGGGTGGACAAGCGCCGTAGGGCGCGCGGCTTCGATCAAACGAGTGGCCGCCAGCGTGAAAAGGTCGCGGCCTGCCCGAGATGCCGTCCCTCTCGATCGATCAGGTTCCAGACGACGGCCCCATCGATGCGAAATCGCCGACCGCTCGAGGATACGCGCACCCCGCTGTAATGGTCGATGAAGCCGTGGGCCGTCACCTGCGCAAGCAGGCGTGCGCGCTCCTCCCGATCCGGTGCCTCGGCGGTCAAGCGCGAGGGCATCCGTGTCAGCGCCTCCCAATCGAGCTCCAATAGATCCAGGACCCGCCGGTTGCCGTAGGTCAGGATCGGATCGGGCTCGGCATTGTGCGACAGGAGCGCAAAGGGCGCCTCGAACAGCCGCCGTGCGGCCTCGCGGTCGTTCAAGTCGGGATCGATCAGATCGCGCCCCGTGAGGCGTCGATAACCGGCGCATAGGAGTCGGGTATGGTCGCTCAGGAAAGCATTGGACGGGTCGGGGTAGGGGAAGGGCATCGCCTCATGATCCTGTCGGCATTCGAAGGGGCAGGCTCACCGTTTGAGCCTCCGCCCTGTTAGTCTCTGCGGGTTTCGGGTCCGGCAATCGGACCCCTCTGTTCCCGGACCGAGATCGCGCATGGCCAATTTCCAAACTCATCTCAACGGCGGCATCTTCGTGAGCGTGACCGCGGTGCTCGGTTTGCACAGCGCCGGATTGGTCGAGCAGGGCGCAACACTCGACTATTTTGCACTGGGCGTGGCCGGGAGTCTCCTTCCGGATATCGATGCCGATGCATCCAAGCCCGTGCGTGCCTTCTTCAATGTGCTCGGGGTTGCTGTCGCCTTCGCCATGACCCTCCCTCTGATCGGCAAGCTTCTTCCGCTCGAGGTCGCGCTCATCTGGGTCGGCGTCTTTCTCTGCGTGCGCTACCTGATCTTCGAGCTCTTTGCGCGGGCGACGGTCCACCGCGGCATTTGGCACTCCTGGCTCGGGATCGCCGCGGCAGCGCTGGCGACCGTCAACATCGCCTATTGGACGATGGATCGCTCCGCGGAGTCGGCCTGGATCGCCGGCCTCATGGTCGGGATCGGCTACCTGACGCATCTCGTCCTGGACGAACTCTACAGCGTCGATCTCTTGAACAGTCGGGTCAAGCGCTCCTTCGGGACCGCGCTCAAGCCCTTCAGTCTCGCCGATCCTCGGAGCAGTCTCGCGATGCTGGCCGTCGTCGTTGCGTTGGCGTGGTTTGCGCCCGCGCTCGATCGGGGTTTGCTGCCGGCCGAACATCTCCCTCGGATGGCCGTTGTCGTCGCCGATCGTCTGGTCGAGACCCTCAAAGGCGTGATCGAGGGGGCTGGTCCGGTTGTGCAGTCCCTGATCGACTGGATCCGCACGGGAGCGGCCAACCTTTGACCTTTGATCGCGGAGCACCGGCTTGTTGACGTCCACGCTCGCGAGTAGCATCCCCTGCGGCTCGGCGGGGTGCCGAGACCGGCCTCGATCATCCCTTTGCCCACATCGGCCGCCAAATGCGTAGTCAGGCCATCCTGGCCTGACGGAATCAGGGCTGGAAGCCCTGACTACGCAGGGACCGCAAGCAGTTGGACCGAACGATGATCAAGGCCCCGAGACCTCTGTCCCGGACCGAAGATCGAGGTCACCACGCGATGAAATATTCTCTCGGAGCAGTCTGCCTTCTCATGGGCGCCTGGTTGGTGTACCAAGCGTTGGCGCATCGACGCGCCGTGATCGGGGCCCGCGAGCGCGCCGCCGCGCAGAACCGCGAGCAGAAGATCCATCAACACCTTCAAGGCATGCGGTTCGGTCTAGCACCTCTCTATGTGATGGGCGTCCTCTTCACGGGGGTGGTTTTGGCCGCGATCTGGTTCGTCGTCGACCGCGAGCGGGTCTTTTCCGTCCTCGACATCCTCGGGTTCCTGATGGTCCTCGCGGCTTACGCCTTCTGGATGGCCGTGCGGATCCAATACAGCCCGATCGGGTTGGACGCCAAGCAGACCGAGTGAGCGCGTGCAGCGCCGTGCCGCGGATCAGGGTTCGACCGCACCGCCGCCGACGTGCGTCGCCGACGGGCCGATCCGTCCATCGTGAAGACGGTATTGGTGACTGGTGACCGCCCGTCTGAAACTGGCGTCGTGCGAGATGACCACCAAGGCGTGCGGGAGTTCGCTCAGGATCCTGACCAGGCGCCCGCGGGTCTTCTCGTCGAGCCCGTTCCCGGGCTCGTCGAGCAAGAGCACATCCGGTTCCATCGCCAGAACCGTGGCGAGGCTCACCAGGCGTTTCTCGCCGCCGGAGAGCTTGTGCGTCACGCGATCGCGCAGATGGGACAAGTCCAGGCGCGCAAGCGTGCGATCGACGATCTCCAGGACCTCGGCCGTGGATCTGCCGAGGTTGAGCGGTCCGAAGGCGATGTCTTCGGCCACCGTCGGACAAAAGAGTTGGTCGTCGGGATCCTGGAACACCAGGCCGGCACGCCGTCGAACCTCGTGGAACTCCCGCTCGTTGCGGCGCGGCGCGCCGAACGCGACAACCGTCCCCGCCTGCGGACGCAGCAGTCCGACCATGATGTGCAGGAGCGTGCTCTTGCCGGCGCCGTTGGGTCCGGTCAAGGCGATGCGCTCGCCCTCGTCGAGCCTCAGGTTCAGCCCGTTCAGCACCGGCGGGCGGCCGGGATAGGCGAAGCGGATCCCGGTCAGCTCAAACAGCAGCGGCATACGTAAGATCCATCATCAGCAGTCCCGTGCAGGCGACGGCGGTAAGCCCGGCGAAGAGGGCGTCGGCACGGCCGTAGGCGAAGTCGTCGAGCAGATGAAAGCGACCCTGGAAGCCACGGCAACGCATCGCTGCAAGGATACGTTCCGAGCGTTCGAGACTGTGCACCAGAAGCATCCCGACGAGATAGCCGATGCTGCGGTAGGTGTGGAGGGTATTTGCCGGCCGAAATCCGCGCGCCCGCATGGCCGTGCGCAGGCGGGCATATTCCTCGCCGATGACGCCGATGTAACGCACCGTAAAGAAGAGCAGCTGGACCAGGTTTGCCGGCATCCGCAAGCGCGCCAAGGCGTGTCCGAGCGTGACCGCATCCAGGCTGCCGACCAGGGCCAAGAGAACCAAGACGACGGCGTTGGC
The DNA here is from genome assembly GCF_002423035.1 of Thiocapsa sp. UBA6158. Classification (GTDB taxonomy): domain Bacteria; phylum Pseudomonadota; class Gammaproteobacteria; order Chromatiales; family Chromatiaceae; genus Thiocapsa. The sequence continues at coordinate 98,953 of NZ_DIUM01000047.1, forward strand.
CTTGAGCAGGATCTCGACGGCCTTGACCAGTCCCTCCGCGCTTGCGGTGAATCCGCCCCATTCGACGATCGGCGTTCCCGGCACGGTGAAGGGCAGCAGGACGAGGATCAACAGCATGAAGCCGTCCATCGCGGCCATCCGTCGCAGCGTCGGGCCGGCCGGCAGACGCGCTGCGAGCATCACCGAGAGGGCCAGACCCACTGCCGTGAAGAGTGTCGCGAGACCGGACAGGGAGACCACGACCAAGGCGAACAGGGCGGCGGCCATGATGCGCAGACGCGGGTCGAGCATTCGGATCGAGCCGTGCCCGGCCCGATCCGACAAGGCGTCGACGATATGCATGTTGACCTCGGCGGGGACGCCCGTCTCGGTGGTTGTGGTTCGGCCGAAGACGGATCGGGCTTCGCCGTTGCGTCGAGTGCGCCGTACCCGCGACCCGTCCGAACAGTCTAAATGAACGGCCCCGGCACCAGCAATGTCGGCCGCTTGTGCGCTTGCACAAAACCGACCCCGCTGGCAGATTGGCGCGATGACTGCTCATCGCTTGCCTACTGCCGGATCGCTCGCTCCGACGCCGCCGCCTCTGGAGCACGGCGGGCGTTTGCGCGAGGCCGCCGCGCGTTACCGCATCCCCGTGCAGAATTGGTTGGATCTCTCGACCGGCATCAATCCCGATGGCTGGGCCGTACCCGAGGTGCCCGGTACCGCATGGGCGCGGCTGCCCGAAGAGGAGGATGGATTGGAAGACGCGGCCGCGCGGTGTTACGGCGCGCCCGGGCTCCTGCCGGTTGCCGGTTCGCAGGCCGCGATCCAGAGCTTGCCACGGCTGCGGGTGCCCGGACGCGTCGGGGTGCCGAAGGTGGGCTATCAGGAGCATGCCCGGGCTTGGCAGCGCGCAGGCCACACCTTGGTGCGCCTCGATGGCGGAGACCCCGGGGACGAGCCCGGCGCGGGTGCGGACGGCCTCGACGTCCTGCTCGTCATCAACCCGAACAATCCGACGGGCCGAGTTTGGCCGATGAGTCGGTTGCTCGACTGGCACGCGCAGCTCGCCGCACGGGGCGGCTGGCTTGTCGTCGACGAGGCATTCATGGACACGACCCCGCAGGACAGTCTGGCCCCCTACACAGATCGGCCGGGGTTGATCGTCCTGCGTTCGTTGGGCAAGTTCTACGGGCTCGCCGGGGTGCGCGTCGGGTTCGTGCTCGGCACGTCGGATCTGCGCGAAGCGCTGCGTTCGCAGCTCGGACCCTGGACGCTGAGCGGCCCGGCCCGCCATGTCGCGCGGCTCGCCTTGAGCGATTCGCCCTGGCAGGAGGCGACCCGCGCATCGTTGCGCCGGGCATCTGCCCGGCTCGCCGCTCTGCTGTCCGATTACGGTCTCGTGCCGACGGGCGGAACCGATCTGTTTCAATGGGTCTGCACGGCCGAGGCTCCGGCCATCCAGGATCGACTCGCGCGTCAGGGGATCTGGGTACGGCGCTTCGAGGCACCGCCGAGTCTTCGCTTCGGACTGCCGGGTGGCGAGGCGAGCTGGGCGCGGCTTGAGTCTGGGCTGCGCTGTCTGGCGTCGGACACGCCCGGGGATGCGATCCCGCGAGCAGCCGTCGAGGCCCCCGGCAGTCGGCCTTTTTCATCGGTGGCCCCGCCGCTCGCCCCCGCTAACGGAGACGCAAGATGACCGCAGCGACCCTCATGGTCCAGGGCACGACCTCGGACGCGGGCAAGAGTGTCCTGGTGGCCGGTCTGTGCCGCTGCTATAGCCGCCGCGGGGTCAAGGTGACACCCTTCAAGCCGCAGAACATGGCCCTGAACAGCGCCGTGACCGCAGACGGCGGCGAGATCGGCCGGGCCCAAGCGGTGCAGGCGCAGGCCTGCGGGCTGGCGCCGAGCGTCGACATGAATCCGGTCTTGCTCAAACCCAATTCGGACCGCGGCGCTCAGGTCATCATCCAGGGCCGGGTCGTCGGCAACATGGACGCCGTCGCCTATCACGACTACAAACGCATCGCCCGCGCCGCCGTGCTGGAGTCCCATGCCCGGCTCGGCGCGTCATTCGATCGCATCGTCGTGGAGGGCGCGGGCAGTCCCGCCGAGATCAATCTGCGCGAGCACGACATCGCCAACATGGGGTTTGCCGAGGCGGTGGACTGCCCTGTGATCCTGATCGCGGACATCGACCGCGGCGGGGTCTTCGCCCATCTGGTCGGTACGCTGGCGTTGCTCGCGCCGAGCGAGCGGGCGCGGGTGGTCGGATTCGTCATCAATCGCTTCCGAGGCGACCTTGCGCTCCTGCAGCCGGGTTTGGACTGGCTCGAGCGCGAGACCGGCAAGCCGGTGCTCGGCGTCTTGCCCTACCTGCACGGTCTGCATCTGGAGGCCGAGGATGCCGTCGCCGTGCGCCAGGGCGACAAGCCGAGCGACGCCTTGCGGGTGATCGTCCCGCGGTTACCGCGCATCAGCAACCACACCGACCTCGACCCCCTGCGGCTCCATCCTCAGGTCGACCTGCGCTATGTCTTGGCCGGAGAGGTTCCGCCGCCTGCGGATCTCATCATACTCCCCGGATCCAAGTCGGTGCGCTCGGATCTGGATTGGATGCGGTGCGAGGGCTGGGAGCCGGTGATCGCGCGGCATCTGCGCTACGGCGGCCGGCTGATCGGGATCTGCGGTGGATTTCAGATGCTCGGCACCCGGATCCTGGATCCTCTGGGTCTTGAAGGCGATCCGGGCGAGGGGCCGGGTCTCGGTCTGTTGGATCTGCAGACCCGGCTCGCGCCCGAGAAGATCCTGGCCAACGTCTCCGGTCGCCTCCGGCTGGAGGATGCCGCGGTGACGGGGTACGAGATCCATGCCGGCGTGACGACCGGTCCGGCGCTCGAGCATCCGGCCGTGCTTCTGAACGACGTTCCAGGCGAGCGTCCGGATGGTGCGGTTTCGGAGGATGGACGGATCTTGGGAACCTATCTGCACGGACTCTTCGAGTCGCCCGCCGCGACGTCAGCGTTGCTGCGTTGGGCAGGTCTCGCAGTGCACGAGACCCCGGACTATCGTGCTGTCCGCGAGGCGGCCCTGGAGCGCTTGGCCGACAGCATCGAGCAGCATCTCGATCTCGGACAGATCGAGCGGATTTTAGGTGTCACGGCTCCGGGCAGCGGGACCGAAGCCTCTTGAGACCGGGCTGGCTGAGCGTTCCCGCGGCGCATCGCGATCGCCCCCGGGGTCCGCAGGTATCCGATGACGTTTGCGCTCACCGCAAGCGATCGGGTTTGCTCGGCAACAAGGGGTCAGATCATCTCGGTGCAGCCCGAGCCGATGTCTCGGTGACGGTCGATCGGACGATCTCGGTTGCGTCCGGCATCCGGGTGGTGCGCGTTCAGCTCGATTCGGAAGGCGGCAGCCTTTCCTTCTCCGGCGACGGGCGGGCGCGGATCGCGTTGCCTAACCTGCCCGCTGTTGCCCGGCGACTCAATGACCTTGAAGATGACGCGGATCTCGAGCTCGAGATCCTTCGGCTGCGGGCCTGTTCCGAGGCGTCTTCGGACAGTCTTCCCCCGGATTGTCGATGGATCCGCGGCGAGGATCCACCGTCTCGGACGGCCAGTCAACTCGACAAGCACCGCCTGGACATCGCCTTGAGCGCCGGTCGCCACGCGGCCGAGCGTGCCAAGCTTGCAGGGGTCGCATACCTGATCGGTGTGGCCCCGTCGGTGTACCCCGCGACCGAGTGGTGGCCCCGCACGCCGGATACCTCTGCACCTGATGCGGCGCATGAGCCGCCCGGTTTCGACGGATGTCTCCCGGAGCCTTCCGTTTGCTTCGACACCTATGATGCCTTGGGTGATCTCGGCAGCCCCGAGATCGCCGCATTGGTCGGCGTTGCCGTCGCCGCCGCGCAGATGGGAATCCCGTTCTGTCTACCGGATCCTGCAGGCTGTATCGCGCTCGACGCGGCGGTCGGAGTGAACCCGGGCGTGCGTGCCTGGCTCGACCCGATACCCGTCGTCCGTCCCTTCTGGCGACCTTCCCCGGGACGTGCGCGCAGCCTGTGCGCCGCTTGAGGCCGTTAAGTCATGCGGTGTGTCTGGCTTCACAGCGTCGATGACGGCGGCGAACGCCGTATCGCATCTGACCTCGCCGCGACGCGATCCCCGATCAGGAACGGCAGGTAATAGATGAAGCTCGACACCAGCGCCAGCCCGGCCAGGCTCAGGACATACCAAGGCCAAGGGCCGAGAAAATCCATCAAGGACGCCTGCTCGGGTTTGCTGCAGAGGAAGAGATAGTTCGTCCCCAACCAGAGGTTGATGGGAGCAACGACGGCGACGACGAGCAGCAAGACGCCGAGGGATTTGAAGATGGACGCGAGTCGCGGTCTGAAACGATAGACCAAGGTGGCATAAAGGACGCCGACGATGACGAGCCCATGCCCGAGAAAGAAGGCGATGAAGGCTGGGTCCGGAAATCCCCTGTCCAGATCCGGTGTGACGAGCGCCTGAAGGGTCCCGCCCCACGCCCAGAAATAGACGATCTCGTAGGCGGCATACGACCGTGCCGCGAGGGTCCATGCCGTGAGCAGGACCGACAGTCCGCACAGATGCAGAGGCAGCAGGCTGCTCAAGAGCTGATCGTAGTGGTTCGCCAGCAGCCAGATATGAAATCCTTCCTGACCGATCAAAAGGGCCGCGATCAAGAGCCCGACGCGATATTGCGTCGCGCTGCTCAGCGTGCAGCGCGCCAGCAGCGGTAAGCCGATCCCGACGGCGACGATCACGAGTACGCTGCCGAGGTGTGCCGTACCGAAAAGGATGAGTGGGCCCGCCGTGCTCATCGATCTTCTTCTCCCGTGTGAGTCTGCGCGTCCGCGCCCTGACCGATGCTTTGATCTTGCGGTGTGGGTCTGCGTTCATGATCTCGGCGAGTTTGGCATGATAGCGTACTCACCGGATCCTTCTGCCACTTTTGATCGGACGAGCGATCCCGGCGAATGGGGTCGGGCATCCGAGCCACTGCATAGTCGTCGCGATCATCGCCGGTTCATTTCGCGAAGCCCGGCTCCTCGAATGACGACACGCCAACAGATTCATTCGTGTCGTCCGGATAGAAAGACCTTTGGAGCTCAATAGATCCATCGTATTAGATTTTACTAATATGATGGAATAATCCGAAGCCAGCCGGCCGATAAAAATATTTTAGTCGGACTCTTGACAGTATTCCTGTCGACACTACATCCTAATCACATCAATAATGACGATAGGTGAGAACGACTAGAGCGATAGGTAAACCCCGTCGAATAATCGTGGGTCGGACACCTGCGGAATCGCCTCGCTAGGTCAGATGCCGTTCATTGCCCTGTGATGCGTTGAATAGATCTTGGACAGGTTACATTACTATCGGCGCTGCTCAAAAGACGCCGACAACGAGGTGGAGACAACAATGTCTGACATTGTAGATCACAGCAGAAGACAGTTTCTGTCGTTCGCAGGTAAAGCCGGCTTGACGACCTTGGTCGCACAGGCGGTCGGTATCAATCTCGGTGTCGTGGATATCGTTCGGGCGCAAACCGGCAAGCGCGGAGTGGAACCCTTCCGATTCGCAATCATCAGCGACGCGCACCTATACAGCATGCCCGATCACAAGTTCGATACCCAGCTCGCCGACGCCGTCGCCCAGGTTAATGCAATGACTCCGCTGCCGGACTTCGTCTTGTTCGGCGGAGACGTCGCGCAAAACGGAACCGAGGATCAGTTGGTCAAGGGGAAGAAGATCCTTTCCGAGCTGAAGATGCCGCTCAAGATCATTCCGGGAGAGCACGATTGGTATCTCGACATGGGCGATGCTTGGCGGGGACTCTACGGCGATGAGACCTGGTCGTTCAACCACAAAGGCGTGCATTTTATCGGTCTCAACTCCATTCTGGTCCGCGATTTCTGGACCGAGACGGGAATGACGCCTCTGGAGCGTATGACCGTTATGGAGATGCTCGAAAGCCCGATCCCCGGTCCATGGGGAGTGCACGAAAAGCAGCTCGAATGGCTTGCCAACGACGTCAAGGACTTGGCTCCGGATACGCCGATCGTCGTCTTTACTCACTCCCCGCTTTGGGACTATTACCCGCGCTGGAACTTCCAGACCTCCGACGCCCCCGAGATTCGAGAGATCCTCTCGAAGTTCGAAAATGTCATGTCCTACCACGGCCATGTCCACCAGACCCTGTTCAACCGGATCGGGAATATGAGCTCGGTCGCCGCACTGAGCACCTCTTGGCCGTGGCCCTACCCCCCGGTCGAGCTGGCCTTCCCCGAGACTCGGATGAACCGGGCCGACCCTTCGATTGCGACCGACGGCATGGGGACACAAGTCATCGATCTCAGCGGGTCGTTCGAAGCTCTGGTTCAATACAATCCGTTCGAAGATTCGCTGACACCATTCATGAGAGATGGATTCAAGGTCTAAGGGGGAGTGACGATGACGAATCAGAAGCTGAAGATCGAACGGGTCTTGGTCGTATCTGCGGTTGCTGCGGTGCTTGCGGCCGGCAGCAGTTGGGCACGTGCACCATTTACGGATGAAGAGCTCGCGGAGCAGAAGGCCGCTTTGGTCGAATCGGTTGCCCTGGGATACGACCTTTGGCACGGCAGCCGTGCGGATATGACCACCAATGGTCTCGCATGCGGAAACTGCCATCCCGATACGGCTGCGGCCAATCCGCAAACCTTTCCGAAATACATGACGATGTACGGCAAGGTCATCCCCTTCCGCGAGATGGTGAATTGGTGCATCGAGAACCCGCAGGTAGGCACCCGGCTCGACGTCAACGGTGACGACATGACCGCGATGGAAGCCTACGCCTTCTATCTACATCGCGGGAAGGAAATCACACCTGGTCTCGCCAGCGAGCAAACGACGCCCATTGTCGTGGAATACGGCACCGGTTTCGCAAGAACGCCGACCGGCATCGGCGTCGATACCAAACCCTGAGGTCAGTTCAAAGTGTCGGGCATCTGCGGGCTCCCGTTTTGGGGGAAGCCCGCAGATCGTCTGCGGGTGATGTCGACAGTCTTGCGTCGAGCGCCGGAACGGCGTTCTCGTTTGTACTTGGAATGAGTTGCCGGTTGAGCCTATGAGAGCGGTGTTCGTATTCATGATCGTTTTCGCTGGTGTCCACGCCGCGGCCTTTGCCGAACAAACCTGCGATACCGGCCGATACCCGCTGTCGACCCCGACGGAGCGATTCAGCGACAACGGCGACGGAACCGTCACGGATGTTGTGTCCCAGCTGATGTGGATGCGGTGTTCGGTCGGGCAGACCTGGTCGGGCGAAACCTGCCTCGGAGAAACAGCCGCTTACGACTGGCAAGCGGCGCAGGAGGCTGCGACCGCGTTGAATGCGAGTGGATCGCACTTCTTCAACGACTGGAGGGTTCCGAAGCTGCGGGAGCTGGCGATGATCGCCGAACGGCAATGCGAAAACCCCCGCATCAATCTGGCGGTCTTTCCGAATACTCCGCCGAGTCTGTTTTGGACCGAGTCGCTGCGACCCGGCGAGGGGGAGGAGGGCTACGCATACGCCCTGAGTTTCGGTCCGGAAGGTGTGCAGCACATCGAGAAAACCGAGCGGCACGAGGTGCGACTCGTTCGCACGGCGCCATGATCGTCGACAGGACTCTCGAGCGCCGTGACGACACGGCTCGGCAACCCCCGACCGGACCCTCGATCGGGAGCGCCGAAACCGGTTGCCAGGAGTGTGTCGATCGCAATCGGCGTGGCCTGATTGCTGCCGGCGGGGTCTTCTTGGCGCTGTTGCAGGTCGGTCTCCTCGGCTCGGCTCGCGCGGAGACCTTACGACACGACGACTTGTTTAGCGTGACGACGCTCGACGGGGCGCTCGCGGCACTGGGCAGCACTCCGATAGACGAGGTTTCGGTCGAGGTGATCCTACCCGAGGTCGTCGAGGACGGAGCCGTGGTTCCCGTGACGGTGTCGAGCACACTCGTCGGTGTGGAGGAGATCTACGTCTTGGTTCCGACCAATCCGTATCCGGCCGCGGTTCGCTTCGAGATTCCGGACGGGACCGAGCCGTTCGTCTCGATACGCCTGAAGCTGGCGCAAAGCGGTGCGGTTTATGCCGTGGTGAGAGCGAAAGGCCGCCTGTACTCCAGGGTCGCGGAGACTCGGGTGACGGTTGGCGGATGCGCTTGAGCGTTCGGGCCCCTCGCGACGGGCCGCTTGACCGCGAGACTTGTTCGAGAGTGAGACAGGATGGCTGATCCGATACGAATCCGCGCAAGAAGCAATGGCGGCATCACCGAGGTCATGGTCCTGATGCCGCATCCGATGGAGACGGGACTGGGGTTGGATGCATCGGGGAGGGGGCGTCGCGCCCATTACATCAGCGACGTCGAGATTAAGCTCGGAGATCGGACGGTGCTGCGAGCTCGTTTGAGCATCGCCGTTTCGAAAGATCCCTTGATCTCGTTTCGGTTCAAGGGGGGAGGGGCGGGTGATCGCATCGGCGTCACCTGGACAGACAACTTCGGTGACCAGGGAAGCGGGTCGGCCTCGATTGTTTGACCGTCGACACCGGATTGCAGCGGCGGCCGACCATTGGATCGCGCCTTCGGATCTGTCCGCGATCATTCGAAAAACAGGCGCAACGGGCTCCGCGTCGATGACGAGACACCCGTTGCAACGTGGTAAAGACCACCAAACGAGGGCATATACGATGAGCGAATGCAATCGCCGGACTTTCATGCTTGGACTTGTCGCCGGGGGCTCGGCGCTCGCCCTGAGTCGCTTGAGCCTTGCCGAGGAAGCGAAGAAGGCTGTTCTGACTGAAGACGACGCCTACGCGAAGTCGATGGGCTTCCGCTTGGACACCACGCAGGTCGATCAGGCCAAGTACCCCAAGCACACGCTCGAGCAGAAGTGCAGCGGGTGTCAGTTGTTCTCGGGAGAGCCGGGAGAACCACTCGGTCCCTGTTCCTTCTTCGGCAAACGCTTGGTTCCGGTAGACGGCTGGTGCCGAAACTTCAAACCCGAAGGCGCAGCATAGTCGTTCGACGCGCCGACCGATACGAACCCTGGCGGGTCGGCGCATCAAGACCGACCCGGTCGGAGCAGGGTCGATCGGCGGGACAGGGTCGCTCGCCGGACTCGGTCGAAAAGATCGACCGGCTCGGTACAGGGGCCGAAATCGGGGCATTGGCCTCTCAACCACGCCACTAAAACAAAGCCGGTCGTCCGCTTTGCCGGACGCAGGGCAGCGAGCATTGGAGGTCACAGCGATGAGGTGTCCCGCAGGCACTTCGGGGCAAGCGCGGGTGCAGATCGAGCACCGGCGCATGCAGCGGATCGATCGGTCTTCAGCCATCGAAGCTTTGCCATCGACAACCCTGAACGCGTCATTTCGGCCACACCGAGAATCGAGCGGGCGCGGCCCGACGTGGATGGTGACCGGCCTGATGATCTTCAGTTTCCTGAGCCTCGTCGGATGTGATCGCACGGAGAGCGTGCAGTGGGGTGAACGCGGTACCTCCATGATCCATATCGACAAGCCAGGTCGATTGCAGTCGGCGGCGGATCTTCACAGCATCCCCCCGCCCGAGCCGCGCGATCCGCCCGATCCGGAGATTCCGCTCGCAAAGGACGTCAATGAAAACGTTCAGGTCCTCACCGACCTGGACGCCCTCGAATTCGCACGCCTGATGCAGGCCATCTCGACCTGGGTCGCGCCGGAACAGGGCTGCGAGTATTGCCACAACACCGAGAACCTGGCCTCGGACGAGAAATACACGAAGGTTGTTTCGCGGCAGATGCTGCGGATGACCCGGGATATCAATACCAACTGGAAGTCGCATGTCGCGGGGACCGGGGTCACCTGTTGGACCTGTCATCGCGGCCAAGCGGTCCCGTCCGGAACCTGGTACACGAATCTCGGCCCGCAGACCCCGTCTGCAGGTATCACCGGGGTCAAAGCAGGGCAGAATACGGCTGGCATGCGCACCGTCGGCAACGCGGCGCTCCCGTTTGATCCCTTGACGCCCTACCTGGAGGGCGACACGCAGGTCTCGATCCAAGGAACCACGGCGCTGCCCTCGGAGAACCGCAATTCGGTCAAAAAGGCGGAATGGACCTACGCCTTGATGATGTATATGTCCAATTCGTTGGGTGTGAATTGCACCTACTGTCACCAAACCCGCGCGATGGGCGTTTGGGAGCAGAGTACGCCCCAGCGGGTCACCGCGTGGCACGGCATTCGGATGGTGCGCGACCTCAACGGAGATTATCTCAACCCACTGAAAACCTTGTATCCCCCCGAACGACTGGGAACCACGGGCGATGCGCCTAAGGTGGCCTGCGACACCTGCCATAAGGGCGCATTCAAACCGCTTCTCGGCGTCGGTATGCTCGGCGACTATCCCGAGTTGGCTGGATATCGGACCGAACGACCGGGAGCCGTGCCGGTGGACGAGCCTGCTCCCGAGATTGCGGATGCAGGAACCGACGGCATGCCGATTGCCGCAGCGGAGATTGCGGCAGCGGAGGAGGTGCAGACGCAGGTGCAGGAAGGCGTGGCCGAACCGGCCGCCGAGTCCGTTTCCGAACCGGTGTCGCCGGATTTCGTTGCAGGAGCGGTCGAAGAGATCTTGGCGGAATCGGCGGTCGAGAGCGCTGCCGCGGAAGAGGCGGTGACTCAATCGCTGGCCTTGCAGATGGATGAGCCGGCGGTCGGCGACACCGAGACCTCGGCCGAAGTCACCCGGTTTGCCGAGTCAGCGGCGTTGCCGGTTCTCGAGGAGGTCGCGTCCGAGTCCGTGGCCGATACCGCCGAGCTCGAGCGTCTGCATCGAGCCGAGTTGAGCCAAGTCGAGCGGCGTCTCGCGGCCGCGGGCGCCAGGTTGCAGCAAGAGCGAACGGCATTGCAGCAGCAGCTCGCGTTGGTTCGCGATCAGCGTGACGCCGCCACGACCGACGCCGAGATGCAGATCGCGCGGCTGCTTGAAGAGTCCGCCGGCGAACGCTCGGCGGCACTGAGGGCCGCCGAGGCGAGACTGGACCAAGAACGTACGGCGCTGCAGCAACAGCTTGCGGTGGTTCGCGAGCAACGCGACAGGGTCGCAGCCGATGCCGAGATGCAGGTCGCCAAGTTGGCCGAAAGCCGGGCTGCGGCGCTGCGTGCCGCCGGCGCGAGGCTCGATCAGGAGCGGATCGCCTTGCAGCAACAGCTTGCGGTGGTTCGTGACCAGCGCGATAGCGTTTCAGCCGAGGCCGAGACGCAGATCGCCAAGCTGTCCGAGGAGCGTGCGGCAGCGTTGCGTGCCGCCGGGGCGAGGCTCGATCAGGAACGTGTCGCACTGCAACAGCAGCTTGCGGTGGTTCGCCGACAGCGCGATACAGTGGCGGTCGAAGCCGAGAGGCAGATCGCCGAGCTCGACGGCGAGCGTGCGGCGACGCTCAGGGCCGCCGGCGCAAGACTCGACCAAGAGCGCACCGCACTGCAACAGCAGCTCGCGCTGGTTCGCGGGCAGCGCGATGCGGTTGCGGCCGAAGCCGAGATGCAGATCGCCAAGCTGGGCGAGGAGCACGCGAGGGCGCTGCGGGCCGCCGGCGCAAGACTCCATCAGGAGCGTGTCGCCTTGCAGCAGCAGCTCGAGGTCGTCCGAGGGCAGCGCGAAGCTGCCTTGGCGGATACCGAGTCCGAGTCGCAGATCGCGGCCTTGACCGATGAGATGGATGCCTTGCGGGCGAAGCTTGCCGAGGCGGACGGTGCCGCCGCGAACCTGCGTGCGCAGATGCAAGCCGCAGCGACCGAGCATGCGCGCGAGCTGGCAGAGGCCCGGGGTTCGATTGCGCGGATTCGTAAGCTATACGAGGGGGCAGCGGAGGTCGGCGGACGCATCACCGCAGAGGGCATTCTGGTGAATCTCGGCGGGGAGGAGCTTCGCTTCCCGAGCGGCAGCGCAGTCCTGCCGGCTGGGGCACTGCCGACGCTCGACCGCATCGCCGAGATGCTCGCGGCAAGACCGGATCTGAAGGCGAAGATCGCCGGACACACCGATAGCTTGGGCAATCCGGAGATCAATCAGACCCTGTCTCGGCAGCGTGCGGAGTCGGTCATGCAGGCACTGATCGAGCGCGGGGTGGATCACGGCCGACTCAGCACCGAGGGCTACGGTGCCGAACGACCGATTGCCGACAACACGACCGATCGAGGGCGGCGCGAGAATCGCCGTGTCGAGATCGTGATGATCGAGCAGGCCGGCAACGCAGCGGTGAGCAACCTCACCGACGGGTGAGCGGACCTCTCGGCGGGCGCGGAGGTGATACCGCGCGCCGCCGCGCTCATGCAGGCTTGGTGATCCGCCAACATTGGTGGATCCGCGGGTTGCGGGCAAAGTCGCGTGCGATGGTCTCGCGGCTGATGTCTTGGATGTCGAGATCCGCCAAGTCATCGGCGTACAGCCGAAACCGACGCAGATTGTTCGAGAACACCAGCAGACCGCCCGGCTTGAGCAGCCGGGTGGTGGCTCGAATCAGGCCGACATGGTCGCGCTGGATGTCGAGCGTCTCCGTCATCCGCTTGGAGGTCGAGAAGCTGGGAGGATCCAAAAAAATGAGGTCGTATTGGCGTTTTCCGGCGGCCTCTTCCAGCCATTGCAGACAGTCCGCCTGAACCAGTTCATGGCGCTGCATCGGGATCGCGTTCAGCGCGAGATTATCCCGAGCCCAGTCCAGATAGGTCCGGGACATGTCCACCGTCGTGGTGCGGGCCGCGCCGCCGTTGGCGGCATAGACCGTCGCTGTTCCCGTGTAGGCGAAGAGGTTCAGGACGCTCTTGCCCTCGGCCAGTTCGCCGATCATGCGGCGAATGTCGCGGTGGTCCAGGAAGAGCCCGGTGTCCAGATAGTCCTCGAAATTGACCAGGAACTTGAGCCCGCCCTCCTTGACCGCGTGAAAGCGACGCGTCTCGGCGAGCCGCTCGTACTGGGCGTTGCCCTTCTGCGGCCGGCGGACCTTGAAGAACATCCGTGATTCCGGGATCTCCAGCACCTCCGGGATCACGCTCAAGGCCTCGCGCAGCCGATGGCGGGCGCGTTTCGGATCGACGCTGGTCGGGGCGGCATACTCCTGTACATGCACCCAGCGCTGCGGCGCGTCGCCTTCCGGCTCCCCTTCGTAGACATCCACGGCGACCGCGTACTCGGGCAAATCCGCGTCGTAGGCCCGAAAGCAGTCGATCTGCTCCTTGCGGCGCCATTTGCCGAGCGTCTTGAGATTCTTCGCGAGCCGGTTGGCGAGCATGGTCGCGCCGTCGCTGCGCTCGCTCGGCTCGAGCGTGCGCGGCCGATTGACCACGAAATCGCTCGACTCGATCCGAAAATGCAGCAGCTGGCATTCGATCGGGCCGTTGTAGAGATGGTGGATCCGATGTGCGCGCAGGCCCATGTGCTTGCCGAGATCCGGGCTGCCCGTGAAGAGTGCGGCGCGCCAGCCTGCGAAGCGTTCCTTCAGCACCGAGCCCAGGCGGGCATGCAGCGCCGGCAGCTCGGCCTCCGAGCCGAGCCGCTCGCCGTAGGGCGGGTTGACGACGAGGAGACCGCGGTCGTCGTCTCGAGCTGGTCGGCAGTCGGCCAGCTCGCGTCGCTCGAAGTGCGCCAGACCGGCCAGTCCCGCCCGCGCCAGGTCTTCGATCGCGATGCGGATGGCGCGCGGGTCCTGATCGTAACCGCGCAGCGAGCCGAGACGCTGCAGACCGGCGCTGCGCCGGATCTCGGCCTCGTGGAGCAAGCGCTGCCAGGCCGCCGCGTCGTGCTGCAACCAGCCCATGAATCCGAAGCGCTCGCGCAACAGACCCGGGGCGATGTCCGCCGCGATCAGGGCCCCTTCGATCACGAGTGTCCCGGAGCCGCACATGGGATCGAGCAAGGCGCCGCCCTCGGCCGCGATGTCCGGCCAACCGGCGCGCAGGAGGATGGCCGCCGCCAGATTCTCCTTCAAAGGTGCCGAGGTACCCTCGCTGCGATAGCCGCGGCGGTGCAGGGAGGTGCCGGACAGATCGATGCTGACCCATGCCTGATCCTGATGGACATAGACGTGGATCTGCAGGTCCGGGGATCGGGCATCGACGCTGGGCCGATAACCCAAAAGCCGGGTGAATCGATCGGCGATCGCGTCCTTGACCCGCAAGGCGGCGTACTGCCCGTGGGTGACCCCGTTCACGACCCCGTCGAGCTGGATGGCGAAGGTGCTCTCGGGCGAGAGATGCTCCTCCCAATGGATCCGTTCCGCTCCGGCATAGAGCTCGTCCGGTCCTGTCGCGGTGAATTGCGCGAGCGGCAGCAGGATGCGATTGGCGACCCGCGACCAGAGACAGGCCCGATAGGCGTCCTGAATCTCACCGACGAACCGCGCCCCGCCGCGCGCCTCGACGGCTCCCTGCAGGCCGAGTCGAGCCAGCTCCTCCGCGAGTAGACTTCCCATGTGCTTGGGCGCGGAGGCGAAGAAGGTGTGCTGGGACATCGTGGGCGGCGGTCTGTCGGGGGATTTGATCAAGCAGTATATACCGGTCGTGGAGCGGTCTTTCGCCGTCCGAGGTGTTTGCACCTAGATCCGGCAGTTGACCGCTTCGTGCTTCATGCAAGGTCTTGACGGCCTTGACGATCGTGCTCGTCTGACGGCTCACCTGCCGGGTGAAGGCCGCTACGACCCCTGGAGCACGCCCCGCGCGGCGCCCGACTGCGTTGCAACGCGTTGGCGTAGAACCACTACGCCGCCTCGTCGCGCCTTGCCGGACACCGCGCAGGACGCACTCCAGGGGCCGTTCAACTGCCGGATCTAGGTTGAAGGTTTTCGATGCCGCTTGCGGCCGGATCTCAATCCTCCCGATCAGCCCTCGGCTCGGCGTGGGCGACGGACACCCGCGACGGGTGTGGCCCGTGTCGGATCTTCCGGCCAGGCGTGTTTGGGGTAGCGCCCGCGCAGCTCTTTGCGGACCTCCGCGTAACCCCGTGCCCAGAAGCCGGCGAGGTCTTGGGTGACTTGGATCGGGCGACGCGCGGGCGAGAGCAGGTGCAGGAGCAGGGGAACGCGCCCGCGAGCGATGCGCGGGGTCTCGGCGAGGCCGAACAGCTCCTGCAGTTGGACCGCGAGGATCGGGGTCTCGCCGGCACAATAGTCGATCGCTCGCTCCCGGCCTGCCGGGGTCTCGATCCGGGTCGGCGCCTCGTTGTCGAGGCGTTGTCGCTGACCCCAGTCGAGTCGCGCGGCGAGGATCGGCATGAGGTCGAGCTTTTGGGTTTGGGCGAGCCGCGACATCCCGCTCAAATAGTGCACCAACCAGGCGTGGAGATCCGCGCGCAACGCCTCGGGCGAGAGATCCGGCCAGTCGCCGTCGGGTTCGAGTCGACGCATCAGCGCGACCCGGGCGCTGAACTGGAGCGCGGCATCGCTCCAGGCGAGGGCCTGGTCGAATCGGGTCGCGATCTGCTCGAGCAGGATGCCGGCGACCTCGTCCGTCGCCTCCAAGGGCACAGGTTGTGCCCGCAGGGTGATCGCCTCCAGACGCTCGACGGTGCGTGCGGCCACCGCCTCGCGCTGCGTGTCCCAGGACAGGCGACGGCTCACCTCGATCCGCTCGGCGAAGCATTCGCGGATCTCGGACTCGGAGATGGGAAGTGCGGACTGGATCCGGCCGTTCGCACCCGCGGCGTCGAGGCTGGCGATGACCAGATAGGGATGGATCGCCAAGGCGTCGTCCTGCGGCAAGAGCGCACCGGATCCGCCGGCGAGACGATAGCGCCCGTCGGTGCCCTCGCGATGCTGTGCGATGCGCTCCGGGTAGGCGAGTGCGAGCAGCTCGGCCGCCGACCGGGCCGATCCCGGGGGGGCCTTTCGCGTGAGCCGCTGCAACTGTTGCGAGACCCGATCCGCCGCGGCGAGCCGACGCGCGTCCGCGCCCGGCACGGGGCGTCGCTCGCGCCAGGCGTGCAGGGCTTGCAGGCGCAGACCCAGGTCCGCGGGGCGGCGTTGTCCGGGCGTGTCGATCAGCGGGTCGCGCTCGGTGATCAGGGCGCACAGATCGGCGGCGTCGCAGCGGGCCGATTCGGCGGCGCCGAGCAGCATCACGGCCAGTCGCGGATGGACCGGCAGTTCCGCCATCCCTCGGCCGAGCGGGGTGATGGCGCCGCGCGCATCCAAGGCGCCGAGGCGTGTCAGGAGTGCCGTGGCGGCCTGCCACGCGGGGCCGGGCGGCGGATCGACCCAGCGCAGCCCGTTCGGATCCGCCACGCCCCAGAGGCGCAGCTCCAAGACGAGCGAGGCCAGATCGGCTTGGAGGATCTCGGGTGTCCGGCGCTCGGGCCGACCCTGCTCCTGAGCGTGGGTCCAGAGCCGATAACAGACACCCGGACCCAGCCGTCCGGCGCGCCCGGCGCGCTGCTCGGCGGAGGCGCGCGCGATCGGCTCGGTCACCAGGCGCGTGAGCCCGGAGCCCGGATCGAAGCGCGGTTTGCGGGTCAGGCCGCTGTCGATCACGACCTGGATGCCCGGGATCGTCAGGCTGGTCTCGGCGATATCGGTCGAGACCAGCACACGCCGGTTGGATCCCGCGTTCGGGACCAGCGCCTTCTCCTGCTCGTCGGTCGGGAGACTGCCGTGCAGCGGGCGGATCTGGGTCCGCGCGTCCGCCAGCTCGCGTAGCCGCGCGACGCAGCGATTGATCTCGCCCGTGCCGGGGAGAAATGCCAGAATGTCGCCCGGATGGCTTGCAAGCGCCGAGCGCACGGCGGAGATCACCGCCGCGACCGCATCGGGGCCGGGTGCGCGCTCGGCATACTGGACCTCGACCGGAAAGCTCCGTCCCTCGCCGCGGATGACGGTCGCACCGCCCAGCAATCCGGCCAACGGCTCGGCATCCAGGGTCGCGGACATGAGCAACAGGCGCAGATCCGGGCGCAGACCGGCGACCAGGTCCAGCGCGAGCGCGAGCCCCAGGTCCGATTGCAGACTGCGTTCGTGGAACTCGTCGAACACCAGGAGTCCGACCCCTTCGAGCGTGGGGTCGGACTGGATGCGTCGGGTCAGGATGCCCTCGGTGATGACCTCGATGCGGCTGCGGGGTCCGATCCGACGCTCGAAGCGGATCTGGTAGCCGACGCGCTCGCCGAGCGGCTCCCCGAGGAGTGCGGCCATCCGCGCGGCGATCATGCGCGCCGCCGGGCGGCGCGGTTGAAGCATGAGGATGCGGCCGGCGCCGAGCCAGTCTTCTTCGAGCAAGGCGATCGGGACCCGCGTGGATTTACCCGAGCCCGTCGGCGCTTGGAGCACGGCGTGGCCGCAACGCAGCGCCGCACGGAGATCCGGCAGGACGGGCTCGATCGGCAGTTGGTCCATCGGCAGGCTTGGGTCCCGAGTCGTGTTCGAAGTCATCGGCCTCGTTGAGTGGATCGATTGGGGTCGAGCAGGCGCGGTGTTTGCCTGGATCTGTTCAGCGTCCGACCGATCATAGGATCAAAACGCGGACTTGGCCCTGTCGTGATGCCGCACACTGCCCCAAGCCAACGCCCGCGTCGCCGCGCCGCAAGCGCAGCCGAGTGACATTCTCGACCTTATCGGACCCTGCCCGAAACGACCGGAGTCGATCGACGTGCCGATCACATGCCTGCTTGAGTCGGCCTTCAAATGGCTCTTCCTCGCTAGTCTCGTGCTGCTCGGGGTGACCTATGGGCAGAAGGATGACCTCCCGGCGCCCGAGACCTTCGATCGCAGCAGGCTCGAGGCCCCGACTCAGACGCCGACGGATCGCGAGCCCTTCACCGTGCGGGTACGCGATCAGGAGTACCGGATCGAGCCGAAGGCCGAGTACGCGCTCGACGGAATCGTGGTCAGCTACAGCAATGCCGACGCGATGAAGAACATCTGGCATCACAAGAGCTGGCGGGATTTTCTCAACCTGCGGGATCTTTGTGTCGTTTGGGGCGAGAATGTGGCGTCGGGCGTCTATCGCGACATGCAGTTCCGCAACGACAGCTGGACCTGCTGGGCCTCCTGGTCGGATCCTGCGGTCACCGCCCGATTCAAGATGAATGCACTCTCCAACAACCATCTCCTGACCGATGAGCGGGCCATCAAGGACGCCCTGATGTCCGCGGAGCCGGGCGATCAGATCCGATTCAAGGGGGTGCTGGCCGAGTACGTCAACCTGGGCAACGGCTCTGCGCGCGGCACCAGCCTGACACGCGACGACACGGGCAACGGCGCTTGCGAAACCGTCTATCTCGACGAGTTCGAGGTGCTCCACAAGGCCAATCTGAGTGTGCGTCGGCTCTTCGGGTTTGCGACCTGGATGGCTGTGGTCACGGGCATCGGCTTCTTGATCATGTTGCCGATCGCGCCTGTGCGAGTACGGCGACGCATCTAAACCGCGCCCAGAGCGACATGAGGCATTTTCATGTTGCGTTTGGCTGTGGTGTTGTCCTCGACCTCGGTGAGACGCGGTTTGAAGTTTAGTTTTTTCCAATACTTTAAACCGCGCCAGTTCCGACAGTCGTCGGAGCTGGCGCGCTCAAGCCACTCCAACACATGACGCATACCGCACCGGGCGCGGTTTAGGCTTCGGTGCCGTTCGAGTTACTCGGCGGCTGCGGTCTCTTCGGCCGCTTCGGGCGCCGGCGGCGCCTTCGGGCGGAGGCGCGTGATCAGTTGCTCGTCGAGCAGGATCTTCTCCTTGTCTTCGCCGTGGAGCCATTGCTTGCCCTTGGCCTGCACGGCATAGCGACCGGATTTCTTCTGGTAGATCCGATACTCGGCGGTCTTCTTGACTTCGTTCATCGCGGTTCTCTTCTGTTGTATGGCGGGTGTTTTCGAATCATTTTCAACATTTTTTAAACCGCGCCAGCTCCGACAGTCGTCGGAGCTGGCGCGGCCAAGACACTCCCGCAAACGGCGCATACCCCAACGGGCGCGGTTTAATCGTCCTGGTCGATGTCGCGCGGGTCGCGGAATCGCTCCGAAGGGTCGCGCTGAATCTCGACGCGGAACTGGGCAATCAACGCGGCCATGGCGGCAAGTGCAGCCAATACGGGCGCGAGGAAGGTCAAGAGCGCGGCAATGCCGACCCCTGCCGTCAGCGGGATCTCCATCAACGCCTCCCCGCTCGGGCGGCGGATGATCAGACGTCGAACGTTGCCCTCCTGGATCAAGTCCTTGACCTTCTCGACCAACGCACTGCCCATCACGGTGATCTCCTCGGTCGTGCCGCGTCCGCTTCGGTTGCCGGTCTTGTCGTATCGCATGGTCGGGATCCGCGGTCTTGTTTGGCCGGGCATCCTAGCGGGTTCGGACCGATTCGTCACTCGTTTCGGGCTGTTGGGATGGCTCGAGCGAGCCGATAAAGGCCGCAAGGCTGCGTTCGTAGTCGGGTTGGCTGGCAAAAAAGCCGCTGTTGTGGTCGCCTCGCAGATCGACGAAGCGCTTCGGTTCGCGCGCGGCCTCGAACAGCTTCCGGCCCAGGGCGTAGGGCACGATCTCGTCGTGCGGGCTGTGCAGGACCAAGATCGGACTGCGCACGCGCGACAGCCGCTCGGCGGCATCGAAGTTGAAGCGCAGGTACAAAACGCGGTGGAGCCCGGGATAGAGATGCCGCGCCATGTCGCGTGCCGAGCTGAAGCCGGACTCCAGGATGACCCCGCCCGAGGGGACGCGCGCGGCCAGATCGGCGGCGACGCTGGCACCGAGCGAACGTCCGAAGACGAGAATCGACGTGGGGTCGACCCCGCGCGTCTCGACCAAATAATCGTGGGCGGCAAGTGCGTCGAGATAGATCCCGGCCTCGCTCGCGCGTCCGGCGCTGCGCCCGTAACCGCGATAATCGATGATCAGAACCGACAGCCCCAACCGATTGAAGATGGCGATCGAGTCGCCGCGATGGCTGATGTTGCCGGCGTTGCCGTGATAGAAGAGCAGGGTATGGGTCGCGTCCGGATGCGGGATGTACCAGCCATGGAGTCGAGTGCCGTCCTCCGCGGTCAGCTCGACGTCCTCGAAGGCGAGACCCCAATCGGCCGGCGTCGCCGCGAGCGCACGGGTCGGGTAGAAGACCATGCCGGGTTGGAGCAGCCACATCGCGGCGTTCAGAAGCAGGATCGCCGATGCAATCCAGCCGAGACCGGACAGTAGACCGGAAACCGATGGCGGGAGTCCGAGCACGATCAGAATGCCTCGGCGGTCGACCGGGGGTGTGGCCGCATCAGGGCGGGCTGGCCCACAGAGGTCCTTCCTCCATCGCCGCGATCTGCTCACGCAACTGCAGGATATGATCTTCCCAGAAGCGCGGAGCCGCGAACCACGGAAATGCGGCGGGGAAGGCCGGATCCTCCCAGCGCCGGGCGAGCCACGCGGCGTAGTGGATGATGCGCAGGGTGCGCAGTGCCTCGATCAGATGAAGCTCGCGGTAGTCGAGTTCGAAGAAGTCCTCGTAGCCGGCCAGGACGTCGGCGAGCTGCCCGCTCATCTCCTCGCGATCGCCCGAGAGCAGCATCCAGAGATCCTGGATGGCCGGACCCATCCGCGCGTCGTCGAAGTCGACGAAGTGCGGTCCTGCGTCCGTCCAGAGCATGTTGCCGCGATGACAGTCCCCGTGAAGCCGGATCAAGGCCGGCGCGCCGGCGCGCGCATAGCAGGCGCGCACGCCGACGAGCGCCTGCTCGACGACGCTCTCGTAGGCGGCAAGCAGGTCCTTCGGGATCCAATCGTGCTCCAACAGAAAGGCCCGCGGCTCCTCGCCGAACGAGGCGATGTCGAGCGTCGGGCGGTGTGCGAAGGGGGCGAGTGCGCCGATTGCATGGATGCGTCCGAGCAGACGTCCGAGCCACTCCAGGACGCTCGGGTCATCGAGCTCGGGCGTGCGACCGCCACGCCGAGGCGTGAGCGAGAAGCGGTGGCCGGCATAGGCGTGCAGGGTACGGCCGTCGATGATCGACGGCGGCACCGCCGGGATCTCATGCTCGGCCAGCGTTTGGGTGAAGCCGTGCTCCTCCAAGATGGCCTCGTCGCTCCAGCGCCCGGGTCGGTAGAACTTGGCGATGAGCGGCTGCGCATCCTCGATCCCGATCTGATAGACGCGATTCTCGTAACTGTTGAGTGCGAGCATGCGACCGTCGGTGGCCAACCCGAGGCTCTCGACCGCGTCGAGCACGCGATCCGGGCTGAGATCGGCGTAAGGGGTGGGATTGGGCGTTATCATGACCCGATTCTAACGGATCCCGATCCGCGGGGTCTGGAAACGGGAGCCACGGGAGCACGAAAGTCATGTATCGACATCCGAAACGGCTCGGCATTTGGCCGGCCGCTATGCTCATCCTCCTGAGCGCATCGTCGGTCCGGGCCGAGACGCTGCGCTTCTTCGCGACGGGCGATCTGCCCTATTTCGCCGTCGAGACCGAACAGCTTCGCGAACTCTTCGACACGGCCGAGGCCGAAGGGACGGCCCTCCTGATCCATGTCGGCGACATCAAGTCCGGCAGCAGCCCCTGCACGGATGTCAATCTCAAGGAGGTCGCGGATCTCTTTCGGGCGCGGGCCGTGCCTGTCGTCTTCACGCCCGGCGACAACGAATGGACCGATTGTCATCGCGAGCGTGCCGGCGCCGAGGATCCGCTGGAGCGGCTCGCGCGGGTGCGCGAGATCTTCTACGGCGATCCGGGCGTCTTGCGGCTCGATCGCCTTCGTGTCGTCCGCGGCGAGGGCGCCGATGCGACCGACTATCCGGAGAACTACAGCTTCATGCGCGACGGTGTCCTCTTCGTCACGATCCATGTCGTCGGCAGCAACAACGGCTATGCGCCGGACGACCCGGCTGCGGTCGCCGAATTCGAGGCGCGCGACGTCGCGAACGTGCGCTTTCTGCGCCAAGCGACCGCGCTGGCCGCGGAGCGCGACGCGACCGCGATGGTCATCGTCTTTCACGCGAATCCGCAATTCGAGAAGGCCCGTCCGGCGCGTGGTTTCGTTCGCCTGCGGCGTCCGCTTGTCGAGCTGATGGGGGCCTATCCCGGCCCGGTGCTCGCGATCCACGGCGACACGCATCGCTTCAAGCACGATCGCCCCCTGATCGACCCGGCGACGGGCGAGCCCTTCAAGCGCTTCGTGCGCACCGAGGTGCCGGGCTCGCCGGTCGTCGGCGGGGTCTGGATCAGTATCGATCCGCAGGCGGAGGAGCCGTTCGGGGTCGGCGAGATGTATCCGATTGCGCGGGATCGGTTGATGGAGTGATTCACATGCTGCGCCGGGTGTGACCGAAACTGA
>NZ_DIUM01000045.1 GCF_002423035.1 Thiocapsa sp. UBA6158
AGTCCATCGTGCAGGGCACTATAGTCTGGGTGAGTAGAATGACGTTGAATGCCCACCAGTCCATTATTTCGAACGCTGCCATGCCCAGCCGGATCAACAGATTCCATTGCACGCGTTTGAGCAAGGACTGACGCTGCTTTCTGTAGCTGTTGAGGAACAGCCAGTTCTGCGGCATCACGATTTGAACAACGCCCTGCCCGCGCTCGAGGCCGAATTCCAGGCATCGCTCCAGGAACACATTGGCCAGATCGTTCTTTGCCTCTGGATAGTGCGTTGCGCAGTAGGTCTTCAGCGCATCACTCTGCTTGCCGCGCGCCAGATAGGGCACATTGGTGATCACCAAGTGATAGCGCGCATCCAGCAGCCGCGCGGCATCCAACAGGCCGCGCGCGGACAGCGCCAAATCCCAGGCATCATCGTTCAACGCCTGCCCCGGACCCCGGAGGGTGGCCGGTGTCTCGGTCGCCAGCGCGTGTTCAAGCAGCTCCTTGAAGTTGTCTAAGCTGGACGTCAGGAGATCGTCCTTCAGGCTGCGGCCGGGATCCAACAGACTGCCCAACAGCGGGGCCCGGGCAAAACTCGCGTGCAGCAGACGCAGTTCTTGGCGCAGGAAGTCGGCATTGGGCAACGTGTCCGCAACCAGCGCCTCCCAGTCCTCCGGCTTGGCCGCCACCTTCAGCCCGCAGCAGGCGATGTTGGGCGCGGGCATCTCGGGGCGCACGCCGAGCGGGTCGCCGTTCTCGTCCGGAAAGCGCCACGCCGCCAAGGCGAGGGCGAAGACCGCGATCTCGACACAGCGGGCGTCGATTTCCAGGCCGTGCAGGTTGTCGCGCAGCACGGCATCCACCGCCTCGCGCGCGCCCAAGCCCTCGGCCGCCATGCGCATCGGCACCAGCAGCAGGAAGGCGGCGACCAGGAAATGCCCTGACCCGCAACAGGGGTCGAGCAGCTTGAAGTCGGCTAGGGTCTCCGGCCAGCCTTCGAAGCGGCCGGCGGCGGGGATTCGGTCCCCCTCTGCCTGGCCCTCTCCATCGAGGGGCGTGGGCGATGGGACCGTGCGCAGATAGGGCAGCGGCACCGGGCAGGGCGTGTCCGGATGGCGTGTCACCCACCAGGCACCAAGCGAGTTGTGGAGCAGGAAGTCCACCATGTAGGGCTCGGTGAAGAGCTGGGTGACGGCGGGCAGCTCATCGCCGTCGATCTTGACCTCGGAGGCGTTGACCTCGTCCTTGCGCTTGGCCTGCCAGAATTGATAGTCCCAGCCCAGGCTGTCGCTGGCCTGGAAGACCTCGGCGGGCAATTTGGTCAGCAGGTGCTCCAGCGCGCGCTGATGCTCGGGGGCGAAGCTGATCTCGAACACCGGGCTGCGCGGCTTGAACACGTGCGGCAACATGCGCGCGGCCAGCTTACCCGCCAGTTCCCATTGGCTCTTGGCGCCCAGTGCCAGATGGGGGTGTTGGTCGACCATGTCCCGGCAGTCGTCGAGCGATACCGATGCGCCGGGTTCCCACATGAGCAGACCGTTCTCGGCCAGAAAGCGGGCGAAGAGCATGCGGTGCCAGTGCTCGTAGGCGACCTCCCACACCAGGCGCTGGATCTCCTGGGTGTCGTTGGTGTGCTTGGTGTCCCCCAGCGCGCGACCGTGGGCGCGGAGGCGACGGCGCAGTGCCTTGTTGTCATCGGTCAGATAGTCCGGCGCCTTGGCCTCGCCGACGGCGAGCTGCGCCAGGGACGCACGCGCGGCCTGCTCCGCGACGTCGCGGGCCGCTTTGACGGTGTTTTCCAGTTGAGTGCGGAGGGGCTTGGGAAGCGGGGCGGTCATGAGTCACGGGTCCAGTTTTCGACGACCAGACCAGGGTAGTCCTTGAAGTCGTTTTCGTTGTTGGTGACCAGGGTGGCGCCGATGCCGAGCGCGTGAGCGGCGATCAGGCGATCCATGGCATTGCGCCGGCGATCGGGAACGGCGGCTCGCAGCACGCCGTAGGCGTGAGCCGCGGCTTCGTCGAAGGGAAGATACGGAACCCGCTGCACGAACAGATCCAGGATCATTTCGTTGTGCTTTCGGCTGTCGGGGCGCTTCTCGATCCCGGCGCGGATCTCCGCATAGGTGATCATCGACATGCCGACATCGCCCCGGTTCAGCGATTCGAAGCGGGCGGCTACCGAAGCGGGCCGACGTTGCATGACATAAATGCAGATATTGGTATCCAGCAGGTATTTCATGAGTCGTCCGTAGCCTTCCCGCCGGCTTGGCCACCGAAAGCCTCCCAATCTCGCTCGACCTCCGGCGATTCATCGCGGCCATCCGCCATGAAGTCGGGCGTGAACATGGCGCAGATATCCATCACGTCGGCCAGGGTTTGCGGTTCCACGGGGCGAACGACGAGCGTGTTGCCGATACGCTCGATCTCGACTTCCTGAATGTTGTCCGCAAAGGCCAACTCCTTGGGAATGCGCACGGCCATGGAATTCCCGCTTTTGAAGACTCGCGTGAGCATACAGGTTTCCTTACAGTCGAGTGTATATCCAGTATATACATCATGCCTTCAGAGCGCCACCGGCCCCTGTTTGAGTTTCTCTGCCAGCAACGTTTCCACCTCCGCCAGCCAGTCTTTCAGCTCGGCCTCGTCATTGATGGTGCGCTTTGGCAGGCTGACGTGGACGACGTTGGGTTTGAGCAACTGCACCGCCGCATGGCGCGCGGCCTCGAAGCGGTTGGGCAACGCCTGAGTTTTCGAGACCCAGTGGTCGAGATCGCAGTCGTCCAGCGCGTCTTGAAGCTGCTCGGGCGTGCCGAGCGGTACACTGGCCAGCGGCGTGAGGTGGTGTTTATCGATCAATTCCGCGCGCTGGGTCTCGCTGAGTCGGTTCCAGTCGGCATCGGCGGCCAGTAGGTCCTCCTGTTCCCGGAAGAGTGTCCGGTAGGCATCCAGCTTGACCTTGAGCGCCTGTCGCAAGAGGTCGACGACCTTGTCGAGCAGCGGGCGCACCGGATCGGGCTCGGCCAGCAGGCTGCGCTGCGCCTCGACGGCATCGGCTTCGGCCTTCAACCCGGCGTAGGGACCCAGCGCCTTGGCATGGCGCAACAGGTCGCCGAGCTTGTGCCAGGTCGGAAGCCGACCGGCGATGTCGTCGGCGGTCTTAACCCACCGTTTGGACAAGCCGGCGATGTCGTCGCAGCGGCTGTACAGCTCCAGCAGTTGGGCGTTCCCGGAAAGCCCTTCCAGGGCATCGATCGAAGCGCATGTCGGGGCCTGGGGTGCAGGCGCGCCTCCCCCGGCCTTGCCGGCGTGCTCGCGCAGCTTGGTCAGGAGCGCCGGCACCTTGGCCAGCTCCTCCTTGGGCTGACAGGGGACGCCGACGGCGCTGAACAACTGCCGAATCTTGATGAGCTGAGGCGGGGTGATGGTGATGGATTCGCGCTGGAAGCTGGTCTGGGTGAGCTTGGCGCGGTCCAGACTTCGGGCGTCGACCGACTTGCCGGTGGCGTCCGTGGCCTTGAGGTGCCCGGTGGCCAGCAGTGCGTAGAGTGCGCCGTCGATGGCATCGCGCGGCCAGCCGTAGGGCGGCGCGTCGAACTGATCGCGGATCTCGGCGCCCTTCTTGCCGGGGCCGATGTAGGCCAGCAGCTTTTGGCAGACCGGGTGTTTGTCGGCCTCCTGCGCATGGCCCACGGCCTTCATGGCTTCGAGGTTGCCCTTGCGCGCCTCGTCGAGCACCTTGCTCCAGTGCTCATGGTCCGCCGCATCGAACTGGCTGAAGAGGCGAATGGCGGATGCCTTGCCGGCGCGGTTGATACGCTCGGCCAGATCGTTGCCCTCGGTGGCCTCCTGTCCGCCGGCCTGGAAGACGCGAACACCGGCAAAGAGCCGGTCGAGCAGGTCGATCAGCTCTTTCTCTGCCGTGCGCTGTCGGCTCTCCATCGAGCGCCGCGCGTCGTCACCTTCTACGGTGGTTGGGGTGCCCTTTTTCTGCAGGGTGGCGCGCGCCGCCTCCAAGGCGACGATGGCGTTGGCGAGCTCGGTCTTGTGCTGTGCCGGCAGGAAGGCGAAGAGCGTCGGGTTCTCCGCGCTCTTTGATTTGGCCTCGGCGATGACCGATTTCTCATCGGACTGCCAGCCATCCTGGATCCAGAGGTAGAGGGTCTTGTCGTGGTCTTTGGGCAGATTCTCGTCATAGGTCGGGTGGAGCTTGCGCTCGACGTTGTCCTTGCCCTGGGCGACCCGGACCTTCTTCAGCACCTCGCCGAATCGCGCCTTCAGCAGGTCGGAACGCTTCTGCTCCACCCGCTGCGGCGCGGCCTTGAGCTCGGCGTCCTGCGCACGGAATTCGTCGTACCAGGCACTGGATTCGCGCGTCTGCAGGCGGTACTCGGTCCCGCTACCGCCGGCGAGGGCCATGATCAGGCGGTCCTTGTTCTGAAGCTCGTCCAAGAGTGCCGGAAGCCGCTTGCGCAGGTCGTTGGAGCCGGCCGAGAGATCTGTCACCAGCAGGTCGGCGAGGAATTCGTCCGTCGCCTTCAGACCGAGGTCCATCGCGGCATCGGCGGGCAGCTTGTTGATGAGATACACGAGCTTGAGCAGCTTGCCCTTGAGCTGTGCGTCGGCATCGCCCGCGGCGAAGCGCTGGACGTTCTCGAAGACCTCTTTGGGCAGCTGGGCGGTCGACACCAGATTGGCGGCGATCTGGTCGTACAGGAAGTCGCCGGGGACAACCTGACCCAGCGGCGCGTCGGCGGTGGCGAGCACGGCCTCGTGCACCACGCGCAACTGGCTGCGCAGCTGCGAGACCGTGCCGGTGGTGTCGATGGTGCGCAGCACCCGTTCCCAGAAGCGCCGACGCACGGGCAGCAGCGGGTAGTCCGAGGTCATGACACCCTCGTCCTCCGTCATGTGCTCGAGCTTGGTGCCACGCAGATGGCGCGAGATCTCGCCCAGGTTGGCGCGCCAGATCGCATCGATTGCAGGCTGTGCGGTCGGCTTCTTGGCGAGGATGATCCGGCGGGTGACGTTCTCGACGTCCCAGTCACCGAGCATGATCGGCACCGGGAAGCGCCCCATCAGGCGCTGCAGGTTCGGCATGCCCGACAGGGCGGACTGCCCGGTACCGACGAACAAGAGCTTGCCCATGAAGTGTTTGCACAGGGTTTCGGTCAACTCCTGCACCTGGAAGGCACGCTCGGCATCGGAGCCGATGTATTGCTGCACCTCGTCGAGCACGACCAGGGTGAGCGGGAAGGTGCCGTCGACCGACAGTGCCGCCTCGATCGCGTCGACCAGTTGCTCGCTGCTGATGTCGGTGACCTGGGGGAACTGCTCCTTCAGCAGCTTGCGCGCGTCCTGCTCGGTATTGGCGAGATCGGGACGGACCTTAAGCAGCGACTTGGCCAGGTGGCTGGACACATACAGGTGCGGCAGTTCCTGGCCGAGGGTGCGGCCCGCCAAGTTCAGCTCGGCTTCGATCGCCGACAGCAGACCCTCTTGATTGAGCCAGAGAACAAACCGGGCCTGGTTGTATTGCTCCGGCAAGCCCTTGGACTTGAAGAGGATGCCGAGCAAGGCCAGCCGTACCCTGTCGCCGGCACCGGCGCCGAGCTTGCCTGCCGCCGCATGCAGACCGCCGTGACGCCGGCCCTGGTTGGAAAGCTCCTTCAGGTGATCGGACACCCCGCTTGGGAGCTTGGCGAGGCTGCGCGCCGTCGCGCCGTCGGCGAAGGTGTCATCCGTCCAAAGGGTGCGCAGCATCTTCGCTAAGTGCGACTTGCCGCTGCCGTAAAAACCGCTGATCCAGACGCCGGGCTGCTCGCTCTTGGAATCCAGGTTGAGCAGGAACTTCTCCAGGATGGTCTCGAGGCCCTTCTCGTACTGCCCGTCGCAGACGAAGGTCTCGAGCTCATAACGCAGGATCGCCTGCGCCGCCTCGGAGTGATCTTCGGAGACTTCCGCCACACCGTTGTTGGCGAGACGGTTTTCCTTCGGCGGCGTGCTGTAGATGTCCCGGTTCAGCATTGTAGATCTCCATATTGAAGCGGCTTCCAGCCGCTTTTCGAGCGGCCTTGACCATAGTCTCAGCCAGTGGCTGACGAACAGTGTGTAGTCAGGGCTTCCAGACCTGATTCTGTCAGGCCAGGATGGCCTGACTACTCAGTCGGCCGCAGATATGGTCGGAGTTATAACCAAGGCCTTTCGAGCAAAGCAGAACCGGCTGCCTGCCGGTTGTCGAGCCGGCTCTAAACCGCATCCAGAGCGAGATGCTCACTTTCGAGTGCGCTCGACGTTTGGTTCACACCCGCCCTTGGCGGGGGCGCGTTTTAAAATAATATATTTTTTCATATCTTAAACCGCGCCGGTTCCAGCGGTCGTCACGTCTGCCTGGGCCGGTCCCATCCAAAAACATCGCATACCGCGCTGGGCGCGGTTTAAGCCTGCAAGGGCACGGCGAGGTAATTCCAGCCGTCACGCGCGTCGAGCAGGCGGTAGCTGTGGTGCTCGGGGTGGTGCTCGCCCGGGAAGAACACCAACAGTCTCCCGGTCACGGACTCCTTGATGCCCTCGACGAGAGTCGATACACGAGCCAGGCCGAACAGAGTGCCGACGCCCAGCAGCGCGACGACCGTCTCAGGGCCGCTTTCCGCCTCGATTCGAGCCTTGAGCTTGGCGATCAGATCGCCGATAAATTCGCTCAGCTCGCCGGCCTGATACCCGGCCAGGTCTTCCGGGCACTCGAAATAGGCGTCGCGGTATTCCTGCGCCATCATCCACTCGGGAAAGGCGTTCGTCAGGTCGATGAGCAGCCACTGCTTGCCGGCTTGCGCCGTGGCGAGCGCGAACTCATCTACATTCGCACGCAGGCGCAGCTCGTCGGCCTTGTCGTAGACCGCGAAGACCACGCGTTGGATCGCCGCGAGTCCGACCTGCCACGGCACGGTCAGGTGCTGACGGTAGGCACCAGCCAGTTTTTGAACCCTAGACGACATCGGTCGCCTCCTGTCTGACCTGTTCTTCCTCTGCGCTCAGATAGCCCGGGAATCTCACTTCCTTGACACCTCCAGCGTTCATGAAGACGAGCAGCCCGCGGTGTGCCGCACTCCTGGCCAAGGCGTCGAGCTCCGCGGGTGTGCCGCCGAGCAGCGTCATCCAGTCCGAGGAGAAGAGCCGCTGCCCCGACCGGCCCTCCAGATAGCCGGTGAACAGACAGAGTGCGACAACCTCGGCGCGGACCTCGGGTCGAGATCGGGTCTTGCGCCGATGTCCGTGCAGGAAACCCGCCGCGGTCCAGGTGCCTGCAATGTTCTGTGCAAATGACTTCAGCGACGCGACGCTGAAGCGATCGGGGAAGGTCTCGGCCAGGAATGCCTCGACTACCTCTCGCGGCACCGGCGCGCCGATGGGGCGCGAGAGGATGAAGCCTTGCGATGCACGCAGCAACGGATCGCGAGCCAGGGCCACCGTCAGGGCGAGCAGAGGCTGCGCGGCCGCATCCGACGACCAGAGACGTCGAAGTGCCCGAAACAGCGGATTGGCCGGGTCGAGAGCATAGAGCGTCGCGAGATGCCCGAGCGACAATTCGCGCGCCTTCTTGGTCGACTTGCCCAACAGGTTCTCGGCGACGATCGCAGTCGCGTAGTCATGACGCGTCGCCGAGGATGAGGTGTGAGCGATGAGTACCCGCAAGTCATCCAACATCATGGTGCGCGCCGCATGCGGCCCGTTGATGCCGACGCGAAAGCCCAAGCGGGTCAGACGCGATTGTCGGTCAAGGTTACCTCGGTGGATCATCAGGGTGGATCATCGGCCTGGCTGGACGACGACTAGGCAGAGACGGCTGTCGACCGGAGCTTCTCGCGCACATCCATCAGGATCTCTCCGGAGGTATTCAGTCCACGCCCGTCGCGGCAGCAACCCCAGTAGTCGTCATAGAGGTTGCTCTCGACGATGCGTTTGTCGCCGGTTTCGAGCAGTGCCTGCGCGCGCTCAAACCCGGCAAGTGACCACCAACAGGCGATTTAATCCCAGTTCAGTGCACCACCCGTCTGATACTCCGTGACCCGTGTCTCGAAGAAGTTCTTTTCCTTTTTGAGATCAAGCACCTCGGACATCCAGGGGAAGGGGTTGGATGCGCCCGGATATTGCTCGGGCAGGCCGATCTGTGCGCAGCGCCGGTTGGCAATGAACTGCAGATATTCCTCGAACATGGGCGCATTGAGCCCGAGCACACCGCGCGGCATGGTGTCGTGGGCGTAGCGTGATTCCATGGTGACGGCATCGCGGATCATGGTGATGAGCTCCTGCTTGAATTCCGGGCTCCACAGATGCGGGTTCTCGATCTTGATCTGGTTGATCACGTCGATGCCGAAGTTCATGTGCATGGATTCGTCGCGCAGGATGTATTGAAACTGCTCGGCGGTGCCGGTCATCTTGTTGCGTCGGCCCATGCTCAGGACCTGGACGAAGCCGACATAGAAGAAGATACCTTCGAAGATGACGTAAAAGGCCACCAGCTCGCGGAGCAGCTTGCGGTCGTTCTCGGGCGTTCCGGTCTTGAAGTGCGGGTCGGCGAGATGCTGAGTGTAGGGCAGGGCCCATTCGGCCTTACGCGCCACCGAGGGCACCTCGCGGTACATGTTGAAGATCTCGCCCTCGTCCAGGCCTAGGCTCTCGACCACGTACTGATAGGCGTGGGTGTGCAGGGCCTCCTCGAAGGATTGGCGCAGCAGATACTGGCGGCACTCGGGGTTGGAGATATGGCGATAGACGGCCAGCACCAGATTATTGGCGACCAAGGAATCGGCCGTCGAGAAGAAGCCGAGATTGCGCTTGATGATGGTGCGCTCGTCGTCGGTCAGGCCGTTGGGATCCTTCCAGAGCGCGATGTCCGCGTTCATGTTGATCTCTTGCGGCATCCAGTGGTTGGCGCAGGCGTCGAGATACTTCTGCCAGGCCCACTCGTACTTGAAGGGGACGAGCTGATTGAGGTCGGCGTGACAGTTGATGATCTTCTTGTCGTCGACGCGTACCCGGCCCGCGCCCATCTCGAGCGACTCGAGACCCGTGGCGCCGCCGACGATGTCCTCGTCCGGGTGCGGCCTCTGCATCCGCGTTTCGGCCGGCAGCAGGGTGTCGCCGATCGGCAGCTCACTCTGGTGCACGGTGGATGCCGGGAAGGGGTTGGGGTCGACCACGGGTGCGGCGCCAGCGGTCGCCATCAGCTCGGCATTGCTGACCAGGCCATGGCCGGGGCGCACCTGTGCGGTGTCGAGGGTCGCGCGAAACGGGGTTGCCTTCGGTGCGTCGGCCTGCGGCTTGGCGGACCAGTCTTCCGAGTCGTCGGTCGGATCGACGAGGAAAGCCCTTCCGGTGTCACGGGCGGCGGGTCGGGTTGTGGCGAGTGGATCGTCCCAGTTCAGCATGGTGTGTCTCCTCGATGAGATTCGTTTGACGGGCTCGGCCTGAATGCCGTTCCCGACGGCCGCCAACCGAAAACGTCGGTGGATGTTCCGATGACTTCGTGGCTCGGGAGTTTAGGGCTTTTATCACGGATGTCCAGTGCCGGAGCACAAGATCTTGTGGGCAATCTGTCAACGTAATCCCTCATGTTGTGTTGGTCCGTGCCGTGTGATCTCAGGCCGCAGACGAGGTGCTGGCCGCCTCGACCCAGAGTCGGAGCGGGGCGGACGCTGCAGTGTCGCTGTACGCTTTGGTTTGCGCATGCCGCTCATGCACCGCGCCGGTTTCGGGAACCTCTTCGGCCTCGGCGACCGGAAGGTAGGCGGCGATCAGGTGGTAGAGATCCGCCGCGGCACTCTTGGCGCGATCGAACGGCAGGCGATCGAAGCCGATGAGCGTGGCTTTGACGCGGAGATAGGACTCGGGGATGGCATAGCGATCGAAGATGGCGCGGGCGTCTTGCTCCAGGCTGCTCAGGTTCTCCTGCAGCGACGCGTCGCACTCGGGCGGCAAGGTGATGTAATCCCAGAGGACATCCGCCGAGTGCTCGCCACTGCGCACCACGACGAAGGGCGTGCGGGTCTCGCGGCAATGGTGGAACCAGTCGCTGTCGATGAAGCTGTCTTTGGCATCGACGAGATCGAACGGGGCGTCGGACATGAAGCGTCTCCTGCGTTTCGCCTGAATCTTGAGGACCGCGTAAGGTACACCGACGGGCGTGATTCGTCAGGCTCGCGTCCATGTCCGCATCGTTGCGCCATGGCGGCGTGCGGCGTAATCTTTGCGCCCGACGCGCGCGGCCCGGGCCGCCCAACGAATCTGAATACGGATTGCTCGCACTTATGATCAGTAAAATCGAGGTTATCGACGTCGCCTGCATCGGCTGTGGGACCTGTTGGGTCGCCTGCCCCCAAGCGTTCAAAGAGCACGATATCGGAGACGACCTCAAGGCACTCCCGACGGGTGGATTGGGTGACCAGCACATCATGCGTGCCGCTGCCGAGGGCTGTCCCACGCTGGCGATCTCGCTGATCGACGAGGCGGGCGTGGTGCTGTTTCCGAGCGAGGAGGCCAGGGCTGCTCTGAATGCGTCGTCCGACTGGTGATCGTTGCTTCGAGCGCCGCGAGCCGCGAAGAGCCTCGAGCGCGCTTTGCGCATGGCGGCGTCGGGCCCTTGAGTAAAACAGCCGAAACAGGTCGGTCCGAGGTTCACTCGGGTCGGACGATTTCCGGGTATCGGCATCTTCGATGGCGATTGTTTGCGAATCTTTGGGCGACTGAAGTCGCCCCATCGCCCCTACCTCGCCGATCCATCGCCACCATTTCGCGATCGCTCCGACATCGCCCCGTTCGACCGCGAAAACACTCTCGAGCTGTGCTCAGTCGCTTCGCATCAGCTTCAGGCCGACCTTCAGGATGCGGTCGCCTTCGACCTCGCGCACGACCAAATCGACCGTCTTGAGTCGTAGTCTGTCGCCGACTACCGGGTGAGCGGTGTGCAGCGCGTGTCGGATGAATGCATCCAAGGTCAGGGCACGATCCGAGTCGGGTAGGTCCAGCCCGTAGGCGGCCGCCAGGTCGGCCACTTGGGCCTCGCCGTTGAGCACGAACTCGCCGAAGAAGACTTGATCGGATAAGCGCTCAGGCGCCGCGCTCGCGACGAAGAGACGATCCAGCTCCGCCAGGTCGGCCGGGTCTGCGATGAGATACAGATAGTCGTCCGACTTCAGGTCCGCCAGGTCGAGGACGTCGACCAGGTGTTTCCCGCGCAGAACCGCCACGATGCGTGCGCACTTGGGGAGCCGCAAGGCACCACGCCGCTCGACCACGACGGGGGTGTCTTTCGCCAGGCGATAGCCGACCAGCTCGAGCTCGCGCTGACCGGGGATATCCAGCTCGACACGCTGCACCTGATGGCTGGTCGGCGGGACCTCCAGCCCCAACCGACGGGCGGAGGCGGCGACCGTCCAGCCCTGGATCAGCAGCGACACCAGCACCACGAAGAAGACGATGTTGAAGTACATCGACGCCTGATCCATCCCGGCCAGCAGCGGGAAGAGCGCCAGGATGATGGGCACGGCCCCGCGCAACCCGACCCAGCCGACGAAGACCTGCTCGCGCCAGGGAAAGCGGAAGGGCAGCAGGCAGAGCCAGACCGCGATCGGGCGGGCGACCAGGGTCAGGACGGTGGCGAAGAGCAGTGCATCCACGGCCACCGGCAAGAGTTCGGAGGGCGTCACCAGCAGCCCCAGCATCAGGAACATCCCGATCTGGGACAGCCGGGCGATGCCGTCGTGGAAGCGTTTGATGTACTGGCTCGACTGCAAGGGCCGATTTCCGACCACCAGGCCGGCGAGATAGATGGCCAGAAAACCGCTGCCCTGCAGCACGGAGGTGATCCCGAAGATGGTCAGGCCGCCGGCCATGACCGCCAAGGGATAAAGCCCGGGCGACATCTCCAGTCGATTGATCAAGCGCACCAGACCCAAGCCGCCGAGGATCCCGAACAAGGCGCCGAGCCCCATCTGTCGCACGAACTCCAACAGCAGCACCAAGCCGACATCGTCGCTGCCGCTAATGATCAGCTCCATGAGCACGATCGTCAGAAAGATGGCCATGGGGTCGTTGCTGCCGGACTCGATCTCGAGCGTGGCGCCGACGCGCTGCTTGAGCTCGAGCCCCTGGGAGCGCAGCAGAGAGAAGACCGCCGCCGCATCGGTCGAGCCGACAATCGCGCCCAGCAACAGCCCTTCCATCCAGTGCAGGCCGAGCCACCAGGCCGCGAAGAGCCCTGTCACCGTCGCCGTGATCAGGACGCCGACGGTGGCGAGCCCGACAGCCGGTTTAAGTCCGACGCGGAAGTTCCGAAACGGCGTCACCAGCCCGCCGTCGAAGAGGATGATCGCCAGCGCCAAGCTGCCGAACAGGTGCGCCATCTGCACGTCGTCGAACTGGATCCCGCCGGGCCCCTCCTCGCCGAGCATCATCCCGATGAACAGGAAGACCAACAGCAGGGGCACGCCGAACCGGCTTGTCACGACGCTGGCCAGGATGCTCGCCAGGAACACCAGCGAGACGACCAGGATGATTTGGTTGGTGAGGTCCATCGGGTCTCTCGTCCGAAAGGGTTCGCCCGCACGGCGTCCAGCGCTGCGCGAGGGTGGTCACTGCAGCAAGAATCGCATGAATTGGCCTGCGATGGGCAAAAGCCAGGCCGGGTATGTGCTGCGGTATCGTGGCCGCTCGCCCCCGGCCTTGGATCATCCGGTGCAGGCTGGCCGCGAGCCGCGACGAGCCGCGATCAGATGGCGTAGCTAGAGGCCGGGTCGTCGAGAAACGGCTGCTCGATCCAGCCGCGTTGCTCCAGCGTGGTGCGGCGCAGGACCACGCCGGCGCCTGCCGGCAAATCCCGGCGCAGCGGTCGGTCGCCGAGATCCGTCGCGGTCTGTTTTGTTTTCCGAGCATTCCCCCGCCGCGGAACCTTGTGCACCGGGGGATGGCTCGGGTGGGTTGCTCGATGGTGTCGTGGGTCGGCGTGCCATGTGGCGGCTGCCGTGACTGGGTCGGACACCGGTCGAGCGTACCAAAGACCAGGGTGTTGCGGATAGGGCTCGCGCGACGGGTTTAGGTGCGCTCGGGCGCCTTGCGCCGCGGGTTTCCGGTTGATCGCGCGAGACCGAACGCCGGGCAGGGCGTCCGGCGCGCACGAGGCGCTCGTCGGTCTCAGTACCAATACCGGTTGTCTTGCCGGTCCCGATAACGTTTTTCCTTTTCGCTCCGGTCGTAAAGATAACCGCCCAGGGCTCCGGCGCCGGCACCGATCAGTGCCCCCTTCCCGGCGTCTCCGCTCATCGAGCCGATTGCGGCGCCGGTCCCGGCGCCGAGGAGCGCGCCGGATCCGGTGCGCGATGCGGTTGTGGTTCCGCACGCCGTCAGGGCAAGTACGGATGCGATGGCGAATGCAATGGTGATAGGTCTCATCGGTCGGGTCCTCCTGCTATAGGGCCATCTTGGGGGGCGCCCTTGGAGGCGCCGTGGCCTTCCGATGTCAGTTTAGTCCAAAGGAAGTGCTGATTTGTTCGGGGGTGACCGGTGGAAACGGGGCTTTTTTCCGGTCCCATGCGGCACTCGATCGTTCGGGATGCGGCTTTTGGGTGGGCTGAAGCCCCATCGCCGTCATCGCAGTGTGCCGTTCCTGCCCGGGCGGATCGGATACAATCGGACGGCTCATCGCCGAGCCCCGGCCATCGTCGCCGCAGCGGCATGGCTGCTGAGCGGTGCGCGAGCGATTGATCCCCGTCGAGGGCCGGCTTGCGCAAGTGCTTTCCATTCCCTTCGAGATCTTCACGCCATGCAGTCTCCGATCTCCCAACGCTGGTCCTGGTTGATTCCATTCATGTCTTGGCTGCCCGGGGTCGGGCGCACGGAGATCAAGGCGGATGCGCTCGCCGCCATCATCGGGGCCCTGGTCGTGCTGCCGCAGGCCGTGGCCTTCGCGACCATCGCCGGCATGCCGCCCGAATACGGACTCTATGCCGGGATGGTGCCGGCCATCATCGCGGCCCTGTTCGGGTCGTCGCGCCACCTGGTCTCGGGACCGACGACGGCGGCCTCGGTTGTGTTGTTTTCCGCCTTGTCGGTGATGGCGCTGCCGGGCTCGCCGGACTATGTGACGCTCGCCTTGACCCTGACCTTCATGGTCGGCCTGATGGAGCTTGCACTGGGCCTCGCGCGCATGGGGACCCTGGTCAACTTCATCTCGCACTCGGTGGTCGTGGGCTTCACTGCCGGTGCGGCGCTCCTGATCGCCGCCAAGCAGCTCAAACATTTCTTCGGCATCGAGATGGACAGCGGGGGGCACCTGCACGACATCCTGATCCAGTTCGGTCATCACGTCCTCGAGATCAACCCGGCGACCACGCTGGTGGCCGTCTCGACCTTGCTGATCGGGATCGCCTTCAAGCGCTGGCTGCCGAAGATCCCCTACATGATTGCCGCCATGCTCGGCGGCAGTCTGATCGCCGTCGGACTCGACGCCTGGCTCGGCAACGAGGCGACCGGGATCGCGACCGTCGGGGCCTTGCCGGCGGGCTTCCCGCCGCTGTCGGCGCCGAATCTGACCTTCGATCACATCAAGGAGTTGGCGCTCACCGCCTTGGCGGTGACCCTGTTTGCGCTCACCGAGGCGGTCTCCATCGGTCGCTCGCTGGCGGCACGCGGTGGCTACCGCATCGACGGCAACCAGGAGTTCATCGGTCAAGGCTTGTCGAACATCGCCGGCTCCTTCTTCTCGGCCTACGTGGCGACCGGCTCGTTCAACCGCAGCGGCGTGAACTATGCCGCCGGCGCGCGCACGCCCTTGGCGGCCATCTTCGCCGGCGTGCTGCTGATCGGAATCGTGCCCTTAGTCGCGCCCTACGCGAGTTATCTGCCGACGGCCGCGATGGCCGGGTTGCTCTTCCTGGTCGCCTGGGGGCTGGTCGATTTCAAGGAGATCGGGCACATCCTCAAGGCGTCCAAACGCGAGACCTCGGTCTTGGCGGTGACCTTCTTCTCCGCGCTTTTCCTGGAGCTTGAGTTCGCCATCTTCGCCGGGGTGTTGCTCTCGCTGGTGCTCTATCTGGACCGTACCTCAAAGCCGCGCATCGTCAATCTGGCACCGGATCCGCGCCTGCCCAATCGGGCCTTCTCCTGCGAGCCGGACGTCGCGCAATGCCCGCAGCTGCATATCATGCGGATCGACGGCTCGCTCTTCTTCGGCTCGGTGGCGCATGTCGAGAGTGCCTTCGATCGGCTGCGCGCGACGCATCCGGAGCAGAAGCATCTCGCGATCCTCGCCGAGGGCATCAACTTCGTCGATCTGCAGGGCGGCGAGACGCTGGCGCGCGAGGCCAAGCGACGTCAGGCCGAGGGCGGGGGTCTCTATCTGATCAACGTCAAGACCGGGCTCTGGGAGGCGCTCGAGCGCTGCGGCTGTATCGACGCAACCGGGGGGCGCAATGTCTTCCAAGCCAAGAACGCGGCCATTCGCGCCATCTACCAGAAGCTGGACAAATCCGTCTGCGCGACCTGTCCGCAGCCGATCTTCATCGAGTGCGGGGCGGGTCGGCACAAGCAGCCGACGAGCCCCTGACGGATGTCGAATCCATTGATCCATGTCTTTGTCAGACGCCGAGCGACTTGTTAGCGTCCGGACACTGCAACCCACCGCGAGACTCAACAGATGGCACGAATCCTTATCCTCGGAGCGGGCATTTCCGGGCACACGGTTGCGCGATATCTCGGCAAATGGCTCGGTAAGACGCATCCGATCACCGTGGTCTCGCCGAACCCGAAGTGGAACTGGATCCCGTCCAACATCTGGGTCGGCGTGGGCGAGATGACCGAGAAGCAGGTGACCTTTCCGCTCGCGCCCATCTACAAGAAGCTCGGTGTGGACTTTCGTCAGGCGCAGGCCGTTTCCATCCATCCCGAGGGCGGTGCGGATCGGACATCGCCCTATGTGACCGTCGAGTATACGGACCCGGCCCGCGTCGGGCAGACCGAGGCGCTCGAATACGACTATCTGGTCAATGCGACCGGCCCCAAGCTGAATTTCGGTGCGACCCCGGGTCTCGGCCCGGAGGGCGGACACAGTCTCTCGGTCTGCACACCGTCGCATGCCTTGGAGGCGAATGCGCATCTGCAGGAGATGATCGCCGCCATGAAGGCGGGTGCGACCAAGATCTTCGTCGTCGGTACGGGTCACGGCATGTGCACCTGTCAGGGTGCGGCATTCGAATACATCTACAACATCGACCACAGCCTGCGCGAGGCCGGTGTCCGCGACAAGGCGCAGCTCGTTTGGATCAGCAACGAATACGAGCTGGGCGACTTCGGGATGGGCGGCGTTCACATCAAACGCGGGGGCTATGTCACGAACGGCAAGGTCTTTGCCGAGTCCATGATGGTCGAGCGCGGCATCTCCTGGGTCACGCGTGCGCACGTGACCAAGGTGGAGCCGGGCAAGATCCACTACGAGCTGCTCGACGGCAGCTTCCATGAGATGGATTTTGATTTCGCTATGCTGATCCCGCCGTTCTCCGGCGTGCCTTTGCAGGCCTTCGATAAGTCAGGCGCCGACATCACGGCCCAGATCTTCGCGCCCAACGGCTTTATGAAGGTGGACGCCGATTATGCCGTGAAGCCTTACGAGGATTGGGGTCCGGAGGATTGGCCGAAGACCTATCAGACCCCCGGCTACAAGAATGTCTTCGCCGTCGGGATCGCATTCGCGCCGCCGCATCTCATCAGCAAGCCGATGAAGAGCGTCAACGGCACTCCGATCAACCCCACACCGCCGCGCACCGGGATGCCGTCGGCCGCGATCGGCAAGGCCGTCGCCATGAGCATCCGCGACATGATCCAAGGCGCCGCGGGGCCGACCCACACGGCGTCCTTGGCCGAGATCGGCGCGGCCTGCGTGGCCTCGACCGGGTCCGATATCTTCAAGGGGACCGCGGCGACCATGACCGTCTTCCCGGTCGTGCCGGATTACGACAACTATCCCGAATACGGCCGGGATATGGATCTCACCTTCGGCGAGGTCGGATTGGCGGGGCATTGGATGAAATACATCCTGCACCATGTGTTCATTTATCAGGCCAAGCTCCGGCCCGGTTGGTCGCTTCTGCCCGATTGATCAGCCTGCCGAAATCAGACACCCGCCATCCGATATCCGAGAGACGAAGCCATGGGCGCG
This sequence comes from Thiocapsa sp. UBA6158, assembly GCF_002423035.1. Classification (GTDB taxonomy): domain Bacteria; phylum Pseudomonadota; class Gammaproteobacteria; order Chromatiales; family Chromatiaceae; genus Thiocapsa. The sequence continues at coordinate 17,188 of NZ_DIUM01000045.1, forward strand.
AAGAATCGAGAACCCTATCAGCAAGCCTATTATCCGCCGGTGCCGACACGGTTTACGCGCTATATGCGGACATCACTCGTGTGGCAGCTCATCCGCTTCATCATCATCAATTTGAAGATCCTGAAGCTGATGATGAAGGCGCACAAGGTGCATAAGGTGTAGAGACCGCAGCGCGGCGGCTGCCGGTCGTGTCGAGCGGCTGACCCGCCGTGTTTGGTTTATTCCGAGCGCTTGGCCAAACCATAGCGCTCGATCTTTGCGCTCGGGCCAACGCGCGAGAGACCGAGCTCCGCGGCTGCGTGTGACTTGTTCCAACGGTGGCGCTCGAGCACCTCGCGCAGGACTCGGGTCTCCAGCGCCTCGATCCGCGCCTTCAGGGTCGGATCAATCAAAGATCCTCCCGGAAGCGGACCTCGCCGATCTCGGTCTCGAGCGATCGATTGATGGCCGCCACGACCCGTACGTCGACCCGACGCCGTCGGTTGCTCCCGAGCGGACGCACCTCGCCGTCCTGCAGGACGCGCAGCAGCTTGACCTGAAACGTCCGCGCGACCTCGCCGATCTCGTCGAGAAAGATGGTGCCGCCGTCGGCCTGCTCGAAGAGGCCGATCCGATCGTTGACTGCGCCGGTGAAGGCGCCTTTCTTGTGTCCGAACAGCTCGCTCTCGAGCAGTTGATCCGGCATGGCCCAGCAGTTCTCGGCGACGGATGATGTCGCCGAGATCCGTGTAGTCCGAGATGATGATGCGCACGACGTCGGGCCAACGCTCGCGGACCCGCGCGAGAAACTCCACCCAGGTGGTCTCGGGTATCCGTTGATCGGTGACGACGACCTGGACCCATTCCTCCGTGAGGATCTCCTCGGCGGCGGTGGCGCCGGTGGCGGTCAGCACCTCGAAGGACTCGTCGAGCGTCCGGGTCAGGGTATCCAGCGACAGCGCCTCGTCGTCGACCAGCAAGACGGTCGGGATGATGTAAGCACTTGTGATGCCATCTATTATTCGAACGAGAAAACATGATGTTGCGTTCAATCGAGACCATGGACTCACGCTGAGCCGTCAAGTGAGCAGGCACCCGTCCAGCTTAGATGCAAAGCAGGTTTGCAGAGCCGCTAAAGCCCCGGGGCATTCGCGGCCTTCCGCGTTCTCCGCTTTGCCGCCTCGTGCCCGATACCGTCTTTCTCACGGAGTCTGCCTCGGCCTGATCCGTGACGACCGATCGCCGCAACCATCCCTTGGCCCTCCCCATTCTTTCCCCACTTGTTCGCTAGCCTGGATGGCACCTCGTCGGCCGCCCGAGCAGCCAACTCGATCCCTTCGGACTGTATGAGCCATGACCCGAGAATCCACCGTCTCCGCCGAGCCGATCGACCTTCCAAGCGACTCGGATCGAGCCGCCCCGCCTCGCCGACGCCTGCTTCGGGTCGTGCTGCCGGCCTTGGTGGTGCTCGGTTTCGCAGCCGGGACGAACGTTTGGCTGACGAGTCGTCCGGAGAACGGAGTCACCTTCGAGACGGCCGAGGTCGAGCGCGGCGATCTGAGGATCAAGGTCACCGCGACCGGGTCGCTGCAGCCGGTCAATCAGGTGGATGTCGGCACGGAGGTGTCCGGCACCATCGTCCGGGTGGCGGTCGATTTCAACGATCGCGTGGAGACCGGCCAGATCCTTGCCGAGCTGGACCCGGATCAGTCCAGGGCGAAGACGCGCCAGTCGGAGGCGGCTCTGGCGTTGGCGGAGGCCCGCGTCCTGGAGGCGCAAGCGACGGTGACCGAGACCGCGAACAAGCTGCGGCGCACGCGGGATATGATCGACAAGCGTCTGGCCGCGCCCGAGGAGTTGGACGGCGCCGTTGCGAACGCCGAGCGTGCGCTTGCGTCGCTTGCCGTTGCGCGGGCGCAGGTCGCCCAGGCACAGGCCGAGCTCGATGCGAATCGCCGCACCCTCGAGAAGACCCTGATTCGCTCGCCCATCGACGGGGTCGTCCTGCTGCGCCAGGTCGAGCCCGGACAGACGGTCGCCGCGTCGCTCCAGACCCCGGTGCTCTTCAACCTGGCCGAGAACTTGGCGCAGATGGAGCTCAAGGTGGCCATCGACGAGGCGGACGTGGGCCAGGTGGCCGTCGGGCAGTCCGCCGAGTTCGTCGTCGATGCCTATCCGGACCGACGGTTCCCGGCGACCATCGCCCAAGTGCGTTTTGCCCCCGAGACCGTGAGCGGTGTGGTGACCTATGCCGCGCTCCTGGACCTGGACAACTCGGACCTCGCCCTGCGTCCCGGCATGACGGCTACGGCCGAGATCCTCGTTCATGCATCGGACGAAGTGGTCCTGGTCCCGAATGCAGCCTTGCGCTTCAATCCACCACAGGACGCCGTCCCCAAGCGAGGCGCATCCAACCTGCTCGGCATGCTCATGCCGCGCCCGCCCGCGACCGCGAAGCGTCCCCGCGCGCCCGAGGAGCGCTCGGGGAAGGAGACGCAGGTCTGGATCTCGACCGACGGCGAGCCGACGCGCGTCCCGGTCAAGGTCGGAGCGAGCGACGGGATCGTGACGCAGGTCCTGGACGACAGCCTGGCCCCCGGGACCCGGGTGCTGGTGGATGTCGAGCGCAAGAAGCCCTGATCATGGTCGACGCGACCGACCGGAAATCATGCCCCTTGATCGAGCTCCGCCGTGTGACCAAGGTCTACGGGCGCGGCGACGCCGCCGTCCATGCCTTGGCCGGGGTCGACCTGCGCATCGAGCAGGGTGAGTTCGTCGCCGTGATGGGGCCGAGCGGATCGGGCAAGTCGACCGCGATGAACATCCTGGGTTGCTTGGATACACCCAGCTCCGGGTCCTACCGATTTCGGGGCGTTCCGGTCGAGACACTCGGTCGGGATCAACGTGCACTCCTGCGTCGTCGTGACCTGGGTTTTGTCTTCCAGGGCTTCAATCTGCTCAACCGGACCTCGGCCCTGGAGAATGTCGAGCTGCCTTTGATCTATCGGCGCACCCCGCGAGCGGAACGCCACGCCCTGGCACAGCGGGCCTTGGCGCTGGTCGGCCTGAACGGGCGAGAGGGACACACGCCGGGCGAGCTCTCGGGCGGTCAGCAGCAACGCGTCGCCATCGCGCGCGCCATCGTCACGGACCCGCATCTGCTCCTCGCCGACGAGCCGACCGGGAATCTGGACTCGGTCCGCAGTCACGAGATCATGACCCTTTTGGACGGACTCAACCGCGATCGCGGCATCACGATCCTGATGGTCACTCACGAGCCCGAGATGGCGGCCTACGCGCATCGCGTCATCCATTTTCGCGACGGCCGCGTGGTCGACGAGAACACGCCGGAGCACACCTCCTAATGCTCTGGAATACCCTCCTGTTGGCCCTGCGCGAGATCCGCCGAAACGTCCTGCGTTCGGTCCTGACCATGCTGGGCATTGTCATCGGCGTGGCGGCGGTCATTGTCATGGTGACCCTCGGCGACGGTGCGACCCGGCAGGTCACGGCGCAGATCGAAAGTCTCGGAACCAACCTGCTGATGATCACCATGGGCCAACGCATGGGGCCGGGATCCAGCTCCAACGCACCGCCCTTCACCTTGGACGACGTGGTCGCGGTGCAGCGCGAGATCGGCGCCGTGAGTGCCGTCGCCGGCTCGGCGAGTCAGGTCATGACGGCCGTCGTGGGCAACAGCAATTGGTCGACCACGGTCACCGGCAGCGACAACCGCTTCTTCGCGGTGCGCAACTGGAGATTGGACGACGGGAGGCTCTTCACCGAGCCCGAGCAGCGTGCCGGGCGGGCGGTGTGCGTGATCGGGGCGACGGTGCGCCGCGAGCTGTTCGGGTACCAGGATCCCATCGGTCAGAAGATCCGACTCAAGCAGATCGCCTGCGAGGTGATCGGGCTTCTCGCAAGCAAGGGTCAGAGCGCCATGGGCTCGGATCAGGACGATCTGGTGGTCATGCCGCTGCGGACCTTCCAGCGGCGTGTCGCGGGCAATCAGGAGGTCAACCTGATTCAGCTTTCGGTCCGGGACGGCGACTCCACCGAGCAGGTCAAATCCGACATCGAGCGCATGATGCGTGAGCGTCGCCATGTCCACCCGGCCGATCAGGACAACTTCTCGGTGCGCGACATGAAGGAGATCGCGACCATGCTGACCGGCACCACCCGTGTTCTGACGGCCCTGCTCAGCGCCGTGGCCGCAGTCAGCCTCCTGGTCGGAGGCATCGGCATCATGAACATCATGCTGGTCTCGGTCACCGAGCGCACCCGCGAGATCGGCATCCGTCTGGCCATCGGGGCGCTCGAGCGCGAGGTCTTGATGCAGTTTCTGGTGGAGGCGGTGGTCCTGTCGTCCTTGGGCGGGCTGCTCGGTATCCTGCTTGCGTTGGTCGCCTCCATTGGACTGGCGAGCCTGCTGCAGGTGCCTTTCGTGCTTAACGGCCCCATCATCCTCATCGCCTTCCTCTTCTCGGCCGCGGTGGGGGTCGTCTTCGGTTATTTCCCCGCGCGCCGAGCGGCCAGGCTGGATCCGATCGAGGCGCTGCGGCATGAGTGACCGCCCGAGCGTGCCGTGGCGTTCACGTCTCGGTGACGCGCTGGCGGGTGTTGAGCGATCCGATCGAGGTCGGCGCCGAGGGTCCGATGATGTCCTAGACCCTGTGGCAGGCGCTGCGCGAGTCTCTCGGCGCAGCGGCGAATGAACAGATCCACTAGCGGGAATGAGCAAAGCTGATGGTTGTTGAATCCGAGCAGGTCATCGAACGCACCAAGAAATGGATCTCCGAGGTCGTGATCGGATGTCGCATGTGTCCCTTCGCGGCAAAAGAGTTCAATCGGGGCGCAATACACTATCGAGTCGAAAGCGACTCCGACATGGAATCCAGTCTTCGGGCATGTCTCGAGGAGTGCCGTCGCCTCGATGAAAACCAGTCGATCGAGACAACGTTGCTGATCCTGCCCGGTGCTTTCCCGGAGTTCGATGATTATCTCGACTTGGTTGAAATGGCGGAGGCGCTTCTGGAGGCGGAAGGCTACGAAGGTCAGTATCAGGTCGCCGGTTTTCACCCCGATTATCGGTTTGCAGATGCGCCCGAAGATGATCCTGCAAACTATACGAACCGATCGCTCTATCCGATGTTGCACCTGCTTCGCGAAGAGAGCATCGAACATGTGCTGGACCGATACCCCGATGCGGATGCGATCCCTGAAAGAAACATCGCATTCGCCCGCGAGCAGGGGCTTGAGTCTATGAAGGCGCTGAGGGACGCCTGTTTGTAGTGCGTTCGCAGCATGACCCGACAGGAGATCCGAATGAAAAATAACGAGCAAGACGGCCTTCGCCAAGCGGTGCGCGATCGCTACGGCGCAACGGCACGAGCCGCGACGGCGGGCGAGGGGGCCGATTGCTGTGCCCCGTCCTCTGCGGGCGGTTGTTGCGCGCCCGTGCCGATCCAATCGATCCTGCTCGGGTACAGCGAGGCCGAGACCGCCGCCGTACCCGAGGGTGCGAATCTCGGCTTGGGTTGCGGCAATCCCCAAGCGATCGCCGCGCTGAAGCCGGGCGAGACGGTGTTGGACCTGGGCAGCGGCGCCGGATTCGATTGTTTTCTCGCTTCCCGCCAAGTCGGCGAGACCGGTCGCGTCATCGGCGTCGACATGACACCGGAGATGCTGACCAAAGCGCGCAGCAACGCGGAGGCGCACGCCGAGGCGGTCGGTCATCGGAACGTGGAATTTCGACTCGGCGAGATCGAGAACCTGCCGCTGGCGGATGGCTCGGTCGACGTCATCATCTCGAATTGCGTCATCAACCTGTCTCCGGACAAAGCCCGTGTCTTCGCCGAGGCATTTCGGGTGCTGAAGCCGGGCGGGCGACTGGCCATCTCGGACGTCGTCGCGACTGCCGAGCTGCCGGACGACCTCAGGTCGGACCTGTCGCTCTACACCGGATGCATGGCGGGGGCGGCCCGGATCGATGTGCTCGAGCAGATGCTCGAGGGTGCGGGATTCGAGCAGGTGCGCGTGTCGCCGAAGGAGGAGAGCCGGGACTTTATTCGGGACTGGGCCCCGGGAACGCCGGTCACGGATTATCTGGTCTCGGCGAGTATCGAGGCGAACAAACCGGGCTGAACCGCGCCGGNNCCGGGCGCGGCTTAAGTGCGAACGGCGCGAGCGCGGCGAGTTCGCTCGGCCTCTTCAGAGGAGCTTGACCAAGGCCGCAAGCGCGGCAACCTGGCCCAGCATCAGCGGAACGATCCACTTCAGCAGATCGACCTTGGTGCGCTCGATGGCGGCATGGACATTGGCGATGTCTTTCTGGACCTCGTTTCGCAACTCGGCGATGTCTTTCTGAACCTCGCCCCGCAGCCGGGCGATCTCCTTGTGCATGTCCGCACGAAGCTCGGCGATGTCTTTCTTGAGCTCGCTTCTGACCTGCTCGATTTCCTTTTGGAGACGCAGCTCGGATTCGCGAACATCCGACCGAAGGGCGACATCGCCGCCTCGCGGCCACTGTTGCTCCAAGGCATCGATGGTGTCGACGATGAGCCGAAACCGCGTCGTATCGTCCGGCGCCTCGGTCAGGCTTTCATAGAGTCTCAGGGCGAGTCCCATGCGGTGCTCCCGATGTCGCGTGACCCGGCCGGCACGATCTTGATGATCGGGCCGCCCGGGAGGCGGACTAGCCGCCATCCGTCGCGGAGAGGCTGGCCGCAGGTCGGAGATTCTCGACGATGTCGAGGTTCTCGAGCTCCGCCGCACGCTCCTGCGAATAGCCCAAGGCACGGTAATTCAAGATGCCGCTCGGCGAATGGCATTCGACGCAATCGCGGCCCACCGGTTGAATGCCGTGATTGACCATGAGCGAGCCCATCTGACGCATCCACTTGGGCTCGACGTTATTAAGCTCTCCGTCGACCAGCGGATAATCGGTTTTCCATCCGCCGCTGACCCCGAAATAGGCCATGAACTCGTCCATCATGTAGCGCTTGAACGGCTCCTGGTACATGCGCTGCACAATGGGATCGCGGATCGCCTGCTTGACGGAGGCGGCCGTGTCGCCCGTCTCGTAGTAGGTCGCGTAATCGAACGGCAGGATCATGGCGCCGAACGGGCCTTGATTCCCCATGTCCTCGTACATCATGGCGTTGAAGAGTTTGAAGGGATAGATGCGGCTTTCCCCGTCGTTCATGTGCGCACGCAGATTTTGATCCAACATCCGGCGCCGCTCGTCCAATTGTTCCGGCGTGAGCTGAGAGAGCGGATCGGTCGCGGCCTCGACATAGGCATCCACGTCGATGTCGGGATAGGTCTTCTTCAGCTCGATCGCCTGCTCGCGCACGGCGGCGAGGATCTCCGGATCCTCGATCCGGACCAGTTGCTGCATCAACGGGTCGTATTCGGTCGAGCCGTTGGGATTGTTGCCCAAGGCATTGGCCAGGAAGGTCCCGTTGCCGTTGAACCAGAGGAAGGTGAAACCCTTGTTGACCTCGCCGGAGCGATAGATGTCGGTCGGCGTGAAGATGCCTTCCTCCGCATCCCAGGTCGGGTGAACCCAATCGCGGAGCACGACGTTGTTGTCCTGAAGCGCCCGGATATGACAGGTCTCGCAGGCGATCCGATCGAGATGCCCGTTGAGCAACGCCTTGTGCTTGGATCGGTTGTGCGGTGCGGTGCTGTGACAGGTCACGCACGAGACCTCGACATCCGGCAGATCGTTGGCGACCAGATCGACGCCCATCCGACCGCGCGGGATCTTGTGGCCTTCGGGGACATGACAATCGGTACATTGCAGACCGGCCGCGGCATGCAGGTCGTCCTGCGGACTGAAGGGGTTGCCCCGCTTGGCCCCTGTATGAAGCAGGCGCTGGTGCTTCTCCCCGAGTGCCTTTGCGGCCTCGTTGTGCAGATAGGCATCCCCTCCCATGTTGTGCTGATGGCAATTCAGGCAATTTTTGGTCGTCGAGCGCCCCACGGTGAGGGCGGCGCGCATCGTACGATCCTGATTCCAACGTAGCCCGACGTCATCCCGGATCACATAGCGCTGGTTCATATCGTATTCGGTGGAGTGGCAGATCAAACAGTCGATGCCTTCCTTCGCGACATCGGGTACATCGCCGATCGGCATCATCTTTTCGGTCGCCGGCTGATAATTGCCGCCGATATGGCATTGGCCACAGCCTTCGCTGCGTAATGCAACCTCGCCATGCGCCGATTCGGGTCGGCTTTCAACCAGTGCTGCCCAGCCGGTCCAGGAGAAGCTGCCGGGGATGCCGCAGGCTCGGTTGATCTTGCCGACCGGAATCGGGCGGCTGCCCTCGGCGTTCACCCGGCGTCCGTCGTAGCCGTAAGTCGAGAAACCGCCGCCTCCGTCGCTCTGGAACTTGAAATGGACCGAGTTGACGATGTCGTCGAGTGTGTCGACCTCGGAGGTCCGCCCGTCGTGATGCCGCACTTGAATGGTGGCGTGACACTGCAGGCAGGTCTTGGGTCCTTCGTACTGCAGGATATTCGCATCGCGAAAATATTTGATATGCGTCGGCTCGTGCTCGCGCATGAAGGACTGCGTGTTCATGAGCATCTCGACCTTGACCCGGCGGGCGAAGGCATTCGCGTCTTGCCCGACGATCGCCTCGGCGGCCGCGCGACGCGCGTTCAGCGAGAGCTCGGTCGCCATCGCCTCGAGCTCCTTCTCCGAGATCGGCTGACTGTTGGCATAGGTCAAAGGGGCGTTTGATTTGCCCACATAGGTGTCGAACAGGATCGGATACACCGCCTTGTAGAGCATGAGCAGGACAAGGAGTCCGACCGCAACCGTGACGAGGAGCCGACGTGCGTTCTTGGGTGTCAGCAGGATTTTGTCGAATGCGTTCATGGCGTCTCACGCGGGGTCGGAGCCGTGGTCTCGGTGCGGGTCGGGTCGGATTCGCGATGCCAACCGGTGATCATGGCGCGGAGATTCGAAAAGACCGTCTCGCCGGTGGTGATGATATAGATGTGCACCAGGAGAAAAAGGGCCAACAGATAGCTGACGACGACATGGGTCATGGCGACGACCCAGACGCTGCCGAGGCCGAACAAGGTCTCCGGCAGATAGACCGAATAGAGAAAGGCCCAGCCGCTGAGGAGGAGGATCGGCATCAGGCCGTACATGACGCCCAGATAACTGAGTTGCTGAAGCGTGTTGAACTTCATGGCCTCCGTGACGTGGAATGGATGCGGCTCGAGCCGAAAGATTCCGATCATGTAGTAACGCGTCTGAGCGATCAAATCCCCGATAAGTGTGCGAAATCGGACGCGATAGTGGCGCGCATTCTCGCTCCTGGCATTGGCGACGACGAAGCCGATCCAACCGATGGTCAAGAGAATTCCGGCAGTATTGTGCACCACCCGCGCGGTGGCGAAAGGCATCAACCAATCGGCTCCGGCGTAATGCATGCTGACCCCGGAGGCGATCAAGGTCAGGAACAAGAGTGCATTCACCCAGTGCCAAAGCCGCAGCCACACCGGATAGAGATACAGCGACGTCATCATGCCCTCCTGTTCGCCCGACGGGCGAGATAGCGACCCACGCCATGTGCGGCGAGCAGTAGAACCATCAGACCCATGATCGCCAGGCTGAGTCGATCGAGCGCCGGGCTCTTGCTCATTCCGACCACATAGGCCTCGTTGAAGACGGCCTTGGCGAGCAAACCGCGGCGGGCGATGTCTTCTTCCGATTGGAAATGATAGAGGCGCGCAAGGAGCTGCGGGTCGGCGGAGTGACAGCTGACGCAATTCTTTTCGCTTTTCTCCGCCGGCAGAATCTCATGATTCGCAAAGTCCGCGACGGGCGTGTGACAGTCGACGCAGCGTACCGATGTCCAATGGGCGTCGCGGTTCGGCAGCCAGTCATGGCTTGTGCTGGAGGGCGAGACCAGCCTCTTATGGCAAGACAGGCAGACCCCGTTGTGGTTCCGCACGATCTGCGCGAGCGGCTCTCCGACCGCCGCCGGGCGGAAGCGATGCGGATCGTGGCAGGAGTGGCAGCTGAAGCCGGCGGCCTTCGGCGAGTCGGAGACGGCGTGGACGCTGCGCTTGAACTCGGCATCGATGTCGACCCACCCTCGGCTCAGGTTTTGGTCGTCGCCCTCATGACAGCCGATACAGTCCATATCACCCGGAGCAGGCCGGTCGGGATGCGGGTAGCGTCGGTAACTGCGGCGATGACAGTCGATGCAGGCCAGCTCGCCGTGGACCGAGTGCGCGAGCCCGTCGCGATCGATCGACAGATCGATGATCTCGCTGGTCTCGGGATCGCGGTAGGCCAGGCTCGACATGGCATGGCAGCGCAGGCAGGCGTGTCGATCCGCAGCGGCTTCGGCGAGCTGCTCGTCGCCGGCGTCGCCGGCCGGTTCGGCGCTCGCCCCGAACGCAAAGAGACAGAGCCAGAGCACGAGCGACCAGCCGAGGCGGACCAATCGGGTTTTCGTCGATCCGGGGCGACCTGTCGTGGGGGGCGGGCACGGGTCATCGGGGTGGCGTTGGGCGCCCGGTCGGGCCGTCCGATTGCGTAAGGCGTTCATGGCGCTTCCTGATTGCCGCGATCGCTTTCGATCTTACCCGTGCTCGCCACCGGGTTCCAGCATCCGCGCCGAGCATCGGCCGATCTCCGAGCAGGGCTGCGGCCGAATCCGTGGGGCGCGGCGCACGGGAATCAGCTCGAGTCGTTGCCGAGCACGGGAAAAAATCGTTCTTCCGAGCACTCGACGATGCGCAATGATCGCCTCGAATGTATCCTCTTCCGATCAACACCCGTTCAACACACCCTTACAACGATGAGGAGTCCGGCATGACCACCAGGCACGACGGGGAGACCCGTACTCAAAACCGTCATCTGCTGGTCTGGGTGACGGAGTTGGCCGCGCTGTGCCAACCCGATCGCGTCTATTGGTGCGACGGCTCTCAAGAGGAGTACGACCGACTCTGCACCGAAATGGTCGATGCCGGGACCTTCGTCCGGCTCAATCCCGAGAGACATCCCAACAGCTTCCTGGCTCGCTCGCATCCGAGCGACGTGGCGCGGGTGGAAGACCGCACCTTCATCTGCTCGCGGCGCGAGGAAGACGCCGGTCCGACCAACAACTGGTTGGAGCCGCGCAGGGCCAGGACACTCCTCAAGGGTCTATTCAAGGACTGCATGCGCGGGCGCACGCTTTACGTGATTCCCTTCAGCATGGGTCCGATCGGCTCGCCGATCGCCCATATCGGCGTGCAGATCACCGACTCGCCCTACGTGGTGGTGAATCAGCGGATCATGACCCGGATGGGGCAGCGGGTGCTGGACAGCCTTGGCGAGCATGGTGATTTCGTCCCCTGCGTGCACTCGGTCGGTGCGCCGCTGCAACCCGGCGAGCAGGATGTCCCCTGGCCCTGTGCGAACAGCATCGAGGACAAGTACATCGCCCATTTCCCCGAGACCCGCGAGATCTGGTCGTTCGGCAGTGGTTACGGCGGCAATGCGCTGCTGGGCAAGAAGTGCTTCGCGCTGCGGATCGCCTCGGTGATGGCGCGCGACGAGGGTTGGCTGGCCGAGCATATGTTGGTGATGGGCGTGGAGTCGCCCGAGCACGAGAAGCGTTATGTCGCCGCGGCTTTCCCGAGCGCCTGCGGCAAGACCAACTTCGCCATGCTCATTCCCCCCAAGGGCTTCGAGGGCTGGAAGATCACGACGGTCGGCGACGACATCGCCTGGATCAAACCCAATCCGGCGGATGGACGCTTCTATGCGATCAATCCGGAATACGGTCTATTCGGAGTCGCCCCCGGGACGAACGAGGACTCCAATCCCAACGCCATGGCAGCGCTGAGCGCGAATGCGATCTTCACCAACTGCGCGCTGACCGACGACGGTGTCGTCTGGTGGGAAGGCATGACCAAGGAGCCCCCCGATCATCTGATCGATTGGAAAGGCGAGGACTGGACACCGGGTTGCGGCCGTCCCGCAGCCCATCCGAATGCGCGCTTTACCGCCCCCGCCTCGGCCTGTCCCTCGATCGATCCGGAATGGGAAAACCCCAAGGGTGTGCCCATCAGTGCCTTCCTGTTCGGCGGCCGGGTCAGTCGGCATTTTCCGCTGGTCTTTCAGAGTTATAACTGGGAGCACGGGGTCTATCTGGCCGCGACCATGGGCTCGGAGGCCACCGCCGCGGCGATCGGGCAGGCCGCCGTGCGACGCGACCCCATGGCGATGCTGCCCTTCTGCGGCTACAACATGGCCGACTATTGGCGGCATTGGCTGCGGATCGGCCGGCGCTGCGTCTCCACCCCGCCACGGATCTTCCGCGTCAACTGGTTCCGCAAGGACGAGCACGGTCGTTTCATCTGGCCGGGATTCGGCGAAAACATGCGCGTGCTCGAATGGATCGTCAAACGCTGCAACGACGACGGCTCGGCCGTGGAGAGTCCGATCGGCTGGATCCCGGATTACGAGGCATTCAACTGGGACGGGCTGAATTTCGACCGCGAGCGGTTCTACTCGATCATGAACATCGATCGCGAGGCGGCCCGACTGGAGACCCACGACCAGGAGGAACTCTTCACCCGTTTCGGCGACCATCTGCCGCGCGAGCTCGAAAGCGAGCGCGAGCTTCAGCTGGCCCGGCTCTTCCACTCGCCGGCGCTCTGGGATCTGTCCAGCACCAAGAGGACCTGATCGGGTGCCGAACCGATCCTTCGCGGCCGGTCCGTCGAGACTTTTTGCGTCCCTGTCGCCCTTGCGGATCAGGCGATCGGTCTCGGCCGCCGGCGCCGGAAGAGCGTCGGACATGGCCGCCCGGGTCGTCGCGGCTTTGCCGGCCTATCAGGTCGCACTCTGGCCCGACGGTTGGGTGCTCGGCGCAAGCGGAGCGGTGGCGGTGCGCGATACCCACGCGATGGCCGAGGCGCGGCGCTGGTATGTGCTTGCCGATCGTGCTGTCGGGCGGCCGCGGATGGATCGGACCATGTGTCTCCATGGCACCTTTGTTCCGCGTTCGGTCGTCGCGCTTTCCGGGCAGAGGTTCCCGTCCGAGTCGGTTGCCTCGGTGGCCGTGCAGCTTGTGGCAGGGGATTGGATCACGCAACGGCGGCGGCAGCTTCTTGCTGCGCCCGACGAAGCCATCCGCACGAGAGCGTTTGGATGGACGGGATCTCGGCATGTCGCCGATCTGGACATCGAGGCGATGACGGCCTGCGTCATGCGGGTCATGGCAGAGTGTCGGCGGGAAGATCTCATCCCGGCTGCCGGCTACGACCTGAAGGTGCGTCCGGACGATGGCTTCGGGATTCGGGGCTATCGCTGTCTGATCACGGTGGGCCTGGACGGTGCGGCGCGTGCATGGTACCGGGACGTGCTGCAGACGGCCTTGGTGCCGTGGAATCGCGCCGTGGTGCGCGACGGCGCGGCCCATCCGCTGGTGAAGGTCGAGGTGCGTGCTCGCAGGTGACCGGCCCGGTTCGTCATGCGTCGCGGCGTGCCTTGAGATGATGACTCAGGAAGATGTCGAACACCTTGATCGAAGGGTCGGCTGGGGTGAGCAGAGCGACCTCCGGCATCCGAGGCGTCGGACCCTACCGGGGCTCGCAATCTCACCCATCCCGCATCGCAGCGTCACGGAACGCTGCGGGAGTAAGGCGGATGACGCGATCGCTCATCCGACCCAATGTGCTGAATTGCATCCTCTCAAGGCATCCCATTATACACAACTTTGAG
>NZ_DIUM01000097.1 GCF_002423035.1 Thiocapsa sp. UBA6158
TTGGACCAACCGATGATCAAGGCCGCGAAGCCGAAGCTCGACGGCGGCACATCGGTCAGCTCGCGCCAGATCGCTCCGCCGTCGTCGCTGACGAAGATCCCATTGTGATGCTGCATCCAGAGACGATCCGGGCGTGCCGGACACTGGACGATGCGATGCGCGTCCTGAGCCAAGGGATCCCCGGCCATGGCCTCCGGTAGATACTCTGCGCGCAGACCCGATCCGATCAGCTCCCAGCTGACCCCCGCATCGCGGGTCGTCCAAACCCCGCCGGTCGAGACCCCGACCGTGACATGCAGCGGGTCGCGCGGATCCACGAGGATCGAGTGGATCCCCGAGAAATCGTAGCCTCCGCCGATCCATTGTTTGCGACGCGGGTCGTCCCAGAGGGTGCGCGAGAGCTCCCAGCTCTCGCCGCCGTCGGTCGAGCGAAAGAGTGCGCCGGGTATGACACCGCACCAGAGCTCGCCGGGCGCGCCGCACTCGAGTGTCCAGATAAGCTGCGTGCTCCAGGGGACATCGACACCGCGCATGGGGTCCTTGTCTTCGAGACCCTCCGGCTTGGGCGGGAAGGTCGGCGACGTGGCCTGGCTCCAAGTCTCGCCGCCGTCTTCCGAACGCTGCATCTTGACCCCGAAGTGCCCCAGGTCCAAGGCGGCATGGAGTCGGGATCCGCCCGGCTCGGCGAGAACGGCGGAGACCGGGTCCCCGAGAAACCAGGTCTTGGCGATCATCCACCGTCCGCCCTCGCCCCTTTCGATCCGAAACAAACCCTTGCGGGTCCCGACCAGCAGTCGGTCGCTCATCTCAACCTCCCGAAAGCGCCTGTGCGACGAAGATCTCGTCGCCCTCACCGATCGGGTCCGACAGCCCGGTGCGATCCCGGATCAGTGTCTCGTTGACGAAGATGGCCACATGTTTGCGCACGGCGCCTTGATCATCCAGAAGGAAGCCACGCGCGCGGGGATTGGCCTGAAAATAGGCATCCAGCGCCTCCCGGACCGTCGCGCCCGAGACGCAGGTATTCGGGCAGTCCAGGTATCGGTACAGATTGGGTGTGAAGCGCAAGGTCGTCGCCATGGCAGCTCCGCGGACTGCATTTCGCGATCGATGTGCGTCGAGGCATGAGTCTTGAGATTAGTCGATACCCGAGCATGCCGCTACGGTGATCCGGCCGGGCGGATCACGAGAACGAGACCGAACGCCACGGGCAAGGCCGGCCGGGCGTCAGGACAGGTCCGAGGCACGATCCCGTGCCGCACCCTCGATGCGAAGTCGCTGGCGCAGGCGCCGGAGCTGCTCGGGATCAAGCGCGTCGGCGAAGATCGGGAATGCGCGTCGACGCAGGAGGCCGAGACGGAAATTGAGCACGACGAGCGGGAGGGTGATGAAGGTGGCCGGCGACAGGCGGGCCTCGCACTCGACGCCGGAGACAAGCTGGATGCGCCAGGTCCCGTCCGAATCCCAGAGGACCGAACGGATGGACCAGGGAGCGCGCCGCAAGACATCGACGTAGCCGACGTAGAGCGCGCTCAGGACGACCGGGAGCAGCAGCACCAACGACAGCGGGCCGCCGGGAAGGACCGGGATCACGGCCGCCGCCGCGAGATGGCTCAGCGCGGCGAACAAGGCAAAGAGCCGGGACAACCCGGGACGGATCAGCAGCGGCGGCCGCTCTCGGTGAGAGCCCATTTCACGACCGGATCACGGAATTTCGGGCATGTCCCAGGTCTCGCGGCTCGAGAGCGCCCGCAGGAAGGCGCCGAGCTGGAAGATCTCGGCGTCGGTCAGACCGCGGTCGACCAGCAGCTCGGACTTGTTCGGATCCGGATTGCCGCCGGAGGCCATATAGCGGATCGCCAGCTCGAGCGTGGGCGCACTGCCGTCGTGGAAATAGGGTGCGCTCAAGGCCACGGAACGCAGCGAAGGCGTCTTGAATGCGCCGCGATCCGCCTCGTCCTTGGTCACGTTGAAGCGTCCCGGGTCGGGGGTTTCCTTTCCGTGCTCCAGGCCGACGTTGTAGAAGGTACTGTTGCCGTAATAGGGCAGCGAGTGACAGGCGACGCATCCGGCCTTGCCGACGAAGAGCGCCTGTCCGGCGATGGCGTCCGGCGTGACTACCCCGGCCTCGCCCATCTCGTGGCGGTCCCAGGGCGAGTCGTCGCTGTTCTTGGTGCGTAGGTAAGCGGCCAGCGCCTTGACGATCGTCTCCGGTGTGGCCGGACCGCCGAAGACGCTCTCGAACTGGGCGGCATATCCGGGGACCGCCTGAATGATCGGCGCGACCTGCTCCGGGTCGGCGTTGATCTGGGCCTTCCAGGCGGCCAAGACTTGCCCTTCGAGGGTGGTCGCACGGCCATCCCAGTACCAGGCGGTCTGGTAACCCGTGTTGTACAGCGACGGGGTATGCCGCGTATTCAGATCCCCGTTGTCCTTCGGCGAAAGTGTCCGCCCGTCGGTCCAGCCGAGATGGCGATAATGACAGCCCTGGCAGGCCATCTGCCCGCTGCCCGAGAGGCGCGGATCGACGAACAGTTGCTTTCCGAGCGCGATCTTCTCGGGTGTCGCGGGGTTGTCGTCGGGATGGACCATCGGGGGCAAAGCGGAGGGGCGAGCCGGTGCCGGATCAGTCGCCGTCACGGGAGCGGACCCCGCGGCAGCCACGGGAGAGTCGCCCCCCGACGCCGCGATCGACGGCTGTATAGGCTCGGGACTCGACTCGACGGCCTGGTTGCTGCGGTCGTGGACGATCCACAAGGACGTAGCCACAAGCAGCCCGGCAATGGGATAGCGGATATCGATCATGCGTTGTCTCCTCCAATGATGGTCGGCCTTGGGTGCGGCTCTTTGCCCGTCAAGCGAGATGATCCCGGGTCCGGCCTGCGAGCTCGAGTTGCCGCGCCGTTCGAGAGCGAGGAGATGATGCGATCGATAGGCTACCCCTGCAAGTCGGTCGACCCGCCGGGCCGTTCACGCACGACCGCGACGATGTGCTGCACCAGATCACGCAGCGCGACATCCGGCGGTTCGGCACGGGACATAAACCAGTCGCTGAGACGTTGGTCCTGCTCGGCAAGCAGGCGGACGAAGTCGAGACGTTGGACCGAGCTAAGATCGCGGAAGCCGAGATCGAGGAAACGATCCAGGAGGTGGTCGAGCTCCAACATGCCGCGCCGGCATTGCCAGCGCAGCCGTCGGATCTCAAGCTCCGTGTCCGACGCCTGCCGGGAGGCGTCGGTCATGGCCGTGATCTCGGAGGTCGATTCAGTCGTCACCGGAGCCTTACACACCCTTGTCCAGCATCAAATCCTTGATCTTGCCGATGGCCCGGGTGGGATTCAGACCCTTCGGGCAGACCTCGACACAGTTCATGATGCTGTGACAGCGGAAGAGCTTGTAGGGGCCGTCGAGCGCGTCGAGCCGCTCCTCGGTCGCCTGGTCACGGCTGTCGGCCAGGAAACGCCAGGATTGCAGCAGGGCCGCGGGGCCATGGAACTTCTCGGGATTCCACCAGAAGGACGGGCAAGCGGTCGAGCAGCAGCCGCAGAGGATGCACTCGTAGAGCCCGTCGAGCTTGTCGCGCTCCTCCGGCGACTGGAGGATCTCCTGCTCGGGGAGCGGATCCTTGCGCACCAGATAGGGCTTGACGGCGCGGTATTGCTCGTAGAACTGCGTCATGTCGACGACCAGGTCGCGGATCACCGGGCGGCCCGGGAAGGGGCGGACCTGGATCGGCTCCTTCAGCTCGGTGATCGGCGTGATGCAAGCGAGCACGTTGCGCCCGTTGACGTTGACCCCGTCGGAACCGCAGACCCCTTCGCCACAGGAGTGACGGAAGCTGAAACTCTCGTCCTGCTTCTTCACTTCGAGCAAGGCATCGCGCAGCATCATGCCTTGGAAGGTCTTGACCTCGTAGTCCTGCATCCGGGGCTTGGTATCGGTATCCGGATTGTAGCGGTAGACGCTGATCTTCATAACGCACCTGAATTCGTTGTTTTTGAGCGCTTAGCCCTGGGCCCTAACCCGGCAGAGCCCGAACCAAGAAACGTGGTCGAAGGCTCTGCTCGTTGTCGTTGTCGTGTTCGTCCGGAATCCGAATACGATTACGACAACGACAACGAAAAGTTCTGCGACGGGTTGTTCAAAGACTTGGGGAATAAGGGACTAGTAAACCCGTTCCTTCGGCGGAAACGACTCGACCGTCAAGGGTTTGGTGCGCACCGGTTTGTAGTCCATGCGATCGCCCTCCCGGTAGTAGAGGCTGTGCTTGAGCCAGGTCTGGTCGTCGCGCGCGGGGTAGTCCGGCCGCGAGTGGGCGCCTCGACTCTCTTGGCGATGCAGCGCCGAGACGGCGATCGACATGCCCACATCCATCATGTTTTCCAGCTCCAGCGCCTCGATCCGGGCGGTGTTGAAGACCTTGGAGTGGTCGGTCAGACGCACCTCGGGGAGCCGGTCACGCAGCTCGCAGAGCTTGTTGTAGCCCTCGGTCATGATCTCCTCGGTCCGGAAGACGCCGGCGTGATCTTCCATGCACTTGCGAAAATCGGCACGCAGCTGCTGTACCGTGGGGCCGTCACCTTTTTGCTCCCAGCGCCCCAGACGGCCCATGGCCTGATCCAGGCTCGCGGAGTCGACGGTGCGCTGATAGGGGTTTTCGCGGACGTACTCGATAATGTCCTTGCCCGCCAGACGCCCGAACACCAGGATGTCGAGCAGCGAGTTCCCGCCCAGCCGATTTGCCCCGTGCACCGAGGCACAGGCGCACTCCCCGGCCGCGTAGAGTCCCACCACGACCTCCTCGGAGCCGTGACCCGCCGGCATGGCGACCCGACCGAAGCGATCGGTCGGGATGCCGCCCATCGCATAGTGTGCGGTCGGAAAGACCGGGATCGGCTCGATCACCGGGTCGCAGCCGGCGAAGATTTGGCTCGATTCGCGGATACCCGGCAGACGCTTGGAGATGACCGCCTCGCCGAGATGATCGAGCTTGAGCATGACGTAGTCGCCGTTCTCGCCGCAGCCGCGTCCCTCCTTGACCTCGGTGACGATGGCGCGCGAGACCACATCGCGGCTGGCCAGGTCTTNNCGCTCCATGAAGCGCTCGCCGTCCTTGTTGACGAGATAACCGCCTTCTCCGCGTGTGCCCTCGGTGATCAGCATGCCCTTGCCGGCGATGCCGGTCGGGTGGAACTGGAAGAACTCCATGTCCATCAGCGGGATGCCGGCACGCAAGGCCATCGCGGCACCGTCGCCGGTGTTGATGTGCGCGTTGGAGGTCGTGCGGAAGACCTGGCCCCAGCCGCCGGTGGCGAGCAGGGTGGCCTTGGATTCGATCAGGAGCGGCTCGCCGGTCTCGATCTCGAGCACCAGCGCACCGCAGATCACCCCTTCGGTGTCGCGGACCAGATCGATGGCGAAGAACTCGTCGAAGAAGTGGGTGCGCGCGCGGATGTTCTGCTGATAGAGGGTATGCAGGATCGCGTGACCGGTGCGGTCGGCCGCCGCACAGGTGCGCGCCGCCTGATCGCCGCCGAAGTTCTGGCTCTGGCCGCCGAAGGGGCGCTGGTAGATCTTGCCGTTGTCCAGACGCGAGAAGGGCACGCCGGCGTGCTCGAGCTCGTAGACCGTCGGGATGGCCTCGCGACACATGAACTCGATGGCGTCCTGGTCACCCAGATAATCCGAGCCCTTGACCGTGTCGAACATGTGCCAGTGCCAGGAGTCCGGCATCATGTTGGCGAGCGCGGCGTTCACCCCGCCTTGGGCGGCGACCGTGTGCGAGCGCGTCGGAAAGACCTTGGAGACGACGGCAACGCGCAGATCCGCGCTGGCCAATTGCAGCGCGGCGTTCAGACCCGCGCCCCCGGCACCGATGATGAGTGCGTCGAAATGACGTGTTGGAATTCCCATGCCTGGATTACCCCTGCAGACCCGCGGTGATGATGGCCTTGAAGGCCCAGAGGCCCGAGGCGATGAAGACGAAGGCGAAGAGGGTCAGCAGACCGATCCGCAGGCCGAGCACATGCACGTAGTCGAGCAGGACGTCGCGGATGCCGACCCAGGCGTGGGCCAACAAGAGCGGCACGAAGAGCACGAGCCCCAGCGCGACGACCGGATGGGAGACCCAAGCGACCAAGGCGGCATGGTCGACGGGGGCGTTGAAGGCGAGCTGGATCAGCAGATAGCTCAGGAAAAGCGCCAGATAGACGGCCGTGGCGCGCTGAATGACCCAGGCCATGAGACCGGATGCTTGTCGGCTCATAACGCCAGCACTCCACCGATGACCAGGACGACGACCGCCGCGATCAGCGCCGTCCAAGCGCTTTGCCGAGCTGCCGGGCGATCCAGCCCGAGCCCCAGATCGAGCAGCAGATAGCGGATTCCGGCAAAGAGGTGATGCAGCAGACTCCAGGCCAGGATCAGCAGGATCAATTTGACCAGCCAGAAGCCCAGGATTCCGGCAACCTGCTCGAACCCCGCGGGCCCCGAGAGCGCCTGGTGGAAGAGGATCGCGGCGAGCGGGATGGCGAGAAGCATCAGCACGCCGCTGATGCGATGAAGTATGGACACGACAGCCGGAATCGGCAGCTTGATCCGCCACAGATCCAGGAATACAGGTCTTGTTGTTTGCATTCTCTAACCTTTGGTGATGCGCCTACGATGATGCGCCGGCCGCGATCCGACTCGACCCACCCGACTCCGGCCGATTTGACACCTGGATCGCCCCGGGGTTTTGCGGTCACGGGGATGCGACAGCCTTGCATGGATCATGGATTTCTGTCTGTGCCGAGGCGAAGGTCTGTCATCAGAGCGTCAAGTCGGGGCATTATTGTGCACTGCAACAGGGGGCGATTCAATCTTGAGAACAGCCAAGGGTCTTGCGGTTTTCCCGCTCGACCCCGTCAGCGCGACCCGCGTCTCGGGATCGCCCGGGTCAGCTTCCGCACGGCGGGCTGCCACCGGCGCGGATCGAGGTCTCGGGCAGCAGCAAGGCCAAGCCTCCGAGCACCAGGGTGGAGCCGAGCAGAAAGAGGTGGAGATTAACCGCGCCGGCCAACGCCAGCCTCGGATCCACGCCCAAGGGTGCAAGCGCCGCCACCACCGCCAGCTCGTAGCTCCCGCTGCCGGCAATGCCGTGGAAGGGCAGCACGCTCGAGAGTTCCGCCCCCATCACGCCCGTGAGCAGTCGCCAGAATTCGACCGGCAGGAAGTGCTCGAGCAGCACCGCGAAGGCCGTGAACTTGAGGGTCCAGGTCAGTGCCGTCCAGAGATAGACACGGGCGATGATCCCGGGCTGCGCGGGAGCGGCGCCCAGAACACGACGGACGAGCCGGATCAGCTTCGCCGCGAGACCGCTTGCGGACTGTCCCCTCGAGTCCTTTGCCAGGCCCCGCAGCGGTAAAAAGAGCAGGAGCCCGCCGAGCCACACCGGCGCCGCCCACCACCAGATCGGCGATGGATCGCGCAGGTAGAGGATCAGGATGCCGATCAAGGCCAGAAAATGCAGGTCCAGGATGCGGATCCAGAGCAAAGCCGCGGCGGCATCGAGAAAGCCGTGGCCGAAGTAACGCCGCATCAACCAAGGAAAGACCATCTCCCCGGCACGCATGGGCAAGAGGTTGTTCGCGGTGTTGTGCAGCATGCTCAGACGCAGAACGGTCGGGAAGCAGCCGTGAAACCGAGGTCCGAAATAGTCGTAAACCCGCACCGCCCGCAGCGCGTAGCTCAGTGCGGTCAGACCGAAAAGCGCGATCAATAGGAGCGGAGAAAGCGTGCGCCAAGGCGAGAGGAGCGGCCCCCAGCCGACCGTCCATTCAACCGCGATCACCAGCGCCGCCAGAAGCGCAGCGCCGATCGCCCAGTCACGCGGGCGACCGAAGCGCATGGCGCCGCCCTCGCCCGCCTCCCGACCACCCTTGCTGCCGGGTTCCTTGTCCCGGTCGAGACTCATCGCCGACGCCGCTTCGGCGGATAGATGGGCGCCTCGCCGGGAGGGCGGGTCTTGAAGCGACGATGCACCCAGAAGTATTGATCGGGCATGGTCTGGATGCGCGCCTCGATGATCTGGTTCATCCGAAGTGTATCGGCCGTGCGATCACCGCTCGGAAAATGCTCCAGCGGCGGATCGAAGATCAGCTCCAAGCCGCGTCCCCACGACAGGAAACGGGCGAAGGTCGGGATGACGACCGCGCCGGTCATGGCCGCGAAACGTCCGAGCATGGGCACGGTCGAGGCCGCGACACCGCAGAAGGGCACGAAGAGACCGCGCCGTCCGCCATCCTGATCGGGCAGGTAAAAGAATGGCGTCCCCTTCTTCATCTCGCGCACCAGGCCGCGCAGGTCGTCGTGGCGCTCGATGGAGACGCTGCCGTACTGTTGGCGCGCACGCCGCACCTGCCGGTCGACCACCGGATTGCGGATGCGCTGGTACATGTAGACGCCGGAGTGGACCAGCGCGGTAAAGGCCGCACCGCCGAGTTCGAGGCCGACGAAATGCGGTACCAGGACGATGACCGGACGCCCTTCGGCGATGTAGCCATCAATGCGCTCGCGGTTGCGGACCTTCACCACGCGGGCCAGGCGTGCACGCGACGCACCCCAACCGACGCCTTGGCAGAAGGCCGCCACGCCCAGCCAGCCGAACTGGGCACGCAGGATGCGCTCGCGCTCGCGCGGGGTCGCCTCGGGCAGACAGATCTCGAGGTTGCGCCGCCCGACGAGGCGCCGCGACCCGGCAAGCAGATAAGTCAAGCGCCCCACGCCGGTGCCGAGCGCCCAAATCAGCGGAAAGGGCAATCGGCCGAGTCCGTAGACCAGACCGACGACAAACCAGCTCGGCCAATATTTAGGGTGCGAGAGGCTCATCGCTCGAAGGTGTAGAAGATATCGGCGCCCTGATTGCCGCCGGTTTCGGTCTGAATCTCGATCCGGTCGGTCAGGTCGTATCGCATCCGGACACCGCCCGATTCGTTGCCGATACCGCTCTCGTACTCCACGAAGATCTTCGGCGCGATATAGGTCCCGAGCGCAAGACCGGCATTCGCCGCATCGCCGCTCGCGCTCGGGGCCACACCGGTCAGGAGAAACTTCATGACCTCGGCCTGGGTCATCCCCGGATCGGTCTCGGAGAAGAAGGCAAGCTTGGGATCGCGCAGGGTCCCGAGCACCTGGACGCCGGCAACGGTCGCTCCGCCGTCACGCTCGGCTTGGATGAGGAGGCCGGGGTTCCCGATCGGGCTGCGGGCATAAATCATGCGGCCTTGGACGATGTTCAGCGGCGCGCCGATCTCCGCGGCAATGCCGAAGCCGGTCGTCAACCGATATTGACCGTCGATGATCTGCAACTGACCGTTACCCAGCATGTCGCGTCCGGGCGTTTGCAGCAAGGCGAGCTCCCCGGCCAGGCGTCCGCGCACGCCGAACCCGTCGATACTGACCTGATCGCCGAGGATCAAGCGCAGATCGATGGCGAGGGGAAACGCCTTCTTCCGCTCTTGATCCAACAGGACGATATCGCTCGACGGCGTCTGTGCCCCGGCCGGGATAGACCGGGGTCGAATCCGCGCCTCGGGGATCCTGATCGCGCCGCTCAGACGCGCGCCCTTCGAATTGGCCTCGAAGTCGATGTCGGGTGAGACCAGGGCGAAATACTCGCGCGTATCTGCGACCTTGAGATTCGTGCCCGACACCCGTGCCTGTGCAGCGAATCCGCCGCCGCCGAAGCGCGCATCGCCCGTCAGCTCGAGTCGGCCGCCGCCGACGTCCGCCGAGCCCTGCAGCTCCATCCGGTCGACCGCCGGGGCGCTGACCGCAATGTTGAGATCGGCCACATTGAGGCCGACCAAAGGCACCGTAAAGCCGACATCCCGAACCCGCGCATCGCCCCGCAGCGCCGGTGCGCCGAGTGTGCCGCCCAACCCCAAATCCAGCGCGACGCCGCCGGTCATCCCGGTGATGTCGGGAACCAGATTGGCGACCCGCTCCAGGCCCCGGATCTCGCCGCGCAGGGTGCCGGCGAGTGGCTGACCGGGGCGCGCCGGGGCGTCGAGCCGCCAACCGGCGAGATCGAGCGTCCCGTCAATCTGCCCGAGCCCTTCGAGCGGCAGACCGAGCCGAGCGGAGAGCGCGCGTGCGCCTGCCTCCAGACCGAGACGCGTCCGCGAGAAATCGATGGTCTCGTTCCGGCCGCCGCCCATCAGCACCTGGGCCGCGCCTTGCGGGATCTCGGCGGTCGCGCTCCCGCTCAGGACGTTGCCGGCGATCTCGAAGCGCCCCCGGATGTCGGCATTGCCGCTGAGTGCGAGATTGCTCGGCATGACGGGCGCGAGGAGTGCGAAATCGGCCAGTGTGAAATCCAGACTCGCGACCGCGCGTTCGGCCTTGCTCCGGTTCAGCTCGGCACAGCCGCCGGAGCCTTTCGGCCCGCGGATGCAGAAGGGGCCGAAGGCGATCTTGGGGCCGGCAATGGAGACCGGACTCGGTTGCCGCAAGGCCCAGTCTCCGAAGGTCGTCGTGTCGAGATCCAGGCGCGCGATCCGCCCGCTATAGGCCCCGTCCCTCGCAAGCCCGCCGGAACCCTCGAAGGTCACCGATATCGGCTCGCCCTTGAGCGTCAGCTCGAGACGGTGATCCGGGATCCGGCCCGCGCCGCGCACCGAGAGCGTCTCCCAGATCATGTCGCCGGCGATCAGCCGCGTACCGTCGAGCCGGATCTCGAAAGGATCCTCGGGAGACAATCCCAGATCCAGTGTCCCCTTCAGGCCGGCGATCCCCTGCCCTGCCCACTCGGCATCCCGCGCCGAGAGATCGAGCAAGACCCGCGGCGCCTCGCGCGGTCCCGAGACCTTGCCGCGGGCGGTGAGACTGCCGCTGGCCTCGGGCGCCAAGCTGGCAAGGTTGGAGGATTCCAGATCGAAGCTCACATCCAGCGCCTTGTTGATCTGTCCAGAGACCTGCAAGGAGCTGGGACCGGATGCCGCATTCAGCCCCTCGATCCGGATGGTCTCCCCGACCAGGATGACCGAACCGGAGGCGACGACGGGATAACCGCGCACGATGCCCTCGAACCGCTCGATGGCGGCGACCAGGTTCGGCCCCGCAGGCTCGAGCGTCCCTCGGCTCGTCAATCGGCCACCGAGATTGCCGGGCCACGCGGGGGCAAAGGTGCCCGGATCCAGACCTGCGGCGTCCAAGCTGGCATCCCAGGAGACCACGGGATCCCAGCCGACCGCGCCAAGACCGGTGATACGCCCGTTGAGCGTGTCGAGCGTCAGGGTCTCGACCCGGGTCTCGCGACGGTCGCCCCGACCACCGAGGCGCAGCTGGGAAGGCGGCAGACCGGGGCCGACCGAGCGGGCGGCCAAATCGTATTCGAACCCGTCCAATCCGCCCGCGCTCGAGAGTTGAAACGAGAGTCGATCCTCGAACCCCTCCACCAAGACAACCGGATCGAGATCCTTGCCGTTCAGGCTCAGCGTCCAGCTCAGGCCGGGCGACCAGGCCACCTCGCCCTCGCCGAGCAGCTCGCCGTCGAGCAGGGCGAGCTTCATGGCGTCGATGCGCGTTCCCGAATCCGTGCCCGTACCATTCAGATCCAGCGTCAGCGCAGGAATGTCCGGACCCTGTGCAGCGAGCGAGAGGACATAGTCAAAGGCATCGAAGGCACCCGAGACATCGAGCGTCCCGCGGGGTGACTCGGCGATCACATCGCCGCTCAAAGGCCAACGCAGGCGCTCCCATCGGCCGGCCAGCCCGAGGCGACCGGGCGTCGCACCTGTATCGACTTGGCCGGTCAGATTCAGCAGGGCATCGGAAACCTGCTCGGTCAGCGCGAGGCTGCGGATCTCCAGGATCCGCTCGGCCCAGAGGACATCCAGCACGGCCGCGAGATGTCCGAAATCAGGCAGCTGCGGGGCGCGGGCATCAAGCTGTCCCTTGACCGATGCCTTATCGAGATCACCCTGCGTCTCGAGACTGCCGGTCACCGTGACCTCGGGCAGATCGGACCCGAAATCGGGCAGATCCACGCCAAGGATCTCCAGCCGACCATCCCAAGCCGGCTCCCCGAGCGGGTCCTCGACCCGGACATCCAGATCCGCCTGCGCCGAGCCGCTCAAACGGTGTCGGACCTGCAAGGATGCCAGATCACCCGTGAGCTGCGCCGAGCCCTGCAGGGCGATCGCGGGGGGCTGCGTCATCTCCCAGTCGAGGTCCAGATCCAACGGGTAGTCGCCGCTCAGCTCGACCCGACCGAAGGCGCGCGCGGCCAGCCGCGGGGTCGGCATCACTACCTCCAAACGCGTGACCTCGAGCGCGCTGCCCCGCAGGCTCGCGGACAGAGTCGCGTCCTCGATCACGAAGAAGGGCTCGCCCTCGCCGTGCTTGAACAGACGCAGCCGCTCGACCTGCGCCTCGTGCAGCTCGATGCGAAGCGGCAAGGCAATGTCGGGCAGGACGAGCGGTGTGGGCTCTTCGGGACTCGGCGGCAACACCAGATCCAGGTCATGGATCCGCAGCACTTGAATCGGTAGATCTCCGCGAAGGGCAGCAACGGGCGACCAGCTCAGACCGATGCTGCCGGCACGCATCTCGAAGTCCGCAACCGTGATCGCGAGCCGATCGAGTGTCAACCGACCCGTGATGCGCCCTTCGACGCGCTCGACGCTCAGGACACCGGGCACCAAGTCCTCCACCAACCCGATCGCAAAGCGCAGTCCGGTCTGGGTCCCGAGCACCAGCCCCAGCATCAGGACCAACAGGAACGTCAAGGAGACGAGCAGCCCGAGGATCAGGCGCAGCGGCCGGACGCGCCGACGCCGCCGGGTCTGCGCGGGGGCGGCCAGCGTCGGCTCGGCCGGCGCGGGTCCCTCGGTGGGGAGCGCAGAGTTATCTGTCTCGCTCATAGATCGGGCCCGATGACGAAGACGAGGCGTGCCGGGGGCCAGCCGTCGCCGATCTCGTCGTCGTTTTGGGTGAACGGCAAGGCGAGATCCACGCGCACCTGGCCGATGGGCGATGCCCAACGCACACCAAAGCCGACGCTCTGCTGAAATTTGTTCTCGTAATCGGGATCGAAGGCGTTGCCGAAATCGGTGAAGACGGCGGCACTCCAAGGGCCGCGGATGGTGCGCTCGAGTTCGAGGCTACCGACCCCGAGATAGCGCCCGCCGACGGTGTCGTCGTTGAAGGGCTCGGTCGGTCCCAGTGCGTTGTAGCCCCAGCCGCGTATGGTGTTGTCGCCGCCGGTGAAGAAGCGGCGACTCGCCGGGAGCTCGGTCAGATCTTCCGCCAGGGTCACGCCCAGATCGGCGCGGGTGATCAAGCGGTACTTGTCTGCAAAGCCGCGAATCCACTTGAGCTGCAAGGCGGCGCTCAGATACGAGGCGTTCGAGATCACGCCCTCGACGGCTCCCAGGAGACCGTAGCGGATCCGATATCCGCGCTTCGTGTTGATCGGGTCGTCCGCGACGGTCTTCGACCAGGAAATGTTCGGCGCCAGCTCGGAGGAGATCCCGGTCTGGATGTCGCTGATCTCGTAATCCTCGTAGGTGTAATCGATGCCGACAGTGCGGCGCCAGTTGCTCGGCGTGAGTGTCGAGTGCGCAACCTGAACCGAGTTGAGCCAGCCCTTCTGCGTGTTGATGTTGGACCAAGTCGACTGGGGCTTGATGATGATGTAATCGCGCGTCGGATCCTGAATCGGAATCCGGTAGTCGAAGCTCCATTGGGAGAGCACGGGCGAGAGCTGCAGCTCGGTTCGGAAGTTATGCCCCCACTGATTGACGTAACGACGACGCCAATCCGCACTGACCCGCGGGCCGGTATCGGTCGTGAATCCGGCACCGATGCGGTACTTATCACGTTTGTTGCGGGTTGCGACCACCTCGATCGGCACCAGCGTGTCGTCGCCGGTCGCATCCTTGCGGGGCACGATCTCCACGTCGCTGAAATACTCGGTACCGAGCAGCCGCCCCTGCAGCGCAAGGAGTAGATTCGGGTCGTAGACGACTCCGGGCTCGAAATTCACGAAGGAACGCAGAAACTTGTCGTTCAGAAGGTCCTGCTTGAAGGACACCTTGCCGAGGTAATAGCGTGGCCCGGTGTCGAGCTCGAACTCGACGATCGCCTCATAGGCCACCATGTCGACGAGGACGCGGTGGCGCACGAGGTTGTAGTCCAGATAGCCGCCGGAAGACGCGCGAGAGCGCAGATCGGATTTGGCCGCTTCGTACTTGGCGTGGAGCAGGACATCGCCAACCTGCATCGGAAAGGTTTTGGGAAAGGCGGGGTCATCGCCCCCCTCACCGATGACCGCGTAGTCGACGCGACCGATCTTCACCGCCGCTCCGGGAACCACCGCGTAGGTCGCAAGCCAGGTCCCGTTCGGATCCGAGGGCACCTCGAGCCGGTCCGTGACCTCGACCTGATAGAGGCCGAAGGGCGACAAGGCATCGCGGATCTGGTCGGGAGCCAACCTGTGCAGCGCCTCGACACGGGCAGGCGTCAGATCCGCCTCGGTGCGCTCCTGATAGATGGACAGCAAGGCGAGGACGTTCGTCTCCTGCTCGCCCGCAAGGCCCGTGACCTTCACCTCGAGCCTCATCGCGAGCGCGTTGCCGGCGGCCAGCATCAAGGCGACCAGCACCAGCCATGCGCCGGCTCCCGAGCGCACAATCAGGGGCCGGGCTGCATCGATCGACTGCACCGCTCGACCTCTTCGCGCTTGATCCAAACTTGCCCCCTCGACCATCGACAAAAACAATCCGACACGACCTCGGAGCCGCGACGAATCGACACCGCAAACGCAGCCGGTTTATTCGTAGACGAATTACAACAACAAGCATCCCAAAAGCGACAGTTTGTATCATAGTACCAAAAACAAGTGCGCGCACGGGGCCGACCCTGCCGAACGCGTCGGCTCGAAGCGGTGCCGACACGGCACCACGTCGACGCTGCGCCCGCACCAATCCAACCCCGGTCCGATCCGACGCAGCTGAGGTGATCAGCCAGGCTCGCGACGGATCGCCAAGTCCCGACGCAGTCCCTCGATCTCCTCGCGCAAGGCACGCACCTCGAGCTCCACATGACGACTATCCCGGTGCACCGTCTCCTCGATGCGCTCGCGTTCCGCGGCATGCTGATCGTCATGCAGCGTCTGCATGGTGTCGACGATGATGCCGATGAAGAGGTTCAGCATCGTAAAGGTCGCGATCAGGATGAAGGGAATGAAAAACAACCAGGCATAGGGATAGACATCCATCACCGGACGGACGATCCCCATCGACCAGCTCTCCAACGTCATGATCTGAAACAGGGTGTACATGGATCCACCGAGGGTGCCGAACCACTCGGGAAAGCGCGTCCCGAACAGACCTGTCGCGATCACGGCGGCCACATAGAAGAGCAGCAGCATCAGAGATGCGATCGAGGCGATGCCGGGCAATGCCTTGAGCAGCGCCTCGACGACGAACCTCAAACGCGGCGACACCGAGGCCAAACGCAAGACGCGAAGGACACGCAGCGCGCGCAAGACCGCAAGCGGTCCGCTCGCCGGGACCAGCGCGATCGCGATCACGATAAAATCGAAGAGGTTCCAGCCTCGACGGAAGAAATCCAGCCGTTGGGCAAAGAGCTTCAGCAGGATTTCGACGACGAACGCGGCCAGGATCACCCGATCGAGCAGATGCAGGATGCCGCCATAACTCGCCATCATGCTCGACGAGGTCTCCAAACCCAGGGTAACCGCATTGATCAGGATCAGCGCGATGATGATGCGCTGTATCCGGGCCGACTCGATCCATACACCGACCTTCTCACGGCTCGACATAGCAACTGCCTCCGACAAAACTCATGATCCGCCCCGAGCTCATTGGGGAGGCGCGGGCTCCGCACCATAGCCTTCGGCCACGACGGCCGCGACCAAGGCGTCGACATCGGCCTGCCCCTCCACGCAGGCGCGACCGAGCTCCAAATCGACCGCGACGGACTCGACGCCGGCAACGGCCTCGAGCGCCGAGCTCACCGCGCGCACACAGTGGCCGCAGCTCATCCCGGTAATGCTGAGTGTTTGTGTCATGGGTTTTCTCTTTGGATTGAGCCTCCTGCTTCCTGCCTCCTGCCTCCTGCTCGCAAACTCGACTATATAGGCAGACTCACGGCTGGGGGCTGGCGGCTGGGGCTGGCGGCTGGCGGCGGCTCCCCTACTGCGACGCCAGAAACAGCGCTGCACCCAAGAGGGGCGCGCTCGGCTGCACGATCACCCGAACCGGCATCGCGCGCATCAGAGGCTCCAGCCGGCCTTTGTCGAAGAAGCCGTCCAAGAAGGCGCTGCGGCGCAGGGCATCGAGATTCTTCGGCGCGATGCCGCCGCCCAAAAAGACACCGCCGAGCGCCATCTGCTTGAGCGCCATGTTCCCCGCCTCGCGGCCGTACAGCCGAAAGAACAGCTCCATCGTCTCGATACAGACCGGGCAGGCGTTCTCCGAGGCGGCCACCGCGATGACCGCAGCGGCGTCGCCGGTCTCGATCGCCTCGCGCAAGGGCGGGGGCGACGCGATACCGCGCCACTGCGACAGGAAATCGTAGAGATTCCCGATCCCGAGTCCGGAGACCACGCGCTCCCAACTGACCCGACCGAGCCGCTGCTTCAGAAAGGCATGCAGCGCATACTCGCGCTCGTCGGTCGGCGCAAAGTCCGCGTGACCGCCTTCGGTCGCGAAGGGATGATGACGCAGGCCGTCCCAGAACAAACCGGCCTCGCCGAGCCCGGTCCCTGCGGCCACGACACAGGCGTTGCCGTGGACCGACTCGCCCGGATGGAGCTCGGCCACATCCTCTGGCCCTAAGGCCGCAAGACCCCAAGCCGTCGCCTCGAGATCATTGAGCAATGCCACCCCGGCAAATCCGAGCGCCTGCTCCATGGCCTCGGCATCCAACCTCCAGGGCAGATTCGTCGCCTGACTGCGCCGATCCCGCACGGGTCCGGCGATCGCGAAGGCCGCGAACCGACAGCCCACCCCCGTGTCCTCCAAATAGCACCGGACGATCTCGTCGAGCGAGGCGAACTCCGCGCTCGGATACTGTCTCGTCTGCTCGAGATCGACCCTGTCCCGATGCGTTTTTGCAAGACCCAGTGCGGTCTTGGTTCCCCCAATATCGCCAACGAGTACACGCATGTCGTCTCTCCGGTCACGTCGCTACCGGGGCGCGCTTCCGCTCGCAACCCCATGCCGACCCGTTATCGGCCGGCCAACCGACGCGGATCATAGCAGGCGATGGGCGCTGCGGGGCTGCGGAGGCGAAAGTCCAACGGAGCTGCCGAACCCATCCGCCTTCCGGTGGCGCCATGTACGGCGACGCCGGCGAGCGGATGATCCGATCGCCAGGCTCGGAGTCCGGAACGAACGCCCGCCCCGACACCGAGCGGCGCCGGGGCGAGGATACTCAGGGGCTGGAGGAGATGGCTCGGGGGTTACTTGTCGGTATCAGCGCTCGACGTGCCGGACGTGCTCGTCGGGTAGCTATAGGCGGGATAGGCGTAGGCCGGATAGCCATACAGAGGCGCGCCCCATCCGTAAGGGGCACCGACCCCGTAAGGCGCACCGTAGAGGCCGTAGGGATGATATCCATATCCGCCATAGGGATAGCCGCCGTAGGGGCCGTACCACGGAGAGTTCCAGGGCCCACCCCAACCACCCGGGAACATCCCGAAGGGCCCGGAGCCCCAGAAGGCGTTCGCCGACATCGAGCCGAACGCCGAGACAGCGGCGACAGCCGCAGCAAGCACAAGCCGTTTTGTTGTCGTCATCACATTTCTCCCGTCTCGAGAAACCTGTTGAGCACGCCGTAAGCACGATTCGCCCCGACGTGCGGACAAGAGTAGGACGGAATCCGAGTTAGAGCGTTGATCTTGATCAATAATCGCTAATATTAGCGATCATCTCAGAACACCCACCCAATCGACACCATTCGTGGACGAGGTGTCGCAAAAACAGGTGAGAAAAACCAAAATGAGGGCTTGATTAATTAGAATATGCTTATATAATGATCCCCATACCAGCAACCACTCGAAATCGGAGATGTACCATGGGTGCCTTAGGTGTTCTTGCCGCAGTCGCTCTGCTCGCGGGCGGAGTCCAAACCACGATGGTCATGCCGGAGTCTGAGCGTCTCGCCAGCGAAGAGTCGAAAGAGCCGGTCGTCGAAGTCCAGGCGGTTTCCACCGACTCGACCCAGACCGTGAGCTTCCTCGACTTCTAATCGAGTCCAGCCTCGGCCGATCAGGCCCGGTCCGCTTGCGAACCGGGCCTGATGCTTTTCGAGGCCGCCAAAATCCGAGATCGGCAGCGTGCACTGCGACCGTCTCGACGCTATCGCTTACCGCGCAACAGCGCGTCCGGATGCCGCTCCAGGTAGTCGGCGAGATCCCGAAGCGACCGAGCCGCGGCCGATGCCTCGACGAGAAACCGTTCGAGCCGAGCGCGTGTCGCGGAGGAATCCCCGGTCAAGGATCCCAGCGAGCGCATGGCGCCCTCGACCTCGCCGAGTGCCGACAGGGTCGCGCCCGTAAGCGGGACCACCTGATCGTCGACCCGGCGCACCAAACGCGCCAACTCTTCGGTGAGCATCTCGATATTGTGCGTGACCGGGACCACGCCGGCTTGCACCGCTCGCGCCATCGCGCTGTAGTCTTCGAGGGTCGAATCCAGGCGCCGTGCGAGCGGCTGCACCTCCCGATCGAGATCTCCGATCACGACGCGTGCCTCGTCCAGGGTCGTGTTCAGGGTCTCGATCAACCTCAGCACCTCCCCCGAGCCGATCAACTGCCGAACCGATGCCAAGGTCAGCGACGCCTCGTTGACCAACTCGTCGAGCCGCAGGTTTTCGAGCATCTCGGACAGACGATCACGCGTCGCCTCGATCGAAGGCACCTCGACGACGTCCTCGGGATCCTTGATCAGGCGCGGCGGGCGGCCTGGAACCAGCTGCAGGGCGACCATGTACTGGCCGGTAACGAAGCTCAACGACTCGAGCCTGGCGTGCAGACCGCGCTCCTTGACCAAGCGCCGCAGGATCTGCGCAGGCGAATCATCCGACCCCGCCCCCAGGATGTGCACGCTGTCGGGCCAGACCTCGTAGGTCACGGGCACGCTGAAGATCCCCGTCTCCGGCGAGAAACTGAGCTCGATCCCGGTCACGCGCCCGACCGTCACCCCCTCGAACTGAACACCGGCGCCGACGCTCAGCCCCTGCACCGAGCCCGGAAAGTAGGTCACCATCGGCACGCGCTCGCGAAAGAGCGCACCGCTGCCGAACACCAGGATCGCGATCACGACCAGGGTCAAGGCCCCGAGCACGAAGCCGCCGATCACGGTCGGATTGGCCTGTTTGCTCATTCGCCTCCTCGGCTCAAAAAATCACGGACGAGCTTGATCTCGCAATGCTCGCGCAGATCGCGGGGGTTGCCCGTGGTCAGCATGGTCCGGGTGGCGGCGTCGAGGAACACCGAGTCGTCCGCAATGGCAAAGATGCTGGCCAAATCGTGTGTGACGACGACCATGGTTGTCCCGAGACTTTCGCGCAGCTCCAGGATCAAGTCATCGAGCAGACGCGCGCTCAGCGGATCCAGACCCGCGGAGGGCTCGTCGAAAAAGAGGATATCCGGATCCAGCGCCATCGCGCGGGCGACGCCGACGCGTTTGCGCATCCCCCCGCTGATCTCGGATGGATAGTAGTCGCAGTAGGCCGCAAGCCCGACCAAGGCCAGCTTGTAGACCGCGACCTCGTGGATCTGGCCGCGCCGCAGGTTGGTATATTGCTCGAGCGGCAAGGCGACGTTCTCTTCGAGTGTCATGGAGCTCCAGAGCGCGCCGCTCTGATACATGACCCCGTTGCGACGCATCCGTCGAGTGCGCGCCTGTTCGGGCGCGCCCCAAAAACTCTCGCCGTCGAACAGGATCCGCCCGGCCTGCGGCGCGAGGAGTCCGATCAAGCTGCGCATGAGGGTGCTCTTGCCGCTGCCGCTGCCGCCCATGATGACGAAGACGTCGCCGCGCCGGACACCGAAGCTCAGATCGCGCTGGATCACCGTCTCGCCGTAGCCGACCGACACGGCATCGAGCAGGATATGTGGATCCGCCTGCTTGGATGTTGGCTTGGATGTTGGCTTGGATATCGGCTCGGATTGCGGCTCGGATTGCAGCGCGGCGCTCGGCGGCTTGGTCGGCCGATCGGCAGACATGGGGTCGGTTCTGTTCTCTGCGGCTTGGCTCGACATCGGCGCGGCAGCGGCTTACGACAGTCCGATCGCGTCGAAGACGATGGTGAGGCCGGCCGAGGCGATCACGATGAAGACAATCGCGGTCACCACCGCCGAGGTCGTCGCCTCGCCGACCGCGGCGGCGCTGCGTCCGCTCTGCATCCCGCGCAGACAACCCGACACGGCGACGATCGCCCCGAAGACGGTCGCGCTGATCAAGCCTTGCGTGATGTGGTTCCAGCCGATCGCCGCAACCGTCTGGGTGAAATACTCGGTCGGGCTGAGACCACCGACCACGGTGCCGGCGAAGGCCCCGCCCAGGATCCCCATGAGGTTTGCGTAGATCGCCAGGAGCGGCGTCATCGCCACCAGCGCGATCAGTCGCGGTAAGACCAGAAACTCGACCGGCGAAATCCCCAAGGTGCGCAGGGCGTCGATCTCCTCGTTCACCTGCATGGTCCCGAGCTGGGCCGCAAAGGCCGCACCGGTCCGCCCGGCGAGCACGATCGCCGTGATGAGCGCGCCCATCTGGATGACGATGGCGAGTCCGACCAGGTCGGCGACGAAGATCCGTGCACCGAATTGGGCCAACTGCTGATCGCCGATATAGCCCAGGATAAGGCCGACGAGAAAGCTGATGAGACTGATGATCGGCAGGGCATCGGCACCGACCTCCTCGACCAGCAGCCAAAGCTCGGAGCGCCGGAAACGTGCGCGCCCCGAGAGCATCGCGCGCAGCGCGAGCGTGACCTCGCCGATGAAGGCGAGGATCTCGCCGGTGGAGCGCGCCAGATCGATGAAATCCAGACCGAAACGCCGCAGAAAGGGGTCGGCATGCTCGTCGCGACCCTCGGCACGGCGCTCCGGCACGCTCGAGGCCAAACGCAACAGGGCTTGAATCCCGTCGGGCAGTCCCTCCTCTTTGACCTCGATACCGCGCTCCCGACACCGCCAGGCCAGTGACGCCAAATAGCTCACGAGGCCGGAGTCCCAAGCGACCAGATCGGAGGTCTCGAAGGCGATGGACGCGGGTCCCGGCTCGGCAAACAGCTCGGCATCGATCCGATCCAAGTCCGGCAGGTCCGCGTCGAGCCGCCAAGCACCGCCGATCGCCACAACCACGTGGCTGGCCTGGTCGCGCGCGAGCTTGATCCGCGCGGCGGGATGCGGCTTGACGGGATTGGAGACGGGGTCGGTCATGTCACCGACAAGGATGCGCATGACGGGCCATGCAGCGCAAGTATGTGGGGGCGACTTCAGTCGCCTCTGCGCCCCTCGCCTTCGACCGGGTGGGCGACTAAAGTCGCCCCTACGCGCCCCTACGCGCCCCTACACGGTCGTTCGCTCGGCCGGCAGAAGGCGATCGCTTGCAACCACGGGGAGCAGCTCGGGACGCACGCTCAAGAGAAGACGCAAGGTCGCCGCGGTGATCGCACCTTCAACGAGCATCACCGGGATCTGAACGATCAGGGTCAATTGGGCCGCCACCAGGAATGCGCTCCCGCTCAGCGCGAGTGTACCGGCCACCGCCAAGGCGGACACGCCGAACGACAAGGCGCCGACCAGGAAACCGACAACGAGCACCGTCACCGAGCGAGGAGAGATGTCCGAGTGCAACAAGAACCGATGCGCGAGCAAACCGATCAGGACCGCCGGAAGGGCCAGATTGAGTGTATTGACCCCGATGACGGTCAGACCGCCGAACCCGAAAAAGGCCGCCTGCAGCAGCAGGCCGACCAGGATCGCGGGAAAGGCGGCCCAGCCGAGCAGCAACCCCATGAGTCCGGTCAGCATCAGATGGGCGCTCGACGGGCCGACCGGCACATGGATGAGAGAGGCGATAAAGAAGACGGCCGTCAGGAGTCCGGCGCGCGGGATGGACTCGGTATCGAGCGCGCTCAAACCCCGAGCGACGCCCGCCACCGCGAGCATGGCTGCGCCGATCAAGACCGGCGCACCGAGAACACCGTCGACGATGTGCATAGCTGTAATCGATGTCCTGACCAGGGCCAAGACGCGTAGCACCTCGGCACAAGTGGTAATACCTGCGAAGGTAGCACTCAGCCCTGCAGGCGTCTACCCGGGCCGACGGCGTCGGCAAGTCCCGCAGGGAAACGTCCGGCCGGCACCGCTATTGGAGTCTCGGTGCCCGACCGGATATCGTTGGTGTTTGGAGCCATTCGACCTGATCCACCCTTCGGAGCCGAGCCATGGACCACAACGACCAGATCCAAAACGAGCAGAGACTGAACGAGCAGCGGATCATCGACGACCTATTCGGCAAGTTGCGCCAGGCCGAACATCAGAGCGGACCGCGCGATGCGGCCGCTGAGCAGCAGATCGCCGCGGCGGTCGCGCATCAGCCCGCGGCGCCCTATTACATGGCCCAAGCGCTCCTGGTCCAGGAGCGGGCCATCGAGACGCTCGGCCAGCGGATGCAGGAGCTCGAGCAGGAGCTGGCGAGCCGACCGGCAGCGGGCGGATTCCTCGGCAACCTGTTCGGAGCACCGAACCCGCGTGCGGGTGCCCCGAGCCTTCCGGCCGGCGGACCCTTGGGGCGTGCGTTTCAGACGAGCGGCATGCAGTCCGGCCAAGCCAACCGGGCGGGCGGCGGTTTCCTGGGATCGGCACTGCAGACCGCGGTCGCGGTCGCAGGCGGTGTCATGATGGCCAACCTGCTGACCGGCCTCTTCAGCGCCGAGGAGGCACAGGCGGCAGAGGAACCTCTCGAGGATCCGGGGCTGGATTCGGATTACGACCCACAGATGATGGACGACGGCGATATGGGCGACTTCGACGGCTTCGATGACTTCTAAACCGCGCCGTCTCCAGCGGCCGTCAGATCCGCCGTGGCCGATCCCATCCGGAAACATCGCATACCGCGCTGGGCGCGGTTTATAGAGGCCCGATATGTCCACTGTCGAGGAGACCGTTCGCGAGGAGACCATTCGTTTCAGCGTCTCCCTTCCCCGCCCGTTGCTGGACGAGCTGGATCGACGCGTCGTCAAGAAGGGCTACGCCTCGCGCTCCGAGCTGGTGCGCGACCTGATCCGCGAGCGGATCGTGGAGGAGACCTGGGAGCGCGGCGACGTGGAGGTCGCAGGCGTGCTCACCATCGTCTACGACCATCATCAACGCGAGCTCACCCAGCACATCCTGGACATCCAGCATCGCCAGTACATCCACGTGGTCGCAACCACCCACGTGCACATGGACCATCACAACTGTCTGGAGACCATCATCATCCGCGGCATGCCGGCCGAGATCGAGCGGTTGAGTCTGGAGATCGGCGGGTTGCGGGGGGTGCGGTTCTCCGAGTTGACGCGGGCCTCGCGCGTCGAGAACTGAACCGCGTCCGGAGTGATCGGCGAGGATCAAGGGAACAACAATGATTCCGCTCTTTACGATGCGCTGGAGTTGACGCGGTTCAGGAGAAGAAAAGCAAAATTTCAAAAGACTTGAACCGCGTCGACGACGACGCCCTTTGGTCGGACGAGGCACGACAAATTCGAGATGTTTGCATATCACTCCGGACGCGGTTCAATTGGGGTGACGGCAAGGGTTTCTTCGAGCTCCGGCACCGAGCCGTCGCTGCGACAGGTCTGACGCAGCGGCTGCACGTCGCCGGCATCGCGCCCGACCGCCACCCGCATGTAGGTCGCATCCGCGAGTAGCCCCATGGCCGGGTCGACGCCGCGCCAGCCGCCGCCCGGGATCAGCACCTCGGCCCAGTGGTGGAGCCTCTGCTCGCGTGGCTGCGTACCCGGAGGATCTTCGTCGTCCGGATCGAAATAGCTCGCATCCAGATACCCGGAGACGAATCGCGCCGGGATGGACCACTGCCGCATCAGGGCAATCAAGAGGTGCGCCAGATCGGCGGCACAGCCGCGCCCCGCGTCGAACAGCCCGGGCAGTGCGGCAACCGGCAACTCGACCTCCGGGTCGAACGGCGTCACCGACTGAATCCATGCACTCGCCTCCTGCACCTGATCCAAGAGCGGTCGATCCTCGCGCAGGATCGGCACCCGGTGTCCGCAGATCTGCTCGGGCAGCACGGGGGTCAGTGGCCCTTGATGCAGGACGAAGTCCCAGAGGCGCGGCGCTTGATGGAGGGCCTCGTCGATCCAGGCCCGTTCGCGTGCCTGCGCAATCACCGGGAAATCAAAAGGATTGCTGCGCAGGGTCTCCACCTCCGCCCGCATCTTGAAGGCAAGCTCCCGGTGCGCCCCCATCACCGCGAAGTGATGCGAGAGGTTACCGAACCCGTCCCGACAGGCGGCGACGCCGGCGTCGGGTGCCACCGAGAGCTGGATTTGCAGGAGCGACTGACTCTCGTCGTCCCAAGGCGCCAGGCGGATCTGGACGTGGTGCTCGCGTGCCGGGGCCGCGAAGTGGATCCGGCAAACACGCTCGATCTGATATCTCACTGAGCATCATCCCCCAGGTGTGCCTCGAAGTAGTCGCTCTGCAGCGCCGTACCGAGATCGGCCAAGAGCCCCAGGAAATCGTCGAGATACTCATGCAGACCGAGATCCAGAATCCCTTGGGGCGTTGCGCCGTCGAGATGTCGACGCAGCGCCGAAAGACGCTCGGGCACAGCTCCGTCAGGCAAGCTCCCGATGCGCCCGAGCGCGCGCTCCATACCGTCCACGCAGTAGGCGAGCGATCGGGGGAAATCCGTGTCGAGCACCACAAACTCCACCACGTCGATCGGACGGATGCCGCCTTGATATCTGCGGCGATACGCCTCGAAACCGGAGAGCGACTTGAGCAGCGCGCCCCATTGGTAGTAGTCCAACGGCGAGCCGACGAGTGTGAGATCCGGCAACAGCAGGTGATAGCGTGTGTCCAGGATGCGCGCGGTCATGTCGGCGCGCTCCTGGAGGCTGCCGAGCGCCATGAAGCCGTAGGCCTGGCCGCGCATCATGGTGCTCTGGGTCAGACCGAAGAAGGCCGCGACCTGGCGATGGATGAAGGCGTAGAACTCGGCCGCACGCCAGGGCTGCAGCGTCGTCTTCAGATGCTTGTCCGCCGAGAGCCAGAGCTCGTTGAGCGCCTCCCACATCTCGCTCGAGATCCGATCGCGCACCACCCGCGCGTTCTCGCGCGCGAGCTTCAGACTGAGCAGGAGCGAACCCGGATTGTTGCGGTCCTGGGTAAGCAGATGGATGACGCGCTGCACCGTCACGCGCCCGTCGGGATGCAGCTCCTCGTAGAGCTCATCGGCACTCATGATGGTGAGCAAGGGACGCCACTGCATCTCCTCGGTCGCACCCTCGTCGGCCTCGAGCATGTAGACGACATTGATGTCCAGCACGCGCGCGGTGTTGTCCGCGCGCTCCAGGTGCCGGGTCATCCAATAGAGCGATTCAGCGATACGACTCAACATCAGTCGGCCAGCACCCAGGTGTCTTTACTGCCCCCGCCCTGCGAGGAATTCACGACCAAGGATCCCTTGGTCATGGCAACGCGGGTCAAGCCGCCCGGGACGACCTCGATATCGCTGCCGTAGATACTGAAGGGCCGCAGATCCAGATGGCGCGACTCCAGCTCGCCGTCGAGATAGCAGATGTGGCGCGAGAGCTGGATCACCGGCTGGGCGATGTAGTTGCGCGGATTCTCCTCGATCTTGCGGGCAAACTCGGCGCGCTGCGCGGTGGTGGACGAGGGTCCCATCAGCATCCCGTAGCCGCCGGATTCGGCGACCGCCTTGATGACCATCTTCTCCATGTTGTCGAGCACATACAGACGGTCCTGGTGATCGGTCATCTGGTAGGTCGGCACACTCGGCAGGATGGGTGATTCGCCGAGGTAGTAGCGGATGATGTCCGGGACATAGGCATACACCGCCTTGTCGTCGGCGATGCCCGCCCCCGGTGCGTTGGCCAAGGCGACATTGCCGGCCCGCCAAGCATTGATGATCCCGGCCACGCCCAGCTCGGAGTCCGACCGGAACACCAACGGGTCCAGGAAGTCGTCGTCGACGCGCCGATAGACGACATCGACCTGACGCAGGCCCTGCGTGGTCTTGAGATAGACCTTATCGTTCTTGCAGACCAGATCGCGCCCCTCGGCCAGCTCCACGCCCATCTCCTTAGCGAGAAAGGTGTGCTCGAAATAGGCCGAGTTGAAGATGCCGGGCGTGAGGACCACGATGGTCGCATCCTCGGCGCCGCGCGGCGAGAGATGACGCAGGGCCTGCAGCAGCAGCGCCGGATAGTGCTCGACCCGGCGGACCCGATAGCGTGCGAAGAACTCGGGCAGGATGCGCCGCTCCACGATCCGGTTCTCGATCATGTAGGACACACCGGAGGGCGTGCGCAGATTGTCCTCGAGCACCAGATAGCGACCGTCCTCGTCGCGGATCAGATCGACCCCACTGATGTGGGTATAGATGTCGTGCGGCGGGGTGATGTCCATGATCTCGCGCCGGAAGTCCTTGCCGCGGTAGATCAGCTCGGGCGGCACGACGCCGTCCTTGAGGATCCGCTGACCGTGATAGAGATCCTTCAGGAAGAGATTCAGGGCCCGGATGCGCTGTTTGAGTCCGGCTTCGATCTGCGCCCACTCGATGGCCGTGATGATGCGCGGGAGGATGTCGAAGGGCCAGACGCGCTCGATGCCCTCCTCGTCGTTGGCGTAGACGGTGAAGGTCACCCCTTCGGTGTGCAACGTCAGATGGGCATCGCGCGCCTTGGCACCGAGGATCTGCTGGCCGGTGGTTTGAATATGCTCCCACATCGGCAGGTAGTGATCGCGCGGCCGGAAGTCGTCCTGATAGAACTCATGGTAGGCCATCGCTTGTCCCGCGCGTTGCATCTGGATCTGACCGGCGCCGCCGGATTGGAATTGTCTAAGCATCTCCGTGAACCCCACAACATGGCCCATAACGGATGAAACTGTTCAAGAAACGCGCCAACATCGCCTTCGTCGCAAACCGACGCCAACCCCTTTATCCATAGGGGACTACTCCTTTGGAGTAATGACGTCGCGACAGCATGCTGCACCATCCAGGTGCACCCCGCCGGGATGGACCACAAAACCGGGCATCGCCGCACGACAATCGAGCGTGCCCTACTCGAAGCGCTGGCGGAGTGCTTTCAGACCGCGCGCCCGTGTCAGCAACACGACTTCGTCCCCGATATGCAGACGCATCTGCGGGTCGGCGAATTTCAGCTCCTCGCCGTTGCGATAGATGCAGATGGCCCGAGCGACATCCGGGATCGCCAACTCTTCGAGCACCGTCGCCGACGCCTCGTCGACCTTGAAGGAAAAGATGCGGGTGTCGCCGCGCAGGATGTCGGAGATGGCGATGATGTCCTGCCCCTCGGCCATGTCGGCGAGGTAGCGGCCGACGGTGTGCATCGGCACAAGCGAGTCGGCCAGACCCAACTCGGAGCAGATGTGCTCCAGATCCGGATCCTCGATCTTGGTTACGACCCGTCGGTAACCCAGGGAACGCGCCACCAGGCTGGCGATGATGTTGGACTGATCGTCATGGGTCAGGCAGAAGAGCAGATCGGTATTCTCGGGATCGGCCTCGCGCAGGATCGCCGGCCGGGTCCCGTCGCCGTGGAGGAAACCCACGTCGAGCTCGTCGCGAAACCGTTCGATCGTCGCCGGATCGCGCTCGACGATGACGACCTCGTGACCGCGCTCCACGAGCATGCGCCCGGTGAGCACGGCGAGGGTTCCGCTGCCGATGAAGACGAATCGCATCTCGAGTCCCTCGTTAAGGGGAAAGCCTCCAGCCGTC
Organism: Thiocapsa sp. UBA6158; assembly: GCF_002423035.1. Lineage (GTDB taxonomy): Bacteria > Pseudomonadota > Gammaproteobacteria > Chromatiales > Chromatiaceae > Thiocapsa. Next base: position 28,017 of record NZ_DIUM01000097.1, read on the forward strand.
AGCCGTCAGCCGTTACTTTAGGTGATTTCCGGAAATCAGCATCCCGACTGCGCGGACGATTCGGCCGGAAGTAATGCCAACGGTCGTCGCGAAGCGGCGACCGCCGATCAAGGCTTATACCAAGTCCCCGGAAACAGCAGAACCAGCAAGGCAACGATCTCCAAGCGCCCCGCCAACATGTTCAGGCTCAGCAGCAGCTTGAGCCCGGGCTCGAGGTCGGGGCTGACGATCCCCACGGACAGGCCGACCGTCGCCGTGGCCGAGACCACCTCGAAGAGTGCGTCCAGCGCCGGATAGCCGGCGACGAGAAAGGTCATCCAGGACCCGAGCACCAGCAGAACGAACAGCAGAATCAGTACCAGGGCGTGCTCGATCTGGAGGCCGCCGAGGGGCCGGTCGCCGATCGCCGGCTGAACCACTGCATGACGCGGCAGTTGAACACGCATCACGGCGAGCTGGATCATGCGAATCAGGATCAGCAGGCGCAGGAGCTTGATGCCGCCGGCCGTCGAGCCGACACCGCCGCCGGTGGCCATCGAGAGGATCAGGACACCCTTGGCCGCCGGGTCCAGCGCGCTCGGATCCAGAGTCGCAAATCCGGTCGTCGTCTGAGCTGAGCCGGCCTGGAGCAGCGCATCCACCGGCGACAGGCCCCCGAGCCACCAGAGCAGAAAGGTCACCAGCGCAACGGCGATGATCAGTGCCCGAAGCTCGGGATCGGAGCCCAAGGAGACGGGGCCGGACCTCCAAGCCCGGTAATACAAAAAGAGCGGTAAGGCGCCGAGCAGCGACACGGCAAAGAGGGCGAAATGAGTGCCTCGCCCAAAGCCGGCCAGGCTGTCGGAGACACCGCCGAACCCCCCGGTCGAGATCGCGGCCAGCGTATGGATGAGGGCGTCGAAGGGCGGCAGATCCGTCGGCAGGACCAGCAGCAAGCCGGCGACCGTGAGCAGCACATAGATCGTAAAGGCACGCCGGGCGTGGATCCGCGTCCCTTCGGCCAAACTCTCCTCGTCCGCCCCGGCGTCGGCCAGACGACGCATGTCCTCGGTCCTCCCGAAGGCCAGGGCAAGGGACAAGACGACGATGCCCAAGCCGCCGAACCACTGCATCCAGGCACGCGTGAAGAGGAAGGCATCGGAACGGAACTCCGGGTTCGGAACCAGACTGAGACCGGTCGTGGTCACGCCGGAGACCGACTCGAACCAGGCGTCCAAAGGCGACAGACCTTCCGCGGTGAGCGGGTAGGTCATGAGCGCCGCCGCGACGATGAAGGTCAGTGCGGAGATCACCAGCGCCTCGTTGGCCTGCAAGGGTCGGTCGCTCGGACGGATCCGAGCACAAGCGCCGAGCGCCAAGGCCGGCAGCAGTGCGGCGAGCAGGATGCGCCGCGCCAGCTCCCAGTCGCCGGTCGCCGCCGCGAAGGCCAAGGGCACCGAGAAGAGCACCGCCAGAATCAGCGCAATCTGACCCAGATGATGCAGCACCATCGCCGGGCGAACCGGCTGCATCAGCGGCCTGACTGCGGGGTGGAAGGACATGACTCAGCCCCCCTCCCGCTCCGATCCGCAGCAGGGGCCGGATGCGTCGGGCGCCCGTCCTTCCATCACCTCGCTCAGGATCTCGCCGGTCACCGGGTTGGGCCTGAAGGTCGTGCAGCCCTTCAGACCGAGATCATAGGCACGTCGATAGAGCCGCTCGAACGACGCAAACGGGATTTGCGTCGGCACGTTGATGGTCTTGGAGATGGCGTTGTCGACATGGGGCTGAACGGCGGCCTGCATCGCCAGATGGTCCTCCGGCGTCACCTCGTGCGCGGCGACGAAGGCCGGCGGTCCGGGACGCCGACCGAAACGCTCGCGCCAGAGCCGTACGGCATAATCCTCGGCCCGATAGCGGTCCGATCGACCCGCGCCGGTACGGACTCGCCGATACTGCACCCGAGAGAAGACCGGCTCGATGCCGCTCGAGAGATTATTTGCGAGCAGGCTGACGGTCCCGGTCGGTGCAATCGCGGTGAGATGCGAGTTGCGGATCCCGCCCGAGGCGATCCCGGCTCGGATGTCCTCGGGCAACCGCCGCACGAAGGGCGCCGCCAGATAGGCCTCGCGCACCAGGTACGGAAACGGACCCTTTTCCACGGCAAGGGCAACCGAGGACCGGTAGGCCGCATGACAGACCGTGTGCATCGCTGCTTCCGCCCGACCGCGCGCGGCCGTGCTGTCGTAACGCAATCCCAACATGACGAGCGCGTCGGCCAGGCCCGTGATCCCCAGACCGATACGGCGACTCCCCCGCGCCTGCTCGGCCTGCTCGGGGAGCGGAAAGCGCGAGAGATCGATCACCGCATCCAACATTCGCGTCGCCACACCCGCCGCGTCGGCAAGGGCATCCAAGTCGAGCGACGCGGTCTCGTCGAAGGGTTCCCGCACGAAGGCGGTCAGATTGAGCGCGCCCAGATCGCAGGCGCCCCAACTCGGCAAGGGGATCTCGCCGCAGGGATTCGTGGCTCCGATGCGCTCGCGATAGGCGAGATTGTTCTCGGCGTTGATTCGATCGATGAAGAGCACGCCCGGCTCGGCCGTGTCGTAGTTGGCGCGCATGATACGCATCCAGAGCGCGCGCGCCGGCAGGGTGCGCAGAACCGCACAGGCGACAGGAGCATCACAGCCGGGCCAGACGCGGATTCTTCGACCTTGGAAGCGGGCACGATCCCGATGCGCCATCTGCTCGACGGGAAACACCAGCTCCCATGGCGCGTCCGCCGCCAACGCCCGCATGAAGTCATCCGTGACCAACACAGAGAGATTGAAGTTGCGCAGTGCCGTAGCGTCCCGCTTGGCATCGACGAAGCGCTCGATGTCCGGATGGTCGCAGCGCAACGTCCCCATCATCGCCCCGCGGCGTACCCCGGTCGAGAGCAGTGTCGCGCACATGCTGTCCCACAGGCCCATGAAGGACACCGGCCCCGAGGCCGTACCCCCGACCCGCTCCCCGCGCAGACCGGCGGGCCGCAGCGTGGAAAAGTCGCAACCCACGCCCCCGCCCTGCTGCATGGTCAGCGCCGCATCCCGCAGCGCCTCGAAGATGCCGGAGAGGTCGTCCGGGATCGGACCCATGACGAAGCAGTTGAACAGGGTCAGGTCCCGATCCACACCGGCCCCGGCGAGGATCCGCCCGCCCGGCAGAAACCGAAACCCCTTCAGCAGGTCCAGATACCGCGCCGCCCAAACCTTCCGCTCCACCGGCTCGACCGACGCCAGTGCGTGCGCAACCCGTTGCCGAGTCGCGTCGACATCGGCCTCGCCTTCGACCCGATAGCGGGTCTCCCAGACAAGACGCGAGAGTGTCGGGGGCCGGTCGTTCATATCCTTCAACGTCGCGAAACGCTTGGTTGCGGCATGCCTCGGTCGACGGCCGAATCTGGTTTCAAGACTGATCCAAGACTGGCACATCGGCCGGGTTTCGACTAGACCGCACCGACGACCTGGTCTGAAACATTCTCGGCGTCGCAAGGGTCTGACTCATTAACTCAGCTCGCTTGTCGGGTAAACCGCCATGACACGACTCCGCGCCCCCATCCGGGGATGGATGATCGGCTGGCTGACCAAGGAAGGTGAGCCGCACGAGGTCCCCTTGTGCGATTTCAAGCGCCTGAGCGAAGAACTTCAACCCGGTGATGTGGTCTTGGTCGAGGGGCGCACCCGGGTCGGCGGCATCATCAAGCTGATCACCCAAAGCGCCTGGACCCATGCCGCACTCTACCTCGGGCGCCTGCACGACATCGAAGACCGCACCCTGCGCAACCTCGTCGTGCAGCACTATCAACGCGACCACAGCGAGCAACTGCTGCTCGAGGCCCTGATCGGTCAAGGGACACGCATCTCCCCGCTGACCCGCTATGCCAAGGATCATCTGCGGATCTGTCGTCCGCACGGTCTCTCCCGAGGGGACGCACAACAGGTCATCGGGTACGCCATCCGTCGGCTCGGCAGCGACTACGACGTGCGCCAGTTGCTTGACCTCGCCCGTTTTTTCCTGCCTTGGGGCATCGTTCCGCGGCGCTGGCGCTCGAGCCTCTTCCAGGTCAACGCGGGCGGCGTGACCCGAACGGTCTGCGCCGGTTTAATCGCCGAGTCATTCGGCGCGGTGGATTTTCCGATCCTGCCCTTCATCGATCGACACGCCGACGGCACCCTGCGTTTCTTCCAGCGCAACCCGCGTCTCTTCACGCCGCGCGACTTCGACTACTCGCCCTATTTCGACATCATCAAGTATCCCTTCCTCGGGATCGACGAGATCGGCCTCTATCGCCGCTTGCCCTGGTGCAGAACACAGGTGCTCCTGAGCGACCGAAGCCGCTCCTACCGCGCCGCCGTAAGTGCCGCCCGGATGACCGATCACGCCGGCCGGACGTCGACCGGCGCTCTGCCTTGCGGGTGCTCGGAGACGGTCCCGTCGCGTGCCGACATACCTTTGACCCACGCAGTTGCGACGGTCACGCCGGCAGTGGCTGTGCCGGACCCGATGTGGCAGCGCCTGATGGGCCAGCTGTCCATCGATCGCCGATCCTTGCTCGCCAGCCCGACATCAGGAGCGTTCTTGGCGCAATTGCGGTTCCGGCGACCGGGTTCGCACCCGGGATCGGGATCGACGTCGCTGCCGCGATCTGACGCTGTCATCGAGAAAACAGGCCCCGAACCGACCACACCGGGCTTCGGAATGGCTCGGTCCAAGAAGGCCATCTCGACGGAGGGCTCCTGACATGACCATCCCGCTTATCGCGTTCGGCACCTTTGCCGCGACACTCGCTGCGGTCACCTTCATCGCCCCGCTCCGCCGGTCCCTGATCACCCGACACCTGTTGAAACAATTCCGGCGCGTCATGCCGGCCATGTCCCGCACCGAGCAGGAGGCGTTGGAGGTCGGCGGCACCTGGTGGGATGCCGAGCTTTTTTCGGGCCGTCCCGAGTGGTCGCGCCTGCGCAACCTGCCTCCGGCCCGCTTGAGCCCCGCCGAGCAGGCGTTTCTGGACGGCCCGGTCGAGCAGCTCTGTCGGATGCTCGACGACTGGCGCATCACCCACGAGGACATGGACCTGCCGCCCGAGGTCTGGTCCTTCATCCGGCGCGAGCGTCTCTTCGGACTCGTCATCCCGACCCGCTACGGCGGACTCGGCTTCTCCCCGCTGGCCCACTCCGAGATCGTCATGAAGCTCGCCAGCCGCAGCATCACCGCCGCGGTGACCGTGATGGTGCCCAACAGCCTGGGGCCGGCCGAGCTGCTGCTGCGCTACGGCACCCAGGCCCAGCGTGACCGCTGGCTCCCGCGCCTGGCCAGCGGCGATGAGATCCCCTGCTTCGCATTGACCGGCCCAAAGGCCGGCAGCGACGCGGCCTCGACGCCGGACATCGGGGTCGTGTGCCGCGGCGTCTTCAAGGGCCGCCCCACGCTCGGGATCCGGATCGATTTCGACAAACGCTACATCACCCTGGGACCGGTCGCGACGCTGATCGGACTGGCCTTCCGCTTGACCGACCCGGACCGGCTGCTCGGCGACGATCCGCAACCCGGCCTCACCCTCGCCCTGATCCCAGGCGACACGCCCGGCATCGAGCGCGGGCGCCGCCACCTGCCGCTCGGCATCCCCTTCCAGAACGGACCCTTGGTCGGGCGCGGTGTCTTCATCCCGGTCGATTGGGTCATCGGCGGCCGAGACGGGATCGGCAAGGGCTGGCGGATGCTCATGGAGTCGCTCTCGGAGGGTCGCGGTATCTCCCTGCCGGCGCTCTCTGCAGGCGGCGGCAAACTGGCGTCCCGCTATACCGGGGCCTATGCCCGGATACGCACGCAATTCGGCCGGTCGATCGGTGATTTCGAAGGGGTCGAGGCCGCACTCGCACGCATCGCCGGGCGGACCTATCAGATGGACGCCGCGCACCGAGTCTTTCTCGCCGCGCTGCAGGCCGGCGAGCATCCGGCCGTGCTCTCGGCGGTGCTTAAGTACCAGCTCACCGAAGCCTATCGGCAAGTCATCAACGACGCCATGGACGTACAAGGCGGCAGCGGGATCTGTCTCGGGCCCGCCAATCCGCTCGGGCGGGTCTATCAGGCGATACCGATCGGCATCACGGTCGAGGGCGCGAACATCTTGACCCGCAATCTGATCGTCTTCGGTCAGGGCGCCTTGCGATGTCATCCGCATGTGCTCGAAGAGTTCAGCGCCGCGGGAGATCCGGATCCGGTGCGTGCGCTGGACCGATTCGATGCAGCCATCGCCGGACACGTCGGCTTCCTGACCCGCAACCTCTTACGGACCCTGCGGGATGGACTTTCCGGCGGACGTCTCGCCGCACGGCCGGTCGAAGGCTGGTTGGGTCGCCAGTATCAGCGCCTGGACTGGCTGAGCAGCGTCTTTGCCCTCAACGCGGACCTCGCCATGATGACCTTGGGCGGGAGCCTGAAACGGCGCGAGCGTCTCTCCGCGCGGCTCGGCGACATCCTGAGCCTGTTGTTCATGGCCTCCTGCACGCTCAAACACCACGAGGACCAAGGCCGACCAGAGGCCGACCGGGATCTGGTCGAGTGGGCCATGGCGGACCACCTGACCCGCATCCAGGAGGCGCTGCTCGCGCTCTGGCGGAACTTCCCCCGACGTAGTCTTGCGCGAGGCTTGCGGCTCATCAGCTTCCCGACCGGCCTGCCCTTCGAGGGGCCGAGCGACGCGTTGGAGCATCGTGTGGCCCGCCTGATCATGGAGCCGGGCGCGGCGCGAGATCGCCTGACGGCGGGCATCTTCGAAAGCCGCGACCCGAGCTTGGCCGTCGGTCGAATCGAGCTGGCCTTGGCGGCCGCGACGCACGCGGACGAGGTCCGACGTGTCCTGCGTGCGGCCGTTCGACAAGGCCGCTTGGCCGATCACGACGACCCGACGCGGCTTCGTGAAGCGGTCGCGGCCCGACTGATCACTGCAGAAGACGCGGCAGCGGTTCGCGAGGCGGAGCAGCTTCGCGATGCCGTCATCGGGGTCGACAGTTTTGTCGAGCTCCGGCCACGGCAGCGGCGGATTCAGGATGAGTCGAGAGCAGCGGCCTAAACTCCGACTGGAGGACGCGATGAACCAACACACACGCCCGCACACCCGGCCGGTCTATCTGGTCGACGGCTGCCGCACACCCTGTCTGAAGGCGCGCGGGACCCCCGGACCCTTCACGGCGGCGGATCTCGCAGTGGGCGCCGGTCGTCCGCTCCTGCTGCGCCAGCCCTTCAGGCCGGAGGTGATCGACGAGGTCATCCTGGGATGCGTGATGCCGAGCCCGGAGGAGATGAATATCGCCCGCATCGCCGCACTTCGCCTGGGTTGCAGCAAGCGCACCCCGGCCTGGACGGTCCAGCGCAACTGCGCCTCCGGACTTCAGGCACTGGACAGTGCCGCGCAGTCGATCGGCGCGGGGCGCGCGGATCTGGTCCTCGCCGGCGGCACCGAGGCCATGAGCCATGCCCCGGTCTTGTTCGGGCGCGCCCTCGTCGAGTGGCTGGGGCGCTGGTCACGCGCCCGCAGCTTCGCAACCCGCGGACGGATGCTGACGCAATTGCGGCCGCAGGACCTGGCCCCCGTCATCGGCCTGCTCAAGGGCCTCACCGACCCCATCGTCGGGCTTTCGATGGGGCAGACCGCCGAACATCTCGCCTGGCGGTTCGGGATCGATCGCCAGGCGATGGATCGGTTCGCGCTGCGCAGCCATCAGCGCCTGGGAACCGCAATGTCCGACCATGTCTTCTCCGCCGAGATCACGCCGCTCATCGCGCCCGACGGGACTGCCTATACTCACGATGAAGGCTATCGCGCCGATTCGGATCTCGCACAGCTCGGTGCACTGCGCCCGGTCTTCGACCGACCCACGGGTGCGGTCACCGCAGGCAACAGCGCACAGGTCACGGACGGTGCCGCGCTGCTCCTGCTGGCCTCCGAGGAGGCGGTGGAGCGTTGGGGTCTGACAGTGCTCGCGCAGCTCGTCGATACCGAGTGGGCCGCGCTCGACCCGACCGAGATGGGTCTCGGGCCGGTCCACGCCATGGCCCCGCTGCTGCGTCGTCAGGGGCTCGCGACCGGCGACATCGATGTCTTCGAGATCAACGAAGCCTTCGCCGCGCAGGTGCTCGCCTGCCAGGAGGCCTGGTCGGACCGCCACTATCGCGAAGAGGTTCTGGGTGACGAGCCCGACCAGCCGATCCCGGACGATGCCCTGAATCCCGAAGGCGGCGCCATCGCCATCGGCCACCCTGTCGGTGCCAGCGGTGCACGCCTGGTCCTGCATCTGGCGCTGTCCATGAAACGTCGAGGGCTGGCCCTGGGCGTTGCGAGTCTTTGTATCGGGGGCGGTCAGGGCGGGGCCCTGCTGCTGAGAACCGAAGGAGGTACGCCATGAAGACGCTCTGGACGCTCGCGCAAGACGCCACCGACGGGCTCTGCAGGCTCGGGATCGACGACCCGTCGCATGCCGTCAACCTGCTCTCGGTCGCTGCACTCGATGAGCTGGACGCCTGCATCACCCAAGTCGAAAACGGACTCGAGAACGGACTGGAAACCGGCATTGCCTCGGGACCCCGCGCGCACCCGATCACCGGACTCATCATTCATTCGCGCAAGGCGAAGGGGTTCATCGCCGGCGCGGATGTCGACGAATTCGATAGACTCGCCGATCCGGCCCAAGCCGAGCGCCACATCCGCCGAGTCCACGCCTTACTCGCCCGCATCGAGGATCTGCCGATCCCGACGCTTGCGCTGATTCACGGCGTCTGTCTGGGCGGCGGTCTGGAGCTGGCACTCGCCTGTCGCTACCGCATCGCGAGCGACGACCCATCGACCAAGCTCGGCTTCCCCGAGGTGCGACTCGGGATCTTCCCGGGCTACGGCGGCACCTGGCGCGCGATCCGAACGCTTGGCCCCGTCGCGGCCATCCAGGCCATGTTGACCGGAAAAACCTACTCGGCCCGCCAAGCCCAACGGATGGGTCTGGTCGATCGAGTCCTACCACAACGTCAGTTGGAGACAGGCGCTCGCGATTTGATTCGCGCCGCACCCCTACCAAGCCGGGCGAACTTTTCGCAGCGTCTGCCCAATCTTCCGCCGGTGCGCGGCTGGGTCGCGCAACGGATGACCCGCCGAACGGCGGCCAAGATGAGGCAGGAGCATTACCCTGCCCCCTTCGCTCTGATCGAGCACTGGCGCGCCAACGGCGAAAACGCACGGGGTCTGCTCGACGGCGAGGCCCGACGCGTGCCCGAGCTTCTGCTCGGCGAGTCCTCGACGAACCTGCGGCGCGTTTTCCATCTCCAGGAGCGGCTCAAGGCCCTGTCCGGCGGGGAGGTCCCGCGTCCCGACCGGGTCCATGTCGTCGGGGCCGGAGTGATGGGCGGCGACATCGCGGCCTGGTGCGCACTCAGCGGTCTGACGGTAACCCTGCAGGACCTCTCGCTCGATCAGATCGGACGAGCCATGAAGCGCGCCCATCGCCTCTTCGAGCAACGCCTGCGCGATCCACGGCTGGTCCGCACAGCCTGGGACCGGCTGATCCCGGACCCGGACGGCGAGGGTCTGCGACGCACCGACCTCGTCATCGAGGCGGTCGCGGAGCAGGCGGAGCTCAAGCAGCGTCTGTTCGCCGAGATGGAGACGCGCGTCCCCGAGCATGCCTTGCTCGCCACCAATACCTCGAGCATCCCGCTCGAGCGCATCGGCGAGGGTCTTCGGGATCCGGGGCGTCTCATCGGCCTGCACTTCTTCAACCCGGTCGCGCGGATGCAGCTCGTGGAGGTCGTCCGGGGCACCTCGACACGATCCGAGTCGGTTCAGCGCGGGCTCGCGGCGGTCCGCGCACTCGACCGGCTCCCGCTGCCGGTGCGCAGTCGTCCGGGATTTCTGGTCAACCGTGTCCTCATGCCCTATCTGCTGGAGGCCGTCGACCTGCTCGACGAGGGTGTCTCCATGGCCGCCATCGACCGAGCCGCGGTCGACTACGGGATGCCCATGGGGCCGCTGGCGCTCGCCGATACAGTCGGGCTCGACATCTGTCTGGCCGTCGCCGACACGCTCGGCCCCGCCCTGACAGCCCCGGAAGAGACGCCGGAACGTCTGCGCCGAATGGTTTCGGAGGGCCGACTCGGCCGCAAGAGCGGACAGGGTTTCTATGCCTATCAAGGGGAACGCGCGATGCCGCAAGCCGTGCCGCGCGGCGAACGGCCGCCGGAGGATCTCACCGAGCGGCTGATCTTCCGCCTGCTCAACGAGTGTGTCGCCTGTCTACGCGAAGGGGTCGTCGAGGACCCGGACCTACTCGACGCCGGGGTCGTCTTCGGCACCGGCTTCGCCCCCCATCGCGGCGGCCCGCTCCACGAGATCGCCCAAGGCGGCTGGGAGCGCATGCGCGAGCGTCTCGATGCGCTCCAACGCGACCATGGTCGTCACTTCAGACCGGATCGGGGCTGGCAGTTGACACCGGCCGGGCTCTATCCAGGAGGACACTGACATGCTGCTGTTCGACCAAACCGCAACGACAGGCGTCTCGACCCGCCTGTTCGATCTTATCTCGACCGAGGAGGCGGTCAGCCTCTGCGGACTGTTGCTCGAACGTGTCGCACGCACGCCGGATGCGGTCGCCTACGTTCAGTTCGACGAGAAAAGCCAGACCTGGCTCGAGACCACTTGGCGCGACACCGCCCGCCTGGTCGCGCATTGGCAGGCGGCCTTGATGCGCGAAGGTCTTTCGCCCGGCGAGCGTGTGGCCCTCATGATGCGCAATCGGCGCGAATGGGTCGCCTTCGATCTGGCCGCGCTCGGGCTGGGCCTGGTCACGGTGCCGCTCTATCCCGACGACCGCGCGGAGGCGGTCCGGCACATCCTCGAAGATGCAGGCGTTCGACTCCTGCTGCTCGAGACCGCCGAGCAACGTACCAAGTTGTCGACGATCGACACGACGCTCGCCGGGATGAAGCGTCTGCTGGTTCTCGAGCCGGCCGAGACGGCACTACCCGAGGGCTCGCGCGCGGCGACCGAGTGGCTCGGCGAGGCGCTGACACCGGTCGATCATCGCCCCGTCGATCGGGTCGACAACCCCGACGCCCTGGCGACCATCGTCTATACCTCCGGCACCACCGGGCATCCCAAAGGCGTGATGCTCAGCCATCGCAACATCCTCTGGAACGCCGAGGCATCGCTCAAGCTCATCCCGGCACGACCCGAAGACCGCTTCCTGTCCTTCCTGCCGCTCTCGCATACGCTCGAGCGGACCGCCGGCTATGTCCTGCCGATCATGGCCGGCAGCAGCGTCGCCTTTGCCCGGTCGATCCCGCAATTGGCCGAGGATCTGCTGCAGATCCAACCGACCGTCATGATCGCGGTCCCACGGATCTTCGAGCGCGTTCATGCCCGACTGCGTGAACGGCTCGACGGCGAATCCGCACTCAAGCGCCGGCTGTTCGAACATGCGGCGAGCATCGGCTGGGATCGCTTCGAGCACAGCCAGGGTCGGGCGAGCTGGCACCCGCGTCTGTTGGTGGCCCCGCTGCTCGATCACTTGGTCGGAGCGAAGATCCGCGCACGCTTCGGCGGGCGGCTGCGGGTTGCGGTCTGCGGCGGCGCACCCTTGGCCCCGGACATCGCACGGGTCTTCATCGCGCTCGGCGTCCCGCTCGTGCAGGGCTACGGACTCACCGAGACCAGCCCCGTCATCAGCGTCAGCCCGCTCGAGGACAACATCCCCGAAAGCGTCGGCCGGCCGCTGCCCGGACTCGAGTACCGCATCGGCGAGCTCGACGAGCTGATCGTGCGCTCGCCCGGCGTCATGTCGGGCTACTGGAACCAGCCGCAAGCGACGGCGGAGGTCCTCGACCGCGAGGGGTGGCTCAAGACCGGCGACCAGGTGCGCGTGCAGGACGGTCACCTCTTCATCACCGGGCGCATCAAGGACATCCTGGTGCTCGCCAACGGCGAGAAGGTCCCGCCGGCGGATATCGAGATGGCCATCTCGGGCGACCCGCTCTTCGAGCAGGTCCTGGTCATCGGCGAGGGACGCCCCTTCCTGAGCGCGCTCGTGGTGCTGAACCCGGATGTCTACACCGAGATGGCGAAGGCCGAAGGACTGCCGAGCGACCCCATGGTCGCCGATGCCGACGGACGACTCGAGCCCGTCCTGCACGGCAGGATCGAGGGCCGGCTCACCGGCTTCCCGGGTCATGCGAAGATCCGCCGCGTGGCCTTGGCCGCCTGCCCCTGGTCTATCGAGAATGACCGTATGACGCCCACCATGAAGCTCAAGAGGGCCAAGATCCTGGCCGATTATCGAGAGGCGCTCACCCGGCTCTATGTCGGGCATGAGCATTGAGGCAACATGGACGACCTGTAGGGGCGAATTCAGTCGCCCCTACAGGCCCGTAGATCCTTTCCCGGAAGACGATGGGCTTGGGCGAGATCGGCCCCGGCGGATTTGACGGTCGCTGGAGACGGCGCGGCTTAAGAGACTAAAAATGATAAAATTTTAAATCGCGTCCCCGCTCAGGGCCGTGGATGCACCAAACATCGAACTCAATCGAAAGCGAGCATCTCGCTCTGGACGCGTTTCAGCATGAACCCTTGGCCGACACAGCCGAGTGCAACGACCGAGGCGTTTCTCGAATGGTGCGTCAACCTGCGCTTATCTCCGTCGTTATCCCGACCCTCAACGAGGCCCGAGGCATCGTCGCGCTCCTGAATGAGATCGCGCCCGTCCGCGCGGCCGGCGGCGAGATCCTGGTCGTCGACGGGCACAGTCCGGACGGCACGGCCGGTATCGCCGCACCCCATGCCGACCGCGTTCTCAGTGCGCCGCGCGGCCGCGCCGCCCAGATGAACGCCGGCGCCACGGCGTCCCGCGGCAATCTCCTCGTCTTTCTGCACGCCGACACGCGAGCACCGATCGAGACACTGCTCCGACTTCCGGACCTGCTCGCGCGCAGCGGGCGATCCTGGGGCCGCTTCGACGTGCGGATCGAGGGCCGCCATCCACTCCTCCAACTCGTCGCCTGGAGCATGAACCAACGCTCGCGTCTTACCGGGATCGCTACCGGAGATCAGGCAATCTTCGTGGACCGAGCCCTGTTCGAGCAGATCGGCGGTTATCCCGAGATCGCCTTGATGGAAGACATCGCATTCTCGCGTCGACTCAAGCGCCACGGGCCACCGCTGTGTGTGCGCGATCGCGTCGTCACCTCGGGGCGGCGCTGGGAGAGCCAGGGTGTCGTGCGCACGATCCTGCTCATGTGGTCGTTGCGACTGGTCTATGCACTCGGCGCCCATCCGGACAGGCTTTCGCGCGCCTACGGGCATCGCACTCGGCCGGATTGATCCGACCCGACGGTCTCGCCGGACGCGGTTGCTTTCGGCAGCGGGACACGGAATACTCCGACCCGCAATCCGCGCATTCCTTAATGAGATCCCGATGGAGGAAACGGCAATGATCGACCGCAAAGTTTACATTGAAAAAATGAAGGCCAAGATGGACGAGTGGGACGCAGACATGGAAAAACTGCAGGCCAAGACCGAGAGTGCCCAGGCCGACATGAAGCTGCAATATCAGGAGCAGATGGAGCGGCTGAGACAACAACAGGACGAAGCCCGCGAGATGCTGAGCAAGATGACAAACGCGAGCGAAGCGGCCTGGGAAGACATGCGCAAGGGCATGGAGAGCGCGTGGGACGCCACGAGCAAGGCATTCATGGACGCCTTCTCGCGCTTCAAGTAGCCCGAGAAATCGCCTTCGGCGGCTTCGTTCATCCGACCGGCCGGACGCTGTGCCAGCGATCGTCGCGAAGCGGCCACACCCCGGGGCCAGGGATCGACGACTTGCAGTCGTCCTCTTCCGCCGACCCGACGGCAACCGGGTCGGGCTCAACCCCAAGATCCCGGAAACCGCGCCGAACCAGCTTTGGCCGGACAGATGAACGAGGCGCCGTTGACCGCTGAATGGGCGCACGGCGATGCGGTTTGGGTCCGTGTTTCGGGACACGGACTACGCAGCACCATCCTAAAGGATTGGGAACCACCGCCAGTATGAAGACGTTCGTCTGTCAGTCTTGCGATCAACCGGCCTTCTTCGAAAACATCCAATACGCGGCAACAGAATCCCGCGCAGGGCGTCGGCTTCGATTTCCTCGACAGCGAAGACGCACCGCCCGATCAACCGGCCACGCCTCGGGGCTCATCACCATCACGATCGACAGCCTGAATCGCAGCATGGGTCAGCAAGACCCTTACCCCTTCGTCCTGCCTCAGACGGCTATCGACAAGATGGCCTAGGTCCACAGGACGATCCGCGCGGCAGCCAAACAGTCCTAGCCGACTGCCGCCGAGCACCGATCACGACGAGCACATCATGCCTTCGACACCATCTCTTTTCGAACCCCATCGTTCACACTCGACCGCCCGCCTACTCGCCGGCATCGCGGCGAGTCTCATGCTGTACGCCACAATCGGAGCTGCCGTGGATCAGGAACAACGCATCGACGAAAACGCCCAAGAGGCGCTCGCGGTCACCATCTACAACGCCGATCTCGCCTTGGTAAAGGACCGCCGACGCGTCGCCCTGCACGCGACCGAGAACCGTCTCGCGTGGCGCAACGTCTCGCAGCGAATCCGACCCGAGACTGCCCTGCTCGCCGAGACCTCGGGGACACTGTCGGTCAACCTGCTGGAGCAGAATTTCGACTTCGATCTGCTGACGCCCGAAAGCCTGCTTCAAAAATATGTCGGGCGCACCGTACAGGTGATCCGCATCAACGACTCGGGAGAGCAAGAGATCGAGGACGCCATTGTTCTCGCCGCCAATCCCGCGCCGGTCCTGCGCTATGCCGATCGAATCGAGACCACGGTCGTCGGTCATCTCGCCTTCCCGGACGTGCCGGAGGACCTGCGCGATCAGCCCACACTCGTTCTGCATCTGAATGCCGCAAGCGGCGGCGAAGGTCTATTCGAGTTGTCCTATCTCACCGGCGGGCTCGCCTGGAAGGCGGACTATGTCGCCGACCTCTCCGCCGACAGCACGACGATGGACCTCAACGGATGGGTTACCCTGACCAACCAGAGCGGCATCGCCTATCGCGACGCCCAAGTGCAGTTGGTGGCAGGCGAGGTCAATCAAGTCGAGGAGGAGATGGCCATGCCCATGATGGCTCGCGGCATGGTGATGGATGCCGCGCCCCCGATGCCGACCGAGGAGAGTCTGGACGAGTACCATCTCTACACCCTGCCCCGCCCCACCGACATCCTCAACAACCAGACCAAGCAGGTCGCGCTGCTGAGCGCACCGCGGGTCCCGGTCACACGCGAGCTGGTCGTGAGCGGCCAACCCTATGCCTATCAGTCCCGCACCTCCGACGGCTGGACCAAGCTGCCGGTTGCCGCCACGCTGCGCTTTGAAAACAAGGACGGCAGCCTCGGCATTCCGCTTCCGAAAGGGATCATGCGCGTCTACGCCAAGGACAGCCGAGGCAACGCCCAGTTCGTCGGCGAAGACGCCGTCGACCATACCCCGAAGAACGAGACCGTCACGCTCAAGCTCGGCGAGAGCTTCGACGTGACCGCACGGCGCCGCCAGACCGAGTTCAAGAAGCTCGCCGGCACCACGGCCTACGATTACGCCTACGAGACCGCGTTCGAGCTGGAGCTGAAGAACGCCAAGGACGTCCCGGTCACCGTCAAGGTCACCGAGCAGATCCCGGGCGACTGGACGATGCAGAAGGAGAGTCAACCGCACACCAAGGAGGCATCGAACCTCGCCTCCTGGACGCTGGAGGTTCCCGCCGAGGGCTCGACCATCCTGAGTTGGCGGGTGCAGGTCAGGTTCTGAGGTCGGAGACGCGTCGGTTCCGTGTCATCACACCCTGCCCGAGCCGGGCAGGAGTGCGCCGATGATCTCTCGCGCACAAACCCAGCCACGTCGCTGATCGGATCTGCAGGGTCAACAAGCGCCGAAGGGTCGGATGTGATGCGCCGCTGCGCAGACGCCAATCGAAGGATTTGCGCTGGTGGCAGAGAACGTCACTGGTTTGCCCGGCCGCGCCGACCGCTACGGCAAAGGGGTTGTCGGCTTTATAGGCGGCGCTGGTCATGGGCAGGCTGATGACCAGCGAAGTCCGTTCGTTGAAGACCTTGGGCGAGAGCACCAGAAAGGGATGAACATCCCGCATTTCCTGCCCGCGCTGAGGATTACAGTCGATAAGGGATCGGGTTCCGTTTGACGAAGTCTTGTACGAGGTTCAGGCAATAGGAAAGTCCACGGCAACGGACCCCAACAGCGGCCCACGGGCTCAGCACATGCCGTGACCCGCGATTGCTCTCACCAACCAGCGCGGGCCGCCCTTGTCTCCCTCCCGCCGACCGGCTAACCTCGAGCCCATCGCCGGTCAACGAGCCCAGAGCGAAGCCGTCATGCATGCCAATGCCTTGCCACCCCCGCATCCGCATCGTGTCACCACGCAGGAGTTCTTCCGCATGGGCGAGGCCGGCGTGCTGGACCCGGAGGCCAGGATCGAGCTGATCGAAGGAGAGATGATCGACATGCCGCCGATCGCACCGCCTCACGCCGGTCGCACCTCGCGGCTGACCCTGCTGCTCATCGAGGCCATCGGCCGGCGGGCCGTCGTCTCCACCCAGAATCCGATCCTCCTCGGTGATCTCAGCGCACCTCAGCCCGACATCGCGATCCTCAAGCCGCGAGACGACTTTTACAGCTCGGAACATCCGCAGGCCGAAGATGTGCTTCTGGTCATCGAGGTCGCCGACAGCAGCGTCCGCTACGACCGCACGCGGAAACTACCGCTGTACGCCAGCTACGGCATTCCCGAGGTCTGGCTCATCGACATCCCGGCGCGCGCCATCTGGGTCCACCGCGCCCCCGAGAACGGCACCTACCGAAGTTCCTACCCGCTCGCCCCGCCGTATCGGATCAGCCCATCGATGCTCGACGGCGCGGAACTGGAGCTTGGCACACTGGTGAACGACGGTGGGGTGTGAAGATGAGGCGCGCGCGAGGTTGGCGATTTGCGATGATGTCCGCCGCGCACCATCCACCGGGTGGCCTCGATCATCCCTTCGCCCACATCGGCCGCCAAATGCGTAGTCAGGCCATCCTGGCCTGACAGAATCAGGGCTGGAAGCCCTGACGACGCAGGGACCGCAAGGCAGTTGGACCAAACGATGATCAAGGCCCACCGGGTCAACTTGAGTCTTCCGCCAAGGGACGGATGACCCCGCTCTTGCCTATACTGGAGGGCAAGACAATACCCTGGCGTGTGGATGCGGTGGTGATGCCGACCCCGGCCGGGCAGATCAATGCCCGTACCGTGGACGTCACCGGTTGAGCTGCAGGCACCTGACCGGCGGTCAATCCACCCGGCTCAGACACAACTCGACCCTGATCCGCTCCTGGAGATCGCCCGTGTCCATCCTCTCTCTGCCCCCGCAGAAGCAACTGACCACCATGCTTGGCCATCCGGCCGCCGAGAACCCCATCGACCGCATGTTTGACGCCGTCTACGCCCACCACGGCCTTCATTGGCAATTCTGGAAATGCGACCTCCCCACGCAAGACCTGTTGCCGACGGCCATTGCCGGGGTCCGTGCGCTGGGATTCGCAGGGGCCTGCATCACCGTGCCTTACAAGATGGCGTCCATCCGTAAGCGTCCAGACGCCCGCGGAGGAGGCCGGCGCGGTTGCCGCCTGGATCGCCGAGCACATCGCCGAATCCGTCGAACCGCATGACATCGCCATCTTCGTCCGCTCCGAGGCCGAGTTGGAGCGTGCGGGTGCAGCGGTTACCAAGACGGGACTGCCGGCCAAGATTTTGGACCAGCATGTCGAAACGGACCAAGGGCATCTCTCCATCGCCACCATGCACCTCGCAAAGGGACTGGAGTTTCGCGCGGTCGCCGTCATGGCCTGCGACGACGAGGTCATCCCCTCGCAGTCGCGCATCGAAACCGTCACCGACGACAGCGATCTCGCGGAGGTCTACAACAGCGAGCGCCACCTGCTCTACGTCGCCTGCACACGGGCACGCGATCACCTCTTCGTCAGCGGCGTTGCGCCGGCGTCCGAGTTCCTCGACGACCTGTTGATTCCGCAGCATGGGTGAAGGATGCTGAAAACAAAGGCTCACAGATCTCGAATGTCTCGCTGACGCGTCAACCGAGGCAGCATCCGCATTAAGGACGGGGATATGAGGAACATTAGAAGGCTTGTGCTATATTCCTCGCACACACCATGGAAGATAGCGAGTGACCTGGAGTCAACGACGATAGACCAAGCCTGAATCGCCTGGAACGAGCAATCCGCGAGAGGTTCGGCTTTTTTATGGTCGCTTCGAGCATGCGCGTTCGGCATCCTAATGTTGGGCTAGAAATACCTTTTTTCCGAAATGCCGTGCTCGCCGGGTCTGGTCCATAAACCTCTGCCGGCTTAGGATGGTCCACAAATTGATTCGCAGACAGAGGCTGAAATCACCGGATGCCCACCATCAGCCGGTTCTTCGGTATCGTGATCCAAATGTTTTGGCGTGAGCACGCACCACCGCATTTCCATGCCCTTTACGCTGAGCACGAAGCGCTGATCGATATCCGCAGGCTCTTCAGGATCTCATGGGGTTATGATATTTTTTAAATCAACAACCTGAATCTTGCCTGCCGGCAGAACCCCATTCGGACGCGGCTCATCATGATGTTCGACACTGACACCCTTCAGACCCTGCTGAACCTGCCTGATATCGCCATTGATCGCGTTGTGCTCGGTGAGCGCAGAACGCTCGAGATCCACGTCCACAGCACCCTCGAGGGGACGCACTGTCACCGTTGCGGCAAGCCGATCGACCATGGCTACGGGCTTGGGCAGGAGATCAAGCTGCGGCACTTACCGGTGTTCGACTACCACACCGTCCTTGTTTTGCGACCCAAACGCTATCAGTGCCACTCCTGCGAGGGGCGGCCGACGACGAGTCAGATGCTGTCGTGGTATTCGCCACGCGCCTCGGTTACGAAGGCCTTCGAGCAGCAAATGCTGCTCGAGTTGATCAACAGTACGCTCGAGGATGTGAGTCTCAAGCATGCCGTCGGTGTCGATGCGCTGCAGGGCATTCTGGATCGCCGCATCGAGCCCGAGGTCGATTGGAACGGGATCGAGACGCTGGAGGTCATCGGCATCGACGAAATTGCGTTGAAGAAGGGCCATCGCGATTTTGTCGTCGTGATCAGTGCCTATGTGAAGGATCGGCTACGCGTCATCGCGCTGCTGCCCGCGCGGAACAAGGCTGCCGTGGAGGCGTTTTTTCACAGCATTCCCAAGCGCTTGCGGCGCACCGTCGCGGTCGTCTGCTCGGACCTTTACCAAGGCTTCATCGGTGCCGCAAAGGCCGTGTTCGGCAAACGCGTCCTCATCTGCGCGGACCGCCGAGACGCGCTTCGAGGAGATCACCAATTATTTCGTCGGCCGCCGGACCAGTGGATTCGTGGAGGGGCTCAACAATAAGATCAAAGTCATCAAGCGCCGCTGCTATGGAATGACGAGCCTCAAACACCTCTACCAGAGAGTGTACTTGGATCTCGATGGATACGCCCGATTCGGGACCGCTCGCGGATGAAATAAGCACTTGCCTGTCGAGCGCTCAACCATTTTTTGGGGTTAGCGTGTACGGCCGAATTTGGCTTAAGTACCTGTTTTCAAATAACCCATACGTTCCCCTGAAATCTGGGAGAGCCTATCCGCACGCTAGAAGTCATTGATGGGCGACTGCCTAAGCGAGCCCTCGGCCTGACAATCGAGTGGGCCATCGAGCACCGCGAAGAATTGATGGAGAACTGGAGAATATGTCAATTGAAGCAGCTTCCGAAACAGATTGCACCATTGGAGTGATGCCAGCCGCTCCTTGGCGGGTGAAGGGATTTTCGATATTGCCGGAATACCGTCTGGCCGTGACCTTCCAAGATGGCACCAGCGGGATCGTAGATCTCTCGGGAGTTACCGTGGCTCATGACCGCGGTATTTACGAGCCGCTCGAGGATCCGAGCTACTTCAAGCAAGCGCGTCTTGAAATGGGTGTTGTCACGTGGCCGAACGGCGCGGATCTCGACCCTGCTTGGATGTATGAGGAATTGGTCCGGTTTAAAACGTGGTCTGTCCCCGTTTAGTTCCCTCCGGCTTCGCCTGGACCGCGCGACCTATCGCGCCGTCCACGATCTCACCCTGCCCACCCCCGACGGGACCACTCAGATCGATCATGTCGTCGTCTCGCGCTACGGGATCTTCGTGATCGAGACCAAGAACATGAAGGGCTGGATCTTCGGCGGCGCACGCCAGGCGCAGTGGACGCAGAAGATCTACCGACACACGACCCGGTTTCAGAATCCCTTGCTGCAGAACGACAAGCATGTGAAAGCCGTGCAGGCGCTGCTCGAGGTGCCTCCCGAGACGATCCACTCGGTCGTGACCTTCGTCGGGGCCAGTCGCTTCAAGACCCCGATGCCGGAGAACGTGACGCAAGGTGCCCGCTTCATCGACTACATCCGGTCCTTCCGCGAGCCGGTGTTCGGCGAGGCGGCGGTCGAGACCATCCTGCGGCGCATCGCCGGCGGCCGGCTGAAGCCGGGGTCGGCAACGAACCGAGCGCCCGTTCGCAGTCTTCAGACGCGATCTGATCCGCTGGCGGAGCGGCGCTGCCCGAAGTGCGGCAGCGCGCTCGTGCTGCGCACCGTGAAGAAGGGAGCGCCGGTGGACTGCTCGAACTGATTCGCCGGGGCACCTTTGCCCCGAGCGATCGCGTCCTGTTCGGGCACACCGGGGGCCAGCCGGCGTTGTTTGCCGACGCCTATGCAGAGGGGCTGACCGAACAGGCCTAAGTTGGAAAGGGCAGTGCCGGGTTGCGCCGTTGACCTCCCTGATCAAACGCTCTATCGTGAATATCTTCGCTGTGTGCTCCCAGATCGTTTGATGGCTACCGATGTTGTCGGTCGGTGCTGGCATTGTGGCGCCAGCCTGACGAAGGCCGATTACAGCCGCGAGAATCTGTCTGAGCTGCGGCAAGGCCACACGCTGTTGCCGAAACTGTCGCCTCTATCAGCGCGGCCGGCCCAACGATTGCCTCGAGCCCCTCGCCGAGCCGGTGGCTGACAAGACGCGCGCCAACTTCTGCGAGCACTTCGATCCGGCGTTGCAACCAACCCGGAGCAACATCGGGATTGAGCCGCCGAGGCGGGCGATACGCAGAACCTCCTTCAGGCGGCCGAGGCCTTGTTCAAATAGGCGCGCCGCGCGCCACGCGCTGGTGACGCATCAGCGCCTCGTCGCGCCAGCGCGGCGGTCGTTGATGCCCACGATGAAATGACGCTAGAAGCCTGGCTCTCCCTCACCTTGCTCTGCCTACTCGGCGCCATGACGCCCGGGCCCAGCCTGGCCGTGGTGCTCGGCAACCTGATGCACGGCGGTCGCGCGGCGGGCCTTGCCGCCGGCCTCGCCCATGGGCTTGCCGTGGGTCTCTACGCCCTGCTCACGGTGGCCGGGCTGGCGGCGGTGGTCGCCGCCTCGCCCTTGCTCTTCGCCCTGATGCAACTGGGTGCGGCGGGCTATCTCGGTTACCTGGCCTATGGCGCCTTGCGCCCTCTATCGGTCAGCGCCGGCGTCGGCCAGGAACAGGCGCAGCCGGCGCGTAACGGCTCACCGGCTCGGGAGGGTTTTCTCATCGCCTTCCTCAACCCAAAGCTTGCGGTATTCATGTTGGCCTTGTTCGCCCCTTTCATCACCGTCGATCAGGGGCTGACCGCGAAGCTGGTGCTGGTACTCACCGTCGGTAGCATCGACGCCCTGTGGTATGCGACCCTGGTCTTGGTGATCGTCCAAGCCGGGCTGTTACCGCGGCTCAAGCGCCACACTGGCCTCATCGAACGCCTCTTCGGCGTCTTGCTTCTTGCCTTGGCGCTCTTCGTACTGAGCCGAGCGATCGCAGGCCTGAGCGCGAGTGCGCCCTGGCCCTTCTGATCCCCGGAGTCAAGGCAACGGATAGCGATGCCGAATCCGATAGCGCGGCCTCTCGCCGGTGACGCCATGCGCCAGGACCAGCTCGCGCGCCGTCCAGCCGATGGGCGTGTGCAGTTCGAGCGCGGGCACGGCGCGAACCTTGCGCGCCAGAGTCAGATGCGGCCGATAGGGCCGAGGCTCAGGCTCGATTCCGCACCCGGCCAAATGCGCCTGGAGATCTGTGACCAGCCGAGCCAGTGACTCCGGTGTACGCGTCGGGCCACACCACGGCGCCCGGGAGCGTGCGAAATGGCCGATGCGATCCAATTCCAAGTCAAAAGACCTGGCACGGGTCGCGGCATCGCCGGCCACGGCGTCGATACAGGCGAGTCGTTCGGGTTCGAGTGCGCCCAGAAAGATCAGGGTCACCTGCCAGTCGAGTGGATGGGCTGGGCGGCCTGGAAGCGGCGCCAGTGCGGCCAACCGGCGTTCAAGCTCGCAGCGTGTCGGAGTATCCGGCCAGATCGCCAGGAACCGGCGTTCAGTCATCGGCTTTACGGATGTTTGGAGCATTCAGATGCCGCCGACCTTGAGCGTGCAGACAATCACCCACGCGCACCGCGAGCCGGGCGAGTTCATGGGATGAAACCGAATGGGGGCGTGATTTAACGGATAGGTGATGCGAGGCTAGGGGAGGACCGCGGATCGGCCAAGGGATTCTTCGGGTGTGCACTGGGCCTTTGTTGGGGAAGAAACGCGCTTCTGCGGAGGGATCGAGCGACACTGCGAGGGGCAACTGGGAGGGGCAGTTGAGGCTTGGAGCAGCGAACCCGGGCGACGCAGTGCGCTATAGATCGCTGAACTTGGTATAGAACACTGCCCTGTCCAATCAGGGAGCAACCCATGATGCAGTCTTTCCCCGCCGTTCACCGCAGCTTGCTGGCCTGGACGGCCCTCGGCATCGGGCTTGTCCTCACACTGCTCGCCGCCGGCTACACCAAGTCGGACGTGGACAGGGTGAACCACCGCGAGCTGCGGCTGATCGGCGACGAGCTCGTCGCCTTGGTGGAGACACGACTCAAGGCCGACGCCCAGATCCTGCGCAGCGTGGCCGCCTTTTTCACGGGCTCCTCCGAGGTGACCCGCGAGGAGTGGCGGAGCTTTGTGGAACGCAGCGAGCTTCATCGCAACCTCCCGGGCATCCAGGGCGTTGGCTTTTCGCTGCTGATCCCGCCGGACCGGCTGGCCGAGCACGAGCGGTCCATCCGCACCGAGGGCTTTCCCGAGTACCGGGTCTGGCCGCCGGGCGAGCGCGCGCTCTACAGCGCCGTGGTCTATCTGGAGCCCTTCAGCGGGCTGAACCTGCGTGCCTTCGGCTATGACATATTGACCGAGCCCGTGCGCCGAGCCGCCGCGGAACGGGCGCGGGATCAGGACATCAACGCGCTCACGACCAAGGTCCAGTTGGTGCAGGAGATGGGCGAGGACGTCCAGGCCGGCACACTGCTGTTCGTTCCGGTCTACCGCCAAGGGCTGCCGACCTCGACCGTGGAAGAGCGCCGCGGCGCGCTGCTAGGCTGGGTCTACAGCGCTTACCGGATGGCTGATCTCATGCAGGGCATTCTCGGCCCCGAGGAGCTTCTGAGCAGCCATCACATCCGTCTCGCGCTCTACGATGGCGACCGGATTGCGCCTGACACCCTCTTGTACGACAGCCTGGATTCGCCCAAGGCGACCGCCCGGGCAGCCGGCACGGCCGAGGCCGTGAAGCTGCCTGCGGAGCTCGGCGGGCAGCGTTGGACGCTGGTGGTCTCGCGCGCAGCCGTGCCCTCCTTCGTCCGTGCCTATCCACGCGTGTTGCTGGTCGCCGCCGGTGGCGCCTTCATCAGCATCCTGCTGGCTGCCTTGCTCTACGCCCTCCTCAAGGCCCGGGGGGAGCTGACCGCGCGCCGACTGGCCGAACAGGCGCTGAGCGAATCCCGCCGCGAGCTGGAGCGGCGCGTGGCCGAACGGACCGCCGAGCTGGCTGCCACGACCGCATCTCTTCAGAGCGCTAATGCGGAGCAGCAGGCGATCTTCGACTCTGCGACGGTCGGTATCGCCCTCGCGCGCGAGCACGCGATCCTGCGCTGCAACCGCGCCATGGAGCGGATGTTTGGCTATGCGCCCGGCGAGATGATCGGGCAGTCCACGCGCCATTGGTATGCGGATGAGGCGACCTTCGCCGAGTTTGGCCAACGCTTGGCCGCCGGCCTGAGGGAGCAGGGCGAGCACTGTGAAGACATGCCAATGCTGCGCAAGGATGGCAGCCCCTTTTGGGTGCGCATCGCCACGCGACCCATCGACCGACATGACCTGAGTCAGGGCGTCGCGGGCACCTTCCAGGACATCACCGAGCAACGGGCGGCCATCGAGTCCCTGCGCCAGGCCAACGAGGAGCAGCGGGCGGTCTTCGATGCGGCGACCGCGGGTATCGTGCTCGTGCGCGACCGCCAGCTCGTTCGCTGCAACCGCATGATGGAGCGCCTGTTCGGCTATGCGCCCGGTGAGATGCTCGGCCAGACGACGCGCAGCTGGTATCCCGACGAGGCCACCTATGTCGAGGTCGGCCAGGCCATTGTCACGGCGCTGAGCCAGACAGGCCTCTACCGCGAGGATCGGGAGCTGGTGCGCAAGGACGGCAGTCGCTTCTGGGGCCGCATGTCGGCCCAGGCCGTCGACAGCCGGGACCTCAGCAAGGGCCTCGCCGGCATGATCGAGGACATCACCGAGGAGCGCGCGGCCATCACCGAGATGGAGCGGGCCCGCGCCTTGGCCGAGGAGGCGGCCCAAAGCAAGGCCAATTTCCTGGCCAACATGAGCCATGAGATCCGCACGCCCATGAACGCCATCATCGGTATGACCCACCTGGCGCTCAAGACCGAGCTGACACCACGGCAACGCGACTATCTGGAGAAGATCCAAGGCTCCGGCAAGCATCTGCTCGGCATCCTCAACGACATCCTGGACTTTTCCAAGATCGATGCGGGCAAGCTCGTGGTGGAGCGCATCGCCTTCGATCTGGAGCAGGTGCTCGACCAGACGGCCTCGCTGGTGGCCGAGCGCGCGGCGGCCAAGGGGCTTGAAGTCGTCGTGGCGGTCGACGAGGCGGTGCCCGGGCGGCTCTTGGGCGACCCGCTGCGCATCGGTCAGGTGCTGATCAACTACGCGAACAACGCGGTGAAGTTCACCGAGCAGGGTGAGATCGACATCCAGGTCGGGCTGGAGGCCCGCGCGGGAGAGGCCGTCGTGCTGCGCTTCTCGGTGCGAGACACCGGCATCGGCATCGCCGAGGAACAGCGCCGGCGGTTGTTCCGGAGCTTCCAGCAGGCCGACACCTCGACCACCCGCAAGTACGGCGGCGCCGGGCTCGGTCTGGCCATCGCCAAGCGGCTCGCCGAGCTGATGGGCGGCGAGGTCGGGGTCGAGAGCACGCCGGGGCAGGGCTCCACTTTCTGGTTCACGGCCCGCCTGGTCGAGGCGGCAGAGCCGGCCAAGCCCCTGCTGCCCAAGTTCGACCTGCGCGGGCGCCGCGTGCTGCTCGTGGACGACAATGAGAGCGCCCGCCTGGTCATCGGCGACATGCTGCGCAGCATGACCTTCAGGGTCACGACGGTCGATTCCGGCCCCGCGGCCCTGACTGAATTGAGCCGGGCCGCCGCGGCCGGCGAGCCCTTCGAGGTCGTGCTGCTCGACTGGCAGATGCCGGACATGGATGGTGTCGCCACGGCCGCGGAGATCCGGCATCGCTGGCAATCCGACCTGCCGATCTTGCTCATGATCACGGCCTATGGCCGGGACGAGCTACTACAGTCTGCCAAGGAGGTGGGCATCGATGACATCCTGCCCAAGCCGGTCAACCCATCGGCCCTGTTCGACACCCTCATGCGGCTCTTCGGTGCCAGCGGCAATCTGGGCAAGCAGCCCGGGGATGCCAGCGGAATCGCCCCGGATCTTGCAGCCCTCGCCGGCGGGCGCGTCCTGCTTGTGGAGGACAACGACCTCAACCAGGAGGTGGCAACGGAGCTCTTGCGGGAGGGCGGGCTCGTGGTCGATCTGGCGGCCAATGGCAGCGTCGCGGTGCAAAAGGTCCAAGAGCAGGCCTACGACGTCGTGCTCATGGACATGCAGATGCCGGTCATGGACGGTCTCACCGCGACACGCGAGATCCGCAAGCTGCCCGATCGGCAGGACCTGCCGATCCTGGCCATGACCGCCAACGCCATGGCCAGCGACCGCGAGCGCTGTATCGATGCGGGCATGAACGATCATATCGCCAAGCCCATCGATCCCGAGGAGCTCTGGGGCAAACTGCTGCGCTGGATGAGACCTGCAACTGGCAAAGCGCCAGAGACGGCCGCAGAGGTCTCGACCGATGCTGAGACCCTGACCGGAGCCAAGACCGGGATCAAGACCGGGATCAAAACCGGCGTCCAGACTCCGGCTCCGATCAATCTGCCTCTGGAGGGCATCACCGGCCTCGATGTCGCCGCGGGCCTGCGCCATGCCATGGGCCGCGACGCCCTCTACCGCAACCTGCTGACGCGGTTCGTCGCGGGACAGGCCGATGCCCCGGAGCGCATCGCGGCCGACCTGGCCGCGGGCGACTGGGCGCGGGCGGAGCGCACGGCGCACACCCTCAAGGGTGTCGCCGCCCAGATCGGAGCCGAGGCGCTGCGGTCCCTCGCAGAGCCGCTGGAGCAGGCGATCCGCGAGCGCGCAGCCGAGGAGCGGCTTCAGACGCTTCGGAGCCAGATCGCGTGTCTCCTGGCGCCACTCATTGCCGCCATCAGCGCCAAGCTGCAGCAACAGCCTCCAGAAGAACAGGTCGAGCCTAGGCTTGATACCTCGGGCTGGCCGGCCTTGTGCAAGCGTCTGGCAGCCCTGCTGCAAGCCGACGACTTCGCCTCCGAGCAACTGCTCAACGAGCACGAGGCCCTGCTGCGCGCGGTGCTGGGCGAGCAGTTCCCAGCCATTGCCGAGGCCATTCACGATTACGACTTTGCCCTCGCCCTCGAGCGACTACGGAAGACCGTCGCTGCTCAGGGCATGGCACTTTACTGATCTGGGCCGCCTATCCCGAGAGGTTTAAAGAGGATTCCGAGGCGGACTGGGAGGCGGCCATCCGTTTGATCTGAGACCCGCTTGCGAGGGGATTTGGCGCGCCTGTTTCGGACACGCTCGGAGGCGGACGAGGTGTTCCAAACCCCTGCCAGAGGTGGGCCGCCGACGCCTGTTTTGACGGCGCGACTGGCGTTTGCGTGAATGCGTTCACCCGCCCCCGTCGCGGACTAGGTTACCCTCGCAGGTACCCATGTCCGCTGTCCGGGGTACGTCGTGTCCCTTTCGCTCCTGCGTTTGCTCCCTGCCCTTCTTGTCCTGACCCTCCCGATCTCCCCGCAAACCCATGCCGACAGCCTCGACGGCAAGGTCGTCCGCATCCTTGACGGCGATACCGTCGAGGTTCTCGATGCGCGCAAGCGCACGCACCGAGTGCGCCTCGCCGGCATCGACGCCCCCGAGAGCAAGCAACCCTTCGGGGCCAAGGCCAAGCGCGCCCTGTCCTCGCTGGTCGGCGGCAAGACCCTGACCGTCGATTGGCACAAGCGCGATCGCTACGA
>NZ_DIUM01000010.1 GCF_002423035.1 Thiocapsa sp. UBA6158
CTGAGGAACGACGCTAATCACCTTATCAAAAATCGCTTTCACCTAAACCGCGCCAACTCCAGCAGCGTTTGTCGCGCACCGTCTCGCAGCCCCTAAAACCGTCCGGCGCAACACCGGGTGCGGTTTAGAGCGGCACGAAGGTCACGACAGGCACACGCGGGGTGAGCTCCGCCCCACCCTGCCCCTCCGCGGTCACGTACTGAAGCAGGACACGCTCCAAGGCCGGAAAACCCGAGAAGAGGCCCAGTGCGGCCGAGCCCAGGGCTTCGGGTCTGTCGCAGACGAAGCTGTAGTGCACGACGAAGTCGGCGTGCCCGTCCGCGCCCTGACCGACGTCGTGATCGTGCGCGTGCTCCGCCCCGCGGCCTTGCCCGGCATCGGCAAACCCGGCATCGATCTCCGCAGTCTCCAACCGGCAACCAGCCTCGATGTTCAGGCGGATCATGGCATCGCCGGCCTCCAGATTTTCCCTGGCCAGCGCGAGAGTGGCACGTTCATCGTCGGTTCGCGGTGCGCGTTCGAAACCGATCAGACTCGCCGCGGGGCTGGTCAGCTCGATCAGGACCTTGTTGCCCTCGGCGGCAAGTGTCATGTGGGCCATCCCGTGGACATGCGCGCCCTGTCGACGCTGCTCGGTGTCCTCGGCCGGGGCATTCGCGACGGCGAGACACATCGTGATTGCGGTCAAGGAGGCGACGTCGGTGGTGCGGATTCGATTCATATTGTCTCCTCGATGGCTAAACCGCGCCCGGTGCGGTATGCGTAACTTGTTGGATGGCTTGGCCGCGCCGGCTCCGACGACTGTCGGAGCCGGCGCGGTTTAAAGTATTGAAAATCTTAAATTCTAAACCGCGTCCCACTGGGATCAAGGATATCTCCGAAGCTAAACGAACAATGAAAACTACGCATGTCGCTCTGGACGCGGTTTAGGAACAGTTCACCAATGCGTTAAACGAGTCCGTCAACACGTCAGCTTTGCTCGAAACGCCGGCCATCGCGGCACGTGGCACAGAGCGCCAAGTGCATGCGTGACACCGCAGAGCGGATGTCACGAGCGGCTGATGTTTCGGGTGGCCGGTCTTACGAGCGAGGCCAACGCGTTGAGCGCTGTCGTCCTTGTCGTTGTCGTTGTCGTCGTTCGATGTGTTGATGAGGCGTAACTCAACGCCCTTTTTGCGCACACCCTGCACAGGTCCCGATCACTTCCACCACGCGCCGCTGCGGTTGAAAACCGCTCATGCTGGCCGCGGAGCCGAGGCTGCGTGCAATCGCCTCGTCCTCGATCTCGGCGACCGCGCCACAGGTCTTGCAGATCAGAAACTGACTCGAGTGCGGATGCTCGGGATGGCTGCAGCCGACGAAGGCATGCAGGCTCTCGAGCTTGTGCACCAGACCCTGCTCGAGAAGAAAGTCGAGCGCGCGGTAGACGGTTGGCGGGGCCAGCGTCCGGGTGCCCTCGCGCATGGCATCGAGGATCTCGTAAGCGCCCAACGGACGGGGCGACGCGCAGAGGATCGCGAGGACTCGGCGACGCTGGGCGGTGAGTTTCACGCCGCGCGCCCGACACAGGACATCGGCGCGATCGAGCACTGCGTCGTCGGATGTGGACGCCATCCGCCTACACTCCCGTTGCGGTCAGGAGCGGACGCCGACGCGCTCGGCGCCGCGCAAGAACCCGGCTGAGAACGGCGGAGACGACATAGACGCTCCCGGCCAACAAGATCATGGTCGGTCCCGCGGGCAGGTCCGGCCCGTAGGAGAGCGCCAAACCCGCGGAGGTGAAGACCCCGCCGAGCAGGGTCGCGATCAGCATCATCCCGCCGAGCGAGTGGACGTAGTGGCCGGCGATCGCCGCAGGGAGGGTCAGCAGCGCGATCACGAGGATCAGGCCGACGACCTGAATCAGCAAGACCACGGTCACCGCGACCAAACAGAGCAGCAGGAGATAGAAGAAGGCGACGGGCACGCCGCGCAGTCGGGCGAACTCCTCGTCGAAGGTCACGGCAAGCAATTGTCGGTAGAAGAGCATGACGGTGACCAGAAGCACCAGGTCGAGGCCGGCCATGAACCAGAGCTCGCGGCGCGGAACCAGCAGGATGTTGCCGAACAGAAAGCTCATGAGGTCGGTCGTATAGCCGGGTGTCTTGGCGATAAAGAGGATCCCGATCGCCATGCCGATCGCCCAGAGCGCACCGATCAGGGTGTCCTCCTGGGCGTTCCAGGCGAGCCGCACCAGGCCGATCAACAGGGCCGAGAGCACGGCGGCGGCGAGCGCGCCGAGCAAGGGATCGAAGCCGAAATAGAGCGCCGCACCCATGCCACCCAAGACCGAATGGGCGATCCCCCCGGCCATGAAGGCGATACGTTTGACCACCACGAAGGTCCCGATCACGCCGCAGCCGAGGCTGGCGAGGAGTCCTGCCAGCAGGGCAGTTTGCAGGAAGGCGTGTTGGCCGAGTGCCTGGATAAAGTCCTGCATCGGATCAGTGCCCCTGTTGGCCGAGGTGGTGAGCGTGTCCGTGGCCGGCTCCCGCATGCGCGACTTGACGGACGTTGTCGCCGTAGAGTTGATGGATCAGGTCGCCGTCGACGCGCTCGGTCGTATGGCAGACCAGGGTGCGATTGAGGCAGGCGACGCGATCGACGTAACCGGAAATGAAGGCGATATCGTGAGAGACGACCAGTATGGTCAGCCGCACGTTGAGTCGCGCGAGCAGGTCGAAGATATCCCCTTCCATGCGCGCGTCGATGTTGGCGGTGGGCTCGTCCAGGATCAGGATCGCCGGCTCTGCGACCAGGGCCCGCGCGAGCAGAACGCGCTGCAGCTGACCGCCCGAGAGTGTGCCGATGCGTCGATGCGCGAGATCCATTGCCTCCACCTCCGCAAGCGCCTGGTGCGCCGCGGCACGGTCGGTCGCCCGATACCAGCCGAGCATCGGCCCGAAGCCGAGGCGTCCGGTCAGAACAACCTGTTCCACCGAGATCGGGAAGTCTCGTGGAAAGGTCGGAAACTGAGGCACATAGCCGACACGTCGCACCGCCTGGCGCGGCGACTGCCCGAGCACCCGGATGCGCCCCTGCTGCGGCTCCAGGAGTCCGAGGATCAGCTTGAGAAGCGTGCTTTTGCCGCCGGCATTGGGACCGACCAGGCCGACGAACTCGCCGTCGAGGACGTCCAGATCGACACCCTCGAGGACAGGCGACTCGCCGTAGGAGAAGCCGAGGTCGCGGATTGAGATCACGGGATCCTTGATCGAGGTCTCACTCGGGAGAGCGCCGTCCGGGGTCACGACTCTTCCGCCCCCGCGATGAGGTCGGCGACCCGGCGCAGATTCGCGAAGTAATCGCCGGACAGAGGGTCGATGACGGCGACCTGTCCGCCGATCGCCTGCGCGACCTGCTCGGCGGCGGCCGGGTTGAGCTGCGGCTGCACGAAGATGACCCGGATGCCGTCGCGCCGAGCCTGCTCGATCATGGCGGTCAAGGCACGCGCGCCCGGCTCCTTCCCCTCCCGCTCGATCGCAACCTGCTCCAGCCCGTAGTCCTCGGCGAAATAGCCCCAAGCAGGGTGATACACCATGAATCTACGCTTCTCGACCCCGTCGAGCCGCGCGCAAATCGCGGCATCGAGGGCGTCCAGGTCGGCGACGAAACCCTCGTAGCCGGCAGCGAAGTCGGCAGCGTATGCAGGGGCCAGATCGGCCAGAGCCTCGCGGATTCGGGCGGCCATGATCCTCACGCGCGCGGGGCTGGTCCAAACATGGGGGTCGATCGCATCGTGGTCATGGTCGTGATCGCCGTGATCGTGACCCGCGTCCTCGGGGCGAACCGCGATGCCGTCTCGGGCATCGAGCAGGCGCATGCTCGGATTCGCGGCCAGGAGGCGCGGCATCCAGGCCTCCTCGAAGCCGATACCGACGCGCACATAGAGATCCGCATCGGCCAAGGCCGCAACCTGACGCGCGGTCGGCTCGTAGGCATGCGGGTCTTGACCGGCCTTGACCAGGGCTTGGACACGAACGTGCTCACCGCCGATGCGCGATACGAAGGTCTCCTGCGGGGCCACACTGACGAAGACCGTCAAGGGATCCGCGGCGGACGCGAGGCCGGGGATCAGGACCAGGATGGGTAAGAGGCGACGCAGCATCGGTGAATTGCCCTCGTTGGGGGGAGCCATCGTCAAACAGTCGGATACAGTATAACGTCTCGCGCCGACTGACCAGGGTCTCGGCGTTTCCCGCTTTCGCACCGACCTCGGATACACTGTCGGCACGATCGGTTGACGGAAGGAGGCCTGCCATGAGCTCTGTTGTCGAGCTTTACGAAGCCCTGGCCAGCGCGCCGGATGAACGGGCGCGTGCGCGAGTCATCGCCGAAGCCTTTGAACGTCTGGAAGAGCGCTATCCGCACCTGCCCGAGTTGGTGACCCAGGGCCATCTGCGCGAGTCCGAGCTGCGACTGACGCGAGAGATCGAGCAGGTGCGCGCGGATCTCACCATCCGGATCGAGCAACTGCGCGGCGAGGTCAAAACCGAGATCGAGCAGCTGCGCGGCGAGGTCAAGACGGAGATCCAACATCTGCGCGGCGAGATGACGACTGCCATCGAGCGCAGTCGCAACACGCTCCTGCTGTGGTTGATTCCGCTCATGTTCGCGCAGGTCGGCGCGATGGCTGCGCTGGTCAAGCTGCTTTGAGCCGCGTTGAGCTGTGTCCGGCGGGATATGCGCCCTCGTCGCGTGATTCGGCTTTGGACAGGCTCGGGACCGCGGGAGCGGATGCGGCTCAAGTGTTTCGATCTTTCTCTTCAGGCCGCGTCGACGCGCCAGCTCGTCGCCTCCTCGACGAGTCGGCTCTCCGACAACGCTCGGGCTCACTTTGGACGCGGTTCAGCACATGACCACCTCATCGCAATTGCTCTGGGCCGCCGGCCTCAGCCTCTACGTCCTCGGCGTGCTCTTCGTCACCAGGATCCCCTACCGGGCCATGGTCGCACGCGGGATGGAGCCGATCCGCGCCGTCTACTACAACCGCAAGATCGTGCACATGCTCGCCGGCGGCGTCGGGTCCTTGATGGTCCCCTTGGTCTTCGACAGCCCTTGGTATCCGCTGATCTGCGGGCTCCTGCTGACCCTGCTCACCTACGGCGCCCACGCCTCCGGTCTGCGGTTTTACTGGTTCCAGACGGACGAGAACCGCAACGATGTCAAATTCGCCCTCATGTGGGCCCTTTCGGTCGCGATCCTCTGGTGGCTGCTCGACAATCCCTGGCTCGCGATCCTTCCGGCGCTCTATATGGCGTTCGGCGACGGGGTGACCGGGATCGCGCGCAACCTGCTGGTACGGCGTCGCTCCAAGAGTCCGATCGGCAATCTCTTCATGCTCATCGTCTGCGCGCCCCTGGGCTGGATCATCGGCGGGCTTGCGCAGCCCGCCATCCCGGTCTGGGGCCTGATCTCGGCGATCGTGGCGACCTGGATCGAGCGCTACGAGTTCGGCCCCATCGACGACAACGTGCTGATCACGGTTGCCGCATCGGCGGTGCTTCTCCTCGGGACTTATGTCGGTCCTTTGGTGTGATTGACCCGACACGCCGACACGGATCCGCCGATCAGAAGACGCGGGTCAGCGCGAGACCGGCGAGAACCAGAAACAACACCCCGCTCAGTTGATGGAGTCGATGCAGCGGCATCACCTGCAACAGGCGGCATCCGACCCAGACCCCAAGCGCGGAGGTCAGCGCCAAGGCCAGGGTTGCACCGGCCCAAACGGCCAAGGGCGGCAGGGTGACCGCAAGACCGGCGACCGCCAGCTGGGTCTTGTCACCCATCTCGGCAAGAAAGATCATCAAGAAGGTCGCCATGACGATGCCGTGATGGCTCCAGTTGCGCTGCGGCGCGTCCTCGTCGGCCTCTTCGGCGCGCAACGCGAGCACCCCGAAGACGGCGAACAGGATGGCGACGATGCCCGCGAGGACGCGCTCCGGGATCCACTGCGCAAGCCCCACGCCGAAGACGACGGCAAGGCTGTTCAGGACGACGAAGGCCGCGACCGCACCGATCAAGACGGGCCATCGACGATGACGGGCCGCCAAGGTCATACAGACCAACTGGGATTTATCGCCCAACTCGGCCAGAAAGATCACGCCGAAGGTCGTGGCCGCGGCCCACAGCCACCCGGAGAGCTCGGACAGGGCGAGATCGCTCATCGCGAAGCCCTCCGCGCACAGCCGATGGCGCCGATGAGCGATCGAGGCTCGCCGCAAGGCAGGGGCGCAGAGCAGAGGATACGGCACGCGGAGACGAGGCGTCTCGGGCGGCGAGAAAGCGCGGGAAGATGATGCATAGAGTGATGTCGCTGGGGGTCGGGCGAGAAAACCGAGGACACGGCATCACACGCCCGACCCCTCGCCGGACATGACACCGCACCCAAGGTCTCGTCAAGCCGACCGGCCGCGCGTGCCATGGCGTCACCGCCAAGTGTGTTGACACGAGCCCCTTGCTTATGACACAGGCCACGACGCAAGGGCGACTACTCCCCTCAAGAGGGCGCGAATTTAGCGAGCTGCCGCGGACCTGTCAACGGCTCTTGCGTCTCGGGAGTAGCGCGGAAGAGCTGTGGAAGAGATACCGAACCTTTCGCGGCAACCGCACTCCCGGTTAGGATCGGCAACCGAACGCACCGTACAGGAGACGCTCTCGATGCTCGGCACGACACCGAAATCCCCGACAAGGCTTCTGCCGCTTTGCGCGCTGCTTGCAGCGCTCTGCGCAGTTCACGCCGCAGCGCAGGACCAAACCCCGACCGGCGAGGTCACGGGCGCCAAGATGCTCAGCCATCCGAGCTGGTTCAAAGAGAGTTTTCTCGATCTCCCCGAGGACGTGAACGAGGCCGCCGAATCCGGCAAGCACCTCATCCTCGTCATGGAGATGAACGGTTGCCCTTATTGTTACAAGCTGATCCAGGAAAACTTCGCGACCTCGCCCTACCGCGACTTTATCCAGGAGCATTTCGAGGTCATCGCGCTGAATACGAAAGGCGATCGCGAGGTGGCCGTGACCGAGGAGATGTCGATGTCGGAGAAGGAGGTGGCTGAACTGTATCAGGTGCGCTTCACCCCGACCGTCGTGTTTCTGGACGCATCCAACCGGCCGGTCGCGCGCGTCAGCGGCTATCGCAATCGCGATGACTTCAAGGTCGTCCTCGACTATGTACAGGAACGGGCCTACCTGCAACAAACGCTGAACGAGTATGCCGCGGCCAAACGCACGGTCGAGCTCTACAGCTTCCGAGAGCATCCGCAGATCCAAACGATCGAGGATCTCGCGAGCACCGCCGATCGTCCCCTCGCCCTCTTGTTCGAGGACGTCGCCTGCGTGGCCTGCGATGCCCTGCACGACGGACACCTCGCCGACCCCGAGATCCGGGACATCCTCAAGGGTCTGACCCTCGTGCGTCTCGACACCCGATCGGAGTCACCCATCGTCGACCCCATGGGCAACGCAACCACGCCCAAGGCGCTCGCCGAGTCTCTGGGCATCCAATACACCCCGAGCATCGTGCTGTTCGACCGTGGGCGCGAGATCACCCGTATCGAGAGCATGCTCTACCGCTACCACTTCGGCGGTGTCCTGGAGTATGTCGCCGGGCGACACTACGAGCGTTACCCCGACAACCCGTTCGACTATATCGACGTGAAGACCGCCGAACTCACTGCAGCCGGCGAGGACGTCTCGATCGCCGACGAGTGAGGCGCTCCGCACACGGGGACGACCGCCTCTTGGATCGAGGCCACCGACGACGCTCACCGAGAGCGCCACGCACCATTGAGGAGTCACGGCCATGCTCTCCGTTTTGGAGGAGAGGTTTCCACATGTCATCAAACGCCTCGATCGGGTCTGGGGCGACCCCCACGCGTTTGACGAGATGTTCTCCGATCTCCTGCTCGACAAACGCGGAGACCGTACCGGGTGGCCCCTGGATGCCTGGGCGGAACTGAATTTTCTTCAGTCCGTGCATCACTTGGCGTACGGCGTTGCCAAACAGCGCCCGTTTCAGCCCGATCCGTTCGACCCAAGCTGGATTCGATGAGTGTCAACCCGAGGAAAACGACTCATGCCAACACTCGAGCGCACTCGCGTGCGGAGCACCTTGGCCGTGGCCGGCGTCATGTGGGCGCTGTCGGGCTGCGGCGGCGACCTGGTCGCACCGGATAGCCTGATCGAAAAGCCGGGTGTAGAGGGGTTCTATAACCAGATCGCCAACGCCTGCGGGCGTCATTCGCTCGGCAATCAGCCCCTGAACGACGTCATCAACATCAGTAACGGCGACGACAACGACTATTTCCTCGACGAGACCAGCAAGCTGTATGACGGCCGCATCGATCGAACAACCTACGCGACCGACATCAACGGCTTCTTCCCGACGGGTACGAACACCCCTGCATTGAACTGCATCTATGCACAGCTCGACCAGGCGGCGCCGCCTTGAGCCCGTTCACCTTCTCGGCGACGTGCTGTAGCCTCCCGTCGGGAAACCGATCGTCGTCCGCTGCGGGGGCGTCATGAGCATCGCGCATCCGGATCGCCGGCCGCGCTACGGCAGCCATCGCTATGATGACGACCTGCTCCTGAAGGCCCCGATTCCGCTTTGGCTGGCACTGGTCTTTCTGGTGCGTCATCTGCTGCTCTTGGGGATCACCTTTCTGCCGACGACCGGGGAGGAGATCGAGGTGCTGCGCAATCTCGTGCGACCCGAATTCATCCTCGCCGATCTCCCTGCGGCACTCGTCATGGCGGCCGGCTTCCGACGGCGGCGACCCTGTCCGGACTGGGTGCGCCGGATCTGGCGACGTGCACGGGAGATCCTCACCCTGTCGATCCTCATGTATCTCGGTCTCCTGGTCGCGACCTTGGCAGGCTCGAGCCTGCCGCTGCGCGATGCGATCGACGAGCCCCTTTTGGTCTCGCTGCTGGTGAGTCTCGCAGTGCCGGTCTACCTTTGGCGCTCGCGCCTCCTCGCGGATGTCGTTCGGGACTGTCCGGGGCGTCACGACGCGTGAAA
Organism: Thiocapsa sp. UBA6158; assembly: GCF_002423035.1. GTDB lineage: Bacteria > Pseudomonadota > Gammaproteobacteria > Chromatiales > Chromatiaceae > Thiocapsa. Next base: position 9,062 of record NZ_DIUM01000010.1, read on the forward strand.
CATCTCGATCATCAACCCGACCATCAACCGAGCCACTGGAGCGTTCTGGCATCCGGGATCTGCGCACTGATCCTGACCTTGGGCGTGGCACGCTTCGCCTACACGCCCATGATCCCGGTCCTGCAAAGCGAGACGGGCATGGGCGAGGCCCTCGCCGGCTGGCTGGCGGGCTGGAACTATCTCGGCTACCTGTCCGGGGTCTTGATCGTCAGTCGACTCAGGGATCTTCGGATCAAGGACCGGCTCTATCGCGGCGGTCTGCTCTTGGCCGTGATCACGACCCTCATGATGGCCATGGGAGAGTCGCCGATCCTCTGGGGCGTCAGCCGCTATCTGGCCGGGCTGAGCAGCGCCGCGGGGCTGATGCTGGGCTCGGGTCTGATCCTCAATTGGCTGATCCGACATGATCATCGCAGCGAGCTCGGCGTGCATTTCAGCGGGATCGGATTGGGGATCGTGGTCGGCGTCCTGGTGGTCGCGGTCGCGGGTCTCTTCTGGTCCTGGCAGGGCCAGTGGCTCGCTTTGACGCTGGTCGGCGCCGTGCTTTTGATCCCGGCATGGTTGGGCTTGCCCACGCCCGATCGCGGTCAACCCCTCACGCCCCGCCATCTCGACGCCTCGCCCGAACCCGGCGCGTCCTGGCTATGGCTGCTCCAAGGCGCTTACGTCTGCGCCGGATTCGGCTATGTCATCAATGCAACCTTCACGGTCTTGATCACCGAGCAGCAGCCGCTCCTGCAGGGCTTGGGCGATTGGATGTGGCTCTTGGTCGGCGTGGCCGCGATCCCGGCGCCGATCCTCTGGGATCGCATCACACGCCGCCTGGGTTATCTGCGCACACTCCAGGTCGCCTACGGTCTGCAGATCATCGGGATTGTCCTGCCGGTCGTCAGCGGATCGCTCGTTGCCGCGATCCTCAGTGCCGTCCTGTTCGGCTTCACATTCATCGGCATCGTCTCCTTGGTTCTGACCATGGTCGGCGTGCGCTATCCCGCGCATCCGGCACAGATCATGGCGCGCCTGACACTCGGTTACGGGATCGCTCAGATCCTCGGACCCGTCCTCGCGGGCGAGGTCGCGGAGATCAGCGGAACCTTCGACGGATCCCTGCTGGTCGTGGCCGGATTAATGGTGCTGGGGCTCATCTGCCTGCAGATCATGACCCGGCTCGCGCCGCATGCGCCGCCGAGCACACCAACCCGTCAAGGGCCGACATGACGACACGCACCCGCGCATCGAAACGCGAGATCTTCGGTTGGGCGATGTTCGACTTCGCCAACCAGGCCTACACCTTGCTGATCATCACGGTCGTCTTCGGCGATCTCTTCACGCGCGTCATCGTCGGCGATGCGCCGGATTATCGTCTCGGCAACCTGCTCTGGAGCCTGGCGCTCTCCACCAGCTATCTGTTGGTGGTGGTCTGCTCTCCGGTCGCGGGCGCCATCATGGATTACACGGCGAGCAAGAAACGCTTTCTGTTCGCGAGCTATCTGCTGACCGTCATCGCGACGGCCGCGCTCTATTTCGTTGCACCGGGCTATGCCCTGCTCGGGGTGCTGCTTCTGATCGTCTCGAACTTTGCCTACTCGATCGGCGAGGCCTTCATCGCGAGTTTTCTGCCGGGACTTGGCCCACCTGAAGATCTGGGCAAGATCTCCGGATTCGGTTGGGCGTTGGGCTATGTCGGCGGCATGGTCTCGGCGGTCTTCGTGCTGCTGGTCCTGGGCGATGTCAGCACCGAGAACTTCGAGCGTATCCGTTGGGTCGGGCCCTGGGCCGCTGCCTTCTTCCTGATTGCGGCTATCCCGACCTTTCTGTGGGTGCAGGAACGCGGTCGGGCACGCGCCCTACCGCCCGGAACCGGCGTTATGCAAATGGGCATCGCACGGGTCCGCCAGACCCTGATCCATCTGAGCACCCATCGTGATCTGGGCGTGCTCTTCGTCTCGGTCTTCTTCTCGATGAGTGGCATCTACATCATCATCGCCTACGCCTTCATCTACGGGGCGCAAGTGATCGGCTGGGACGAGTCGGTGCGAACGTTGATGTTCGTGCTGGTGCAGATCACCGCGGCCGTCGGCGCACTCGGATTCGGATTCATCCAAGATCGGCTCGGTGCACTGCGAACCTATGTGATCACCTTGGTGATGTGGATGCTGGCGATCGCGCTCATCTATCTGACGCCGCTCCTGAGCGAGTTGGCGCGCGACGTCCTAGGACGCGATTGGTCTGCGCAGTACATCTTTCTGGTGGTCGGCTGTGTGGCGGGTCTGAGCCTCGGCGCCTGTCAGTCCGCGACCCGCACCCTGGTCGGAGTCTTCTCGCCGTTGTCGCGCTCGGGGGAGCTCTTCGGCTTCTGGGGGCTGTCCATGAAGCTGTCCGGGATGTTCGGACTGCTCGCAATCGGGCTCCTGCAGGTCCTGGTTGGCCTGCAGAGCGCGATCCTCTTCTGCGTGCTCTTGTTCGCTATCGCTCTGGTTGTCGCTTTACGCGTCGACGAGCGTCGCGGACGTGCGGTTGCCGAGGCCCACGACGCCGGTGCGTTGGTCTGGTAGACCCATGGTCCAAAAACTTGGGCGATTTCCATGAGTCGGCATCCCGATTACGCATGCCCGGAACACCTACAGAGACAGTAAGGGCGAATAAATTCGCCCTTACATGCCGCATGCACTGACGGACGCGGTTTAAGCGCCGCTGATCTCGAGCAGAACCTCGTCCGGATTCACCGCATCGCCCTTGCCGACGAAGATCCCGGTGACGGTTCCGCCGATCGGCGCCTGGATCTCGGTCTCCATCTTCATCGCTTCGGTGACCAGGACCGACTGACCGGGCGTCACCGTCTCGCCTTCCTTGACCAGCACATCGACGATGTTGCCCGGCATCGAGGTGGTCACGTGGCCGGGTTGGGTCGGTTTCGGCCGTTTGCCGGCGATCGCCTTCTTCACCGCGCCGTCCGCACCGCCGGTCAGGACAACCTCGTCCAGGGTCTCGACCAGGACCTCTTCGGGGATGCCGTCGATGTCCAGATAGAAGTGACGCTCCGCAACGCCCTTATGGCCCGCGCCCGTCACCTTGACGTGATAGGTTTCGCCATGCACGGCGATATTGAACTCGGTCGGCGCTGCTTGCGTACCGGCGGCGCTCGGCGGGGGCTCGAGCGGCTCGGGATGCAGGGTCCCGGCGGCGCGGTGCTCGAGGAAGGCGCGGCCGATCTCGGGGAACATGGCGTAGGTGAGCGTGTCTTCCTCCGAGGTCGCCACCGCGCCGATCTCTTGGACGAGGCGTTTGAGTTCCGGTTTCAGAAGGTCAGCCGGTCGGCACTCGACGAGCTCCTCGTTGCCGATCGCCTGCTGCTGCAGGGTCGGATTGACGGTTGCCGGTGCACGCCCGTAACGGCCCTGCAGGTAGAGCTTCACCTCGTTGGTGATGGTCTGGTAGCGCTTCTCGGTCAGGACGTTGAGCACCGCTTGAGTACCGACGATCTGGGAGGTCGGGGTGACCAGGGGCGGATATCCGAGATCCTCGCGCACCCGCGGGATCTCCTCGAGCACCGCGCTCATCCGATCCAGTGCGTTCTGCTCCCTCAACTGGTTGGCCAGGTTGGAGATCATGCCGCCGGGCACCTGATTGACTTGGACCCGGGTGTCCACACCCGTGTAGTCGCTCTCGAACTGGTGGTATTTCTTGCGCACCTGGTAGAAGTACATGCCGACCTCCTGGATCGCTTTCAGATCCAGGCCGGTGTCGTACGGGGTACCGCGAAGCGCGGCCACCATGCTCTCGGTGGGCGGATGGGAGGTGCCGCCGGCCATGGACGAGATGGCTGTATCGATGGTGTCGCAGCCGTTCTCGATCGCCTTGAGGTGACACATGTCCGCCAAGCCCGAGGTCGCATGCGAATGCAGGTGCAGCGGCAAATCGACGCTGTCCTTCAGGGCCTTGACCAGATCGGCGGCGACAAAGGGCGTGAGCAACCCGGCCATGTCCTTGATGGCGATGGAGTCGCACCCCATCGCAGCCAGCTCCTTACCCATGCGCACGAAGCCCGGCACGTCATGGACCGGACTGACCGTATAGCAGATGGTGCCCTGTGCATGCTTGTCGGCGGCCTTGGTCGCCTCGATCGCGGTCTTGAGATTGCGCAGGTCGTTCAGTGCGTCGAAGATGCGGAAGACATCCATGCCATTCTCGGCCGAGCGTTTGACGAAGGCGCGCACCACGTCGTCCGAATAGTGCCGGTAGCCGAGCAGGTTCTGACCCCGCAGCAGCATCTGCAGCCGGGTATTCGGCAGCGCTTCGCGCAGCTTGCGCAGACGCTCCCAGGGATCTTCCTTGAGAAACCGCACGCAGGCATCGAAGGTCGCGCCGCCCCAGCACTCCAGAGACCAGTAACCGATCGCATCCAGCTTTGGACAGATCGGCAGCATGTCCTCGGTGCGCATACGCGTCGCGATCAGAGATTGATGGGCGTCGCGCAGAATGACATCGGTGATGTTGATCTTGGGCATGTGTCGATCTCGGCTTGGTTCGGTATTAGAGACCCGCATGCGCCGCGACGGCGGCGGCGAGGGCGGCGGCGATGTCTTCGCGGCGGCGCTTGGTCGAGTAGTTCAGAAGCTCCGGATGCGCATCCAGGAATCCGGTATTGAAGTGTCCGGAGCGAAAATCCGGATGGCGCAGGATCTCTTGATAGAAGGGGATGGTCGTCTTCACGCCGTAGAGCCCCATGTCGCGCAGTGCGCGGTGACCGCGGTTGACCACGTCGTCCCAATTGAGGGCCCACACGATGACCTTGGCCAGCATCGAGTCGTAGTGCGGCGGAACCGTGTACCCGGTATAGATGGCCCCGTCGGTCCGCACGCCCGGACCGCCGGGGGCGTAATAACGCGAGATACGCCCGAAGCTGGGCAGAAAGTTGTTCTTTGGATCTTCGGCGTTGACCCGAAACTGAATCGCATAGCCGCGACGCCCGATCTCATGCTGCTTGAAGCGTAGCGGCAACCCCGCCGCGACACGGATCTGCTCCTCGACGAGATCCACACCCGTGATGGTCTCGGTGATGGTGTGCTCGACCTGGATGCGGGTGTTCATCTCCATGAAATAGAAACGCCCGTCGTCGTCCAGCAAGAACTCGACGGTGCCCGCGTTGGTGTAGCCCACCGCCCGCGCCGCGAGCACGGCCAGCCCGTTGACGTACTGGCGCTGCGCCTCGTCGAGCTGCGGCGATGGTGCAATCTCGATCAGCTTCTGGTTGCGCCGCTGGATGGAGCAGTCGCGCTCGAACAGATGCACGCAGTTGCCGTGATGATCGCCGAGGATCTGCACCTCGATGTGCCGCGGGTTGACGACGCAGCGCTCGAGGAAGACCTCGGCCCGTCCGAACGCCTTGGTGGCCTCCGAGATGACGCGCTCGAAGTTGTTGCGCAGTGCTTGGGGGTCGTCGCAACGACGGATCCCGCGTCCGCCGCCGCCCGAGGTCGCCTTGAGCATCACCGGATAGCCGATCTCATCGGCACAGCGCAGCGCGGCGTCCAGGTTTTCGAGATTGCCGGGGCTGCCGGGCGTCACAGGAACACCGGCCTTCAGCATCGCCAACCGCGCCTCGGTCTTGTCGCCCATGCGGGCGATCACCTCGGCGGTCGGACCGATGAAGGTTACACCACGCCGCACGCAGGCACGCGCAAGCTCCGGGTTTTCCGACAGAAAGCCATAACCCGGATGGACCGCGTCGCAACCGGTCGCCACGGCAAGATTCACGATGTTGTGGACGTTGAGATAGCCGGCCAGCGGGTCGCTACCCAAGCAGTAGGCCTCGTCGGCCTTCTTGACGTGGAGCGAATGACGATCGGCGTCCGAGTAGATGGCCGCCGAGCGGATGCCCATCTCGGCACAGGCGCGAATCACACGCACCGCGATCTCGCCGCGATTGGCGATCAGGATCTTTCGAAGCATCGGTTTGCCTCTGGAGCGACCGTCGAAACGGCCAAGGAAACGGGGCGAGATCGGCTCGCGTCTATGCTGCTGCGCAGCAATATAACGAATGGGAGGGATTCTGCAAGGGATTCGACGGCGGGATTAAGATTCCGGCCAAAAAACATCCACAATGGGTTGCGGTCTCGGCATCGCCCGGCCCCGGATCATATGTTGACATCCCCGATGTATGGTCGGCACCGCTACAGCCCGTCAAACCACCCCGACGCCAGTTTAAATCCTCTCAACCGCGTCGACTCCGAGGTCTGGAAGTCGCGCCGAGCTCGCATCCCCGTGACGACGTCGTGGGTCACACTTGGCGCGGTTTAGGGTCTGCGAGGATCTCGTAAGCCTCCGCCAGCGCCTCGTCCCCGCCCACATTGCCCGGAAAGATCACCACCGGCAGATCGGGATAGCGCGGATGATCCTCCGGACAGCGCACCACCGAGCAGCCGGCGCGGATCTGCCCGAGCACCCTTGCGGTACGCAAGGCCAAACCCCGGCTCAGGGTGTCGTTGGAGGTGATGCCGCCCTTGCTGATCAGGAAGCCGATCTCCTGCGGGAGATTCCGTACGATCTTGACCAGAAAACCGGAGACCTGCTCGCCGAAGGCAAGCCGCTCCGCCGTGCTCGGGAACTGTCGCTCGCCGCGGCTGGTAAAGAGCACGACGCCGCGTCCCTCCTGTTGGGCGGTCTCGATCCGGCCTAGCAGATCCTTCAGCAGGACATCCTCCTCGGCGATCAAGCGATCCAGGTCGATCTCGATCGGGACGACGTCCGTGTGATCGATGAGATACCGAAGCTGCCGGGTCGACTTCTCGACATGGGATCCCATCAGGACCACGCCCGAGCGCCCGTCGCGGACATAGGTCGACATGGCCGCCGGGGCGACCGGCTGGGGCGGCAGTGCAGCGAGCGCGGTGAGCAGGCTCGCCGCGCTGCGAAACAGAAAGCGCTTGCCCTCCCCTACCGCGTCCAGGACCTGGCGGGCAAAGCCGTCGAGATCCGACGGGCGCTCGGCATCCACAACCCCGCAGAGGTTGCCGCTCAAGGCGCGCAGCCGTGGTCCCAAGTCGCCACGGACATCCTCCAGGCCGAAACGCTCGACGGCCTGCGCCGCAATGCGCCCACCGGTCTTCTCCTCCACATAGTCGGGCAGGAAGGCATGGCTGAATCCGAACACCGAGTCGCGTGCAAACTCGGTCTCGTTCACAGGGACCGGCACCCCTTCGACGATTAGATAGTGGACGCCATTGCGCGTGATCCGCCCGCCCTCGAAGAAGGCCGGCACCAGGAAGTGGGCATCGAAGGGGCCGAGCTCCTCGGCGATCACGTCTGTCTCGACCGGATAATGGCCGCGTAGGGTGGAGTCGGAGCGGCTGACGATCAATGGCTGAACAGGCCGACCATCCGCCGCGAGCCGATCCATCGCAGCACGCAGGTTCACGCAGATCTCGCGCGTCACCCGCGCCGCCTCCGCGGCGTCCATGCCGCGTGTGTTGCTCAGGACGAAGAAGAGCGGCGAGGAATCGTGAAACGCCTCGATCAGGGTATCCGGATCCCAGCGCGTCAACAGCAGACAGCCGTGGACGGTTTGGGACCCGGTCGGGTCGTCGTCGATGACGATGATCTTGGTGTTTGGGTGGCTGGTCATGAGAGTCATCTCCGCCCGATGAACATTGGGATTTTTACCTTTCACCTTTCACCTTTCACCTTTCACCTTTCACCTTTCACCTTTCACCTTTCACCTTTCACCTTTCACCTTTCACCTTTCACCTTTCACCTTAAATCGGCGCACGCCCAAGGCGTGCGCCGATCGCTGGACGGCTCCCGTCAGGCGGCGCTGTCGAGCGCGGGCCGAGCCGCCGCGATCAGGTCGCGGGCACGCCGATCGAGCGTCTCGGCCGTGATGCCGTTGAAGGCCATGATCTCGGCCGGGCTCGCCGTCGTCTCGCCGCGCTGCCATCCGAACAGGTCACGCGCGGCGGCACGACTGCGCAGCAGCGCCGGCTCCAGGGCGACCGTGCCGCCGCCGCTCACGCCGATCAGGGCGTCGCCGTCGAAGAGCGCCTCGAAATCCGCCTCGGACATGAAGCGATCGTCCGGCTCGGCGCAGTGGCGCCAGGCCACATCGCTTGGACGATAGAGCCGACGCGGGTTGACCACGGCGACGATCCGCACCCGGTAGCCTGCCTTCTCCAGGGTCTCCTTCGCCGCGAAGACCGGCAGCGCCACCATGTCACCGGTCACCGCGAAGACCACCGTCCCGGCCGGTCCCCGTCCGCTATCGGCAAGACAGACGGCACCCTGCTCGATCGCCTCGCGCGCCTGCTCCGAGGTCGAATAGACCGGCAGCGCCGACTTGGACGCAATGATGCTGATGCACTTGTTGAACTGCTCGGTCGCCCAGCCGTAGGCGGCCTGCATCTGATTGGCGTCTGCCGGATAGAGCAGATAGACGTTGCCGTTGCGCATCTGACCGCCGATGTAGTTCTCGATCTCGGGACGCTGATGAGTCCAGCCATTGCGACCCTGCTCGAGCGCGCCGGCGGTGAACATGGACACCAGTGCCGGGGTCTTGCGCCGCAGCTCCGCCATCGCCTGGCCGACGGTCTGCACGATCGGCCAGCCGTTGATGGCGAAGCTCTCGTAGGACAGCCAGAGCGAGCGACCGCCGAACAGGGCCAGACCCGCCGCGAACCCGGCACAGGCGTCCTCGCTCAGCGGCTCGTAGACCTGACCGGTCGGGGACTGGTTGTAGAGACCGTCCTCGGTCGGATGGCGGATCTTCAGGGCCTCGTTGATCGCCTTCATGTTCGACGCCTCGTTGCCGTCGGCATTGGTCACCACGAACAGCGGATCGCGCCGACCCAGCTCGGCCACCATCTCGGCCATGGCGCTCGCCGGCACAGCCTTCTCGCCCACCGCGAAGGCGCGGGTCGGCAAGGTCCCGATGTCGGTCGGCACCCGCTCGGACTCGGTGACCGCGGTCTCGCCGGCCGGGCCGCCGCCGGCGCGCTGCATATTGGTCCGCACCAAGGCCCATGCCTCCGGGGCCAGCGCGCCGCGCTCCAGCGCGGCGGCGATGCTCGGCTTGGTCGCGTTGTCGCCCGGATAGAGATTGTGCGACTTGGCACCCGTGGCATGGACGCCGGCACCCTTGAGCTGCTTGACGATGAAGCAGGTCATGGTGCCGCCGAGCGCGGACGTCTCGGCCTCCTGCATCCCTTCGAGCACCGCGCGGGTGAAGGCCGAACGGGCGGCGTCGCCGAAGAGTGTGCTGTCGACATAGTCGCCCTCCTGCTCGGCATCATCGTAGTCCTTCGCGTCGATCAGGATCACCCGGCCGAAGTCGTGCGCACGCCAGTAGGCCAGCATCCGCTCGTTGTCCATCAGCGAGACCATCGAGTGATGCTCTTGGCTGAAACCGTTCCAGATCAGCACCGGCAGGAAGTTCGTCACCTCCGGATAGGCGGTGTGGAAGTGCTTGAAGGCCGAAAGGATGTAGGGCTCGCCCAACCCGCCGTCGCCGATCGTCACGGGGAAGAGGGTCTCGCGATGCAGATAGGCCGCGGCCATCGCGAAGTGCTGACCCTGGCCGAGCGGACCGGCCGGTGCGAGCAGACCGGGGATGGCGCCCGAGAGGTGACCGAGCAGCCCGTCGCGCTCGCGGAAGCGCGTCTGGAGCTGATGCATGTCGCTGATGCCCATCGCCTCCAGCGAGCCGTCCAGGAACATGGCGCTGTAGAAGCCGGGCGCGTGGTGACCGACCTCGGTGAGGATGTTGGTGTGCCCGAGCATCACCAGCGCCGCATAGGCATCGGCCGAGCTGGCGAAGCCGCCCGGATGACCGGACTCCTTGGACGCACAGAGCTGCAGGGTCGTGTAGCGCAGGGCATCGGCCATCAGCCGGGTCTGATAGACCGCCGCGTCGTCGATCTCCTCGATTCGATGGGCACCTTCCGGGATCGCCGGGCGTGTGCCGAGGCGCTCGAAGTCGGCCGGCAGATTGGCGAAGTGCAGCACGCCGTTGCAGAAATCGGGCCTCGTCGTCTCGGCGGGGGTGATGGCGGATGCGGTCATGGTGTCTCTCCTCGTTTTTCGTCGTTTCTGGTCGGTTGTCGCGTCGGCCTGGATCACATGGGCTGCGGCGTTGGTTGCAAACTAGAAACGCAGAGGAGATTCCGCAATAGGTAATCTATTTCACAATACGGAATATTTCTCGCGAGCGAGAAATATGATAATAAAAACAGCATATTAAGATAGGGTCGCTCGGCGGAAAGTCGTCGATATTTGATTTCACAATGCAAAATATTGGCGATTGCGATGATTCGGCCCTCCTTCGAAGCCCGGACGAAGCGCCGATTCCGGCGATGACTGCAAGCCCCGTCGCTCCATGCGATGGGCCTTGATCGTCACTCCGGCCATCGTGGCACGTGGCGCAGAGCGCCACGGGGCATGCGTGACACCGCAGAGCGGATGTCCGAGCGACTGATGTTTTGGGTGGCCGGTCTTACGTACGAGCGAGGCCATAAGAGGTACCATCCGAAAGGCGTTTCGTAGAAGTCGGGTCACGTCGAGCTGGACTTGAGCGCGGATCAACTCACGACCTCTGCACGACGCGTTTCGGAGATCAAGAATTCAAAATATCTAAACCGCGTCACCGCCTGAGGTCGCAGGATGCGGCGAGATCAATCCCAACCCCAAACCAACAGCTGTCGCACATGACGCGGTTTACATGAACGGGATCTTCTTCGGTATCGTCCTGATCGGCTTTCTCGCGACGGCTTGGCGCGAGCTGACCCTACCCGTCGTCGAAGGCGCGCAGACGCCCATGGCGGTACTCTCGAGCGAGATGCTGGCGGCGGCGAGCGGTGCGGTGGAGTTGGCCATCGGCCTGGTCGGGGTGATGACGCTCTTTCTCGGACTGATGAAGGTCGCGGAGTCCGGCGGCATGCTCGTCGTCATCGCGCGGCTGATCCGCCCGTTGATGACGCGACTCTTTCCGGAGGTGCCTCCCGATCATCCGGCGATGGGGGCCATGATCCTGAACATGTCGGCGAACGCGCTCGGGCTCGGCAATGCCGCCACACCCTTCGGTATTCGCGCGATGCAGGAACTCGATAAGCTCAATACGCGACCCGGCACGGCGACCAACTCGATGGCACTCTTCCTTGCCATCAACACCTCGAGCGTCACCCTGCTGCCGACCGGCGTCATCGCGCTGCGTGCAGCCGCGGGGTCGAGCGATCCGGCCGGGATCCTGCCGACGACACTCTTCGCGACCCTGTGCGCCACGATCGCCGCCGTCGTCGCGGCCCGCCTCTATCAGCGCTTTGCGCCGCTCGGACCGCCCGAGCCGAGCGCGCCGATCACGTCAAGTACAGGGGACGAGACGACCCCGGCCGGCACCGATCTGCCCGCCGACTCCGGCGCCTATCCCCTCCGGATCTCGATCCTGGCCTTGGGCGGCGTGGTCGCGCTCATCCCGGCCGCGATCCTTTGGGGCGACCGGGTCTCGCCCTGGATCGTGCCCTCGCTGATGCTGGGATTTCTGCTGTTCGGGGTGATGCGCGGAGTGCGCGTCTACGAGGTCTTCGTCGAGGGCGCCCAAGAGGGCTTTCAGGTCGCGCTGCGGATCATCCCCTACCTGGTCGCCATCCTGGTCGCGGTCGCCATGTTCCGCGCCAGCGGTGCGATGGACGTGCTGGTCAACCTGCTCGGCGGCTTTACCTCTCAGGTCGGACTACCCGCCGAGGCCCTGCCGATGGCCCTGCTGCGCCCGCTGTCGGGCTCCGGCGCCTACGGCGTCATGGCCTCCATCATCAACGACCCCGCCATCGGCCCGGACAGCTATGTCGGCTATCTGGTCTCGACGATCCAGGGCTCGACGGAAACGACCTTCTACGTGCTCGCGGTCTATTTCGGCGCGGTGCGGATCCGGCGGATTCGCCACACCCTGGCCGCGGCGCTCACCGCTGATCTGGTTGCCGTCATCGCGGCTGTTGCCGGCTGTTGGTTTCTTTTCGCTGGCATTTGACGCGAGGTCGAGGTTCCCTTGCCGTTCATCGAGCACGGCTGTCTCGCCGACCGTGCGGTGTTGTTTCCAACATGATCTCGTCACAGATGTCTAAGATTCGCTCACCTGCCTTCCCCCGATCTTTCCGCACTGCGGCACCGGGGGAGAGGTCGCGGAGTGGTCCGTTCTCGACCCAAGGCGGCCCGCGACCTTCGCGTTGCGAACGCCCACTGTAGCGAGATCACCGGACGACGGTATTTGGTTCCTCCTGCCACGCGCGCAAAGGAGAGACCAGACCCCGGCGTACGCGTATCGCTTGCGCCATTGACGCGGGCGGGAACATCGACGCAACAGTGTGCTCAGCGTGGACCGCGCCTGCTTCCATCTGCTCACTTCCGTTGATTTGGTATTCCGGAAGGGGCCGTCTGTCCATCGACCTCATTGGTCCCCCTCAAACTCCGCCGACGAAAATTTCAGCACGGTGCAGTTCTCCCGCACCGCCCGCTGGATGCTGTCGTCGAAGCCGGTCGCATCCTCGGCCCGGATCTCCACGGAGATGGTCACCGTCGCGCTGGACTTGGTGGTGAAGTGCTGCACCACCTCATCGACAATCTGCGCAAAGTGGAGCTTCGCCTTGATTGGATCGAGGTTGCTTGTGGCGTAGAAATGCGTCGCTGACGTCTGCGGCCCAACGCCGCCTCCCGTCGTCTGACCGTTACCGCCACCCGTTTTGGTCCCGGCGCCAGGACCAGTGGCACCGCCAGGACCTGTACCGGCTCCCGTGGTCGATCCCGCGCCACCGCCGGCCCGGCCCGTGTCGACGTCGGGCTCCTGCGGCCGCGCGTAGACGCTGGCCGCCTCCCGATCGATCAGCAGCGCCGCCTCGTCCAGCACGGGGTTGGTCACCCGCCCAAAGGCGAAGCCCAGGTACTTGTCGCCCTGCTTGCCGCCGGCAAAGCCGAAGAAGTCCTCGGTCTCGATGCCGGCGCGGACCGCGTCCTGGAAGACAAGACTGTTCGTGAGCCGCGGCAGGTACAGGTAATGGCAGGTGTCTTGCCAGACCTTCAGCGCGCCGACCTCGGTGGTGCCGTCCTTGCAATACCAGGTATCGAGGATGTTGGCGAGGTGGATCGGGCTCCATTGGGTGATCAGCCAGCCGTTGTCGCGCAGCTTGTTCTGGATCTCCTGTGCCAGGTTCTGGGCGGCCGCCGAGACCTGCACGGCCTCCCACAGGATGGTCGGGTCCAGGCGGCCCTTGCGCACCTCCTGCACCGGTGAGAGCAGCCAGCGGAAGGTGTCGCGCACGGTGCGCAGCAATGCCTTGCCGGACTCTTCGCGCTCGTCCTTGGCCTGCTTGGCCTGCAACTGGTCGAGATTCAGGCGCATTGCCTCCACGTCGGTGACGATGGAGACCCAGGCCAAGTAGGTCCGCGCCTGGTCCTTGAGGCGCTCCAGGGCGTCGGCATCGGCGGCCAGGAACAGCAGGCGGTTCTGCTTCTGGCGCGGCTGCTCGCCGCGCTTGGTCAGAACTTCCTCGGCAGCGCGCTCGGCTGGATTGTCCTTGCCCTTGCGGTACGGTGCCGCGGGCGGTAGCACCACCAGGCGCGGGCCGGTGCCGTAGTCGTCCGGTATGTCCGCCGAGGGCGTGAAGACATGGATGCCGTCGAACACATGCTCCTTGCCGAACACCCGCTGCACCCGTTCGCGCAGCAGCGGCTCGATGTCGTCCTTCATCGAGAAGCGCTGGCGGCGCGACTCCATCTCCCGGCGTAGATTGGGCCGGGTGTCGAACCAGTAGCGGTTGCCCTCGGCGTTCAGATAGTTGAGCTGATCGCGCAACCGGCGCAGGGCATCCTTGTAGTGCCCCAGGGTCTGTCCGGGCTGCACGACGCCGAGCAGCAGGTGATCGAGCGGCAGGCCAGGTGCGCTGCGGCCTGCGCCGGGCGCGCTGCCGAGGAAGATGGTCCGCGCCAAACGCCGTGCACCCTGAATCTTGCCGATCAACGGCTCCTTGCTCTCGATGAAGGCCGGGCGCGCATGCTCGCCGTCGATGTCCTGGTCGATCACCGGGTCCCAGCCCTGGGGCAGATAGTCGAGACACTTGTTGCGCACGCCGGGATCGTTCAGCGGCAGCGCACCGGGCAGGATCATGCCGTCGGCGTTGCCGTCCTTCCAGAGCCGATGCACCACCTGAGCGAGCAGCTGCAGCACGCCGCGGGTACGCTGGAAGTTGCTCAGTGTGGACCAGTCCTCGTAGAGCCGGTCGAAGATCTCGGGGTGGATCGGATACGCCTGCTGCATGCGTTCCAGGTAATAGTTCTCTTGGGTCTCCGGCGGTAGCTCGCTGCCGTTGGTGCGGTAGAGCTCGGCGAAGGCACGGCAGGCGTCCTCCATCGCCAGGCGATCGTCGATGCGCTCGAACAGCCGCCGGCGCACGATGCTGAATGCCTCATCCTTGGTCACCGGCTTCCAGATGGCGTGGATGCGACGGAAGTAGCTTTCGAGCTGGGCCAGGACGGCCTGACCGCGCCCCTCGCCGGCGTTGCGGGAGTCCGGCAGCGAGGCCAGCAAGATGGCCCCAGGCACCGAGCGGATGCCCTCGGTCAGCGCCTGGATAAAGGTCATGTTGGTCTCGAAGGTGCCGGCGGGATAACGCTGGCCTTCGTCGAACTGGCGGTAGAAGGCCACCAGCTCGTCCATCAAAATCACGCAGGGCGCGAACGCGGACAGCAGCGCGATGACCTGGTCCTTGTCCGGCGAGGTCGCCGCCTCATCCGCCGCGCGCACCATCGCGTAGCCGTCGCTGCTGCCCAGCTGCCAGGCCAGCTCGCCCCAAAGGGTGTGGGTCCGCACCGCGCCGTGTTCCTTCGGGCTGGAGGGCGACAGGTTGATGCCGTCGAGCACGGCGACGTTGGCCTTGGGCAGGTCGTTGATGCCGGCAGCGTCCAGGATCGGCGGCACGCCGGCCAGCTCACTGATGGGGCAATCGCGCTCGGCGATGTGATAGACGGCCATTAGGGTGTGGGTCTTGCCGCCGCCGAAGGCGGTCTGCAGCTGGATCACCGGGTCGCCGGCCTGGCCCGCCAGGCGCCGCATCACCTTGTCCAGCAGCAGGCGCATGCCTTCGGTGATGTAGGTGCGGGCGAAGAACTGGCGGGCGTCCTGGTATTCCGGCGGGGCCTTGCCCTGCTGCACCTGGGAGATGTCTGCGGCGAACTCGGACTGCTGGAAGGTGCCCTTCAGTACGTCCTGATGGGGGATGGCGATGTCGCGCCAGGGTCTAATGCTCATTCGACTGCGCTCTTCACGGTGGGGTGACGGTCCAAGCGGTCTTCGCACTCAGGGCGGAGGCGCTGCCGACAAAGGGATGAGGATCGACCGCGCGCAACGCCTTCTTGAGTGCTGTCTTCGCGGTTGCAGGGTCAATCATCTGCGGAAACAGCCTTGATGGTGTCCGAGGTTGTTCCAACAGAACCGCGATCCGAAGACGACCTGCCCGCATGGCATCCGCAGCGAACTGGCGGGACGTCGGGTCATTTGCGACCAGGCGTCCAGCAGCTAGACCTGCCAGCGTGTCGCGCACCTTGCGGGCGACCTCCGTGAACAAATTCTCGGGCTTGGTTCGTCGGTGACGTCTGTAATCCTTGACTTCGACCATCCAAAACTCTGCCAGTTGAGGGGCCAGGGCGAGCAGGTCCACGGCCTTGGACGAGGCCAGGTCATTGAAGTGGTTTCGGTAAAAAGTGCATTCGTCATACTTGAGCCAAGTCCATCCTGTCGGGAGATCAAAGAGGAACTGATCTACGGTGACGCTCGGCATGGCATCAATCCGTCACTTCCATGAATCGGCCTGACTGAGCCAGGTCGGCCTCCAGTGAAAGGATCGGGTCCACGTCTTCGAAGGACGCTCCTCGGGACACCTTGATACCCTGTTTCGCCGGTGCCAGGGCAAAAAAGGCCCGAGGCACCTTTTGGTAATCCGCCTGGCGAAGAAGAATCTCGATCTCCCGGAGCACGAACAGGCTGTGGGTGGCCAGGACCACCTGGACTCCCATACCCGCGAGAGCGACAAGCACCTCGATCAACGGACGCGTCAGCTCCGGATTGAGGTTCGCCTCCGGCTCGTCCCAAAAAAGGGTACTGCCCGTTTCGATGACGCGGTTTCTCACTAAGTACAGGAGCATTCCGAGTTTACGGAAGCCCTCGGCCAGCAACTGTGGTTCCAGCTGCTCGCCGCCGGGTTGACGCAACAACAGCTTGCCCTTTTCCAGTACCAACTCCCCTCCGATGTACCCTGACAATCCCTCCAACAACTGCGGCAATAGTTTCGAAGGTTGTTGACTTTCAGGAACAGTCATAGCGACCGCGAGGTCTCGGTACGTTTCATCCAAGTTGATCTTGTAGGTCTCGAACAGGGAGATCAGCCCCTCGAAGAAGGAGACGATCTCCTTGCTCGGCACGAATAACGGAGCGGGCAATATCGTGTTTGCAGCAGCCCGATTGACAAGTCGCGCGGTCCGAATCTTGGCTTCGTTCTTATCGATGCCGATCTCCCATTGGAGTTTTTCGGGGACTCCAGCAGGCGGCTGTTCATGGGGCATGTAGATCTTGGTTGTCGGTATCTCGCCCGTTACGTCAGCTTCAAGAGTTGTGGGTGTCTTTGCTCCCTTGCGTGCGAGATGCACGAGCCGTTCCGGTCGGAATAGGCCCATGAGCCTCGCTTCGAAATACGCCTCAGCGCGTTTTCCCTCCGGCGATACTCGCTGCTTCGAGAGGTCCGACCAGGCGCGTGTAAAGAGATAGCCCAGCTTCAAGACGTGGGTCTTGCCGGTGCCGTTGGCCCCGACAATCACGTTGAGGCCGGGGGAAAAATCGAAGGTCGCTTTCCCGAAGGCCGTAAAGTTGGTGATCTTGAGTTGCTTGAGCATGTCTGTCTCAGAGCCCCAGCTCGCCTTGCGAGCCCAACTGTCCGGACTCGTGCGACGCCTCGACGATGCCGTGCCAGGCGCCGATCAGCTCGTTGTAGGCGCGGGCGTCGTCGGCCCACTTCTTACGCTCGCACAGGGTATAGAGGTGGTAAGCGAGTTGGCGGATCGGTTCGCCGCGCTCGGCCATGCCGGCGAGCAGCCGCCCGGCCTCGGTCTCGCCCTGCTGGTTGAGGGCGCGGATGAGCTGGTGGCACGCCTCCCAGACCGGGGTGCGGTTGTCTTCGGTGGGGTCCCAGTCGGTGGGGTATTCGTCCCACCGAAGCAGCCGCACCTTGCCGGCGCCGGATTCCACAACGCCGCTCTGGGCGACGCCGTCCACCGAGGTGCCCTTGGCGCGGGCCAGCACGTCGGCCTCGCCGAACTTGGCCGCGGCCCAGCCGTACTGGTCGAACCAGGCCGAGCAGAATTGGGTGTCGGCATCGAAGCCGCTGCCGGAGGGGTTCAGGAAGTCGTCGACCTCCTTGTTGATCATGACCAGCGCGCCGTGAACGGG
This sequence comes from Thiocapsa sp. UBA6158, assembly GCF_002423035.1. Taxonomy (GTDB): domain Bacteria; phylum Pseudomonadota; class Gammaproteobacteria; order Chromatiales; family Chromatiaceae; genus Thiocapsa. The sequence goes on from NZ_DIUM01000010.1 coordinate 26,532, forward strand.
CATAGGAGTGCCGTCCGCCTCCAGCACCGCGGCATACCGGGAGAAGATCGCCATACCGGGGCCGATGGCGGACTGGGCCAGGTCCACCGGCGCGATGGGCGTCACGCCCAGCTTGCTGCCGATCATGGTCTGCAGCGCCTCGGGCATCTCGTCGCGCAGCTCGCGCTGGAAGTCGCGGCGGGAGATTGTCGGGGCCTTGGGATCGCGCTTGCGGCAGACGAGGATGATGCTGGAGGCGAGCGCGTTGGTTCCTATGCCGGTGGACCGCGCTCCTCGCTCGGTGCGCATTGGCCAAGTGCCTGTGACGGCGAAACCTGCGCGCATAACGGCCTCAAGAAACGTCTCCCAGCCCGTGCTGAATACTCCAGCTTCTCCCTTGCTCTCGGACTGCTTGAAGGCGTAGTAGATGGTGACCGGAAAAGTCGCATGAGCCTGCTCGGCTAGACGCCTCATCGCCTCGGTCATGCCTTCAAGGAAGAACGCCTCTGCCTTTTCTTTCGTGCCGTGACGGTAGGGGGTAGCGACCAGCTCTTCCGCCTTCGGCACTGCAAGAGTCGCAAACAGGTCGGGAAATACGCCCCGAAGCGATCTGCGGAGCCAAACATAAAAGAAATCCGATAGGTCCGCATATCCAATGTTGTCGTAATAGGGCGGGTCGGTGGAGACTATCCGCCCGAAGGCTTCGCTTTGCGCGGAAGCATTGAGCTGCATTGCTGATCCAGAAATTCCGCCAGCCAGAAGGTCGTAGCATTTCGCGACGAAACTCAGGTTTTGAATAAAATTGCCACCCGATTTGCTGAAAGGATTGACCTCACCGAAGTCCCAAGTCATTGGAATCGCTTGCTTCGTGAAAGCGTGCGCCACCAGCTCATTTTTTGGTTGTGGACTCCAGGTCGCAATGGAGCACCAAAAGTCGGCCGAGCGACCAAGTCCGAGGCTAAGCGCAACCCCCACCGCCTCGGCGTAAGCTGCCGACCCGGTGCCGCCGCTGCGAAGTGGCGCGCCGTCGTCGGGCATGCCGCTGGCTACGGCATCCCGCCGAACCCGCTCCCGCGCCTCGCCCACCAAGTCCGAGAAGGTGTTCAGTGCGACCAGTTGGCGGGGGGTGAAGAGGTCGCCGTAGGTCGTCAGGCCATATAGCGGCGGCGAGAACCAGCGCGGGTTCTCGGGCATCGGGGTGTCTGACTTCCAGTTCGGCTCCGCCTTAGTCGCCACGACCTCGATGTCCGCGGTCGGTGTTAGGTAGACGCGCCTCCGTTGACCCTCTGCTACAACCGCCATGAGACGGGCACCCATAAGGCCAGCCCGCGCCTCGGAATAAATGTACCTCGGATCAATCGGGCTGCCGGATACGACGCAGCGGAAATTCGCACCCCGCGACAACTTCGTGCCGCTCTTCGCCTCTGCCGGCGGTGTCCCGACCCGTATCTCGAAGCGGTACTGATTGCCTTCGATAATCGGCTCGACCCATGTCTCCTTACCCTTCTTGGACGAGAGGATGAAGGTCGAAGCCAGTGGCACATCCACATGCGCAAAGGCCGGGTTCGGGCTCTTCACCGTCCGCGCCCAGATCCACGCAATGACGGTGAGCTGCTTGCCGACGTAGGGCTTCAGGTCCGGTCGTGGATTGCTCGGGTCTTCGGCCATCTCGGAGGTGACCTCCACCGGCGGGTACAGGTGCCCGATGCGCTTGAACGCCTCCTCGCGCATCCAATGCCCGTAGCGGCGCACGTCCTCGGCCAGCCCCTCGGCCCCTTTCCATTCCCGCTTCAGTAGAGTGCCTTGAATATTTCCAGATTTGCCGGCCCCAGAGCTGGCCAAATGCACCGGCGCCCGCCCGGCAAATCTGGGCGGGATCTCGATCATGGCCTTGTTGATCAGCACCGCCACCGGGTTCAGGTCCGAGGCGTAGGCTTCCAGCCCCAGGCGCTGCGCCTCCAGCGGGATCGCACCGCCGCCGGCGAAGGGGTCGTGGAAGGCCGGCAGCTTGTCCGGGTCGAAGCCGGGCTTTCCCTCGTTGAGCAGACAGGTCTCGCGCCAGGAGCGGCGAATCGCCTCGCGGGCGCGCTCCAGGATCTCCTCGTTGTTGGTGTTCTCCCACTTCACCAGGTCGCGAATGATGTCGAACAGCTCCTCGCGCTCGGCGTCGGCCTGGGCCTTGGTCTTGCCCTTGTAGTAGCCACGCTCGCCGCCCGGATCGTTGACCATCTGCGCGAACAGCACCGCCCGCGCCGCGGCGAGTGGCCGGCGCGCCCACCACATGTGCAGCGTGGACGGGTGGCCGTGGCGGATCGACTTCTCCCGCGCCGCGGCTGCGTTGATGTCGTCCAGCGGCAGGGCGACCTCGATGAGCTTCTTGGGGGCTTTGATATTCACGACGCGTCCGATTCAGACAAAAGGGATACCCGCCTTGGCTACGACGCGCGATGCGAGCCGCTCGAAGTCTCGGTAGCAGCTGCGCACGGCCTCGCCATGGGCGCCGATGGCACCGTCCGCGGACTTGAGAAAGAACATCGGCTTCCGAGCGGTCATCGCCATCTGCATGAGGCTTCGGTAGTGCTTCAGGAGCGCCAGGCAGTGCGGGTCGCCGTCTACCGGAATCGATCGCTTTGGCGGCTCTTCCAGCACGGCCTCCCGGTACACCGTCGGGATCCGGTCCATCCAGCGCTTATAGGCAAGGACGGGCCGGCTGCCGAAGAGCCCATGCTGCATGATGATGTAACCGATGGGTTGCATAGACCCTTTGGGTACGGAGAGGCCTGCCGGCGCCTTCGCCAGCAAATCGCTCCAGACAAGACCCCAGTCACGCAGCGTTGGACCCAAGTTCTTCAAGCCTTGCAGCGAGAACAGGTCGGCTCCAAGGGGAATGCAGACTTGGTCCGCTGCGATCAGCGCCGCACGGTTGATGGCCCCGAGGTTCGGTCCGACATCGATCAACACCAATTCGAACCGATCGCCGGCGCCTGCCTGGATCAGGCGGTGAAACGCCGTCATGGTGCGGAACGCGGACTCGTCTCGATTGTGGCACCGCGGCCAAGCATCGGAGAGCTTGTCCTCGAAGCGGGACAGGCCGAGGTCGCCTGGGATTAAGCCAAGATTGGTCGTGATTGCCTCGACATGCGGGTTGGCGATGTCGCCGATCCCGCGCAGTATCGGGCGAATGCTGCCGAATACCGTCTCCGGATGGTCATCGTCTGACCAAAGGGATTCCAGCCGTTGCTCGTCCAGGAACATGGCGGTGAGGTTGGCCTGCGGGTCCAGATCCACCGCCAACGTGGGAATGCCGTGGTCCGCGCACATCCAGGCCAAGTGGTAGACCAGCGAGGTCTTGCCGACGCCGCCCTTGTTGTTGAAGAAGGCGATGGTCTTCATTCCGGTCTCAGGTAGACCCGAACCAGCACGGAGTTGGCGTCGAAGTCGAACCGTGCGGGCGGGTTTCCGTTGTCTGCCAGCAGTCGTTGAGCGCGCTGTACGCCGTAGCCGAACCGGTTGACGAAGCCCAGGGATTTCATCGCCTCTGCGATGACCGGGTTGCGGTAGCTGTTGCGGGTCGGGAAGTTCTCGGGCGTTGCCTCGCCGTACAGCCCGCCGGGACTCATGATCTCGATGTGGTCGGAGAAGGCGTAACAGCGAATGGGGCTGTTGCTGTCGTAGTTGCGATGCATGACAGCGTTCATGAGCAGCTCGCGGAGTGCCCATTCCGGGTAGTCCGGCACAAGGCTTTCCTGCATCCCGGAGACCGGTCGCAGCTTGGTTTGGATCAACAGCTTGAGCCGGGACTCCATTTCTCGAACGACGCTTGTCAGGTCACCAGAGATTTCGGCTTGGTCGTCGGGCAGGTCCGTAAGGTCTGTCGCCGGCAGGCGGAGATACTGGATGTAGGCGCCGGGCAGAAAGAAGCGCGGATTCTTGCCGAACAGTAGGATGCCGGCGTGAGTCAGGCAGCGCTTATCGAGGTCGTAAAGCCGCAGCGATGCAAGCTGCTCATCCACTGAGCGATGATTGGCGTCGATGGTGTCCGGAGCGATGGCCTCCCGGCGATACGCGTCGAATTGCCCAAGCGCCATGTCGTCCAGCGTAGATTCGCGGCAGGGCAGCGCGTCGAAGCTGCGGGCGAGGGAGACGCGCCGCTCGCTGAGAATACGCTCCTCCTGCTCGTTGGCGACGCCGCGACGCGGGCCAGTCCGGATGTAGACGCGGCCCTTGTAGCGCACTGGCGGTAGATCCGACGGCTGAACCTCGACCACGGCAAGCTCGCCGCCATCCAAGACAACCTTCTGCACCGTCATTGCCGGCAAAGGCTGCACATTGCCGTCAGAGCGGATTGCTGCGAGGTTCTTGAGCAGCTCATCCGTGACCGTCAGCCCGCTTAGTGATCCACCATCGGTGGCGCCGACGATGAGGTAGCCGGCGTGGCCGTGCTTGGGTAGATCGTTGGCGAAGGCGCAGATGGCCTCGGCAAACTTGTCGGTCTTGGTTGTGGATGTGGTGCGCTCGACGTAATCCGCCTCGAGGTCGGTCAGTAGGCCGAGCAATTGCTGTTGAGTCAGCATGATCCGGAGACTCCTCGCCGGAAAGGTTTGTGGTCCTTGTCGGCAACCAGTCTCCCACAATTCAGCTGGGACGCCACTGCGTAGAGCCGAGGGACTCGATACGACGGTATTGCAGAGCAAGGCCCTGCTGCAGGTTCGCAACATGAGCGTGCGCCAAGAGCGAGACTCGCCATGAACATCGCGCCTAGGAGCCTGTCCGACTTGT
>NZ_DIUM01000026.1 GCF_002423035.1 Thiocapsa sp. UBA6158
AGGTGATCCTGAAAAGCACTATAATTCAGGATTGCAGAACATGGCCCAGGAAAGGGAAAGGAATAGGCAGACAACCTGCACGACCCGGAAGGTTCTGAATTCATGGCGGACGGTATGTGACTGATAAAGCAATAGTGCGGGATGGTGCCCCCCCCGATCCAGCATGCTCCCGCCAGCAGGTCGATGTCTTGATGTACACCCCACCCTTATGGCTCCTCCGAGCCGCATTGGTGGGGGGTTTGCATCGTGTCATACATCAATGCACGATAAAGATTCCGCAAAGCTCCTTTTTCCTCTTCGCTATCAGATAGCCTTCCTCGCATTGTAGTATAGGCTAATTCTTTGACAGTTAGAGTGCTTTTGCCCGGTGTCTCTACTTCATTAGTATAGTCGAACACCCAAACACCCTTCTTTTTCAATAAAAGCTGGAATGAGTGGCGTGGCTCTTCTCCGTATATACGAAGCTGATGATGTTTGTACGTTGAATAGATAAACCTTCTTCTCTGCGATACTCCTTCATCCCAATGAGATTTGTGTACAAAACCGGCTACATTCTTGTACAAGTGGACAATGCTACTACTCAACTGGCGATCTTCCTGAGTAAGGTGCTCAATGCACGTACTCCCAACAACCATGTAGCCCCATTTAGGATGGTAGGTAAGGTGCTCATACCGGATTTCAGCACCGCAACCGTTTCTTTCGCAAGTACCATCCTGGCCTCCTAGATCATCTATGGACAAGAGGATCCACCCTCTATCAGGTTCAATTAGCCCGTGTTCCCTGGCGTGACACCCTTTGCATAAAGTTCGACATGCGCTTAGGGCATATTCCCACGGAGCCTTACCAGCCACGTAGATGTCATGATGAACCTGTAGCGTTACGTCTGCCGACGCGCGTCCACAATGGAGGCACTTATATCCATCCCGTCGCTTCACCTTCTCCGCGAAATCGACCCAATCCTTATTGGTGTAAATGTTCGTAGCATAGCCCATTGTGATTTGCGCCGATTCTCATAACGCAATAACATTGTAGCGTGCATGTGCCACCTTGTGCATAGGGTGCGTATGCCCGAGGAACCAAGTTTAAGGGGGGCGGTACAACCGATCTACAGTATCAGTCTCCGAGGTCCAGGTGGCACCTCACGCGAGCCCGGTGAACTTCCTCACGCGCCCCGTAGTGCAGCCAGTACCGCCGCCCTCCTCTCCTCTGGTAGCCCGCTCACCAAGTCCGCGATCAAGGTCTCCGCGTCCTCTCCCGTTGGGCGTGCTTCCGCCCTTGGACCATCGGTATGGGGCAACAGCCCCGCCTTCCCGAGGATGTGGTCCTCTACGAGCTGCGAAGCGTCCCGTAGATCCCCCAGACCCGAGATCTGGTAACCAGCCGTGACATCACGCGAGCCGGAGAGGTGGTTCAGGAGCCGCTTCAGAACCAACTGCGGAACACCCTCCCTGAGAGCTGCGGATGCGAAGACCCGCCGAAGGTCGTGAGAGGTTGCCACCAAACCGGTTCGGGTGGTGATCGTTTCGTGGAGGGCTCGGAGATCCTTGATCGGGTTCACATGGGTGCGTCCAGGGAACACCAACGGGCTCTCCGTCTCGGAAGGGTCGCCTCCTCCTTGGGTCGCTACCGCTCCTTGGCTCTCCGGTTCGGTGATGGTGAACCGGTCCCTCTCCCGGAAGCGTGCCTCCAGGATCTCCCGGACCCGCCGGGTCATGGGTCGAAGGAGTGGTCGGCCATTCTTCGACCGAGGTGCCGGTACCTTGATGGTCCCCTGCTGGAAGTCGACCAGATCCCACGTCAAGGTCGCCAGCTCGTTCAACCTGAGCCCGGTCAGAACCAAGGCTTCCAAGAGGTCGCACGCTCTCACCCGCACACCTTGGCTGGTTGGGTCTGCTTTCAAGGCGTGGAGGGCTGCGAACCAATCCCCTAGGCGCTCCTCGGGGATGATGGTCTCCTTCCTCGGAACATCGTTCCACCGGGCCTTGGTAGCCCCAGCCGTCCTCCGCTTGTTCAATGCAAGGGAGACGGGATTGTCCCCAAAGATCGGGTTACCTTCCACGTCACGGTATTGATCCCTTGCCCAGTTCCATAAGAGCCGCAGAACGCGGAAGTCATGGTCTGCCCGCGATGGACTCTCCTTGCTGCGTTCACGGTGAAGCTCCCGAACGAAGGTTTCGGTGAACTCGGACAAGGGACGGTCCACATGGGCCTTGAAGGTTGTCGTCACCCCGAGAAGGTAGTTCTTGCGGGTACCTTCCGAGAGATCCGCTTGTTCCAAGAACCTATCAAGGACTTGGCCATAGGGCACCGCTGCACCCTTCGCCACGGCTTGCTCGTTGGCTAGCTTCGCGGCTTCACGCTTACGTTCCACCCTCTGGTCGACACCTTGCTCAAGGTTCCGCAACTCCTCAAGCGTCTTGTCTCGGGCCATCTCGATCGTGAACACCTTCCGCTCCCCGATACGGAGGGCACGCTTCTTACCTTGAATCTTCCGAACGAGGTAGAAGGCGATGATGGGATCGTCCAGGGTGGGGTTGCCCCCCTTCTTCTTGAGCCGAATCCTCAGGCAAAGCCCAGGGACGGACTGCTTGCCTCCACGGTCCCGAATCCAGGCATCCCCGTCCGAGGGGATCGAGCTGGGATCAGTCCGGTACCCAGCGAGGGTGTTCGAGACCCAAGCATCCAGAGCCCTCTCGGTGAAATTGATTTGTGCAGTGGCCATCGGGAACCTCGGGAGTTTGGGGGGAACCTCTGGGGGAACCCTGGGGGAACTTTCGAGGGTGAAAATAGCGGAATATGGTGACCTTCCGCAAGACCTTACGGTGCGGCACAATCAAGGGGAAACCGGGTTATTGCAATGCTATACAGCGACTTACACTAGGTTGCGCTGCGTTGCCGGGGTGGCGAAATTGGTAGACGCATCAGACTCAAAATCTGACGGGAGCGATCCCATGCCGGTTCGAGTCCGGCCCTCGGTACCAATACAAGACAAGGGGTTAGGCTAAAAGCCTAACCCTTTTTTCGTTGCCTGCCGGGCTTCATGGGGCACTCATGGCGCACTTGCTCGCAACACACCACCGAAAACTACGCTCAACCCGACCGACCGCCGGAATCGAGCTTAACCCTCCGGGTGTTTCTTGCAAAACCGGGCGATGACACTCTCGTCCAGATTCAAGATCTGATGCATAAGGGGCTCTCCTGCAGCGACCGCAACTGCGGCGTCGGCCCAAGCCGGGGTTCCCAAACCCTCGCCGCCGCCTGAGCTACGGCGTAGGATCAGGGCGGCCTCAAACCCTCGAAAGGTTGTGGATGGCGGCGACGGCCGCTTTCCCGGCGGCATCGATATCGGCCTCGCGTCCGGCTAGGGTCAGACGCCCGAAAGCACCGACCGCCCGCACGTCGATGAGCGTCACGTTCGACGCCTTCTCCGCCTCGTTGGCGGCATACACGACATAGCCGGCGGGCTCGGTCTCCAGGAAGAACATGCTCTGGCCGGGCAGGATCATGGATCCGCGTCGATCCTGGCGATTGATCAGGACTGCATGGTCGGGCGTGATCGAGCGGATCGTCTCCTTCCAGGCGATCCGGCAGGACTTGCGGGCGCCCTCGGTCGTGTCGAGTGCGTTCAAGACCGCACGACCGGCATCCATGACGTCGCTCTGATCGCGGTGGTGGATGACCATGGACCCGAAGGCGCGCTCCACGACCTGCTGTCCCAGATGCACCCGCGTCGCCTTCAGCGCGATGTCCGTCAGGCGGTGCACCGCCATCCCCGGGGCAACCTCGATCCAGAGACAGGCATCGCCCGGCACCGGCAGGAAGCCTTGCGAGACGGTGCCTAAATACTCGGCGAGCTGCGGCTGAAGCGAATCGATGAAGACGTAGGTCCGAAGCTCGATCATGGGGTCTCTTCTGATGCTGTTGTCCCGCGCCGACGCCGCTGCGCCGTGCGCGATGAAGTGGATGAATCCGAGGGACTCGACGCTGCTGCGGCGCAGGTCCGGCGCAACGCGCAACGCTCGCATGCGGCACGCGTCCGACAGACCTCTTTGCCCTGCGACACGATGAGCGCATGGTACTCCTTGAGCATCGGCACGTCAGGGCCGAGTGCCTGCTCGAAGGCGCGACGAATGCCCTCGTAGGTCTCCCCGCCGGCGAGCAGACCCAGTCGTGCGAAGATCCGGCGCGTATAGGCATCGACGACGAAGACTGGGCGGTCGAAGGCATACAGCAGGATATCGTCTGCGGTCTCGGGGCCGATCCCTTTGATCGCCAGGAGCCGAGCGCGCAGCTCGGGGGTCGCCAGCGCATCCAGCCCCCCATGGCCGCCGGCCTGCAAGTAGGCCTCGCAAAACGCCCGGACCCGCTGCGACTTGACGTTGAAATACCCGGAGGGTCGCAGCGCATCGGCGAGCTCGAGCGGATCCAGGGCGAGGATCGACTCGGCGTCGAGCGGGATGCGCGAGCGCAGACGCTCCAATGCGCGCTCGACGTTCGTCCAGGCGGTATTTTGCGTCAGGATCGCCCCGATCATCACCTCGAAAGCGGTCTGCGCAGGCCACCAGTCCTGCTCGCCGAAGGCCTCGAGCAGCCTCGCATAAACAGCTCGCAGCGCTGCGGCGTCCACTCAGGGAATCTTGGTGACGACCACCACACCCTTCTCGGAGACGGTAAAGCGCTCGCGGTCGGCCTTCAGATCCTGACCGATCCGCATCCGCGGCGGGATCGCCACATCCTTCTCGACGATGCAGTTGCGCAGGTGTGCGCCCTGCCCGACCGTCACGCCGCTGAAGAGGATGGATGACTCCACGATGGCCCCGTCCTGCACCCGCACCTTCGGAAAGAGGACCGAATGATTCACACCGCCGCCACTGATGACGGTGCCGGCGGCCAACATGGAGTTGACGAAGATGCCCTCGTTCCCGCTCGTCGCACCGGGAACCGTGCGGGCCGGGGGATACTGGCCCTGGTAGGTGTGGATGTTCCAGTCGGCCTGATAGAGATCCAGAGGAGGCTCGGCACGCAACAGGGCCATATTCGCTTGGTAATAGGCGTCGATCGAGGACAGATCGCACCAGTAGCGATCCGGGGTCACGCGCCCGCGGTCCTGGCCGAAACGATAGGCGACGACGCTGTGATCCGCGACGACGGGTGCGACCATGTCCAGGGCCAGATCCGTGTCCGCAACCGCGCACTCGTCACGGCGCGCCTGATCCAGACGCGCCATCTCTTCGAGCAGAAAACCACGGTCGAAGACATAGACCCCCATGGTCTCCAAGCGCTCGGTCTCGTCCGGAATCGGCGCGACGAGCGAGTTCTCGACCGGCGCCGGTGGACTGAACCCCGCGATACGCTCGCCCTCGGTCAGCTGCACGCGCGCCTGTGTCCCGGAGCCACGCCCGTTGACCGCACGCACCGCGACCGTGATCTGCGCCTTCGACTCGGCATGCGCGCGCACCAGCTCGGCATAATCCATGCGGTAGACGGCACCGCCGTCCAAGACCAGGATCTGGCTAGCGCGGCTGCGCTCGATCAGATAGCGATTCTGACGGATGGCATCGAAGGGACCGGCGTACCACTCCTGGCTCTCGCGCATCTGCGGCGGGACCGGGGTGATGAACTCGCGCAGCTCGGGATTGAAGATCGACCAGCCATCGCGCAGATGTTTGTGCAGCGAGTGGCTCTTGTACTGGGTCAGCACCAGGACCTGTCGCAATCCGGAATGCAGACAGTTGGCCAGGGTGAAATCAATGACTCGATATTTGCCGCCGAAGGGCACCGCCGCCTTCGTGCGGTGCTCCGTCAGCGGAGCGGGACCCGCCCCGCGATCGATGGCAAGGACAAGGATAAGCGTCTCGGTAGGCATAGCGCAGCGGAATCACCGACGGGACCCCTCGTCCCGCTGCACAGTCTAAACCGCACCGAGTGCGGTATGCGATGTTTTTGGATGGAATCGGCCCCGGCAAACTTGACGGCCGCTGGAGCTGGCGCGGTTTAAAAGATTAAAAATTATAAAATTTTAAACCGCGTCCCCGCTAATCGAGACGGTCGAGGGACGCGCATCAGGGCCCTGCAGCCACCGCCGCATCGATCACGTCCTTCATGTCCCGAACGGCTTGATCCAGACCCGAGAAGATGGCGCGGGCGATGATGGCATGTCCGATATTGAGCTCGCGCACGCCCGGAATGGCCGCGATCGCCTTGACGTTGTGGTAGTCGAGACCGTGTCCGGCGTTGACCTGCAAGCCGAGCGAGATCCCGAGGTTCACCGCGCGTCGAATGCGGACCAGCTCCTCGGTGCGCTCGCCGGCGGTCCGGGCGTCGGCATAATGCCCCGTATGGATCTCGATCACGGGTGCGCCGACGGCGTGCGCGGCCTCGATCTGGTCCGGATCGGCGTCGATGAACAGCGAGACCCGAATCCCGCCCTCGGCCAGGCGTGCGCAAAAATCACGAAGATGCGGCCGATTCGCGCGAACGTCCAAGCCGCCTTCCGTAGTGAGCTCCTCGCGACGCTCCGGCACCAGACAGCAATCGGCCGGTTTCAGCCGACAGGCGATGTCTCCCATCTCGGCGGTCGCCGCCATCTCGAGATTCATACGGGTCTGCAGAATGCCGCAGAGCAGCTCGACATCGCGCTCTTGGATGTGGCGACGATCCTCGCGCAGATGCAGTGTGATCGAGTCGGCGCCCGCCTGCTCGGCAACCAGGGCGGCCTGGATCGGCTCCGGATAACGCGTCCCGCGCGCACGACGAATGGTCGCGACATGGTCGATATTGACGCCGAGCAGGACCCCGGCAGCGGTTTGACTGGTCAAGATTCAAGACTCCGATTCGTGATTCCGACTTGCGTCGAGTCGCGAGATGTGAATGGCCCCTGCCCCGATCCGGGTACCGGATTCGGGGCGGGCGCGACGGCAAAGCGCCGAAAGAGCTCACGGCTTTTCAATGGACGCCCACCCAGATGGGGCTCCAGAAGGCGTCGCAGAAGTGCCCGCGCCTCGCGCAGCTGATGCGGGGCCAAGCGATCGCCCTGCGCCAAGGCAAGCAAGGTCGCGCCGGATACGCGCTCGGCGCGATCATCCGCCTGCGCCGATCGCATGCCCTGTCCGGGGAGAAGCACATAGGCCCCGTCGGGCACCACCGGGCGATTGCAGTCGGCCTCGACATCCAAAGCGAGCGCGTAGCCCAGCTCGTCGAGCAGCCGAATCTCGAACTGCCGGAGCAGGGTTTCAAGGTCGTCGCCGCTCGCCAAACCCGTCAACGCGGCATGATAGAAGGCAAACAGCGGGTCGTGCGGATCATCGCGACCGAGCAGACGCACCAACAACTCGTTGAGATAGAAGCCGCACAGCAGCGGGCGCCCGAGCAGGCCGATCGCCGGCCCGGCAGCCTCGACCCGGGTCAGGGTCAAGACCTCGCCGCGACCGACCGCATCCAACCATAGAGGCTGAAACGGTTGGAGCAAGGCACTGGTCGGATGGCGCGCTCGGCGGGCACCCTTGGCGATCGCGGGGAATCGCCCGCGCCCGACGGCGAAGACCTCGAGCAGGAGACTGGTGTTGCCGTAATCGCGCCGATGCAGCACGAAGGCCTGAAACAAAGACCCGCGAGCGTTCACGGCACGGACTCAGCTGCCCCCGCGCCCGTCCAAGGGTCCGTCTCCGTAGCCGAGACGCCCCAAGGCGGCCTCGTCGCTCGACCAGCTCTTCTTCACCTTCACCCAGACCTCCAGATGCACCGGGCAGCCGAACACCTTCTGCATCTCCAGACGAGCCTGCGTGGCAGCGGCCTTCAGGGCCTCGCCCTGCCGACCGATGATGATGGCCTTCTGGCTCTGGCGCTCGACCCAGATCAGAGCGTGGATCTTGTAGCGCCCGCCGGTGTCTTCGAAGCGCTCGATCTCCACCGTCGTGCGATACGGCAGCTCCTCGCCGTAACGCTGCACCAGTTGTTCGCGCACCAGCTCGGCGGCAAAGAAGCGCTCGGAGCGATCGGTGATCTGATCCTCGGGGAAGACCGGCTCGCCCTCGGGCAGACCGCGCAGCAAGGCGAGCTCGAGCACCTCGACCTGATCCCCGTTCGCCGCGGAGACCGGGATCAGGTCGACAAAGGCGTGACGCCGACCGAGATCCTGCAGATAAGGCAGCAGATCGTCCTTCTTCGAGATGCGGTCGACCTTGTTGACGGCCACGATGACGGGCACGCCCGCGGTCGCAATGGCTTCGAGTGCTGCAGCGTCTTCATCGGTCCAGCGCAACGCCTCCACGACGAAGAGCGCCAAGTCGGTATCGCTGATTGCCGTGCGAGCCGCGCGATTCAGATAGCGGTTGAGTGCGTTCGCCCCTCTCTGATGGATCCCCGGGGTGTCGACGAAGAGGATCTGGCCCTCGGGGCGTGTTTTGATGCCGAGAATGGAGTGGCGCGTGGTCTGCGCCTTGTGCGATGTGATGGCGAGCTTTTGCCCCATCAGACGGTTGAGCAAGGTCGACTTGCCGACGTTCGGCCGCCCGATGATGGCCACGGTCCCGCAACGACCGACGATGATTTCAGACATTCTTGAGCTGCTCCAGCATGGCATGTGCCGCCGATTGCTCGGCAGCGCGCCGGGTGCCGCCCTCGGCGCGGGTACTGAGATCCGCATCGGAGAGCGCGCAACGGACGACAAAGGTTTGGGCGTGTTGATCGCCGCCGGTGGCCACGACCGTATATTCGGGGAGCGGCCGGCGTTGCGCCTGGAGCCATTCCTGCAGTTGGGTTTTGGGGTCCTTCCCGGCATGCGTCGCGCTGGTCTGCGCCAAGCGTGTGGCGAAAAGACGCAGAACGAGCTCGCGTGCGGAGATGAATCCCGCGTCCAGGTAAACGGCCCCCCAGAGTGCCTCGAAGGCATCGGCGAGGATCGAGTCGCGGGCATAGCCGCCGGTGCGCAGCTCGCCGGCCCCCAGATGCAGGTAATCCCCGAGATCGAGTCCGCGCGCCAGCGCGGCCAAGGTCTCGCGCTTGACCAGGGAGGCGCGCATGCGACTCAAGGTCCCTTCATCCGCCTCGGGGAAGCGCTGCCACAGTGCTTCGGCAATCACGAAGCCGATCAAGGCATCGCCGAGAAACTCCAATCGCTCGTTGTTGGCGGATGCTGCGCTGCGGTGCGTCAATGCCTGAAGGAGGAGTTCCTCGCGCGCGAACTTGTGTCCGATGAGCCGGGCGAGCCTGAGCGGATCGGCGTTCACGGGTTGACCTTCGCGCGATCGCCCGTCATTGGCCCTTCACCTCAACCTGATAGGCGAAGGTCAAAACCGTATCGATGTTGAAAAAGAGGTGCCGGCGCTGCTCATAGTCGAGCGACACCTCGTAGAGATTCTCGCCGGCACGCCGAATCTTGAAATCCTTGGCGCTCACCTGGCCCACGTTGTTGATGTCGAGCCGCTTGCCGATCTGATTGGCGATCTCGCGCGTACCGCCGTTGATCGGTACCGATTGCTCGGCAACGTTGTCCATGACGGATTTGACCGTCCAGAAGCCCAGGTAGGCCGGACCCAGCTTGAACGCAAGGGTCACGAAAAAGACCACCAGCGAGAGGATGACGAGGATCGACAGCATCCCTGCTCCGCCTTGACGGCCGTGCAATCGCGATCTCACAGGGACCTCCGCGAGAACCGGACCCCGTGGCCCGGCCCAGTGTGAACCGATCAATTGATCCCGTCGCCGAGACGGCCCCAAGCGATCGGGGAACCGTCGCGACGCCCGTCCCAATGCATCCAGATACCGAACGCCTTGCCGACCAGGTTGTCCTCGGGTACGAAACCCCAACAGCGACTGTCGTTGCTGTTGTCGCGGTTGTCGCCCATCACGAAATACTGCCCTTCCGGGACCTTGATGGGACCATAGGCCAACACACGACACCCCGGCGGCAAGTCGGGCGCGCTCTGTCGGGTCAAGATCCGATGCTCGACCTCGCCGAGCTGCTCGAGCGCCTCGCGCCCCCCGGTCATCTCGGCCCCCGACCCGACACCCGTATAGCGACCGATCGGCAACTGCGCGACCGGCTCGCCGTTGCGATAGAGCGTTTTGTTTTGGTAAGCGATCTCGTCGCCCGGAACCGCGACCACGCGCTTGATGTAGTCGACCGAGGTGTCCTGCGGGAACTTAAAGACCACCACGTCGCCGACCTGAGGATCGCCGATCGCGAGGAATTTGGAGTTGAGTACAGGCCAGCGCAGCCCGTAGGCGAACTTGTTGACCAAGATGAAATCGCCGGTCAGCAGCGTCGGCATCATGGAGTTCGACGGGATACGAAAGGGTTCGACCAAAAAGGAGCGCAGCACCAAAACGGCGAAAATGACCGGAAAGAAGGAGCGCGCATACTCGACCAGAAGCGGCTCCTTATACGCCGGTTTCGTCCGGTCGGAGAGCGTGCCGCTGCCGACGGCAGCCTCGGCCAATCGACGCCGACGCGGCGCGAACATCACCGCATCGATCAGCCAGATCCCGCCGGTCACGACGGATGCCAACACCAAAAAGGCAGGGAAATCGAAATTCATGGGTAGGTTTATGAGGTCTCTCGGTGATCCATGGATAGCGCTGCGAGGATGCGATCGGTTCTCGGCTCTCGGTGTTGAGAACACCGATCGAACATCCAATCACGCATCAAAACAAGATGTAAGGTGATTTTCGGGAATAAGCGTCTCGGCTGCGAATGCCCGGAGGACATCAAGGGCTGTGCGTGCGAATCAATTCGCACCTACACGCCGGTCGTTCCTTTCACTGAAATCCCCTCATCACTTGAACCGCGTCGACTCCAACCGTCATTGGCCCCGACAAGGCCGATCCAACGCAAGCCAACGCATCTCGCTCCAGACGCGGTTCAATGTCTAATTATCTTTGCCGACTTGGAGCACCGCAAGAAACGCCTCCTGCGGGATCTCCACACGCCCGACCTGCTTCATGCGTTTCTTACCGGCCTTTTGCTTTTCCAGCAGNNTCCAGCAGCTTGCGCTTGCGGCTCACGTCGCCGCCGTAACACTTGGCCGTGACGTTCTTGCGCAGCGGCTTGACCGTCGTGCGTGCAATGACTTTGGTGCCGATCGCGGCCTGAATCGCCACCTCGAACATCTGGCGCGGAATCAGATCCTTCATGCGCACGGTGATGTCGTGGCCGCGGTTCTGCGAGAGTGCGCGGTGCACGATCGAGGACAGCGAGTCCACCTTGTCGCCGTTGATCAAGACGTCGAGCTTCACCAGATCGGCCGCCTGGAAGCGCTTGAACTCATATTCAAACGAGGCGTAGCCGCGACTGACCGATTTCAGTCGATCGAAGAAGTCCAGTACCACCTCGCTCAACGGCAGCTCGTAGCTGACCTGTACCTGACCGCCGAGATATTGGATCTGCTTTTGAACCCCGCGCTTCTCGATACAAAGCGTGATCACCGAGCCGAGATAGTCCTGCGGCACCAGGATATGCGCCTCGATGATGGGCTCGCGGACCTCGCGGATCTGACCGGGTTCGGGCAGGTTGGCCGGATTGTCGATCTTGATGAGCTCCCCGTCCGAGCGCAGCACCTCGTAAACCACGGTCGGCGCAGTCGTGATCAGGTCCAGGTCATACTCGCGCTCGAGTCGCTCCTGGATGATCTCCATGTGCAGCATCCCGAGGAAGCCGCAGCGAAAGCCGAAACCGAGCGCCTGGGACACCTCGGGCTCGTAGTTCAGCGCCGCGTCGTTGAGGCGCAGCTTACCCAGCGCCTCGCGCAGATCCTCGTAGTCGTCGGAAATCACCGTGTAGAGCCCCGCGAAGACCCGCGGGCGCACCTCCTTGAAGCCCGGCAGCTTGGGGGCGGGGGAGTCGGGACGGGTGATGGTGTCGCCGACCGGCGCACCGTCGATCTCCTTGATGCCCGCGATCATGTACCCGACCTCGCCCGCGCCCAGACGATCGCGCTCGGTCTTCTTCGGGGTGAAGACACCGACCGCATCGACCTGCTGCGTGCGCCCGGTCGACATGATCAGGATCTTGTCGCGACGGCGCATCTCGCCGTTCATCACGCGCACCAGCGAGACGACGCCCACATAGGGGTCGAACCAGGAATCGATGATCAGCGCCTGCAGGGGTGCGTTCACGTCGCCCCGCGGCGGCGGGATGCGCTGAACCAGTGCCTCGAGAAGCTCCGGGATCCCCTCGCCCGTCTTGGCACTGACCCGCAGCGCGTCTTCGGCATCGAGACCGATGATCTCCTCGATCTCCTTGATGACGCGCTCGGGCTCGGCCGAGGGCAGGTCGATCTTGTTGAGCACCGGCAGGACCTCGAGTCCCTGCTCGATGGCGGTGTAGCAGTTGGCGACGCTCTGCGCCTCCACGCCTTGGGCCGCGTCCACGACCAGCAGCGCGCCTTCGCAGGCGGCCAGCGAGCGCGAGACCTCGTAGGAGAAGTCGACATGCCCGGGCGTGTCGATGAAGTTCAGCTGATAGATCTCGCCGTTGCGCGCCTGGAAGTCGAGCGTGACGCTCTGGGCCTTGATCGTAATCCCGCGCTCGCGTTCCAAATCCATCGAATCGAGCACCTGGCTGGACATCTCGCGATCGGTCAAGGCGCCGCTGAATTGGATAAAGCGGTCGGCGATGGTCGATTTGCCGTGATCGATGTGAGCGATGATCGAAAAGTTTCGGATATGACTGAGGTCTGTCATAAAGCTGAAGGTCGCCCGGGGAGAGTGTGAAGAGTGCGCGGCAGGCGTACACGCAAGCCGATTCTGTCGGCCGGGCGCGCGAGCGGGTGTCTGAAATGAGGGCGAATCATAGCAGACACGGGGGCGATGGGCATGTGCTGCGAAGCACCCGCCCCGGGATCGTCGACTTGCAGTCGACCTCTTTCGCCGGCCTAGCGGCCGGCGGGTCGACTGCAAGTCGACGATCCCGGGGNNGCTCGCCGAGCGCGGTCATGCCGTGACGCTCGAGCTGATCGACCAGCGGCGCGATCGCCTCGGCGCCGATCCCGTAGCCGGAGAGGCGTGTCGGAACCTGGAGCGATTCAAAGAAATCGCGGGTGCGCTCGATGGCCGCATCGATGCGCGCGTCTTCGTCGCCGTCACGCAGACCCCAGACCCGTTCGGCGTATTGCAGGAGCTTCCCGCGCTTGTCGAAACGTCGGACCTGCAACATCGCCGGCAAGACAACGGCCAGGGTCTGGGCATGATCCAGCCCGTGCAGCGCGGTGATCTCGTGTCCGACCATGTGGGTCGCCCAATCCTGCGGCACGCCGGCGCCGATGAGTCCGTTCAGCGCGAGGGTCGCGGTCCACATGAGATTGGCGCGCACCGCGTAGTTCTCGGGTTCAGTCAACGCCTTGGGGCCTTCCTCGATCAGGGTCAGCAGCAGACCTTCGGCGAAGCGGTCCTGCACCTTGGCATCGGCCGGATAGGTCAGATACTGTTCGGCGATGTGCACGAAGGCGTCGACCACGCCGTTGGCGACCTGACGCGGCGGCAGCGTATAGGTCTTGGTCGGGTCCAACACAGAGAAGCGCGGGAAGACCAGCGGGTGGATGAAGGCGAGCTTGTCGCGCGTGGCGCGCCGCGTGATGACGGAGCCTGCATTCATCTCGGAGCCGGTCGCCGGTAGTGTCAGCACGCTGCCGAAGGGCACCGCGGAGTTGATCGGCGCCTGCTTGGCGAGGATGTCCCAAGGCTCGCCTTGGAATGGAATGGCCGCGGCGATGAACTTGGTGCCATCGATCACCGAGCCGCCGCCGACCGCCAGCAGAAAGTCGACCTTCTCGCGGCGCGCGAGCTCGACCGCCTGCATCAGGGTCTCGTAGGTCGGGTTCGGCTCGATACCGCCGAATTCCAGAGAGTCCGTCTCGCCCAGCGCCACCTTGACCTCGGCCAGGGTGCCCGTCGTCACGACGCTGCCGCCGCCGTAGGTGATCAGCACCCGGGCTCCGTTCGGGATCTCGGGGCCGATCGCCGCGATCTGTCCTTCGCCGAAAAGGATTCGGGTCGGATTGTGGAAGATAAAGTTCTGCATGCGTAGGCTCCGTTGTGACGCGTACTCGTCGCTTAGGCCAGACGGCCGGCACTGTAGTCACGCACCGCTTGTTGAATTTCCTGCATCGTGTTCATGACGAAGGGGCCATGCTGGGCGATCGGCTCGCGCAAAGGGTTCCCCGCGATCAGCAGGACCCGTGCCTCGCCCGCAGCCTCAATGGCCACGCCGTCGGCGTCCGCATCGTTGGCGAGGATCGCCATGCGCTGCGACGGCACCGGATGTCCGGCGATACCGACCTCTCCTCGGTAGACATACATGAAGGCATTCCGCTCGATCGGAAGCACCTGCTCGAATCGCGTACCCGCCGGCAGATGCAGATCCAGAAACAGCGGTGCCGTCGTCTCTCGCGTCACCGCGCCGGTCACGCCGTGGGTCAGACCTGCGATCACCGTAACCGCCACGCCCGTCTCGGTCTCGAAGCGCGGTAGCTCGCTCGCGGTGAAATTGCGATACCAGGGCGGGATCATCTTGTCGCGCGCCGGCAGGTTGAGCCAGAGCTGGAAACCTTCCATCCGGCCTTGGGCCTGCTGCGGGATCTCGGAATGAACCAGACCGCTGCCCGCGGTCATCCACTGGACGCCGCCGGTCTCGATCAGACCTTCGTGGCCGGCGCTATCGCGATGCAGCATGCGACCGGCAATCATATAGGTCACAGTCTCGAAGCCGCGGTGCGGATGATCCGGAAAGCCCGCGATATAGTCGTCCGGATCGTCGCTTCCGAAGGCATCGAGCATCAGGAAGGGGTCAAGTCGCTGCTGCAGCGGCTGGGTCAGCACTCGGATCAGGTTCACGCCGGCACCGTCGGTGGTCGCCTGGCCGACCACCAGTCGCTCGATGGTGCGGCTCTGTCGCACCGGCTCGGTTTGGAACATGGTGTCTGTCATCTGGATGACTCCTGGTTTGCAGCGCCGCGGCGCTGCGCCTCTAAGGTGCTTTCCGGGAATCATCATCCCGACTGCGCATGCCCGGCAAAACTGAAAGGACCTTGGGTGCGAATTTATTCGCACAGCCCGGACGGTGGCATTGCCGAGCGCCTCGCGGGCGGAACCGGCGTGTGTGCGAATAAATTCGCACCTACAGGCTGATGGGTCCTTTTCGAAAATCGCCCCCGAAAACCGCCAAGGCTCAGGCAAAGGCCGCCGCGAGATCGGCCTCGGCCTCGGCGAAACCCCGCTCGGCCGACTCGGGTCCCATGTTGAGCCCTTCGGCGTAGATGAACCGCACATCGGTCATACCGAGAAACCCGAGCAGAGTCTTCAGATAGGGCACTTGACTGTCGGCCGGGGTATCGCGATACCGACCGCCGCGCGCCAGCGCCACGTAGACGCGCCGACCCGTGAGCAGACCGACCGGTCCCTGTTCCGTGTAGCGGAAAGTCACGCCGACACGAGCGACGGCATCGATCCAGTTCTTCAGTTGCGCCGGTACGCCGAAGTTGTACATGGGCACGCCGAGCACGATTACGTCGGCGGCTTGGACCTCCGCGATCAGGGCATCGTCGAGCGCAACGCGGGCGGCCTGCTCGGGCGTGCGCTGCTCGGGCGGCGTCGAGAGTGCGACCAGTCCGGCCTCGTCCAGGAGCGGATGGGGTCGGGTCGCCAGATCGCGGACCTGCACGCGCGCCGTCGGGTTCTCGGCGCGCAGGCGCTCGACCACGACATCGGCGATTCGGGTGGAGTTGGCGCCTTCGCGGCGGGCACTGGCATTGATCTGAAGGATGTTCATCGTATCGGTCTCGGCATCGGGTTTCATCTGAGACCTGACATAGTGATGCCGAGACGCCAAGAGTAGGCGTCAAATCGGATAACATTGTCCCACCTATGGAACAATTTGAACCCAACGACCTCCTGATCTTCGCCCATGTTGCCGAGGCGGGCAGCTTCAGCCGTGCCGCCGAGCGGATCGGCCTGCCCAAATCGACCCTCTCGCGCCGGATCTCAGTGCTCGAAGACCGTCTGGGCGAACGCCTGATGCTGCGCACCACACGGCGCCTCACCCTGACCGAACTCGGCGAGCATCTGCTCGCGCACGCCCGCCAGGTCGCCGACGAGGTCGACGCGGTGCGTGCGCTCGCCGAGCATCGCCAAGCCCGACCCACCGGACGGCTGCGCGTCTCGATGCCGGGCGATTTCGCGACACTACTCCTGAGCGAGATGCTGGCGACCTACATCGCACGCCACCCGGCGGTCATGCTGGAGCTGGATCTGTCCCCGCGACGCGTGGATCTACTCGGCGAGGGCTTCGACATTGCGGTGCGCACCGGCGCACTGCCGGACGATGCACTGCTGGCCGCGCGTCGTCTCGCGCTCTTCCCGATCGGTCTCTATGCGGCCCCCAGCTACCTGTGCGAGCACGGCGACCCGGCGATCCCGGACGATCTGCTCCGACACCGGGCCCTCTGTCTCGTCGGGCGCGACGGGGAAACCACGCCTTGGGAGCTGACCGCCGGGACGACACACTGGGAGGGTCTGCCCGAGGGCCGCATCGCCGCGAACTCGCCCGACATCCTGATCCGCTTGGCCGACGCCGGGGTCGGGATCGCCGCCGTCCCGGACTGTTACGCCGCGCGCAATGTCGAGCAGGGTAGCCTGCGGCGCGTGCTTCCGGCATGGGCGCTCCCGGCGCAGACGGCTTGGGCGGTTTTCCCCGGTCGCCGGCTGATGCCGGCGAAGACGCGGACCTTTATCGACATGCTCGAAGCGGCGCTGGGCGGTGCGCCCGGCAATCTTCCGCCCGGCAATGGTCGGGGCGGATGATTCCTCGGGGATCGTCGGCCGGGTTTGACCCGCCGATTCAGGGTCCGGATACTTCGACGATACCTCTTCGGCGGATCGTCCAACGGCGCTCCGATCACCCGCTCGCATGACCCGCAATCATGGCCGCTCGAAAACAACGCTCTCGGAAAATGCTGTTGCGCCGGATCGCGCTCGTGCTTGCGGGCATGATGGCGCTGTCGGTCGTGTTGGTCTTGATCTTGCGCTGGATCGACCCGCCGACATCCGCCTTCATGATTCAGCGTTGGATCACTGCCCATTCCGAGCCCGGCGAGCCGCCTTACGTCTATCACGAGTGGGCCGACTGGGACGCCATCCCGGCGGTCGTCAAGCTCGCCGTCATCGCCGCGGAGGATCAGCGCTTCCCCGGTCACGGCGGATTCGACACCATCGAGATCGAGCGGGCCTGGCAGCGCTATCGTGCCGGGGAGCGACTGCGCGGGGCGAGCACCATCAGCCAACAGACGGCCAAGAACCTCTTCCTCTGGTCCGGCCGCGACCCGATTCGCAAGGCACTCGAGGTCTGGTACACGCTGCTGATCGAGACGCTTTGGCCCAAGGAGCGGATCCTCGAAGTCTATCTCAACATCGCCCAGCTCAGCCCCGACACCTTCGGCGTCGGGGCCGCGAGCTGGCGCTATTTCGATCGCCCGGTGATGGCGCTGAGCAGCTCGGATGCCGCCCTGATCGCCGCCGTGCTGCCGAATCCCAACATCTATCGACTCGAAACACCCTCGGCGACCGTTCAACGCCGCGCCACCTGGATCCGGCGTCAGATGGCGCAGCTCGGCGGCGTGTCCTATCTCAACAAGCTCTGATCGCGCCGCTTTATCGGTTCAAGTATCCCAACTGGTCGACGCCGAAGGGTGTCGGGGTCAAGCCGAGCCGCGCGAAACTGTCGTTCTCGAAGCAGACGTTCCCCTCCATCAACATCCGGATCTGATCGCGCGAGATGGGAAACCAGGGATAGCGGTCGAGCAGACTCGCGGTCGCCTTGATGGCCATCGCCGGGGCCGGCAGCATCAGCTTGGTCTTGCCGGAGGCCGCGGCGATCGTGGTCAGGATCGCCTTCCAGCTCAGACGCTGGGGTCCGCACAAGCTGTAGGTCTGGGATTCGGTGCGCGACTCGCTCACGGCCAGCACGAAGGCCGCGGCGACGTCGTCGATATGGACCGGTGCCAGCTCGAAACCACCCGCATTCTTGGGGAACAGGCCGCTGTAGAAGAGCGGTGCGGGCATCGGGCTGTCGATGATGTCCTTCTTGAGCTGGGAGCAAAACTCCATCCGACCGTCCGGGTCGCCGAAGATGACCGAGGGGCGGAAGATGGTCCAGCGCAGCCCGGATGCCTTGAGCGCCGCCTCGGCAAGTGCCTTGCTGCGTTGATAGGGCGTGCCCTCGACATGGACCCCGTTGGCGCTCATCAGGATGAATCGGCCCACGCCTTGCCGCTTCGCCGCCGCGATCGTGTCCTCGACGCCGACGCGCTGCAGCGCATCGAAGGTGATCCCGCGGCTCGGAAACTCGCGCAGGATGCCGATCAGATAGATCACCGCATCCGAGCCTTCCAGACAACGATCGAGCGCAACCGGATCGGCGACGTCACCCGGGACGATATCGCAATGCTCCGGCTGCGCGACCTTCTGCTCGCTGCCCGGCCGGACCAGAAGCCGCGGCCGATGACCGGCGGCGATCAAGTGCCGAGAGATGTTGGTGCCGACAAAACCGGTACCGCCGATGATGGCAACCTTCATAAGAGCCTCCTTTCGCATTGATGGGCTGTGGCGGACGACGTGCCGTCATCCGGGCTAAACCGCGCCGGGTGCGGTATGCGTCGTTTGTTGGATTGGCTTGGCTGCGCGGGCTCCGACAACCGTCGGAGCCCGCGCAGATTGGATCGAGAATATCGGGGCGATCCGAACCGAGACGAGTCCCGTCGACGAGGCCCTTCGAAAGATGCGTATCTTGTCCAGGATCGCAAGGCATGCTGCTTGCCACCTATCAGTTTACCCAG
>NZ_DIUM01000049.1 GCF_002423035.1 Thiocapsa sp. UBA6158
TTGAAGAGCGCCAACGGCATCGCCGCCGTGCCGCGCTACACCAACCCGAGCCGGGTCACCTTCCGCATCTCCTCGCCCCAGCTCTCCCAATACGCCAACCTGATCCAGGCGCTGGACCGACTCACCGTCGGCATCGACACCCTCTGGCTGAGCGGCCTCTTCAGCAACCGCCAACGCGCCGATGCGGTCTATACCTGGCGCAACGAGCTCCTCTCCGTCGGTCGGCGGATTGTCGAAATCGAAGCGCGTGCCCGCGATTTCGCACGGCGCCAAGGCAAGGATGCGGAGATCGCCGCCGGCGATGCCGCGGCGACCTCCGTGGTGGTGATGGACGAGGAGGGCGGGTTGGCGGGAGACGAGGAGGAGGAAAGCTAAGTCGTGCACACCAACCCGATGCGAGTACAGCGGGCTTAGTTTTCCCGGCCGCCCCCGGCATTGTAGGGGGCGTTCAAACTAAAGGCGCGGCGTGGCTCAAGCGCTCGCGATCAGGTACCCGGCCGCGACCAGGAGCAGGACACCGCAAGCGGCCCGTCCGTATCCGAAGCCGCGGACCCGTCCCAGGGTATCGAGCCAGCGTTGGACGCCGTGCAGAGAGCCGGCGGCGAGCAGGACGCCGCCGCAGTGTCCCAAGGCGAAGAGCGCAAGCAGGAGGAGAGGCAAGGCCACCAGCCCCTCGGCGGACTGCATCCAGACCACCCCCAAAAGGGGTGCGATCCAGGCAAAGGCACAGGGGCCCAGGGCCAGGCCGAAGACGAGTCCGAGCAGCAGTGCAGTGGTCGGTCCTCTGGACTTGGGCTGAGGCAGGCCGCCGCGCCAGGTGATCGGCAGCCAGTCGAGCAAATAGAGACCGGCCAGAAGGCAGAGGCCGGCGACCAAATAATTACTCGAGACGCCGACATCGCCGGCGACGCGCCCGAGCCACAGGGTTGCGGCGCCGAGCGGCACCAGGCTGATCAGCACACCCAGCGCAAAGGCCAGGATGATGAGCGACTCGCGACGTGCGCGCTCACGGCTCGGCTCGGGCGTGCCTGCCAGATAGCCGACCAACAGCGGGATGCCGGCCAGATGACAGGGACTGAGCCAGATGCTGGCAAAGCCCCAGGCGAGGGCGGCCAGCGCGGCCACCCAGGCAGCACCGGACAGCGCCTCCGACAGGGGTGCGAGCCACTCCATCAGGAGTCGTCCGCAGTCGCCGGGCCGAGCGGCAGCCCGGCCGCCGCGAAGCGTTCACGGATGGCGTCCGCCGAGAGAAACCCGATGTGTCGCCCGAGCTCGCGTCCATCCCCGTCGAGGAAGACTTGGGTCGGGATGGCCATCACCTTCCACCGCCCGACCAGCTCGGGCTGTTCCAGGATATTGATGGAGACCAGCTGCAGGCGATCGCCGTGGCTGGATTGAAGCTCGTCGAGTACGCGATGCATGGCCACGCAGCTCGCGCAGGAAGTGGAGCCCAGCTCGACCAGCACGGGCCGACCGTCGGCGGTGATCTCGGTCGCCAGCGGGGGTGGGGCTGTACCGGACGAACTGCCCAGCCAGCGATAGAGTCCGGCACCGGCCAGCACCAGGATCACAACGGCGAGAGCGGGAAGAAGGCGTGTAAAGGTCTCCATCGTGCCCCCTCAACCGGCCGAGCCGACGCGCGCGGGCGCTGCCGCGACCGGCGGGCAGCACTCCTCGTAGGTCGGAATCCCCGCCCGCGATTCGTACCAGCCTTGGGTACGCATCACGACATGCACCACCAGCAGCATGACCGGGACCTCGATCAGCACCCCGACGACGGTTGCCAGTGCCGCCCCCGAGTTGAAGCCGAAGAGGGCGATGGCGGTGGCCACGGCCAGCTCGAAGAAGTTGCTCGCGCCGATGAGGGCGGAGGGACCGGCGACGCAGTGCGGGGAGCGCACCGCGCGGTTGAGCAGATAGGCCAGCCCCGAGTTGAAGAAGACCTGGATCAGGATCGGCACCGCCAACAGAACAATGATGAGCGGCTGCGCGATGATCTGCTCGCCCTGGAAGCCGAACAGCAGGACCAGCGTGACCAAGAGGGCGATCAGCGAGAGCGGCTGCATGAACGCCAGAACCCGGCGCAGCTTCTCGCCGCTCGGGTCCTGTTTCAGCAGGATGGTCCGCCAGACGTTCGCGATGATCAGCGGCACCACGATATAGAGCAGCACCGACAGCAGCAGGGTATCCCAGGGCACCGTGATCGCCGCCAATCCCAGTAGAAGTCCGACGATCGGGGCGAAGGCGAACACCATGATGACGTCGTTCAGGGCGACCTGAGTCAGCGTGAAATGCGGCTCGCCGCGCGACAGATTACTCCAAACGAAGACCATCGCCGTGCAGGGCGCGGCNNCCGGCGATGTAGGAGTCGATCTGCTCGGGCGGCAGGTAGGGCCGAAACAGCCCGCCGATGAAGAGCCAGGCCAGCAGGGCCATCGAGAAGGGCTTCACCGCCCAGTTGATGAAGAGCGTGACGCCGACCCCGCGCCAGTGCTCGGTCACGCCCTTGAGCGCCTTCAGATCGATCTTCAACAGCATCGGGATGATCATCAGCCAGATGAGCACCGCCACCGGCAGGTTGATCTGCGCGATCTCGATCGCGGCGACCGCATGGAAGGCACCGGGGGCCAGGTGGCCGAGACCGATGCCGATCAGGATGCAGAGGAAGACCCAGAGGGTCAGATAACGTTCGAAGAACCCCATGGGTGCGCCGCCGGCCTGCTTGCCCGTGGTTTCGCATTGGCTGCTCATGATGCCCTCGCCGTTGGACTCGAGATGGGCGCGCCGGGCCGGAATCCGGATCGGCGCGGGTGCTGTCGAGGATCATATCCGGTGTTTCGTATATATGGAAAATAGAATGTCGATGCGTTTGATCCGCGACAATCGCGACACCATCGAGCGAATCGCCCGCTACTCTGACTCCAACTGAAGATAGGTCTGGTTGACGTTGCGCTGATGCCAGCCTTCGATCTGCTCCAGATGCTCGAGGGCCGGTGTGTCGGCCAGCCGCTCGACCGTCTCGTCGATCGGCCCCCAGTTGGCGAGTGCGCACTCGACCTCCCGCACCAGCCAGTCCAGATCGTCGCGGGTGTCGCGCTTGGCTTTGGCAAGATCCGCCGGGTTGCCGTGGCCGGGGACGACGACCGTCGGCTGCAACGCCGCCATCGCGTGGAAGGTGTCGCGCCAGGCGCGAATCCGGCTGTGCGGCCAGACTCCGAGGATGGGATCCATGTACACCGGGTCGCCCGCAAAGAGCACGCCGGATTCGGGCAGCCAGAGGAGGGCGTCAGCAAGCCGATCCAGAGGCCGCCGACGCTGCGCCGAGCATTAGAGCGCAAAGTCTCCACCGTAAGGCTCGGATCCTTCCACGACCGGCAGGGTCAGCTCGTTGCCCCAATGCGACCAGCCGCCGTTGTAGAGTCGCACGTCCTCGTAGCCGAGATGCTTGAGCTGCAGATAGGCCAGGCCCATCCGGAACCCGTCGTGGCAGTAGACATAGATCCGCTTGTCCTTGGGGATGGCGGCATAGAGTGCCGCCAGACTCTCGTCGCTGCGCCATTTGCCGGTCTGTCCATCCACCCCGTCGAGACTCACGATGTTGATGGCCCCGGGGATGTGCCCGGCCATGATCGAGTGTCGGATCACCTCGCCGGTGTACATGTCGTTCGGGCGGGCATCGAGCAAGATCACATTCGGATCGCGGCGCGAGACGACAGCGTCGTAGACGTCGGCCCATTCGATGAAGAGCGCCGGGTCGGCGTCCTTCAGGGTGACGTTGCCGGGTGCTTTCGGCGGCGTCGGGTCCTTTTCAAGCTCGTTGAAGCCGGTCCACTCGATGGTCCCGCCGTCGAGGATCTTCACGCGGTCCATCTCGAAGCCGTAGAGTTCGAG
Source organism: Thiocapsa sp. UBA6158 (assembly GCF_002423035.1). Classification (GTDB taxonomy): domain Bacteria; phylum Pseudomonadota; class Gammaproteobacteria; order Chromatiales; family Chromatiaceae; genus Thiocapsa. The sequence goes on from NZ_DIUM01000049.1 coordinate 3,892, forward strand.
CAGGAAATAGAGACGCGACGCCAGCGCCGTGCTGGAATCGTCATAGATCACGAGTGTCGAGTCGTCGTTCACGCCCCAGCCGCGCAAGGTCTCCTGGAAGGTCTCGCGTGAGGGAAAGCGCATGATCGGGCTGGCGTCGTTGTCGCCGAGATCCTTGAAGCGCTGGACCTGGACCGCGCCCGGGATATGTCCGACGGTGAAGAAGCGGTGCGGGTGATAGCGCACCTCCAGGACGATCAGATTCTCCTCGTCCAACCCGTCCGCGAGCCAGTCGGCATCGACCAGGAAATCCGGATTGGCGAGCGTCTGGATGGGCGCGAACAGCAACGCAAGCAGCGCGGCGAACCCGATCGGCAGAAGTGCTCGATACAGACTGTGCGACATGAAGTTCTCCTCTGAGGGTGTGTTGAGTTGTAGTGTGGCGTTGCAGGCCGGGCACATCGCGTGCGCCAACCAAGGCAGGGGATCGGCCAATAGCCGACTTTGCATTCACACCGACCGTGAAGTTGTTTAAGTCTTCGTTGTCGGTGTTGTCGATCCGTTGGTTCCAGGCCGCCAACAACTCGGACCGATCGGTCAGAGCATACTTGACGCCGAGACTCCAGTTGTCCTGATCACGATCGTAAAGGACGCCGTCGACGACCCGGCCGTAGACGGCACCGTCGCGATGCTGTCCGTCAGCGCCGATGATCCGAGAGCGGTTGATCCCGTAAATACCGTTGAAATACAGGTTGCGCCCGAGACCGAGAGAGTCGGCGTCCTCGTAGAAGGCGGAATGATTAGGATTAGGCCTCAACCGCAGCTTCGGCGGCCGAGCAGGCATGCAGCACGATCCGTGGCGTGGCCTATACTCGAACCACGAGGGCCTTTGACACAAAGCCAGTCGGAGAAACCAATGAAGAAGAGCTTTAAAGAGGTGCTGCAGACCCTGGTGGACGACCGCATCGCGGCCGGCGAGGATCCCCGAGACCTGTTCGAGGAGCTGCTTCGCGAGGCGAATCTGGTCTTCGGGCACTACAACCTGGAGTACGAGCTTGGCTTGTTCGCGAAGGCAGAAGACACGGATTAGCACTGAATGATGAGTGATCCCTCCGATACAGCGCACGGGGGTTCGGCTCGCGCCGGTCGCGCCTCAGGGACCAAGCCCCCGCGACCAGGATGGCAAGGAAAAAGAGGAAGGCCCAGTTCGCGAGCGAGAGACCAAGAATCACCAACTCGCGGTCCGCGCAGAAACCGCTGGCCATGAAGAGCGAGGGCACCTGTTGGCCGAGCCATTCCACGAGGCGCTCGATCGTGCCGGGCGGCCCGCCGATGCAGGAGATGCTGTCTTGCGGCTGCGATTGCAGCTTCAAGGACGAGATGGGCGTCTTCAAGGACGAGATGCTGGACTTCAAGAACGAGTCCTTGCGCTACCGATGTCTTTCCGGAGTTCTCGGATCGGCGTTTGATCGGCGTGCTGGCCAGTCTTTACCCGGACCAGAGCATCGTCACCGATGCCACATCAAAGGGCGTGCTCGTGATGGGCATGGGCGATGAAACCATGGATGTCCTCAACCCGTCGGCGTTGGACTCCGGCGATTAAATCGCCTGCGGCCCGCATGGCGCCCGTCGCGACACGTCCGACGTCGTCTCCCTGCTCACGCCGCACCTTTCTCTCCGGTCTGCCGGCGGCCAAGCGGATCCCGTACGCGCGTCGAGCCAGCCGTTGCGCTTCGGCCTGACGCCCGTCGTGCTCGACGATCGGATCGGTTTCCTGAATGGCAGAAGATGAAGCGCTACGGCGTCACGTGGCCGGAGTAAAGGATCGGGGCGAGGTGTTCAGTCCCCCATGTTGCGCGGCCAAGGCGGGATCCGCCAATCCAGACTCAGCGCCAAGAGGCGCAACCCGGTCGCGGTGCCGGCACCCGCCAGCAAGGTCAGCCAGGGCTCGGCACCGAGGGCGTCGACGCCGATGAAGACCCAGCAGCCCACGAAGGCGCAGAGCGCATAGGGGCTGTGATCCTGGAACACGACCGGGATCTCGTTGCAGAGCACATCGCGAAGCACCCCGCCGAAGACGCCGGTCACGACCCCCATGATCACCACAACGATGACCGGCATCTCAGCCACCATTGCCAGTGCAGCGCCCGAGACGGCGAACAGCCCGAGCCCAAGGGCATCCGTGACGTTCATGACCCGCTCCGCCCAACGATGCCGCATCAAGCCGAGCAAGGGCGAGCCGATCAAGGTCAGCACCAGGACCAGCCAGACATACTCATGATGCTGCACCCAGAAGAGCGGGCGGCGGTCGAGCAGCACGTCACGCAGCGTTCCCCCGCCGAAAGCCGACGCGAAGGCGACCGTGAAGACCCCGACGATATCCATCCGCCGACGCGCGGCCTCGATCAGACCGGACACGGCAAAGGCGATGATGGCGACGATTTCGATGATGATCAGCATAAGCTTCTACGGCCGTCCGGCGACTCGCGATGCCCGATAGCGTCCTGCGCGCGCGGGCACAATTGCGTCGGGCCCCGAGTTCTGACGCCTCCTTGATCCAGTGTGCTATGGTCCCGAGAAATCATCGGCATCGGTCGGAAGTTGCGGGCATGGCCACCGTCATCTTCGATACATTAAAGTTTGTGGAGAAGCTCAAATCGGTAGGAATTCCCGAGGATCAGGCGAAGGTCATCTCCGAGGCGTGCCGGGATGCGTCGGGAGAGGCAGAGCTGATCACGAGGAAAGACCTGCAGATCGAGCTTGCGCCGGTCCGGTCGGATATCAGCCCAATCAAGTGGATGATGGGAATCCTGCTTGGAGGCGTGATGGCCCTTTTGCTTAAATCATTTTTCCCCGCGTAGCCAACACCGCCGACGGCATAACCTCCGGCGCTCGGCACGGTCCACCGCCGCCACCCGGATTGGGCGTTTGAGCCGTGAGGATGGGTTTCGCTGCGCTCTACCCATCCTACATGTTTCGGTTGTTTTTGAATCGTTCCCTCGATTATCCGAGGCGCGATAGATCCCGCACGGCGCCGTGGGCAGCGCTGGTCGTCAACAAGGCGTAAGCCTTGAGTGCGGTCGAGACCTGACGCTGGCGATCGAGCGGTTTCCAAGCCCCCGCGCCGCGTGCCTCCATCGCAGCCCGGCGGGCGGCGAGGGTGTGCTCGTCCACGGCGAGATGAATCCGCCGGCTCGCGATGTCGATCTCGATCCTGTCGCCTTCCTCCACGAGCGCGATCAAGCCGCCTTCGGCCGCTTCGGGCGAGACGTGGCCGATGGAGAGCCCCGAGGTGCCGCCCGAGAAGCGCCCGTCCGTGATGAGCGCACAGTGTTTGCCGAGCCCCTTGGATTTGAGATAACTGGTCGGGTAGAGCATCTCCTGCATACCGGGGCCGCCCTTGGGTCCTTCGTAGCGGATCACGACCACGTCGCCTGCCTTGACCTGATCGGTGAGGATGGCGGTCACCGCATCCTCCTGACTCTCGTAGACGCGGGCCGGCCCGACGAAGGCGCGCAGAACCGATGTCGGCACGCTGGTGGTATAGCGCAGCTCGTCGTTTTCGATCGCGGCCGATTCGAACATGCTCGGATCGACCCCGGCGGTCTTCACGATACAGCCCTCCTCGGCCAGATTGCCGAAGAGCACCGCAAGGCCGCCGTCGCGGCTGTAGGCATGCTCCAGATCACGGATACAGCCCTCTGCGCGGTCCAGGTCCAGATCCGGCCAAAGCTGCGATTGGCTGAAGGCGACCTGCGTGGGGACGCCGCCCGGTGCGGCCAGATAGCGGCGACGCGCCTCTTCATCCTGCGTGTAGCGCACGTCCCACCGCGCGAGCGCCTCGCCGACTGACGCGCTGTGCACGGTCGGCAGATCGCGATGGATGAGCCCGGCGCGGTCCAGCTCGGCGAGGATGCCGATGACGCCGCCGGCGCGATGCACATCCTCCATGTGATATTTCTGGGTCGAAGGCGCGACCTTGCAGAGATTGGGCACGCGACGGCTCAGCCGATCGATGTCCTCCATGCTGAAGGGCACGCCGCCCTCGTAGGCCGCCGCCAGCAGATGCAGCACCGTGTTGGTGGACCCACCCATGGCGATGTCCAGGCTCATGGCGTTCTCGAACGCCTGGAAGGTCGCGATCGAGCGGGGCAGCGCGCTGGCGTCGTCCTGCTCGTACCAGCGGCGCGCGAGCGAGACGATCAGACGGCCGGCTTCCAAGAAGAGATCCTTGCGCGCGGCATGGGTAGCGAGCAGCGAGCCGTTGCCCGGCAGGCTGAGCCCGAGCGCCTCGGTCAGGCAGTTCATGGAGATGGCCGTGAACATGCCCGAGCACGACCCGCAGGTGGGACAGGCGCTGCGCTCCATGGCCAGACTCTCGGCGTCGCTGACG
>NZ_DIUM01000077.1 GCF_002423035.1 Thiocapsa sp. UBA6158
GGTGTAACTGCTCTTTTTAGGATTACAACTTCGTCTTTCCACCGGACCTGCCCGCCGCAACCCCGGTGGATCTCTATTTGCGCGTAGCGACGCAAGGCAGCATGACCCTCGGCACGCTCCTGTGGCAACCCTCGGCCTTCAATTCAGCGAACAGCAAGGCCCACCTCGTGCTCGGGCTTTATTTCGGCATCATGCTGGCCCTCTTTGCGTACAACAGCCTGCTCTATCTCTCGCTGCGCGACCCCGTCTATCTCTGGTATTTCTTGTTCGTCGTCTCGATGGCTGTAGCGCAGGGCGCCTGGACTGGACTGTTTTTTGCCCATCTCTGGCCACAATGGCCGGCCTGGGGCAATGTGGCGGCCGTGGTGGGCTTCAATCTCACCGGCTTCTTCGGGGCCGTCTTCTCCCGCACCTTCCTCGACACACGCCGATACGCGCCTTGGGCGGATCGTGCACTGCTCGTCTCGGCGGTGGTCTTCGCGATGCTGGTCATTGGCGCACCCTGGGTGCCTTATCAGTTCCATGCCATGGCCACCTCGGTTGCCGGGCTCTCGTTTCCACTGATCGCCGTCGCCGCCGGCGCCCTGGGACTGCGTCATGGGGTGACCTCGGCGCGCTTCTTCCTGCTCGCCTGGACCATCCTGCTGGTGGGCACCGCGCTACTGGGGGCACGCAATCTCGGACTCGTGCCGACGAGCTTCCTGACCCGCTATGCGATGCAGATGGGCAGCGCCTTGGAGATGCTCTTGTTGTCCTTCGCGCTCGCTGAGCGGATCACCGAGCTGCGACGCCTGGCCGAGCATGCCGCCGATGCACGCGCGGCCAATGAGACCAAGAGCCAGTTCCTGGCCCATATGAGCCACGAGATCCGCACGCCCATGACCGGTATCCTGGGGATGTCACAGCTGGTGCTGCGCACCCCCCTGGAGGAGCAGCAACGCAGCTATGTCCAGAAGATCGAGAGCTCGGCAAGGTCCCTGCTCGGGATCCTCAACGACATCCTCGACCTGTCCAAGGTCGAGGCCGGCAGGCTGCGGATCGAAAAGATCCCCTTCGACCTCAAGCGCCTGATGGAGAGGGTCATTCAGCTCGTGGAGATCGCGGCGCACGAGAAGCGACTCGCGATTGTGGTCGACTACCCACCCACGCTCGGCCGCTGTTATCTCGGTGACAGCTTGCGCATCACTCAGGTGCTGACCAATCTAGTGAGCAATGCGGTGAAGTTCACCCAGGATGGCGAGGTCTGCCTGACCATCAGCCAGCCTGGACCCGGGCGCTTGCGCTTCCGGATCCGGGACACCGGCATCGGCATGACACCGCGGGAGCAGGAAACGCTCTTCCAGGCCTTCTCTCAGGCCGACACCAGCACCACCCGTCGCTATGGCGGCAGCGGCCTGGGCCTGGCCATCAGTCAGCGGTTGGTGGAGCTGATGGGCGGGCGCATCGAGGTGATCAGCGCGCCGGGCCAGGGCAGCTGCTTCAGCTTCGAGATCGACGCCGAGGCGTGCCTCGCACAGGACAGGCTCGAGGCCAAAACCGACATCCAGCCAGCGCCGTCCGCGCCATCGGCACGCGAGGTCATGCCGGGAGGCTTCACCGGCCGACGCATCCTGCTGGTCGAAGACAACCCCATCAACCGCGAGATTGTGCTAGGCTTCCTGCACGGCAGCGGCCTGGACATCGAGATCGCGGAGGACGGCCGACAGGCGGTGGATCAGTGCATGGCCAGCGCGTTCGACCTGATCCTGATGGACATCAAGATGCCGGTGATGGATGGCTATGAGGCGACGCAGCGCATCCGCGCCCTGCAACCGGACGTGCCGATCATCGCCCTCACCGCCAACGCCTTCCAGGATGACATCGCCAAGTCCAGGGCAGCCGGCATGAACGCCCATCTCAGCAAACCGATCGAGGCAGAGGGACTCTTGTCGCTGCTGCAAAAATACCTCACGCCCACGACCGCGCGCGAGACAACCGATCAGGCGGCGACAGCCGCGCAGCCCACTCCCGCCCGATCGGATGGCCCCACGTCGAGGCTCGCTGGATTGCCGCATCTCGACCCGGCATCCGCACTCGAGCTCATGGGCGGCAACACGCAGCTCTACTGCGCGGTGCTGGAGAGCTTCCTGGCGACCTATGCCGACCTCAGGCTCGACCTGGATGATTCCGAGACTCACCGCGTCCTGCACACCCTGAAAGGGCTGTGCGGCAATCTCGGCGCCCGGCGCCTGCAGGCACTCGCCGCGGCCGTTGAACAAAACGGCGATCCGGGGTCGCTCCAAGCCTTGCAGCAGGAGCTGGCGAATACACTGGACGCGATCCGCCAGTATCTGCAAACCGAGTGCTCGCCACAGACCTAAACCGCGTCCCACCGGGATCGAGGACATCTCCGAAGCCAAACGCAACATGAAAACGACGCCTATCGCTCTGGACGCGGTTTAGCCACGCAGCGCGCTGGCGGGATCGCCCCGGTGCACCACGTCTCATCCCATCACTGCACTACGTGCTCCAAAGCAACTCACCGTGGCCCCGGGCCGAGCCTCCACCCGATTGCGCCCCCCCGCCTTGGCCGCATAGAGGGCCTCGTCGGCGCGCTTGACCCACCGATCGAGGTCATCTCCCTGCGCCCAATCGGCCACACCAAAGCTGGAGGTGACCGCTCCCGCCTCGGCAAACGGCGTATCGGCAATGAGTGCGCGAAGCGTCTCTGCCAGCTTGACGGCATCGGCAAGGCAGCAGTTCGGCAGCAAGGCCATGAATTCCTCGCCGCCCCAGCGCGCCAGCATGTCGACCCCGCGCAGGTCGAGCCGGACACGCCGAGCGATCTCGATGAGAACCCGATCGCCGACGAGGTGGCCGAAGCGGTCATTGATCGACTTGAAGTGATCGATGTCGAACAGGATCAGCGAGAGCGGCTCGCCATAGCGCTGGCTGCGGCCGATCTCCACCTCGGCCCGGGTCTCGAAGGACCAGCGGTTGGAGCTGCCGGTGAGTCGGTCGGTGGTGGCAAGCCGGTTGAGCTCCTCGTTGGCTGCCTGCAGCGCGCGGTTGGCCCGCTCGGCGTCGTCCATGGCGCGCAGCAGCGCCTCTTGGGCGTACTTGTGCTCGGTGATGTCTGTGACGGCGCCGGCCATTCGCATGGGGGCACCGTCGGCGTCCCATTCGGCTTGGGCGCGGGAGCGGAACCAGCGGTAGTCGCCGCCCTTGGTGCGCAGGCGCATCTCCACATCGAAGGGCGCATGCCGCTGCAGATGCGCCTCGTAGGCGGCCTGGACCAGAGGCAGGTCCTCGGGATGCACCAGCGCCTCGAACCCGGCGAGGCTGTCGTCGATCTCATCGTCGCGATAGCCCAGCAGGGCCTTGTAGCGCGGCGAGAGATAGGCCTCGCCGGACTGCACCTCCCATTCCCAGAGCCCGTCGGAGGTGCCGCGAACGGCGCGGGCATAGCGCGCCTCGCTCAGGCGCAGCCGGTCGCTTTGTGCCTTGAGCTGGAGATAGACACCGACGCGCGCGCGCACCACGAGCGGATTGATGGGCTTATTGATGAAGTCGAGCGCGCCGGCCCGCAGGGCGCGCACCTCGCTGTCGATATCCTTCTCGGCAGTGACGAAGATGACCGGGATCTCGGGGTGGTCGCGGTGCAGGATCTGGCAGGTCTCGAAGCCGTCCATGCCGGGCATGCGCGCGTCGAGCAGGATGAGGTCGAAGCGTGTCTGCGCCACCAGCGCCAGTGCGTCGGCGCCGCTGGTGGCGATGAAGCACTCGCCCATGCCGTCGAGCGCCCTGTGCAGTGTCTCGACGGCGAGCGGGGTGTCGTCGACGATCAGGAGTCTGGCCGGGGCGCAGGCAGCGCGGGCGAGTGGATCGGCAGCCGGCGCTGAGATTGGCTCCGACGCCGGCTCCGACAGGGGCTCGGCGCTGTTCGAGACCCGGCCGTCGGTGTCTGTCGCCACCGGGGCCGAACGGCCGGCTCGCGCCCCTTCCCCAGCCGGTGCGACCGGGTGGCGCCAAGGGGCACTGGCTGCGAGCATGTCCTGCAGATTCGCCTCGACGGCGGCAAGCAGGGACTCGAGCCCGGACTCACCGCGCTGAATTGCCTGCTCCAACAGGCCGGCGGAGGTGGCCAGCGCGATCACCCCGAGCTGGCCGGCGATGCCGCGCAGTGAATGCAGACGCCGGGCGGCGAGCGTGCGCTCGCCTATGGCCAGATCCCGGCCGACCTGCTCGGCGATGTCGGCATAATCATCGGCGAAACGCTGCAATAGATCGAGAAAAAACACCGGATCCGAGTCCGACGTCAGCCGCGCCCGAACGCCGTCGATGCCGGGGATCTCGGGAAAGTCGGTGGCCGGCTCGGGCGCGGCGGTGTGGAAGGTCTCAGCGGTCGGCGCCGCCTGTGGCGTCGGCTCAGCGGGCCGCAGGGCATCGCTGACCACGGCCTTCAGCTTCTTCAGGTCGATGGGCTTGCTCAAGTGCGCGCTCATGCCCGCCGCCTTGGCCTTCTCGATATCCTCCGGGAAGGCGTTGGCGGTGAGCGCGATGATGGGCACCCGCGGATCGAGGGCATGGATCCGGCGCGCGGCCTCATAACCGTCCATGACCGGCATCTGGATATCCATCAAGATCAGCTCCTGGGGCCGCGCCCGAAACAGCTCCACCGCGCGCTGGCCATTGTCGGCGACCTCGATCAGCAGCCCGGTGTCGGCCAGTAGACCACGAACGATCTGCTGATTGATGGCATTGTCCTCGACCAGCAGGATGCGCCGCCCGGCGAACGGACGCGAAGCCAGCCGGTCCGAAACGGGCTCGAGCGCGGTGTCCAGAGTGCAGCCTGATGCGGCCGGCTTGGTCTCGATCGCATCCGGTGCCGGCTCCGCGTCTGGCTCGGCATCGATCTCGAAGTGAAAGCAGCTGCCATGGCCGAGCTGGCTGTCGACCTCGATGTGACCGCCCATCAGCTCGACCAGCTGAGCACTGACGGCGAGTCCAAGACCAGTGCCGCCGTATTGACGCGTGGTGCTGCTGTCGGCCTGGGAGAAGGGCTTGAAGAGCGCTTGCCGCTGCTCGGCGCTGATACCGATGCCGCTGTCCCGGACCTCGAAGCGCAGCCTGCCCATGGCGCCGGGGCGCACGCTGAGTCGGACCTGGCCGCGGGGCGTGAATTTGATGGCGTTTCCGATCAGATTGGTGAGAATCTGCTTGAGCCGCAGCGGATCGCCGAGATAACGCTCCGCGAGCGCCGGGTCGAGCTCGACGTCGAGCGCGAGCTGCTTCTCCCGTGCGCTGTGCTCGAGCAGCTCGATGACGTCCTCGACCACTTGGCACAAGGCGAAGGGCGTGCGCTCCACGGCCAGCTTGCCGGCCTCGATCTTGGAGAGGTCGAGGATGTCGTTGAGGATCCCGAGCAGGGATTGCGCCGAGCGCTCGATCTTCCGCACATAGTCGCGCTGCCGCGCATCGAGGCCGGCGTCCAGGGCAAGCTGGGCCATGCCGATGATGCCGGTCATGGGGGTGCGAATCTCATGGCTCATGTTGGCCAGGAAGGCGCTTTTGGCGACGGATGCGGCCTGCGCCTGTGCGTTCATCTGCTCCAGCGACTGCTCGCGATGGCGGATCGCCTCGGCCATGGCTCGGAAGCGGGTACTGATGTCGGCCAACTCCTCGAACCGGTCATCCTGGTCTGCTTGGGCGTCAGCCTCCGCGGTGTACAGCTGGCCCTGTTCCAGCGCGCGCATCTTCTCCGCGAAGGCAACGAGCGGTCGGATAAACAACTGCTGCAGGCGCAGGTTCTTGATGACCACCAGCAGGATGACGCTGGCACTGACCATCAGGGCAAAGACCAGCAGGGCCTTTTGCTGCATCTCGATCAGCGCCGTCGGAACGAGCGTGACGACTCGGGCATCGATGGCGAGCGGCTCGGAGACCAGCGGAATCCAGCGATGTCCGTCGAGCGCCAAGGTCCGGCCTGCGGAGGGACTGCCAGTCCAGTCACCGAGGTCGAACGCGGGGATCTGAAGCTGCGGCTCGCCGGAGAGCATGACAAAGCCATCGTTCGTCACCAGCAGCACGGGCGTCCCGGAGAAGCGCGAATAATGAGTCAGGAAATCTTGGACATAACTCAGGTCCAAACGCCCCAGCAGGTGCTCGTCGCCAGTATGCATCGCATGGTAGACGCTGGAGCGATTGTCCTCGTAACCGCGCATGATCACGGAGAGGTCGCCTTCCCGACCTGCGTTGCCGAGATAGTCGGCGAGCTTGCCCTCGGAGAAGGCGAAGCCCGTGAACACCTGCGTTTCCGGCACCGATTTATAGACCTGCTCCACGCGGCGCCGATCGTCGATGCGATAGATGTCCGAGAAGGCGCCGACTAGCCGCATCACCCCCGGCGAGCGTTCGGTCTCGGGCAGGCCGGCGAAGGTGACGAGCGCATCCCGCGCGGCGTTCAGATGGTTCTCCAGGAACAGCCCGACCTCTTGTGCATCGGCGACACGAAGATCCAGATACTTGCGGTTGACCTCGGCGAGTGTGAAGGAGATCGCCAGAAACAGCACGAGCGCCGTCAAGGCGAGCGCGGCGACCTCGAGCCGCAGGTGGTAGCGCCAAAAGCTTCTCCGGCGTCGGGCGCTGCTCATCGAAGCTCCCGGCGAAGCTGCGTCAGGGTCTGGAAGCCATCGGCCACATCGCCGAAACGGTCGAAGGCGACGGGACCCAGGCTCGTCTGGTGGACCGGCATCGAGAGCAGGTAGCGTTTGACGGCCTCGGGGGTTGCGTGACCGCGTGCAAAGGCCTGATCCAGCAGCTCCAGTGCCTGTCGGGTGCCCAGGGTCATGCCTTGTGGGGTGTAGCCGAAGCGTGCGTCGAAGCGACGAAGATAGTCGTCGACCGCCGGGTCGTCATGCCGCGATGCATAGTGGCCGACCAGGATCAGACGATCGATGGCGTCGCCGGCCTGCTCCAGCACAGCCGGCGCTCTGGCCCAGGGCGTCAACAGGATCGGCGCCTGCGGATAGCTCCGGTGGAAGAGCTGCGCCAAATTACCGATCGGCGCCATGAAGGCACCGGCCAGGATGTAAAGGACATCGTATGGCTCCGACCAGAGTGCGTCGAGCTCGGCGGGGGTGAACTCGGGGACCATCAGCTTGTGATTCACGATGGTCCAGCGGCCCGAGGCACTCAGTGCGTCTGAAAAGACCGCGAAGGCCGGATCGGTCCACTCCAGGTTGCTGGTGTCCTGCAAGACCAGGATGCGATCGCCGGGCAATTGCTCGACCTGACGAGCCAGCTCGCGCTGTTCATGGCGCAGGTCCGGGATGAGACGCAGCAGAAAATCGTCCCGACCACTCAAGCTATCACTCGCGGAGGCGACGTTGATCCCGAGTGCCCGGCCATCGTTGAAGAGGTGCACGCTCGGCACGGCATGCGACGACGCATGGGTGGTGACGAAGAAGCGCACCCCCTGCTCGATGGCCGCCTCCAGGTCCGGCGCCGCCGTCTCCGGCCGAGCGTCGTTGAACATCTCGAAGATTCGGATGCGGCTCTTGGGATGCTCCTCGAGGAACAGGTCGCCGGTGTTCTTGTCGCTGGGGTCGATGACGGCCCCGTAGATCACCGGCAGGTCGATCCCGAGACCAACCTGGATCGGACGCAGGGTATCATCGAGGTGCAGCCACCCCGTCCAAGCGGCCGCGACAAGCCCGGACGCGGCGACCAGACCAAGAACCTTCTTCAAGTGATTGACGGCCAATCCTGCTCTCCCGTCCGGTGAAACCATCTAAACCGTATCCCGAGCGGAACCTCTCAATCCGTCCTTCGGGAGGTCTTACACAGGACATCCAAAATCCGCCCCCAACGGCAGCCGGGGCGATATCGGCATCTTACCGTCACTGCCTTCAGTCCTGCCGCTTCTTGAAACGCAATGACGCCACAAGCAGGCCGACCAGCATAAAGCCGACGAGCCAGAGCGTGTCTGCGGCGATTTCGGCCAAGCCGGCATCACGCAGGAGCACAGCGCGGATGGCACGTATAAAGTGGGTCGCGGGCAGGACCTCGGCGATGTACTGGGCGGGAACCGGTATGCCCTCGTAAGGGAACATGAAGCCGGAGAGCATAATCGAGGGCAACAGGATAAACATCCTCATCTGCATCGCCTGGAGCTGGCTGCCGGCCATCGTCGACAACACCAGGCCGAGTGCCAGACTGGCGCCGATAAAGGCCAGCGTCGTTGCTGCGAGCGCACACAGCGAGCCCCCCAGCGGCACCGCGAAGAGCAGGTGACCCAGCACCAGGATGATGGCGGTCTGCAGGATGCCGATGCCGATGTAGGTGAATCAGCGGGATCATGATGACCATGCCCAGCGTGGCCCGGTCGCGCCGCAGATGGATCAGCTCCTTGGAGAGAATCACCAGAACGCGCCGCGCCGATTTGAGCAGGGCGCTCATCACCGGCCGCCGCCCGTGCTGGTGACAAAGACGTCTTCCAGGCTGGGGCGGGCCGGCTCGAGCCGCGTGGGCATCGGCTGCAGCGGTTGCGCCTTGAGCCACGCCACCGGGTCGGTCATCCGATCCCGCACCAGCACCCGCAGACGACTGCCGATCTGGGCCGCCGAGATCACCTCGGGCAGCGCGCCGAGCTGATGCTTTAACGCGCGCAGATCCGACGCCTCCGCCTCCACCACATGGGCCCCCATGTCGGCCATCAGCGCGTCCGGCGCGCCATCGGCGCGTTTGTGGCCGGTCGCCAGGATCGCGAGCCGGTGGCAGCGCTCGGCCTCGTCCATGTAATGCGTCGAGACCAGGATGGTGGCGCCGGCGTCGACCAAGTCGAACAGGCGCTCCCAGAACTCGCGGCGATTCTCCGGATCGACGGCGGACGTCGGCTCGTCGAGGAACAACAGCGGTGGCTCGTGGATGGTCGCCGCGGCCAACGACAGACGTTGGCGTTGACCGCCGCTCATGCGCCCGGCACGCCGATTGCGAAGTTGCTCCAGGGCGTAGATCGACAGGAGCGTATCGATGCGTCGGCGGGCGACGCGCCTCCCGAGGCCGTAGATCTCGGCGACGAAGCGCAGATTCTCGACCACGGTCAGGTCATCGTAGAGCGAGAATTTCTGCGTCATGTAGCCGATGCCGTGCTTGAGCCGCTCGGCATCGCGCGGGAGCTGGTGACCCAGCACAGTCACCTCGCCGGCCGATGGCGTCAGCAGCCCGGTCAGCATCCGCACCATCGTGGTCTTGCCCGACCCATTGGGGCCGAGAAATCCGTAGATGGTCTGGGGTGCGAGCGTCAGGTCAAGCTCAGCGACCGCGGTCAGGTCGCCGAATCGGCGGGTGAGCCCGCGCGCCTCGATGACCGGCTCGGTCATGGCATCTCGACCTGGGCCGGGACGCCGTTGGGTAATGCCGCGGCGCTCTGCGGGAGCTCAACCTTGGCCAGATACATCAGTCGGGCGCGATCGCTGGCGTTCAGCGCGTAATAGGGCGTGAAGGCCGGGGCCGAGCTGATCCAGCGCACGGTGCCGTCAAAGGGCTGATCGATCCCATCGACATGGACTTTGAGTTGGGCGCCCTTGGCGATCTTCACCCGATACGGCTCGGGGACATGGACGCGTGCGTACGGCGCGTCGCCGGCGAGCAGGATCGCCACCGGGCTGCCGACCGTGACGCGCTCACCCAGGTTCCAGGGCAGGTTGTCGAGCGTGCCGTCGCGAGTGGCCACAATGGTCAGCTCGGCTCGATCGACATCGGCCTGGCTCACGGCCTTGCGTGCGATCAGCTCATGATTGCGATCGTAGGTGATTTGAGCCTCGCGCAGGTCGGCCTCGCGGCCGGCCACCTGCGCCCGTGCGGCGGCGATCTCCTGGACACGGGGTCCGTGACGCAGGCGCTGCAGATTCGCTTCGGCCCGGGCGACCTGCGCCCGGGCACGGTCAACCTCTGCCCGCTGCTGGAGGTCTTCGAGTTGCACCAGCAGGGCACCCTTGGTGACGGGTGTGCCCTCGGCCACCGGGAGCGCAACGATCACCTCCGCCGAGGTGGCGCTCAGCGCGACGCGATCGCGCTCCAGCGTGCCGAGCACACGCGGCGGCGCATCGTCGAAACAGCCGGCAAGCAGTAACGCGATGAGGATGGGCAGCACGCGACGCATGACCTCGAACCCGCGACGACGCCGACTCGGTGCCCCCCAACCCTCCAGTCGACACGGGTGCGATGCTCACTTCGGTGCGCCTCATCAAGGTAGTCAGGACATCTCACCCAAGGCCCGGGCAACTGCCCGCTGAAACACCGCCTCATCGGCCGCGATGCCCGTCCAGGCGGAAAAGATCTGCATCGCCAGCTGGACCAGCATGTCGACACCGTCAACGACGCGACAGCCCTTGTCCTTCGCCGTCTGCAGGAAAGGGGTGATGCGTGGATTGGTGATCACATCGACAAGTGTGGTGGCCGGGGTGATCTGGTCCCAATCGAGCGGGATGGATTCCAGCTCGGGCGCACAGCCCAGATGCGTGGCGTTCATGAGGATCTGGGTGCCGTCGGGGATCTGCGCTTCGCCGACCCAGGGTCGCCAGACGGCGGGTACGCCCGAGGCGCGGGTGACCGTTGCGGCGACCTCCTCACCTTGCGCCTGGCGCCGGGTGATGAGTGTCAGGTGGGAGGCTCCGGCCCAAGCCAGCTCCACGGCCATGGCCCGCCCGGCGCCGCCGGCGCCGAGCATGGCCACTCGCTTGCCTGCGATGGGCGTGACCTTTTCGATGGCCTTGACGACACCCTTGCCGTCATTGTTGTGGCCGATCAGGCGGCCCGCATCAATGGTCATGTAATTGGCGGCTCCGATGGCTTGCACATCCGCATCGACCTCGTCGAGAAACGGGATGGACGCCACCTTGTAGGGCACGGTGATGCAGGCCCCTGCAAATCCGAGCGCCCGGACACCGGCAATGGCCGCCGGCAACAGGTCTTGCGTGGGGAGGTCGCATTTCCAGAATTGCCAATTCAGACCATGGTGGGCATAGACGGCGTCGAACATGCGATCGATGGGATTCTCGGCGACCGGATGGCCGAGCATGGTCGTCAGTTGCTTTTGCGGGGGCAAAGAGCTCATGGACACGGGTGATCTCCTGCAGCGGATCAGGGTCGAGGTGTCCCTGATCCGGGTGGGTTGAATACCGGTCAGGGACCGGCGTCTCGACAGGTCACATGCACAGGACGGGCATTGATCGGACCGACCGGGCGATGCTCGAGCCTCGCGTGCCGTTCCGGGGGTCGGCAGCACCACCGCATCCAC
Source organism: Thiocapsa sp. UBA6158 (assembly GCF_002423035.1). GTDB lineage: Bacteria > Pseudomonadota > Gammaproteobacteria > Chromatiales > Chromatiaceae > Thiocapsa. The sequence goes on from NZ_DIUM01000077.1 coordinate 11,282, forward strand.
ACGCCGGGGTCTTGGCTTGCACTCCAGTATAGGCAAGAGCGAGGTAACCCGCCCCCTTGACGGAAAACGCAAGTGGCGTCCGTAGATGCGCCATTGAGGCGTAGGCCCCTGAAGAACTTGAACCGAGCCGCCTTCGACAGTTGTCGGAGCCGGCGCGGCCAAGACCATCCGACACAGGACACATATCGCATCGGGCGCGGTTTAGCGGCGCTTCATCGTCTCGGTCTGATGCAACACTGACGAGCACCGACATGCAGGCAGGCGTCCCCATGCGCGCGTCGAGGGTATCGCGGTCCGTCAAGGCGTTGGTCTCCGGGTCTCCGGGAAGTCGGCTGCGGCAACAGTTGTTCCCCGCCGAACAGTGTCGACCGGCACAACTGCTGATCGAGCGCGTGGTGATCGCCGACGGCGGGCTGGAGATCATCTGGCGCGATCAGGGTTGGCATGAACTGGCCGGAGAACTTCTGCCCGGCACCATCGGCGCGGAAGTGCAGGAGTGGGAGCAGCAGGGGGTGGAGGCATGAAGCCGAGAGTTCAGGCTTTGGGCGGCCCCGTTGCCCGCGAGCGCCGGGATGGGAGGTGGTGACGGGGTTTGATGCCTGACCGGGCTACGAGCTCCAGATCGGTGGGATTGACATCCGGCTCGTCGCGATGCGCCTTGCTCACGCCGCTGCGCAGATTGTCCGGGACCAGAATGGCTGGAACCCCATCGAAGTACGCGAAGGCCCGCACATGCGACCCGATCCAGTCGGACAGACCTTGCGACCAAGTCGCCTCGGCATAGGTATAGTTGGACGCCCCGAGCACCGCCACGAAGATCTGCGCGGTGCGGATCTCCCCGCTGGCCGGATCGACGACCTCCACCGTGTGCCCGGCATCGTCGACGAACAGCTTCTCTCCGGCGCGGTGGGTCTGGCGCATCACCACGTCGAGCGACCCGCTCCAGTCCTCGTAGCGCTTGCAGAACCAGCTGTAGCCGAAGCCCTCGGGATGGGCGGCCCGGTATTCCTCCCACAGCAGCATCAGCGTGACACCGGGGCGGCGCAGTTCCCGATGCACCGCCGCCCAGTCCGGCACCACGCGGGTGTCGGCCGGCACCGCCGGCGGCGACGGAAACAACCGCCGCTCCAGATCCCGATCGCTCAACGCATGGGGAAAGGGCTAGTTCAGCCCCGAGGCGGCAAAGCGCCGTTCGTACTCCCCGACGCTGCTGCGGGACATCTGCAGGCTCGCCGCGATCTGCCGGTGCGACACACCGGCCTCGAACCGCAGGCGTAAATACTCGCGAATCTTACGCATGGACAAACGCTCCATCTCGACCCCTTGCTGCGAAAAAGGGGGCGATCCTAGTGGATTGGGGTCCTGCGTCGCCCCCTGCCCGGGGGTGGCCGAATGGGCGTGGAATACGCACCATCGACGCTGCCGCGCAGATCGTTGGCGATGCGCTAGATGGTCTTGTGCAGCTCGGCGCGTTCGGTTTCTTTGCTGTTGTTCGTCATGCGGGCCTTCTGCCAGTCGATTGCGTGCTGTTGTTGGTCATGGCTGCGGGTTCGGTTGTGCGGCTATCGACCCTGTCGAGCCAGAAGTGGTAGATACAAGTCTCTGATTTATCTGGGCTGCACGGGCGTATCGCCCGTGTCTTTGGCCCAAGTCAGGCAGATAGGCCCAACTTTGAGCCATAGCCAAGCCGGCTTGACAAAAATGCCGCTTGGGATAGGCTTCTGCGTTGAGTTCACTGCCTATCGGCTTTGAACCTATCGAGGTCTCGGCCGCTGAACCCGCGTAGCGAATCAGCGGCCTTTGTTTTTTCTGGGCTGCCGTCACGGGCCACCTCCCAGCAAGCGGAGGCATGCAGCCCGGGACCATGCCGGCGAACTCCTGATCTTTCCGATGCTGTTGTCGGCCTGGTAACAGGTGACGAAGTTGGCTTTCAGCGAACCATCCTGCTTCAGCCCCATCGCTACCACAACGACGAAATCCTCGTAGACGATGGCCACGCGGCGCGTTGCGTCGTACTGGCGTGACGCCTTGTCCCAGCCTTCGAACAGGGCGGCCGTGGGGTGCTCCAGAGTCGCTGTTATTTCCCATCCTGATCCGCAAACCACCGGCGATTTTCGCGAGACATCTCCCACCGGTGATTTTCACTTCCGGTGCGTGAATGCGGGAAAGCAGCTTCTTGTACGGCTTCAAATGTTCGCCCTCGTCGACCTTGCGGCTTGCGAGGAAGTGTTCCTTCGCGCCGCGAATCAGACCGTGGGTGCCAGTGACGTGCCGGGTCAGTCGTGGGGCGCGGGGTCTGGGTGTCGGTCGGGGCTTGGGCACAGATGGAGAGGGAAACTCATCGGTCCGAGACCACACGATCGGATCGCCCGGCTGCGGCTCTGGAAGTGCCGGCCGTTTCGGCGCCTTGCCGACCGCAAGCTTCGCCCAGTAGCCACGCTCCGGACGGGGCACTCGCAGCGCGGTACATACCCGCGCCAGGTAATTTCCCGATACGTCGAACTTCTCAGCGACCTTGATCATGGGCACCGACCAAACCAACTCGTACAGATCTTCTCTGGTGATCACGCTCGTCCTCGGCATCATCGTTTTCCGTGCCGACGAGGGTAATCGCATGGGCGTAACCGGTATTTCGGTGGGCATGGTTGACCGCAAAAAGGCCGCGCCAAGCCCTTGTAAATGCAGGGTTCGGCCTCGCGACTACCCGCAGGGCAAACGGAGAAAAGAGACTGGGCTGGCCGGGAAACGGGCCGATTCGGCACATCCGAAGGGGATGGCACCCGCAGGGCAAACCCTCGGAACCCCGCGCCACGCGGGGATTCGCGCAAAGAAAAAGGGCCTGGAGACTATCCAGGCCCTTGGTGTTGGTGGGTCGTGTAGGATTCGAACCTACGACCGATGGATTAAGAGTCCACTGCTCTACCAACTGAGCTAACGACCCGAGACATCCGTCAATGCAATCGGCATTAACCGATCGCAGAGCCTTGAATGGTGGGGTGGACGATGGGGCTCGAACCCACGACCACAGGAATCACAATCCTGCGCTCTACCAACTGAGCTACGTCCACCATAGCAAATCGCTGTTCCCTGCATAGCGCTTGACTCGCGCGTCTGTCTCCTGTCCTGCTGACTGTTCCTACTGCCTGTCGAGCCTGATGTTGGCGCGCTCGGCAGGACTCGAACCTGCGACCCACGGCTTAGAAGGCCGTTGCTCTATCCAACTGAGCTACGAGCGCCGATCGAGTGCGCATCGAAGCCGGCGCCCGGCGCCCCAAGCGTCGTCACCGTGAGCGACCTGCCGGGCGATTGGTCGGGGTAGAGGGATTCGAACCCCCGACATCCTGCTCCCAAAGCAGGCGCGCTACCAGACTGCGCTATACCCCGGTTTCGGAAAAGCTGTCCCAAAATCGAAGACCCGGAACTATACGCCGCGCAGAAAGCAGAGTCAATCCACCCTCAGCGATCGAGCCGCGGCCCGAAACCCTCGCGTTTTCATACGCACCGGTGCTCGCTATGATGCCGCTCAACAATCGCATGACGAGACCATGATGAGCGCACACATTCTGGACGGCAAGGCCGTCGCCGCCGAAATCCGCGTCGAGATTCGCAACCGCGTCGACACCATCCTGGCCACGGGCGGACGTCCGCCGGGCCTCGCCGTCGTACTGGTCGGCGAGAATCCCGCCTCTCAGGTCTACGTGCGCAACAAGCGCAAGGCCTGCGCAGAGGTCGGCTTCTACTCGGAGATGCATGAGCTGCCGTCGACGCTCGACCAAGCGGACCTCATCGATCTTATCAAACGACTCAACGCCGATCCGAAGATCGACGGCATCCTGGTCCAGCTCCCGCTGCCCGAGCAGATCGACGAGGCCACCGTGACCGACTGCATCTTGCCGACCAAAGACGTCGACGGTTTCCATCCCGACAACGTCGGCCGCCTGGTGCTGCGCCGCCCCCTGCTTCGTCCCTGCACACCCAAGGGCGTCATGACCCTGCTCGAGCGCACGGGCCGGCCCCTCGAGGGCCTGGATGCCGTCATCATCGGCCAATCCAACATCGTCGGCCGCCCGATGGCCCTGGAGCTGCTCGCCGCGCGCTGCACCATCACCGTCTGTCACAGCCGCACCAAAGATCTCGCCGAGAAGGCGCGCGGCGCCGACATCCTGGTCGCCGCGCTCGGACGCCCCCGCTTCGTCCCCGGCGACTGGATCAAGGACGGCGCGATCCTGATCGACGTCGGCATCAACCGCACCGCCGAGGGCACACTCGTCGGGGATCTGGACTTCGCGCCTTGCGCCGAGCGCGCCTCCTGGATCACGCCCGTGCCCGGCGGCGTCGGACCCATGACCATCGCCAGTCTGCTCGAGAACACGCTACAGGCCGCCGAGCTGCATGCCGCACTGACTTAGGACGAACCACTCGGCCGCTCTGTACTTTAAGTCGTGACGGCCGTGGTGCCGTACACGGGCTCGCAGCTCCGAAGAATCGGGCGGCCGGTCCGCCGGACGGTCTCGATCATCGGCGGAAGCTCATGCTCGATTCGATAGGCGACTGCCAAACCAAGACATCGAATCCCGGATGCGCGCCATGAGCTCCTTTTGGAAATCTGTTCTGGGCACGCCTGAAGGTCTGGTCCTATTGGCTGGACTCTGCCTGTCACTTGCCTTGCTGGCCGCACTGGCAGCGACCGCCGTGTGGTCCCCGGGGTACGGTCAGCTGCTTGCGGCCGTCATCGCGACCAACCTGGTCTTCGGGCGCGTCACAGCCATGTCGCTCGGATACGCCACCGGACTCGATGACCTCTCCGTGGTCCTCGCCAACCTGCTGATCGAGTCCATCCTGGTCTTGGCCTTCTATCCCTTGTTCGTCTTCAGCTGGCGCGGGCTGTTTGAAGTAAAGACCCTGCGGCCTTACCTGCGCTCGGTGCGCGAGACCGCGGAGCGCCATCACCGGACGATTCGCCGTTACGGCCTCATCGGCCTGTTCATCTTCGTTTGGTCACCGATCTGGATGACCGGGCCCGTCGTCGGCTGCGCCATCGGCGTCATGCTCGGTCTGGGCATGCGGGTCACCTTATCGGTCGTTCTGGGCGGAACCTACGTCGCCATCCTGGGCTGGTCAGTAGCCATGAGGCAGCTCCACGATCAAGTCGCAGGGTTCAGCCCCCTCGGCCCGCTGGCCGTGTTCGCCTTCCTGGTGGTAATCGTTGTCGCGGGATATCTGCTCAGGCGCTTCTTACGCCGCCAGCGCCGAACCTCGGGTCGCGGGTCCGTCGACTAAACCGCGCCGAGTGCGGTATGCGCTGTTTTTGGATGGGCTCGGCCCCGGCGGATTTGACGACCGCCGGAGACGGCGCGGTTTAAGAAAAGAGCACTGACTCATCATCGACGATCAAGTACTGATTCAATGAAAACCCGCTTGAACCCTCGATGACCACCGGCGTATTGATGCGATAGATCCCGTCGACAACCTCGTGGAGGTTCGTCCCGAACTGGATGTCGGTCACGGTCATTGGATTCTCCTCGGCATCGCTTGAGTGATCGTTGCGTTCAACGGCCCGCCGCCCGACTTCTGTGCGCGACGGGCGCACTTCAAAGGTGCCGGGGGCTGGTCATTGTGATCCGAGGCAGCCGGACCGACCTACTCCCGCAACCGGCTGGACGGGGCGAACCTTGGCCGGGGCGCAGCGGACTTCAGCGTGACGGTGAGAACAAGATGAACGCATCAGTCTATGCCAAGGAAACGCCGGACCGCGGCCCGGCCTACTCAAAACCCCGTGCTCCCGGCAAGACTTGAGCCCGACGCATTCCCCTCCCATGCCGCGCTTGCCATGAGGCAGTCGGCTACCCGCAAAGTTAAGCTTGCACTTTAGATCCGCCGACTGCTGTAGGAGACCGGAAACCAACGTCATGGCAAAACGTAGACCGACGTCGACTCATCCCGGGCTCAGGCGGGTGGGATCCGAGATCGAGCCGGACCGGGCGCCCGCAGCGCCCCTGCCCGGACAGGCTCCATCCGATCATCGGCTCCTCGACCGCAGCTCTCTAGACAGGGTCGTCGCCCTCTATGTCCTCTTCTCGGTCTTCTGGATCTTCCTCAGCGACGAGTTCCTGGCGGCATTCATCCGCGATCCGCAAACCGCCCTCTGGGTGGGCATCGCCAAAGGCTGGCTGTTCATCCTCGTCACCACGATCCTGCTCTACCTGCTGATCGGCCGGTTTTTCCGCGAGATCTCCAGTCGTGACCGGACGATCCTGGCCGCCAACGCGAACTTGGAGCAGCGCGTGCTGGAGCGCACCACCGCCCTGGAAGCGGAGATTGCCGAACGGCGCCTGGTGGAAGAGCGTCTGCGCCGCAGCGAGGAGCGTTTGCGTCTCACCCTGGATGGCGCCCAACTGGGCATCTGGCACCACCAGCTGGACCCCGAGCAGTTGGATTGGTCGGATATCTGCAGCCGTCACCTCGCCCTGCCGCCCGGCCGGGAGCCGAGCTATGCTGGATTCATTGCCGCACTCCACCCGGACGATCGCGGTCGGGTCATTCAACTGGTTGAGGAGTCCCTGGCCAGCCGTCAGGACTACGCGGCGGAATACCGTGTGCTCTGGCACGACGGCTCGCTACACTGGATCAGCGCACTGGGTCGGGTCTACTGCGGGTCCGACGGCACCCCGGAGCGCTTGGGAGGAATCACACTCGACATCACCGAGCGCAAACACCTGGAGGAGCAGCTCAAGGAGCTCAATGCAACCCTGGAGCAGCGCATCGCCGAGCGCACCGCCGATTTGGTCGCCACCCAAGAACGTCTCCAACAGGCGCTGAACCGGATGGCCGAGTCCGAGCACCAATTCCGCACACTCTTCGATGAGTCTCCCGTGGGGATCGCGGTGCTGGAGGCTCGGACCGGGCGGATCCTTGATGTCAACGCGCGACTGGAGCAGATCCTGCAGCGCAATCAGGCCGAAATGGAAGAGTGCGGGTGGGCGGCGTTCACCCATCCGGATGACCTGCCGGCGGAGCTAGAGCAGGTGGCGCAGCTCAAGGCGAGCGAAATCAACGGGTTTCAGATGATCAAGCGCTACCTGAGCCCGGATGGATCAATCGTCTGGGGGCATCTCACCGTCGCCACGGTGGAGATGAAGGACGAGGGGCGGCAATTGCATCTCGCCGTGGTCGAGGACATCACCGAGCGTCAGTGCGCCGAGCAGCGCTTGCGCGAGAGCGAAGAGCGCTATCGCATGCTCTTCAACCACACCATGGACGCCATCCTCATCGTCGACTTGACAGGCCGGATCATCGATATCAACGATCCGGCCATCCGGCAGTACGGCTATACCCGGGAGGCCATGCTGCAGATGCATATCACCGAGATCGACACGCCTCAGGATCGCGTCAATGTCCCGGCGCGCCTCGCCCTGGTCGACAGCCAGGGCGAAGCCAAATTCGAGGCCGAGCACCGCGACGCCCGGGGACACATCTTCCCCGTCGAGGTGCGCGCGACCAAGGTCCTGCTCGACGGTCAGCCTGCCGTGTTCGGTCTGTGCCGCGATATCTCCGCAGAGAAAAAGGCCCAGGAGCGCATCGAGTATCTGGCCTTCCACGATGAGCTGACCGGACTACCCAACCGGGTCCAGGGCCAGTTCCAACTCCAGCAAGCCCTGACCCGGGCCAGCCGACACCACACACAACTGGCACTGCTCTATCTCGACCTGGATCAGTTCAAATACGTCAATGACACCTACGGCCATGCCGCCGGGGATCAACTGCTGAAGGATCTGGCCAAGCGGCTGCGCGCGCAATTACAGGCCGGGGACACCCTCTGCCGCCTGTCCGCCGACGAATTCATGCTTATCCTGCCAGCGGAGGCGGATGCCGATGAGCCCGTGACGGCCGTCGCCCGGGTCTGCGTGCAACTGCTCGCCCGCATCGCCGCACCCTTCGACATCCAGGGCTACCAGATCCACGTTTCCTCCTCCATCGGCGTGGCGATCTACCCGGCGGACGGCACCGACGGCGAAACCCTGATGCGCAACGCCGACCAGGCTCTCTATGCGGCCAAGCGCTCCGGTCGCCAGTCCTACCGCTTCTTCGAGCCGCGCTTCAACGACGAGCTGAGGCACTTCATCCAGACCCGAGACGCCCTGCGGGGGGCCCTGGAGAGTCAGGAGTTCATCGTCCACTACCAGCCTCAGCTCGATCTGGGCACCGGTCGCGTGGTGGGAGTCGAGGCCCTGGTGCGCTGGAAACAGCCCGGAGTGGGCCTGGTCATGCCCAGCGCCTTCATCGCCGCAGCCGAGGAGAGCGGGCTCATCGTCCCCCTCGGCCGCTGGGTGCTGGCGGAGGCTTGCCGCCAGGCCGCCGCCTGGCGAGCCGCCGGCTGGCCGGACTTGGTGATGGCGGTGAACCTGTCCGCTGTCCAGTTCCGTCAGGAGCAGGTGGCCGAGGACGTGCGGGCGGCCCTGGCACAGAGCGGCCTGGACCCGAAGGGGCTGGATCTGGAGCTGACCGAATCCATGCTCCATGGAGAAGAGTCCGTGCTGAGGACTCTGCTCGACTGGAAGAACCAGGGAATCCAGATCTCCATCGACGATTTCGGGACCGGCTACTCCAACCTGGCCTATCTGAAGCGCTTTAAGGTCGACAAGCTCAAGATCGACCGGTCCTTCGTCGCCAGCCTTGTCAGTAATGCGGAAGACCGCGCTATCGTCCAGGCAATGATCCAGATTGCCCACGGGTTGAACATGCGCATCCTGGCCGAAGGTATTGAGCAGAACGAACAAGCCGAGCAATTGTGCGTCCTGGGTTGCGATCAGGTGCAGGGCTATCTCTATGCTCCGCCGCTGCCGGCGGCTGAACTGACTCAGTGGCTGGAAGACCGGTCAGGGCTTGGCCACTGAGTCCGGCCCGATCAGCACCCGCTCGATCGGCGACAGGCCGCCCATGATCCTTGAGGCAGACTGGTAACGGCGGGCTCGGAACGCTGTGCCTGCGCGGCTTGACGCCATTAAGCCATCAGGCCGTGATGATCAGGTTCAACCCTCTGTTATCCATCTGCGTCACGGCACCTCATCGTGATCCAGCGCGTCGTGGCGATCCAGACCGCGCTCATCGCCTCCGAAAGGCTAGACGTGCAACATCCTCCCGGCATCCTTCAAAGAGATGCATCGGGGTTTTGAGCAGGCCGGGCACTCCCCGATGCCCCTCCGCATTGCGTGATTTCAAGACCCCACGCTCCTTGCAAATGTCGCCCTACAGTATGGTCTCGGCGTGATGGAGGTGTTACGCGATTTCGTCTCTTCGATTTAGCGGGGGCTTTCGGAGTTCAGTAAACGGCCCCCGAGCTGGACCTGCAAACTGCAGGGGAGTCGGCGGCACCTGCCCGGCATTCGACCTACTGAAATCCGGGAGCGCCATAAGATCGGCCAATCATGCCCAGCAGCACCCCGGCTGGGTGGAACGAGCGCAGCGGTTCCTCGATTGATTGGCCGGGAACGCGATCAACGCCGTTTAGACTTAAAGTGTCCCGCCGGACGTCTGTTCATCTTGATTGCATCCTCCAACTCGATGTCCTATCCTGGATCCCATTTTTCACGGAAACTCCCGAAAGACACGAGAGCTTCAATTTACTCAGAGCCTTATCCACAAGTCCAGATTTTCTCATGAAGTCAACCGAGTGGGATTTCCAGTCGGATGCTGATTTCATTGGGTTTTCCGACTCGCGGCTAATAGCCTGACTATTTCGTTTGTGGACTTGCTTTGAAGAGAGTGTGCAATGGCGGCCAAGATGAACATCTATTTTACGATGCTGACGCGACTCGGTTCGGTCATGGCTCTTGGGATCACGGTGGTTGCCTGTGGACCGGTCTATCGTACGACCTACGACTACATCCCACCCGAGGATGCCGCGGGGAAACAATGCCTGAATCAATGTTTGCAAATGCTCGAGATGTGCCGATCGTCGGCTGAGAACCGCGCCGCTCAAGAGCGTATATCCTGTCAGCAGAATGCAACCTTGGCCTATGCTGCCTGTATCGCCACGGCCAAGACCGATCTGGATCGTTCTCGATGCTCGTCCAGCTCCTCTTGTAATCGCGAAGCCGATATCAGCCAATGCAATTCGGAGTATCGACTCTGTTACCGGAATTGCGGTGGGACTGTGAATAGTCGAGAGGTTTGTGTGTCTGGTTGCAACTAGGCTTTCTCCGAGAGCTTCCCGACACAGGATCTGTTGATCGAGGTGCTGCGCCGTCTTCAGGCGGCCGCAGTACTGCCGAGCCCCCCTGGCCTCACCTCTCGCACTCCATCGATAAGCCGGATTTTCAGCGCCGGATCCCGGCGGTCCGATTCCTTGGCGAGCGATCCGAGCGCGCGGCGCACGACGACCCGGGCGGGATTCCCGCCCGCTGGAAGATACGGCTTTGCCAGGCCTCACGATGAACGAGGGCCGTTTGCTCACTGCGGCGGCATGGGTTTCTTCAATAGAACTTCACTCATATGCACGTTTATTCGTATTTCCTTATATGATGATATCACCATACGCAAGTGACAAACTTCAGCCCGCCCTCATCCCGGGTGTTCGTTTTCATTCGAACACTTGACCAAGGCCACTTTATAGTGCCCTGCACGATGGA